>CAZLOH010000079.1:0-4155 GCA_964561105.1 uncultured Bifidobacterium sp. | reverse complement strand
TGTCACCGTGTTTGACCGCGCCGGGCATTCCGGCCCCTGGCTTTTGTCCAAGAGCGGCCGGATCATCTCCAGTGAAACGGGACAAAACATCCAGCTTCCCGGCCCCTCGGATCCGCGCCTGAACTTCAACTTGCCGCTGATCTCCCGGGACGGAAGCCAGATTCTGGTGAGCCGACCAACGCAACCAGCCGGTCCCCGGGCGCTCGGACGCTTGTATGATCTGGAGCGGATGGGCAAAAAGGACAACGTCCCGTTTTCCCTAAAGTCATTGAATCTTCCCCCGCCTTTGCCTTGCCGAAATATCTACCGTTTTGTCGAATCGGTCGTTCGTATTCCGGAAGGACTGGCATTGCGCGGTCGTAAAAAACGCTGGCGCAGACTTGTGCTCGGTCCGCAAGGCAAACTGTGCATTCTACCCGCGCCAAATTTGGGCGATCTTCCCGCCGAACCTCTCTTTACCGGTCTCCCGCGCGAATTCAAGGCGGCAGGTGTTTGGTTGCAGTCGGGCCAACTATCCAATGGAACCACCGTGTTTCTCGACAGCCATGGAATTCTGCATTTCAAGAGCGCTCGACCGGAACTGCCCGAAGTGTCGGTGATGCTCGCCGACGGTGAAGTCGCCGGGTGGACATCCGACGGCTGCGTCTGTGGTCCATCGTTTTTCTTTGACGGAGAATACACGTCCGAATCGAACCGGGTGTTTGAACGCCTGCTCAATTGCCTTCCCGCCGCATGACCAATCCGCTTCAACTGCGTTATGATCCGGCGCTGGAGGCAGCGCCCGAGGCAGGGTTCCTGCCCGGCTCCTCGGTCGAGCACTGGCTGGAGGAACTGGCGCGCTGCGGGTTGGCCACCGAAACCACCCGCCTGTATGTGGTGCCGCACCCGCGACAATCCAATCATCCAGCCGGACTGCTGGTGGTTCCGGCAGGCGGGCACTCGGAAATGAACCGGCCGCCGGGCATGGCTTGCCGTTCGGTTGCCGGTCGCCTCTACGTTCCGGTGGACGCCGGTCTTCACCCTCCAGTCACCGATGCCGAGCTCCAGGCCCTCTGTCCATGGCCGGCTGCCTTCTTTCACCCTGCGTTCGGCCTGAGCGGGTTCAACGAGGAATCAACGCTGCGGATCAGTGAACTTCTCCAACCTCCGGAGGAACAATTCGGCGAATGGAACGCAGCGCGGCCGGGTCTTCCCGCCATGCCGGAATTGAGCGCCGTGGTATTGCTCCAGCCGCCGTCGCTGGAGGACGTATTTGGTGACGCCAACACAGAAATCGCCAGCGAACCCTTGGAAAACCTGCCGCCCGCGCCGAATGAACCCAAAACCGGCATGCTCTCGAAGTTTTACCGGCGAGTGCAAATGGTGGTGGCACGCGGTGTGGCGGGCGTCCTGCGATGGGTTCCGCATACGGCTGTTCGTCGGAACTGGCTCAACGACGTGGAGGACTGGGCAACCCGACAGCTTCACCGTGTGACCGGGGAACTTGACCAACTGCGCAATCGGGAGTTGCATCGCCTGTTGCACCTGCTCGACACCGACCCGGAGTCAGGCTTGCGTCATGCCCTTCCGCTGCATTCCTTCGGTCATCGGGGCGTGGGCCCGCCCAGCAACCGTCTTGGAGTTCGATCATTGGACTTTCAACCGGACCGTCTTGGCGGCCGGCCTGCGGACTTTTGGAACGAGCAACCGGACATGGAAAACGTGCTGCGGCGCCGCTACCGCGAGATGGCTGACCGGGAAATGCAATTAGGACGCCATCAGCGCGCGGCTTACATATACGCCGAATTGCTCGGTGACTTGGTGTCCGCGGCCAGCGCACTTAAGCGGGGACATCTTTTTCGTGAGGCCGCCCTCCTCTACGACGAGCACCTGCAAAACCCCATGGAAGCCGCCCAATGTCTGGCCGATGGCGGTTTTCTGGCGGAGGCGATTGAGCGTTACGAAAAGCTGGATCAATGGCTGCGTGTCGCCGACCTGCAGGAGAAGGCCGGTAACGGCGCCGCAGCGGAAACCGCCCTCCGGCGGGTGGTGGAGGAGCGGTTGGCCGGGCATGACGTGCTTGGTGCCGCCAGGCTCGTGGAGGAACGTCTCCATGCGCCAGAAGATGCGCTTTCCCTGTTGCTGGGCGCCTGGCCCGCGTCGCATCAGGCGGTCCACTGCCTGACCGCCGCCTTCGATTGGATGGCGCGCGGTGGCGAGCACGAACGAGCACGGCAACTTCTGGGAGAAGTGCATCACCAACCGATGCCGGGACAGTTGACGCTGCCGCTGGTGGTGGCATTGGGCGGAGTCGCCCGTGAGTTTCCCCATGAAGCAATTCGTCATCAGGCCGCCGATTTCTCCCGTGTCCTCGTTGCTCGCGAACTTCGGCGGCCCGCCCTGAGTGGCGACACTGCCGGGCGGCTTCTCGAACAACTGGTGCGGTTGGCCCCGTCGGACCAGTTGCTGGCTCGTGACGCCAACCGGCATCTGGCGGCGCGCCGCCACGCCGAACGTCAAACGCCATCTGTTATTGTCCGCCCCCCACCCGCACCGGGTGGTCAGCCTACACTGCTCCGTCGCTTTGAGTTGCCGCGCCAGATGCGGTGGGTGGGATTGAAAAGCCGCCGGCAGTGGTTCTATGCGCTAGGCTGCACCGCCCAGCGGCTGACGCTATTGCGCGGCGTTTGGGACGGTTCCTTTCAGAGCCTGTCCTGGGATTGCCCCGCACCGGTGGCGCAACACGGATTGCTCCTCGAGCCGATGGGCGGCGCAACCGAGTCGGTCGTGCTCGCTCACGCCAGTGGAAGGCCTTTTGCCTCAAAGCGGTTTCCGGCTGCGGACCAATCCTTCGATGAGGTCTGCGTAGCTGGCACGCCCTCCTGGCTGCCAACGCAAGGTTACCCTTTTGCCATCGGCTCGGAAACGGTGTGGGCCGTGCATGTGGCTGCGGGCAGGGCGGTGCTTTCCGGCTATGACAAGGGGCGCGGCCAATTGATGCAGACCCGGGACGTGACCGATGATCTTTTGAAAGAAGCGACTCGCACGGAGGACACACACCTCTCCGTGGTTGCGCTGGACCACGGCGTTGCGATTGCGCTGGGAAACCGCCTGATCATGACCCGAACAGATGGAAACTTAACGCGCGTGGAATTGCCCGGCCAGGTCATCCGGATGGTGGCGACGGTACCCAACACCAAGCAGGGTGTCGCGGTCCTGCTCCACGACCGGGCGGTGATGTGCTGGGCCGGCACGGACGACTGCATGGATTTGGAACGCGACTTGGTCTCCCCGATTGCCGCCTTCGTGCCTGGCGGTCCATTGGTATTGGCGAGTGGGTCTCGGATTGTGCTGCTGGACATGGATTCGCGAGGTGTCCAGCGGGTGACTCGGATGACGCTGGATGGGGAGCGGATCATGGGTGTAAGCGGAAACGGAAATCCGGGTGAATTTGCCGTTTTGAGGGAACGCGGCGAAATGGCGGTTTATCGAATGCCCCGTTAAGCCGCAAACAACCCAACCAGTCAAATGAATCTCGCCATTTTCCACAACGATTTCGCCCACCGTCAATCTTCACTCTGTTCAAATAAGGATGTTCACTGCGCCCATGCACACCTGGATTGCAAGACGAACCGTGTCCAGCTGATGGCCGAACTAGCGAGTAAGGCAACGGGAAGCACTTTGAATGGCGTGTTGAGAAAGAGCCGGATGAATTTCAAATCGTTCTGATTATGCCGACGGTGTTTCGCATTGAATGCACACATTGCGGGCGATTGCCGGAGACCAGCAATGGCGTCGCGGGTTACGTCACCACCGATGGGCGGAAAGGAGGCAAGATTCTTCCGGGGGGCTATCTGGCGTTGAAACTCGACGACGGCGAATACGTTGCCTTGCCGCACCCCATTGAGGACAGTGTGTTAAAACAACATGGGTATGCGCGGATTGGTGCATCGCGTTGCGGAAGGCTGTTTCGCGCCACATACTTGATATGCGTTCGATGCGGTCAACTGCAGAGGGAATACCAGCATCACGATTCTCGTTCCGGATGTTTGTTAGGCATCATCAGCGTTCCCATCGCCGCGCTGGTTTTAAAGTTTTGGATGGGTCTGGCCTTGGGGTTGTCGCTAGTGGTGAGTTACTTCGTTATGATGGGCGTCTTTGGATTGGTGGCGCTGG
>CAZLOH010000078.1:0-6307 GCA_964561105.1 uncultured Bifidobacterium sp. | reverse complement strand
TGCTGGCCGGGGCGAATTTCGCGAAGAAGGCGCGTCCAAACAACCGGGCGCAGAAGGTCCTGCAACGCGTCCACGCGCCGCGGGTGGACGTGGACAAAATTCTCACGGCGCAAGAGCGCTCGGACAAGCAGGACCTGATCACCGCGCTGCAATTGCGGCTGCTCCAATCCCAGCTCAAACCGCAGCAGACGGAGTCGCTCGCAGGCTTTCTCGACGAGAAAGGCGCGCTGGACCAGGCCGACATTCTCGGGGCCATCCGGCTCGTGATGTCCACGCCGGAATATCAACTCACTTGAACCGCCATAGTCAATTCCACATCGTTATATGAAAACGGATCCCACACTCCGAACCCGACGCGAATTCCTGCGCAGCACCGTCCTGGGCGGCGCCATCTCCTGGACCGTGCCCGCGTTCCTCGCCAATACGTTCTCCGCGCTGCACGCCGAGGCGGCGGATTCCGCCACCCAGATTGTCACGGGCCGGGATTCCTCCATCCTCGTCGTCCTGCAAATGGCCGGCGGCAACGACGGCATCAACACGGTCGTCCCCTACGCCAGCGATCATTACCACCGCGCCCGGCCGCGCATCGGCCTCAAGGCGGGCGAGGTGTTGAAACTCAACGACGAGGTCGCGCTGCACAAGAATCTCATCGGATTCAAGGAGCTGTATGATGCCGGGCAACTGGCCATCATCCAGGGCGTCGGTTATCCCAACCCGAATCGTTCGCATTTTCGTTCGACCGAAATCTGGCAGACGGCCAGCGACTCGAACAAATTTTCCAGCACGGGCTGGCTGGGCCGCTACTTCGACAACAGTTGCGCCGGGTGCGATCCCGCCGTGGCCGTCACCATCGGCAACCAGATGCCGCAGGCGTTTGCTTCCAAGCAACCCAAGGGAATCTGCTTCAACAATCCGCAGAACTATCGTTTCCAGAGCGGCGACCGGAAGGAGCACGGCGAAAAGATGGACGCCACGGAGGAATCCTATCGCAAACTGAATCAGGCGGACGACAACATGGGTGAGAATTCCGGCGGGACCATCACCGCCATCAACGGCCCGGCCCGATCCGGCGTTTCACCGCTGGACTTCATCGAACGCACGGCATTGGACGCGCAGGTCAGTTCCGACGAGGTGCGGGCGATTGCCGCCAAAGCGACGGACCAGGCCGTGTACCCCGCTTCACAACTGGCCAACTCGCTGAAGCTCGTCGCCAAGCTCATCGGCGGCGGCATGGCCACGCGGATTTATTACGTTTCCCAGGGCGGCTACGACACCCACACCAATCAAGTTGCCACCCAGGAACGATTGCTCCGGGAGTTGGGCGATGCGGTGAAGGCGTTTATGGACGACCTCAAGGCGCAGGGCAACGCGGGTCGCGTGCTGATGATGACCTTCAGCGAGTTTGGCCGGCGCGTGGCGGAGAATGCCAACGGCGGCACCGATCACGGGGCGGCGGCGCCCCTGTTCATCATGGGCAACCGGGTTCGGGCCGGTTTGCTCGGTCAATACCCGAGCCTGGCGCCGGCGGATCTGTACCAAGGGGACATCAAATACAACGTGGACTTCCGCTCTGTCTATGCGGCGGTGCTGGAGGAATGGTTGAAAACCAAAAGCGCCCCGATCCTCGGCCGGAAGTTTGCGCCGCTGCCGTTGGTGTAACGCGCGCGGCGTCGGGTCACTCTCAACTCAAGTGGCTGCCGCCAACGGCGACACTCGGGGCGCTGGCTGAAACGCCTGGACTGAAAAAAACTGGATCTCCCGTTTCGTTTGGTCCGACGAAAGACCGGTGGCAATCTCAATCAGCCACGATCAAACGGTCAGTGTTTTGAGATACGCCACGCTGGGCTGCGTGAGTTTCCAGGTTTGCTCGACGAAGTAGTTTTTAACCCCGCCCACTTTCGCCGCGTTAAACGTCTTCACCCAGTCAATGCTGCCCTGACCGAGCGCCACCTGGGGCTGGCCTGGCGCGTTCAGGTCCACGTCTTGCAGGTGCATGGAGCAGAACCGGCCGGGGTATTTCGTGAAGTAATCGGCCGCGACCAGGCCCGCCGTGATGGTTGACATCTGGAACTGGAACTTGACGAGCTTCGGATCGAGCAATTCCAGCAACCGGTCGTAGGTTCGCCGTCCCTCCACCATCGAGAGTTCGAAGCCCTCGTTGTGCAGGCCTTGTTGCAGGCCCGCTTTCGCCGTGACGGCGGCGATCTTGTTGAATTCATCCGCCGCCCGTTTCACTTGATCCAGCGTCGGGTGCTCTCCGCCATTGCCATCGCCCAGGCTCGCCGTGAGCATCTGGGTGATGCCGACTTCCCGCGCCCACTCGAGGTCCTGCTCGTGCTTGTGCCGCAACTCGTCCAGCGAGAAGTGGCAGCTTTCGGATTTCATCCCGTGATCCTCGAGGATTTGCCGCACCACCTTGCCGTTCGCCAGCGAGCTGAACACGTTGCCGTAACCGATGGGGGAACACAATTCGAGCCGGGTCACGCCGATGCCGGACAGCCGCTTGACGAAGGCGGGAAAATCCTTGAGGTCCGCTCGCATGGGCCAGACCTGGCTGCCAATGGGCAAGCCAAGGGGATTGGCCGCGAGTTCGGTCACGCTGGCCGCCAGCCACCCGGCCCCGCCGGAAACGATGGCCGCCTGCTTCATGAATGTCCTTCTCGCTATTTTTGTCATCATGACCTCCTACAATTTCACCACGTCGCCGGTTTGAATGGATTTCTCCTCCGCTTCACAAATTTCCACCGCGCTCAAGCCGTCCGCGCCCGTCACCGCGGTGGGTGGACGGCCGGATTGGATGGAACTGATCAAGTGGCGCAGTTCCTCCACGTAACCGTCCACGCCTGCGGGTTTGATCACCTGGGGCGGCTGGCCTTCCAGCATCAAGTGCAGCGCCTCGCCGCCGCGCGCGCTGTCGTAGTCAATCGTCGCCCGCTCAAACGTCACCGTGTAGGACATGTTGAACCCGCTGGTGAGCAGCCAGCTTCCCTCGGCATAAACGGTCGCGTCGCCGGGCACGCGGTAGTGCGTCACCACGTGATCAATCGCCCCGCTGAACCGGCTCTGGCCGGCCGCATAAACGGCGGTGGGGCGGCCAAACAGGAATTGCACAAAGTCGGTGTCATGAATGTGAAGATCGAGCAGCGCGCCGCCCGAATCCCCGCCCTTGAAGTAGCTGTCGCGGCTCCAGCCCGGCGGGGCGGACACGCGGCGGAAGCGCGCGGTGAGTATTTTCCCGTAGGTGTTTTGGGTGGCGAGTTCCTTCAACCAGGACCAGCCCGGCCAGAATCTCATGCACATGGCCGGCATGAAGAATCCCTTCGCCGTCTTCGCGACCTCGACAATTTCCCGAGCAATCGCGGAGGTGCGCGCGAGTGGTTTCTCGCACAGGACATGTTTGCCGGCTTTCAAGGCGGCGATGGCTTGCGGGCCGTGCAACGGCGTCGGCACGCAGAGATCAACCAGCTCCACGCCGGCGTCCGCCAGCAGGTCTTCGAGCTTTTGGTAGGTGCGGATATCCTCGCCCAGATTGATGGCGTCCGCGCCATGAATGTTGCCGCTCACGCCGGTGAGCACGCCCTTGACCGGCAATCGGACGGCGTCGCACACCGCCACGATCCGCGCGCCGGGGAGTTGTTGATAAGCCTTGAGATGCGTGAGGCCCATGAAGCCGAGGCCGACCACGGCTACGTTTACTGGTTTGTTCTGCGGAGGATTCATTGCGATGGAAAAGTTTCGTTCGCTGGGTTATTCGGAAAGCCGCTGCACCAGTTCCCGCGCGGCGCGAATGTCCGCCACGCGCTTTTCCCCGGCCTCGCGTTCGATGCACAGGTCGCCGTGGAAGCCAACCTGCCCGAGCGTCGTGAAAAACGCCGGCCAGTCCACTTCGCCCGTGCCGGCCGCCACTTCCGCTCCCCAGGTGCCCGGGGTGCGCGTGCGCGTCGCGTCCTTGATGTGGACCTGGCGAATCCACGGCCCGAGCGTGCGCAACGCTTCGAGCGGATTGCCCTTGTCGTAGAGCAGCATGTTGGCCGGATCGAAATTCACCCCGACGTTGGCTTTGGCGAGCTGGCGCAAAAAATCGGCCAGCGCCGCCGCGGTTTCCTGCCCCGTTTCCAACCCGAGCGCAATGCCGCGGGCCTGGAAAACGTCCGCCGTCTGGGCCAGCCGTTGCTTGAGCTTCGCGTAATTCGGGTCGCCCGGCTCGTGCGGCAAAAACCCGGCGTGAAACGTGACGAGCGAGAGCTTGAGTTGCTGCGCAAGCTCGGCGGTCGCTTGGATGTTCTTCCAATTCTGCTCCCACGTCGCGTCGGGCGCGAGGCCGCCGCTGAGCCGGATGCTTTCCAGGGTGGAATAATCCTCACCCACGCAACCGAACATGCCGGAGACGATGCGGACGTCTGCCTGTTGCAAAAGTTGCGGAGTTTGACGCCATCCGGTCGGATCATTCCGCAGGGGATCCAGCGCGAGCTGAACCCGGCTTACGCCGGTTTGTTGGAGTTTGGCCACCAAGTCCGAGGGACTGGTCGGCTGTAACGACCAACTGCAAACGGCCAGGCGTTGAGTGAGGGCTGGAACTTTCATCGGCGACCATGAAAGCGCGTTTGTCCGCCGAACTCAATCCCGCATTTCATCCCGACGTTGGCGCCGCGCGGTTATCCGTTCAGCTTCCGCGCGATGGTGGCGACGTGTTTGCCTTGGTAGCGGGCTTGCGCCAGTTCCTTGGCCGACGGTTGCCGCGAACCGTCCGGGCTGGCAATCGTCGCTGCACCCCACGGCGAGCCGCCCTTCACTTCACTGATGTCCGTCAGCTCGGGGCAGGCGTAGGGCAGCCCGACGTAGATCATGCCGTGATGGATCAACGTGTTCACGAAGCTCATGATGGTGCTTTCGTTGCCGCCGCCCGTGCCCGTGCTGGTGAACACGCTGCCAACTTTGCCAACGAGCGCGCCGCTCAGCCACAAGCTGCCGGTCTGATCAAGAAAGTTGCGCATCTGGGCGGTCATGTTGCCGAACCGCGTGGGTGACCCGAAAATAATCGCATCGTACTCGCCCAGCTCCTTGGGTGACGCGATGGGCGCGGCTTGATCCACCTTGCCGCCGACGGCCGCGAGTTTCTCGGCGCTCATCAGTTCGGGCACGCGTTTGAGGGTGACGGTCACCCCGTCCACCGCGCCCGCGCCTTCCGCAATCGCCCCGGCCATGGTTTCGACGTGGCCGTACATCGAGTAGTAGAGAACGAGCAATTTGGTCATGGTCATTTTCCTTTCACTTGGTTGGTTGCATCGAATGGTTTCATTTCGGTCAGGGATGCGCCAGGTCAAACGGCTGGGCGATGCTGCGCCGTTCACCAGCCGTCCCGTCCCAGGGGAGCGATTTTTTAATGATCATCTCGGCATTGTCAATGACCATGAATTTCTCGGGTGCGATTGGAAGTGGCGTTCAACCTCAAGGGGGCGCGGGCTTCAGCCCGCTTCACGGTGCGTCCACGAAGTGCGTCTGAAATCGCCAATCGCCCCCGTGTTTCCACCGTTGAAGCGGCGTAAACGCCGCGCTCCTGACCGCCACTTCCAATCGCCCCCGGATTTCTCTGCGCTCCGATGTTTGCGATTTGAGGTCCAGTGAAACACTTCCTGCGTGGTTCACGGCACGGAACGCACGCGCCAGAAGTTGTTGGTGGTGACGACCGGCGAATTGGTGAAGGTCAGAACGCCGCTAACGCTCATGGTATTGGTTTCTTGGCCAACCCAACCAATCGGCGGGGACAGATTGAAGGTCCGCTCCAGCGCGTAGTTGGTGGCCGGATCGCCCACATACGAGAGCTGCATGTCGCCGCCCGGTAGAAGCTGGCTGGTGATCTGATTGTAACCCGGCGCATCCCCCAGGGCCGCCCGTGCTACATAGGCCGAAACCTTGCCACCCGCCGTCAAGAACCGGCCGCCCGCATACAAGTCACTACCTGACACCGCCAGCGCATACACGTCGCCGCCTATCCCCTCGCCCAGCGCGCTCCAACTGCTCCCGTCCCATTTGGCAATCCCATTGCCCACGCTCCCGCCCGCCGTCGCGAAATGACCTCCCGCATACACGTCGTTGCCCGATACCGCCAGCGCACGCACGTCGCTGTTGTTAATCCCCTCACCCAGCGCGCTCCAACTACTCCCATCCCATTTGGTGATGGAAGGGGCGGTGTGCCCGTCCGCCGTCGTTAAATCGCCTCCCACATATACGTCGCTGCCCGACACCGCCAGTGCATACACGTCGCCGCCTATCCCCTCGCCCAGCGCGCTCCAACTGCTCCCGTCCC
>CAZLOH010000077.1:0-7406 GCA_964561105.1 uncultured Bifidobacterium sp. | reverse complement strand
TTGAAGGGGTCGGTTCTTTGAAGGGGTCGGTTCTTTGAAGGGGTCGGTTCTTTGAAGGGGTCGGTTCTTGGTTTCGACCAATCGGCATCAATGGGGCCGGGATTGACAGTGAAATGAGGCGGGAGTAGAACTGCCATCAGCCCGAATGAAATTGACCGCGAAATACTCCAAATACGCGAAAAGCTGGACCGGGACAGCTTCACTTTTAGTTGCAGGCTCGGTTCGTGTCGTTCACGTTCGCAAGCAACCTAACTGCGGTCGTGAGTGACGAACGCCACCGCAAGGTTCCGCCCGCTCCACGCGGGCGGAGTTCTCGCAGCGCGAGAACTGCTACCGCAAACAGGCGAACTTTCCAGCACCACACGCAATCACCAACGGGTAGCACGGCTCGCGCTGCGAGCCGTCGCGTCGCGCAGAGCAACGCGCCACGAACTGCGTGAAACCGTGCGCCCCCGGTCACCCGCTTCCGCCCGCTCTGCGCGGGCGGAGTTCTCGCAGCGCGAGAACTTCTACCGCAAACAGGCGAACTTTCCAGCAACACACGCAATCGCCAACGTGGTAGAACGGCTCGTGAAGGGGTCGTGAAGGGGTCGCCCATCAGCGTGAGCGGTCAAATGCAAAAATAGATTTCCGTCAGCCAGCTTTCCGTTTCTTAAAGGCTGGCTTGGTCTTTTCCGGCCGTGGTGGCGGGCGACGTTCAAGCCGCGATTCCTTCCTGTCATTTCGGTCGTTGTTGGCGGCCTTGCAGCCGGCTCGTTTCCGTAGGACGGGCGTCGCGCCGGTCTCAAACTTCTCCGTGGCCCGCTGGAGCGGTTGGTATCGAGGCTGCGGCCAGACGGGCGCCGCCGCCCCTGTTCCATGAAACCCCCGGAGCGAAGCCAGCATGGCAACCCGCCCTGTTTTTTTACCCGCTGACAACGTCAAGGAACCGACTTGGAATGTCGCCGGCGTTCGCGGCCCAGCCACGGGATGAGCAGCAATCGGTTTGGCGCCACAAATTCCGCAATCAATCCGGGATTCGAGCGGCTCACGGCATCCGGTTTGGCTTGGGTCACCAGCACGATCCGAGCTTGGCTTGCGATCGCGGGCGGCAAGGCGGCCAGCACGAGCCGGACTTGATTCACCGCGCCCAGTTTGTTCGGGCAAACGATGATCGGCGTCGCATTCAGGGCCAGGATCAGATCGCGCGAGTCAAAACCTTCCCCCAACGGACTGAGCAATCCGCCGGCGCCCTCCACGACCACAATGGCGAACCGTTTTGCCACGCGCTGGATCTGCGTCGCGACTTCGCGCAAGCGCAGCCGTTTCTGTTCCTGGCGCGCGGCCTGCACCGGGGCCAGCGCGGCCCGGTAGTGCCAGGGGTTCACTTCGTCGAGCGACAGGATTTTTCCGGCGGCGGCGCGCAACAATCGCGCATCGCCGCGTCCGCCGGAGCAAACGGGTTTGAGCGCCACGACCCGGCGTCCGGATTGTTTGAGAAGAAGGGTGGCGAGCGCCGCGAAAATGGTTTTGCCCACGCCGGTGTCTGTGCCGGTGATGAAAAGAATCCGGGCCCGCCGCATGAGTTTCCGCGACCGGTGAACGTCACGGCCGTTATCGTTGCCCGTCTTCTTCGAGCGCGGAGATGCCATTGGCGATGGCGAACTTGGTCAGACCGGCGACGCTGTGGATGTTCAGCTTGCGCATGATGCGTTCGCGATGCGTCTCGGTGGTGCGCACGCCGATGCCCAGATGCACGGCGATTTCCTTGTTACTCTTGCCCTCGGCGATGAGCGCGAGGACTTCGCGTTCGCGCTCGCTGAGCTTGGCCACGGGCCGGGTTTCGTCCGCGTCGGTGACGTATTGGTTGAGCGCAATTTTGGCAACCGGTCCGCTAAAGTAGGCGTCGCCGGCAAAAACGGTTTCAATGGCGTGAACCAGCTCCTCCGTGGGCGCGTCCTTGAGGACGTAGCCCCGCGCGCCCGCCTTGATGATGCGCAACACGGCGTCCCGGTTGCTTTGCATGGAGAGAATCAGCGCCTTGGCTTGCGGCGCCTCCTTGCGCAGCGTTTCGGTCACCGCCAGTCCGTCCATTTCCGGCATGGAAAGGTCCATGAGCACGATGTCCGGCGCCACTTCCTTGGCGAGCTTTACGGCTTCCGTCCCGTTGGCGGCCTCACCGACAATCTTGAGATGATCCCGGTTTGCCAGGCAGGACAGCAGCCCTTTGCGCACCACCGGATGGTCGTCCACGATGAGAACCTTGATTTTCTTTTTTGCCACGCTCATTGCTGAATGTCTCTGATCTCGCCCGCGCCGCGAACCTCACCTGGCGCGCTAGCTTAATAGCATCCCGTTGGGGTTGAGGCAAGGATTCGTTCCATCGCAACTCCACCGAAAGCGCATCTCGCTTTATTGCAAAAACGCCCACAGTCAAGAAGGGCTGAGGTCCCGCCCGATTCCGTCCGCTCTGCGCGGACGGGCTGGTCGCAGCGCGACCAGCACCACCGCAAGAAACTGAGATGCGCCCCCGCCGACGTGGCCGAGCGGCTGAGGGTGTGCTTGACCGAAACTTGCGCTTTGCTGAACGCGACCTAAAATCCGCGCGATGCATGACTTTCGTTATGTCGGAAAGAAACTTTATTGCGAGGGCGTGTCAGTTGAATCACTGGCGCGGAAGTTCGGCACGCCGCTCTATGTCTATTCGCAGCGGACGCTGACCAATCATTTTCAAAAACTGGATCGGGCCATGGCCCCGGTGGATCACCTGATCTGCTTCGCCATCAAATCCAATTCCAACCAGTCCGTGCTGCACCTGCTCGCCCGGCTGGGCGCCGGGTTCGACATCGTCAGCGGCGGTGAATTGCAGCGTGCCATTGCCGCGGGCGGCGACCCCAAAAAGTGCGTGTTCGCCGGCGTGGGCAAGGCGGAGGCCGAGATTGAATTCGCGCTCCGACGCGGCGTGTATTCGTTCAACGTGGAGAGCGAGCCGGAGTTGCAGCGGATCAACCGGATTGCCGCGCGCTTGAAGAAGGTCGCCCCCGTCGCCGTGCGCGTGAACCCCAACGTGGACGCGCACACGCACGCGAAAATCACGACGGGCACCTACGAAAACAAGTTTGGCATCGCCTTCGAGAACGTCGAAGGCGTCTATGCGCGCGCGCGCAAGTTGAAGCATCTGTGGTTGCGGGGAGTGCAGATGCACATCGGCTCGCAGCTCACGACCGTGACGCCGTTCGAGCAAGCCGTGCGCAAGGTCATCCCCCTGGCGCAACGCCTGCAACAGCAGCACGGCATTGAGTTTTTCAGCATCGGCGGCGGGCTGGGGATTGTTTATCAACCGGCGCTGGCCAGCGGTGACGCCGCCTGGTGGAGCAAAGCGGGAAAGAACATCCTCACGCCGGAGAAGTACGCCGCGCGCCTGGTGCCGTTGCTCCAGCCGCTGGGCTTGCGGGTGCTCATGGAACCCGGCCGTTTCATCTCGGGCAATGCCGGCATTCTGGTCACACGCGTGGAATTCGTGAAGCGCACGGGCAAAAAGAATTTTGTCATCGTGGACGCCGCGATGAACGACCTGATCCGGCCGGCGTTTTACGACGCCTACCATGAAATCGTGCCCGTGACGCGCACCGGCAAGGCGACGATCAACTCCGATGTCGTCGGGCCTATCTGCGAGTCAGGCGATTATTTTTGCAAAGACCGGCCGCTGGCGAAGGTGGGCGAAGGCGACCAGCTCGCGCTGTTGAGCGCCGGTGCGTATGGCTTTGTCATGGCGTCGAATTACAACACGCGTGCCAGCGCGATGGAGGTTCTGGTCAGTGGCAAAATGTCCGCCGTCGTGCGCGAACGTCAGGCCGTGAAAGAAATCTGGGCGGGCGAAAAAATCGCGCCGTGGCTCAAGTAAGACGCGGAAGGTCGGTTTCGCGTCGGAGAGGAAATCATGCTGGAGAAAATTGGTTTTGTCGGAGTCGGACGCATGGGCGCCAACATGGCGCGACGGTTGCAGGATTGCGGCTACCCAGTCGCGTCGGTGTTTGATGCGAACACGGCTGCCGCGCAATCCCTCGCTCAGGAGTTGAGCTGCGTGGCGGCGGACCACCTCAAGGTGGTCACAGCCTTGTCCGACGTGATTGTGACGGTCGTCACGGACGACCGGGCGATGAAACAAATTTTCACCGGCGGCCTGCTGAATCGCGCCAAAGGCAAACTCTTCATCAACTGCGCGACCGTCACGCCGGCGATTCATCGTTGGGTCGAACCGAAGTGCGAGGCCAAAGGCGCGAGTTCGCTGGAGGCTTGCATGGCGTCGAGCATCACCCAGGCGCGGGACGGCACGCTGTATCTGATGTGCGGAGGCAGGTCGGAGGTCTTCGAGCGCGCGAAGCCGGTTTTGGAAAAGTTGAGCAGCTCACTCCGTTACATCGGTGGAGCGGGCCAGGCCGCCGAGGTTAAGGCACTCGTGAACATGGTCATGAACGCCAACACCGCGGCGCTGGCGGAGGGCCTTGGTCTCGGCGCGGCGCTCGGGCTTGACCTCACGATGCTGCGCGAAGTTTTCTCTCAGACGGGCGCGCGTTCCGGCGTGCTCCAGACTGACGGCGAGGACATGCAGAATCGCGAGCACTCGTGTTTCTTTTCCGCCGCCCACGCCGCGAAGGATTCCGGCATTGCGCTCAAGCTGGCGAAGGAACAGGGTTTGAACCTGCCACTCGCCGTTGCCACGAAGAAACAATACGACCGCATGATCAAGGAAGGGCTGGGAGAGCTGGACAAGTCCGGCATCGCCGAACTGACCTTCAAAGGCCGCAAGGGCGTGCCGCTCTGAGCGCCACGTTGCCGGCGCCCGGTGACGCGGCCCTCGGGGCGAACAAAAAGCCCGACATGAATGTTAACCGCCATCGTCCGCGTACCTTCCGAGTGAAACTCGGTTGCGCGCTCCTGGTTTGCGCGGTGAGTGGCGGAACTCCCGGAAGTCGCGCGGCTGAGATTTTCGTTCGCGCCAACCAGATTGGGTATGGGCTGCGGGACGACAAGATCGGAATGGCGTTTTCCAAGACCGACTTGCCGGCGAATTTCACGGTGGTGGAAGCCGGAACGTCAAACACCGTTTTCCGGGGCAAGACCCGGCCTCTCGCCGGCGTGAAGTGGGGGCAGTTTTCAAACCACGTCGAACTCGATTTCACGCGATTCCAGAAACCGGGACGATATGTGTTGCGGATTGGGGAAGTGGCATCGTGGCCGTTTGCGATCAGCGCGAGCGCCTATGCGGAGTTGCCGGACGAGTTGTTGGAGTTCATGCGCCAGCAGCGGTGTGGTTACAATCCGTGGCTTGGCACGAACTGTCATCAATTCGATGGCCGCACGGCTTACGGCCCCTGGACGAACGGTACGCCGCTGGAGGCGCGGGGCGGCTGGCATGATGCGGGCGATTTGCTGAAGTATCTGCTCACGTCCGGCAATGCCACCGCCCAGATGTTGTTGGCGTATGAATTGGCGGCGGGGCAGCCGAAGAAGATTTTTGCCGACCACTGCAATGCACTCGGTCAGCCCGGAACCAACGGCATCCCCGACATCCTGGACGAAGCGCGCTGGGGTTTGGAATGGATGCTCAAACTTCATCCCGCCCCGGATCAACTTTATCATCAGGTGGCCGACGACCGTGATCACGCCGGCTGGCGGCTACCGCAGAACGACCGCGTGGATTACGGCTGGGGACAAGGCGGCGCGCGGGTGGTTTATTTCGCCGACGGCCAGCCGCAAGGTTTGCAGCAATATCAGAGCGCCTCCACGGGCGTGGCGAACCTGGCCGGTCGTTATGCCGCCGCCATGGCGCTGGCATATCAGATCTGGAAGGACGATCCGCGCGAACACAAATTCGCCGTGCATTGCCTGAAAGCCGGGCGGGAAGTTTATGAACTGGGCCGCGCGAAAGAGGGCGTGCAACAGGGCAATTCTTACAAGTCGCCCTATCGCTACGAAGAAACCACTTGGGCCGACGACATGGAATGGGGCGCGGCGGAATGTTACCGCGCCACAAGTGACGCGCGCTATCTCGAGGACGCAAAACGCTACGCAAAGCTCGCGGCAGACGAAAGCTGGATGGGCCGGGAGCAGACGGGCCATTACCAGTATTATCCGTTCCTAAACCTCGGCCACTTCCGGCTCCACGATTTGGTGGATCGGCGGCTCAAGAAAACCCTGGCCGGGTATTATCGCGCGGGGCTTGAACGCTGCCGGCGCACCGGTCAGAAAAATCCATACCGCGTGGGCGTGCCGTTCATCTGGTGTTCAAACAACCTGCTGGCCGCGCTCGTCACTCAGGGCGTGCTTTATGAGCGCATGACCGGGGACGATCGGTATCGCGCGTTCACCACCCGGCAACGCGATTGGCTGCTCGGTCGCAATCCGTGGGGCACGACGATGTTCACCGGCGTCGGCGCCCGGTTTCCGCGGGCGGTTCACTTAATGACGGCGCAACTCACGCAGCGGTCCATCCGCGGCGGATTGGTGGATGGTCCGGTCTGTGAGCGCATCTTCCAATCGCTCAAAGGCGTGGCCATCACGGAGCCCGATCCGCTCGCCGCGTTTCAGAGCGAGCTTGCGGTTTATCACGATGACGTAAAAGATTACTCCTCGAACGAACCCACCATGGACGGAACCGCTTCCGCCATCCTGATGTTCGCGCTGTGCCAACAATGAAAATCATGAAAACCAATACTCGCTTCGACAAACTGACCCGGGCGTTGCTCGTCGCGCTCACCCTGGCTTGTTGCGCCCGCGCGGACGCGGATCGGCTTCAACCCATCTTCAATGGCAAAGACCTCACCGGCTGGAAGGCGCCGGACCCAAATCCATTTTGGAAGGTGGTGGACGGCGTGCTCGTGGGCGAGAACAACGCGAGCCGCAAAGGAAACGTACTGCACACGGAAACGGCCTACACGAATTTCGTCCTCGAACTGGAGGTCCGCTGGAGCGGAGAGATTGACAGCGGGATAATGTTGCGCGCCCCGGAACTCCAGTTGCAGTTCGGCATCTCACGCAGCCTCAAGCGCGACATGAGCGGATCGTTTTATCTTGCCAAGCGCGACGCGCAGCCGGCGGGTTATCCCGAAGCGGGCCGGGCGAAGAATATTGAAAAGCTGTTCAAGCCAGGGGACTGGAATAAGTTTCGCCTCGAAGCCAAAGGCGACACGTTCACCGTCTGGCTGAATGGCGAGCAAGTGTGCGAGTACACCGACACGCACTACGGCGGCGGCGCGCCCATCGGGTTGCAGATTCATCCCGGACTGATCATGAAGGTGGAATATCGCAACATCCGGTTGCAGACGTTGGACTGATTTCGCAACCGCGCTGCCCTGCCGATGGCTGTCTTCCAGGGTCTTTTGGTATGAGTTCATGATTGGGAGAGGAGGGCGAGGCAGCGGGCG
>CAZLOH010000076.1:0-8380 GCA_964561105.1 uncultured Bifidobacterium sp. | reverse complement strand
CGGGCGGGACGGCGGACAAGACGGCGGCGGGGAGCTACGCGGTGACGGCGGACTTCGTGCCGACGGACACGGGCAACTACCAGAGCCTGGTGGGGGTGGCGGTGGGGAACTTTGTGATCAACAAGGCGTCACTGACGATTACAGGTTTGAGCGCGAACGCGAAAGTCTATGACGGAGACACAACCGCAGTGGTGGCGGGAACGGCCATTTTGAACGGTGTGGTAAGTCCAGATGTGGTAACGGTGGACGCATCAGCCGCCACAGCGAATTTTGCGAGCAAGGATGTGGGATTACATGCGGTGACGTTGACGGGGTACGCATTGGGCGGAGCGGACAAGGACAATTATACGCTTTCGGCGCAGCCGGCAGTCGCGGATGCGAGCATCACACCGGCTACGCTCGTCGTCACGGCGAATGATCAGAGCAGGGCGTATGGTCAGGGCAATCCGACTTTGACGGCGAGCTATGCTGGATTCGTGAATGGTGAGACGCTGGCGACCAGCGGAGTGACGGGCGTGCCGGATTTGAATACTGCGGCCACCACCACTAGTCCGGCCGGCAGTTATCCAATCACGGCTGCGCTTGGTTCATTGAGCGCGGTCAATTATGACTTCAGTTTTGCGGACGGCACACTGACGGTTGTCGGCGAAGCTCCCAGCATCAAGTCGGTTACAGTGCTGGATCCTACGCACGTTGTGATTTATTGGAATGCGATTAGCAACGTCACCTATCGGGTTCAGTATCGCCCTGACCTCGACACCGATTGGGCGGATTTGGTCCCCGATGTGACGGCCACGAGCAACACGGCATTGGCCGTGGATAATCCCGCCGGCGCTGAGCAGCGTTTCTACCGGATCCTGGTGGTGCCGTAATCGGAACAGGAAACCGCAACCGCAGGGGGATTTGGCTGAAGTGGTAGCTCGCAGCGGCCGGTTGCAAAAGCGCCAAGAGATTTTGATCTCTTGGCGCGTTTGTTTTTTTTTGAGATGCCGGAAACTTACGGGGCCACGAGCTTTTGAAATTGGGGCAGGGTGCGGAGCGCACTGAGTTGTTCATCCTGTCGGGCCGTGGCAATGAGATCCATGGCGGCGGGATTGGTCGCGCGCCGTGCGGTGCTAAGAGCGAACGCGTTTGAGAGAGCGACCAGGGCTTCCTGTGGTCGGCCCAATTTGGTGCGCACCGAGCCGAGGTCGTACCAGCCTTCGGCGCTGTTGGGCTGGAGTTGCACCAACCGGGACATGGCGGCTTCAATTTTGGGGAACGAACCAAGCTGTTTGTACCATTCCACGATTGTCAGGAGCGTGGGCACATCCACATGCGGGTTGTTGACCAAGCTGTCGAGCAAAGGATAGGCCTGGTCCATTCGTTGAGATTGGAGGTAGGCGAAAGCGAGGCGGAGTGCGGCGGGGAAATTGGTCGGCTCGGCCCGCACTTCGGCTTCGAGCTTTTCGGTGTCGGCAGTGGACACGGTGCGTTTGGTCCAGTCCCGCAGTTGATGAATTAACGCGGCGATCTGCCCGTTGTAGGGGTCCAGTTTTTGAGCGGTCTCGGCGATCAAGAGTGCGTCCGCCACGCGCGGGGCGATTGGCGGCGGGGGCGTGACCAGCAGATTGATGTAGCGGAAGACCGCCTCGGGGCTGTACGGGCAGAAGGCAAAGGACTGGCGAAAGGCGAAGTCGGCCTCCTGGTAAAGCCGCCGGACTTCGGCCTCGGTGTGCGGGCGATACTCGGGCGGACAAGCGCCGCCCAGGCGCCAGGCGTAAACTCCGCCGATGGAACTGCGCAACTTGGAGAACGCCTTCTGGGCCTGATCATCGCGGACGAACTTGCGCTGGCCGGCGGTCAATCCGCTCCAGTTGTGGCGCAGGTAAACCTTCTCGACAAATTGAACAATGTTGCTGACGGGCGTTTCGTTGGTGATCCAATTGCCGATCAATCGCTCCGAGTATTGCGACCAGAAATCGTGGTCGGTGGCCAGCACTGTTTCGGGCAGGGATTTGAGCGGCTGGCGGTTGATCTTCATGATGACGCCGGAGGGCGTCAGGTGCGGATACATCCAGTCGAGCGGAAAACTTTCTTCGACGTAGAATTCATTGTGGGGATTCTTGTCGAACATGACCTTGGTGAGCAGGCCGTTGATGGCCATGACGGCGACCTGGCCGGAGACCTGCACTTTGTTGTCAATGATCCGGACGTCTTCGCCGGGCTTGAGCTGGTTTTTCTGGAGGCGTTGTTGCGCATCCACCAGGTATTCTTGAAAACATTCCTGCGAATCCAACGGCGAGGCGATGTACATCTCGAGGTCGGGATAAACGCCGCCGGGGCTGATGGCGATTTCCCGGGGGAAAGCGGCTTCGAGCAACTGCCGGTTGAGGCGAATGCGCGTGAAGTCCTGTGGCGCTTCCCGGATGAACGCGTCCAAATGCGGGGTGAGCTTGATGCCGGCGGCGGTCAATTGCGCCTCGACCTGCTCGGCTTGCTGCCCGAGGTCCGCCTGGATGCGATCCATCTGCTGGCGGGCGAGGGTTTCCTGGGCCACGAGGCGTTGCAGCGCCACGGGGCCCAACTGGCCGGTGCGTGCCTGTTGTTCCGCGTGGGTTCGTTCATCATGAACGGCCTCCCAGGCAAAGAGCGCCTGCCAGTGGCGGGTCACGTTTGTACCCATCGCCTTGTCATCGTACAAGCCGGTTTCAATAACTTTATTGAGATCCTTGGCCAGCGCGCGACGCAACGCCGCCTCGTTGTTTCCGGCGAGGAGCGTGCGCGTTTCAGGCGAGAGCGCTTCGGCCAGTTGTTTGGCAATCCCATTGGTTGGCGTGCGCAACTGCGCCGCGAACGCGTTTAATTCGAGGAAGTCCGAATCTTTGAAGTACGAGCTGCCCACCCGCCGTTTCTTTTCAATGGTTTCACCGACGTGGGTAAAGAAGCGATCCAGCGGCAAAAGCGCCCGGGCCAGACGGTTGGTGGTCCAGTTCTTTTCGCGGTCGTCGCCCAGCAACGCGCGGGCGGATTCCTGGAAGAAAGGTGTGTCCAGACCCCGGGCTTTTTGCGCGCTGCGATTGTAATGCGCGCGGATGTACTCCAGATACGTGCCGTCGGCGAGCGCATTCTGGGTGATGATGTAAACGTCGCGCCGGTCGAACTTCGGATCCGTGTTTGCCTTGTCGGCCGGCGGGATGAAGCTCTCGTCGAAGATCATGTAGGTGGGGCAGAACCGTCCCGGGTCCGTGCCGCCGTAGAGGATGGCATCGCGCGCCATTTCGGGATACAGCGGCTTGCCATCCTTGCCTTTGAACGGCGGCGTGAACATGTCGTGTCCGAACCAGTATCCGAACAGGTGTCCGCGCTGTTCGTTGTCGGCCCAATGGGACATGAAGGATTGTAGTGGCACGATGGCAAACACGAGTAACGTGAGCGCGAGCGGGGCGCGTTGCCGATACAGGACCACCCCGGCCAGAAAGGCGACGGTCAACCCCAGCAGAATGAGGTTCGCCAGCACGGGCATGGCGAATTGTCCCGGCGCGAATCCCTTCGCCAGCGTGGCGAAAAAGCCGATCAGCCCGGCGGGATTGAGCGAGTTGCCGAAGACAATGATGAGCGTCAGCACAAATGAAAGCAGCATGACCGCCCCGGCCACGGCGCGGAGGGCCGGGCGGTCGCCTTCCGGTCCCGGGCGATTCGAGAAGTGCAGGCAGATGGCGGCGAGCAGCACGGCAATCAATTTGGTGAAGCCAATCATGGACTGCGGTTCGACACCCGTTTCCGGGCTGCGGAACAACACCACGGAAACCAGCAGGCACGCCGTTCCGACAACCGTCAAGGTCAGCAAAGGCGCTAGCTCCTCGCCGAGTGAGTCCGAGGTGCGGATCAACCGGAAGACCACCAGCGTGATGCTCGCCGCCGCCAGCGTCACGAACGTGAATTTGACGACCCCGTTCAGGAATGCCTCATGGACACCCGCTGCGTCACCGCCGAGTGAAGCGTAACTCTCCACCGCCAGGGCATAGAGCGCCAGGTCCACGGCCACGATGCCGCCCATGATGGCGACCCGCCGGAAGGATTGATAATGCGTTGCCAGAAACGAAGCCAGCAGGGCCATCCCATAGCCGACGCCCAGCGACACCACGACGTGCGAGGCGGTGAAGAAGACCCGGATCAGCTCGCGCGCCGCGCGATCGGGCGGTGGATTCAGCAGGAAGACGAGCATGGGGCCGAGGCAGAAAAAGATGCCGACCACGCCGATGATCCAACTGCGCTCGCGCTTTTGCATCTGGCGATAGAACAGGAACACCCCGATGGCGATGAGGACGCAGACCAGGTTGAATTCGTTGTCCAACCCGTCGAGATACATGAGCAACTGCTTGGAGTAGGTGGTGATGAAACTGGCAATCTGCTCCACGAGCGTGTCGCCCACGCCCCGGGTGGGGCTGATTTTTTCATACTGCCCGCGAGTGAAGGCGTGGATGAACCCTTCGAGTGTGCGCGGGTAGCCCCATTGCATGGGCGGATTGCTCATGCCGGCCAGCGCCATGTAGAGGTAGAAGGCCATGCCGACTCCGAACGCAAGCCCGGCGATGATGGTGGCCAGCCAATGCCAGGAGCGCTCGGCCTTGTTCAGGAAAAGCGCGTTATACGCCGCGAAGAGCCGGACCGAAACCAGCACCACCAGGCCTGTCACGGGCAGGGCGGTTTGTTCCGAGCCGGCAACCAGGAACAGCAGGGCGGTCAGCAGGACCGCGCCGCCAGCCACATAGCCGCTGATTTCCCGTTTTGCGAGCACGGAAAGCCAGGTCCAACCAACCGTGGAAGCGATGCCGACGAGGTTGAAGAAGATAAACACCATCGGATTGCCAACCAGCAACGACGGTCGCAGCGCCAGGCAGAGCAGATAAATCACCACGTTCCAAAACAAAAACTCCCGTCCCAGCCGCGGCTTCACCGCCACGATCAAGGCTTCAATCCCCATGGCAATCGGCAGGAGGGACTGGTGATTGTTCACGCAAATGCCGTACATGAAAAAAGCCAGATAGAGATAGCGGGATTGATGCGGCGCATAGACCCAGCGCAGCAAAAACAACAACGTGGCGATAAGCGAGAGCACGCTGAAGGCGTACACCTCCACGATGACGGACTGGCTCCACATGTAACCGTTGAAACCGAGCAACATCGCCGCAACGAAGCCGGACACCATGCAGATGGGGCTTTCCCATTGCCGGCCGATGGATTTCAACTCGGCGATGCCTTCCATCAGCATGCTGCTCCCGCGCGAAACGAGCAGTCCCAGCAGGCCGCACGCAAACGCGCCCGCCGTGGCCTCGCCCAATCCTACACGCCAGGCGATATTGTTGAACGGCAGGAAATTGGCCCACAACCAGGTGTAGAGCGTCCAGACCGGGTAACCGGGTGGATGCGGAATGCCGGCATAAAACGAACCCACCGCCAGTTCGCCGGAATCCTCCAAAGTCAGATTGGGCGCGAGCGTCCAGTAATAACCGATCCACACCAGCAGGGTCGTGATGCCGAAAGTGAGCCAGTCAATTTTTCGGAACAGCGGCGGAGTATGAGCCGGAATAACTTCGGGGGTGGTGGTGGGAGGGGTCGGAGCCGCCGGAGCTTTCGCGGGCGGCGTCTTCTTTTTAGCCATGCTCATTGTAAATCGGTTGCCTTCAACGGCGTCAGAGAATCCATACTAGAATTGGAATGACCCCCGTTTGTCCATTCAAAAGTGTCCACCCGGTTGGCGTTGGGCTGGAAACTTCCCGGTAAATAGGCGGCAAAATTCTGGTTGCTCAACCCCATTGCCACCATCGTCGCCCTGTCCGCGCCGCCCGTGACGAGGGTATCGTCCGGTTGGCGCACCACGGCCACCGTCAGCAGCAGACACGCCGCCGTCGGGGCCAACACCGTGAAGAGTCGCTGGACGGAGGAAGTGGCTGGCGACCGGCCCAAGGCGCGGCGTTCAAGCCTCGGCGACGGGTGGCGCGGCGTCCAGGAACGCAACTGCGCCTCCAAAGTATTCGGATGATTCATTTTTTTCCTTTGTCAGACAGGCCCGGAGTTTTTCCAGTCCATAGCGATAACGACCCGCCGCCGTGTGCGGGGAAAGATTCAGCAGCCCGCCAATCTCCTCGAACGTGCAATCATGCCAGAGCTTGAGCACGATCACCTCGCGTTGTTCCACCGGCAGCGTTGTCAGGCAACGCATCGCGGCGCGTTCCGCCGGGGATTCCTCAACGGCCCGCTCGAACCACCGTTGCGACTCCAGTTCCCGCGTCAACCGCCGCCAGAGCGACCGCCGGTAATTGAGCGCGCGATTTCGGAAACTGCGGACGCAGTAATGGGCGGGATTTTCCGGGGCGGACTCACGCTCGATCAGCGACAGAAAGGTTTCCTGCACCACGTCCTCCGCCTCGGCATGGGAAAGACCCAGCGCGCGGCCATATAGGATCAGCTCGGCCGCTTTCGCGTGGTAGAGCCTTTCGCACCAGGCAGGTGTTGTTTCCGTGTTCACTCGTCACCCCATAGACACCAGGAGCGGGGGATTTGTATAAACTTTTTCCGAAAAAATCGAGAACTCCGCCCACCCTGTAGGCCAAAACCCCGGTGTCCGGCGACGGGCAGTTTCCTACGACCGCTTGAGCGCAGGCAAACCCGGCAAAGCCAGATAGTTCCGCGCATTTGCGTAGCAGATGTTGCGGATCATCGGACCGAGCAAGGCGTCCTCCTTGGGTAGTTCACCGTTCTCGACGTCGCGCCCCAGCAGGTTGCAGAGCGTTCGGCGGAAGTACTCGTGGCGCGGATATGACATGAACGAGCGCGAGTCCGTGACCATGCCGACAAAGCGCGAGAGCAGGCCCAGATTGGACAAGGCGTTCAACTGCCATTCCATGCCCTCCTTCTGATCCAGAAACCACCAGCCCGATCCGAACTGAACCTTGCCAGCGATCGAGCCGTCTTGGAAATTGCCGGTCATCGCCGCGAACGCGTAATTGTCCGTCGGATTCACATTATAGATGACCGTCTTGGGCAGCGCATTCGCTTCGTCGAGCCGGTTCAAGTACGCCGCCAGTGATTGGGCCTGGGGAAAATCGCCGATGGAATCAAAGCCCGTATCCGGCCCGGACTGCTGGAGCAGACGCGTGTTGTTATTGCGCAAGGCGCCGAGATGAAGCTGTTTCACCCAACCGCGTTCCGCGTCGAGCCGGCCGAAGTGCAACATCAAATACGCGCTGAACTGGGTGTGTTCGAGTGACGTGGCGGATTTGCCCTTGCGCGCCCGCGCGAAGATGGCAGCCGCGACCTTGTCCGAGCAGAACTCCGCCGGGCAGTGGCTTAAGCCGTGATCAGACACGCGGCAGCCTTGTTCGTGAAAGAACGTGTGCCGTTGTTTCAACGCCTTGAGGAAGCTGTTGAGATTGTTGATGTCCACGTCGCTGGCCGCTTCCAGTTTGTCCACCCAGGCGTTGAAGAGTTCCGGCTGATGCACGGTCAGCGCCTTGTCCGGCCGATACGCGGGGTAAACCTTCGTCGTGCATTTGCCGGCGGCCAGGGCCTGGTGGTGGCGCAGGTCATCCGTCGGATCATCGGTGGTGCAGAGCGCGTGGACGTTGAATTTCTTGAGAATGCCCTGCGTCGTCAGCGCGGGCGTGGCGAGCTGTTCGTTGGCCTGCCGCCAGATGCGTGCGGCGGAAGATTCGTCGAGCAGTTCGTCAATGCCGAAATAGCGCTTCAGTTCGAGGTGCGTCCAGTGATAGAGCGGATTGCGCAACGTGTGCGGCACGGTCGCCGCCCAGGCCTGGAACTTGGCGAACGGTTCGGCGTTGCCCGTGCAAAAGCGTTCCGCCACTCCGTTGGCCCGCATCGCGCGCCATTTGTAGTGATCGCCTTCAAGCCAGATTTCAAACAAGTTCCTGAACTGGCGGTTCTCCGCGATGTCGCGGGGCGGCAGATGATTGTGGTAATCCAAAATCGGCTCGGCCTCGGCGAACTGGTGAAAAAGCTGGCGCGCGGTCTTGGTCTGAAGCAGGAAATCTTCGTGGATGAATTTCATGATGACGTGGTGGTGCGGTCGCGCCTCGATGTATCAGATCGTGCTACCCGGCTCAAGTCGAACCGGACTGAGCCTGCCTGGAAGCCAGGGCAACTTGTTTTCGGGAGGCAAGTCATTGAGCGGCACGGCATAAAATTGGGACTAGACCCGAGCCGGGATTTTTGCTCTCCTATGCTCGGATGATTACACCTTCGCCCCAACCCGTCACCGCAACCAAGGCCGCGACGGCGTCGGCCACCACCCTCACCGTGCGCGTGCCCACGCCCGACCAGTGCGCCGCCTTCGATCAACAACTCGCCGCTCAACACTACCTCGGCGCGGGCCGCCCCG
>CAZLOH010000075.1:0-8489 GCA_964561105.1 uncultured Bifidobacterium sp. | reverse complement strand
CCCAATTTGGCCATCTCTGCAAATTTGGCACGTACCAGCGGTAGCCGTAATAGTAGAGGCCGCTGTTGACGTGGATTTCCTTGCTCGAAAAGCGATAGACGTTGGCACTGGCCAGCGTGCCGCTGCTGGAAATCGTGTTCCCATACGGATCATACCGGTAACTCGCCGCCAACGTCTGGCTGCTGTTCACCAGATACGTGATGTTCCCGTTCCCGTCGGCGTGATAAAAGTTGTGCGTGCTCCAGTTGCCACGGCTCGGGGAATCGCGATCCAAGCGCAGTGTGCGAACTGGATTTCGCCGTGGACTCCGGATCGCGCTCCGGGTGGTGCCGCCATTCGCGTGGTTGGCGTCTTGCGCGGTCAAAGGCATGGACGCGGTTCTACGCCCGCGCCGAGGCCCTGTCAAGCGTGCGGAGTTCGCATCGTTTCGATGGACAAATAGCGCGGAGCGGGCAGGCTTGGGTCGGCACTGCCTGTTCCCGCTGAGCAAGGTCGGGCGCGTGCCCGAGGGATGACGAGTCGCCGTTTCAATCTGTGCCTGGTCGCAGTCGCGTTGACTGCCGGCATCGGTTTCGCGCAATTTCGGCCGTGGTCGGGCGGCGCTCGACGCGGCGGTTCGTCCGGTCACCTGATCGAGATCGAAGGCGGCGGGGTGATTGATGAGGATGCGGTGCGGACGGCGCGCGAAACGATGTCCCACAGCGCGGAGACGCCCAATTGGACGAATGCTCCCGGGTTTGAGCCGGACGTGTTCACGTTTGCGCGCGTGATTTTTCAATCCGATTCCGGTCGGAGATTCGGTCCCCGGCTGGGCTGGTGGGTGGATTATCCGGACGCGGACCTGAATTTCTCCTATCGCCTGCAGCAACTGACTTCGATCCGGACTGATCCCGACGGGCGCGTGTTGAAGCTGACGGACCCGGCCGTGTTCGAGTATCCGCTGCTTTACCTGGAACACGCCGGGTACCTGCGTTTGAGTGAAACCGAAGTCACGACGCTGCGCCGGTTTCTGGCCGCCGGGGGCGCGCTGTTCGTGAACGATTTCTGGGGCGCGCGGGAATGGGAAGGATTTGCGGAACAGATCGCGCGCGTGGCGCCCAATCGCGCCTAGGTGGATTTGCCGCCGGAGCATCCGATCTTTCACTGCGTTTTCGACCTGCGCGGCCCGATGTACCGGTGGCGCGTGCCGACGATGCAGTTTTGGAACGAGGATTTCGAGGCCGCCGATCCCCAAGCGCGACCGCATCGGTTCTTTCGCGGCGAAGGTTCGGAGACGATGCACGTCCGGGCCTTGTTTGACGATCAGGGGCGGATGATGATCCTGGCGATTCACAACAGCGACGTAAGCGATGGCTGGGAACGGGAGGAGGAGAACGACGTTTATTTCAACCGGTTTTCCGAGAAGATCGCCTATCCGCTCGGGATCAACATCGTCTTCTACCTGATGACGCACTGACTGGAAGCGGTTTCCAAATTCGTAGCGTCGAGGTAACGAGGTGGAAGGGTTCGCGTTGAGGAGGGTTCCCGCTTCCTCACGTCAGCGGCTACTGGAAGGATGGAATGTTGATACCCCGCCGCGTGGGGACACGCGGCCTACAAGCATCGTTCGCCCAGTCCTGAAGGCCGGGTTCCCTAACCCGTTGTTACGAGTGTGAAATTTCCAGGTTAAGGTCGAATCGGAAGTCCGCCCGGTGTCGAACTCCGGAGTCAGTTCCGCGAAAAAGTTCGGCGGTCGGCCACTTACGTCGCCGACCGCCGATGAGGTGGGTCCGTGATTGGTTGCCGGTTACTTGGCCTCGGGCGCGGCCAACCACTCGAAGGACAGCTTCACCTCGTCGCCGCTGATGAACAGGCCGAGGGTCGAGGGCGGTTCGATGCCGTAATCGGTCATTTTCAGCGCGGTGGCGCCGGTGATCTTGAGTTTGCCGTCGGCCAGTTTCTCGATGGTGACGGGCATGTTGTTGGTGCGGGTCTTGCCGACGATGGTCAGCGCGCCGGTGGCGTCGAACTGGAGCGGGCCGGTGGCGCCGGCGGCGGATTTAGGTTTCAGTTCGATCAGCTTGTATTCGATCCGCTTGAACTGCGACTCGTTCATCTCCTTCTGCATCCGATGATCCATGGCCGAGCTGCCGCTCTTGAACGAGCGCACGGGCATGAAGACGCTGACGACGGGATGGTCCGCCTTGGCGTCGGTGAGCGCGGATTCCGGAAACTTGGGGTCGGTTTCCAGGAAGCCGCCGATCATCACGCTTTCCATGGACCAATTTTTGATGTTGGCCGTGCCGTCAATTTTCATCTTGCTGCCGGTGGGTTGGGCGACGTAGCGCACCGGCTTGGCGTCCTCGGCCCGGAGCTGGCCGACCGGTTGCAGCGCCAGCAGCAAGCCCAGCAGGGCGGCCCCGAAGGTGGTTTCGATTCGATTCAGTATTTTTGATTTCATAAAATTGGTTTCCTGTTTTCTGATTCGTGGTGGCGACCGGCGAGACTCAGGCCAGTTCAAATGTTCCCTTGTTCAATTCAACGCGTTTGTTGCCGTTGACGGCTTCGTTGGCCTTCAAGGCGAGCACGGTCGCGGCGTAACCCTCCTCATACCCGGCGAAGGGTTTGAGCGACGGGGCCTGCGTCTTCAAGCTCGCGGCCAGCGCGGCGGTGTCCTTGGCATCGTACATGGCTTTGAAATCTTCCACGGTATTGGTGACTTCGGGGCAATTCATCAGAAACGCCTCGAGCGCGTGGTAGAGCGGCGGCGGCACGGGCGGGGCGCCGGCGGCGGTTTTCACCAGGGCCGTCTGCTTGGAACTGCCGGCGGCCAGGGCAATGCCGGTTTCGCGATAGAAGTTGTCCTTGCGCGCGTAAACTTCCCAACCGAGCAGGGCCGAATCCACTTCCTTGAACATCCACGCCACTTCCGCGCCCGTGTCGTCGTAGCGCATCATGACGGTGGCGTCGCTGCCGGAGAGCAGTTCATATTCGCTGTCGAACGAACTGGCCAGCGTGGCATCGTAGCTGAGTCGCAACCCGCCGGGGAAGTCCAGCACCACCTGGGCGGTGTCCGGCACATCGCGCCCATCCTGCCACAACATGGTCGAGCCAAAACCCGAAACCGCGACCGGTTGCAGGTCATAATACCAACCCGCCTGATCCAGAGTGTGGATGCCGATCTCGCCAATCAATCCCGGTGACGTGGCCCGATAGAGCCGCCAGTTGACTTCCTTCTCGCGCTCGGGGTTGGGCGAGGCGACGCGCCAACTGGTCTTCTTGTGCCATTGCGCCCGCGCCATCACCGGCTTGCCGAGCGCGCCGGAGCGGATGAACGGATAAAGAAAATGTCGCTGCGGACTGGACCGCATTTGCAATCCCGCCTGGAAGACCTGGCCCACCGCGCCCTTGGCCGCCAGCGCGATGGCTTTCGCATCCTCGATGCTGGCGGCGAGCGGCGCTTCGCAATAGACATGTTTGCCGGCCTTCAAGGCGGCGATGGCGATTTCTTTGTGTTGATGGGAGCCGGTCGCCACGATGACGGCCTGAACCTCTTTGTTGTCGAGGATGGCCTGGTAGTCCGCGACTTTCGCCGCCGATTCAGGCGCTTTGCGCGCGCTGCGCCGCAGCATCGCTGGGTAATTGTCGCAGATGGCCACGATCTCCGCCTGCTCGATCCGACCAAGTTGATCGAGGATTTCCCGACCCCACGGGCCCAAGCCGATGAGGCCCACTTTGACCTTTGTTACAAACTTGGGCAGGACGCCCGGCTGCACCGGCGCGGGGTCGGCCAGCAAGGGGACGCCGCCCATCAGGGTCAGCAAGGTGGCAGCCGAGCCGCCTTTGAGAAAGTCACGCCGGTTGAAACCGGCTTCGTTCATTTCCAATGAGTTCATCGCATTTATTCTGTGTCAGTCCGCCAGCGGACGCCATTCATTTCTTGACCAAATCAGGACTGTGTTGTCTTTGCCCTCCGCATGAACCTCCCCGCTGTAGCCGCCGAGGTAACGAGGCGGACGCCGTCGCGCAGCAGTGTTTTCCGTCTCCTCACGTCGGCGGCTACGGCTCTGGGGTTCAGACCGAGAAGTTGAAATTGAGTTGGGAGCATACTCATTCCGTTCACGGCTGGTCGTTGCATTTCACCAGGCCCAACGCGTACTTGATGCCGCCGAGCAAGTGTTGCTGATAGGCGAGCGCCACTTCGGGTGAATTCTTGCGGTCATCTTTCACTTCGGGGTCCCAGATGTCCTCGCGATGGCCCAGCGAGGTGTAGAAGACCCGGCCTTTGCCATAAGGTTTGATCCAGGCCACTGGATAGTCGCCGGGGGTTTTGTTGTTCGGATGCTTGTCCAGTGTCAACAAGCCATGCACCTTCGCGCGATCGAAGTTTTTGAATTGATAAATCTCGTCAAACACGGTCCAGACGGCCGGCAAATGACTGCACGCGGCGCAGTCCTTGTCCTGGTTGATGCAGTCCACCGAGACTTGCGCCCCGTGCGTTTTGAACTCGCCCCCCAGCATCTCGATGTAGGGCGGGTAGCCCGGATAATCGCCCGTCTTGTCAAACGTATCGGCGGCGGCATGGATGCCCACGAAGCCCTTGCCCGACTTGATCCAGTCCAGAAAACCCTCGCGATCCGGCAGCGGCAAATCGCCCGTGGTGATGGCGAAAATGACCGCGTCGTAATTTTTCAAGGCGTCCAGGCTCATCTTCTCGGCCAGGACTTCTTTCACCACGGGGAAGTATTTGGCCTTGTCGGGATGGCCATCCGCGCCCTTGAACCGCGGCTCGTAGATGTTCACCCGCGCATAGTCCACCGTGAACGCGCCGCTCTTCTCGCCCAGTTCGGCGATGATTCTTTCCGCCGTTGGAATGGAACTGTGCCGGAAGCCGACGGTGGTGGTGACAACCAGCACGCGTTTGGGCGTTTGCGCCTGCGCCGGCGAGGGAACGGCTGCCAGCAGCAGGCCGACGAGGGAAAGGATTGGGACCAGCGAGAGGCGGTGACGGGTGACCGGCGGATTGGGTTTCATGTTGGTGACGGGTCGAGCGTTCATGTTATGCGAGTTCAGACTGTGCTGCGCCAGATGGAATTCATTTTTCCGCTCCGGGTCAAGTCCGGGCTGGGGTGTGCCGATTCAGCGCAGACAATCCTTGCATCGGAGCGACGGGCCTTTACTCTGCGTGCCAGGCTGACACGACCGTGCGCAACAAGAAATCATGATCCGCTCACTCGCCTTCACCACGCAAGGCCGGTTGCATACGCAGAACATCGAGATGTTTCTGATGCCGACGTTGCTGAGCGACACGAACCTTTTTCTGTGGATTGATCTGGAAAACCCGACGGACGAGGAGAAGAAGTTCGTGTTGGAGACATTGTTCCATTTCCATCCCCTCTCGATCCAGGATTGCGTCTCCACCAGTCCCGCGCCCAAGGTCGAGGAGTTCACCCCCAAAGAGGAGGACAGTTTCGCGCCGTATCTCTTCATGGTGATTCACGCCGTGGATTACGACCGCAAGGACGGCGCGTTCGGCACGAGCGAACTGGATTTCTTTCTCGGGAAGAATTTTCTCGTCACCTACCACGACGTGCCCATCCGCACCATTGCGCTGACGGAGGAGCGGGCCATCAAAGGCACGATGCACATCGCCCGCGCGCCCGACCGCGTCGCCTACAATCTGCTCGACGGCATCGTGGACAACTACAAGCCGGCGCTGAATGAACTCTCGCTCGAGATCGCGGAACTGGAGCAGCAGGCGTTGCAACATCCCACCCCCAAGACGCTCAACGAAATCCTGAAGGTAAAAAAAGAAGTGCTGCACCTGCGCCAGATCATCGGCCCGCAACGCGAGGTGCTGGCCCGGTTTGCCCGGGGGGAATTCAAACTCATCCGCGCGCACCTGGTCCCGTACTATCGGGACGTCTATGACGGACTGTTTCAAATCTCCGAACTGGCCCAGGGCTACACCGATTCGCTCACCGGCATTCTCCAGGTTTACCTCAGCATGTCGTCCAATCGCACGGGCGAGGTCGTGAAGGCGTTGACGCTGATCACCATTCTGTCCACGCCCGCCACGATCATTGCCAGTTGGTATGGGATGAATTTCAAGAACGACATGCACGAGCTCGACTGGCAGCATGGTTACGCCTTTGCCTTCGCGCTGACGGCGGCCACCACGCTCGGCACCTTCTGGTTTTTGCGCCGGCGCAAATGGTTCTGACGCGATGCCCGCTCCCAAATCCAGCTTCCTCGACAAGGTGCTCGGGCGCATTGGCCGCCTCGACAAGGAAGGACTGCAAACCGTCGTCCAGCGGCTGGCGCGCGAACGCAGTTTTCTTGAAACACTCTTCAACACCATCGAAGACGGCGTGCTCGTGGTGGACGAGCAGGGTCGGATCGTCTATTTCAACCAGGCCGTGACGCGGTTGCTGGGGTTGCAGCCCAACACCGAAGGCCAGTTCCTGGATCAAATCCTGCCCGCCGTGGATTGGGGAAAAATCTCCCGCTACGATGCGGGCGGCGGTCGGCACTTCGTCCGGCACGAGTTCGAGGTGAAATATCCGCGCGCCCGATTCATCCGGTTGTACGCCGCGCCGCTGGATGGCGAAGAGATCGGCAGCTCGGGGCTGGCCTTGATTCTGCACGACGCCACCGAAGCCCGGCAGCAGACTTTTGAAGCCATCGAGAGCGAACGCGTGCAAGCGCTCACGCTGCTGGCCGCCAGCGTCGCGCACGAAATCGGCAATCCACTCAACGCCCTGCACATCCACCTGCAACTGATGGAGCGCGAGTTGAAAAAATTGCAACCGCCCCCGGCGCGGGGTCGCACCCAATCCCTCCCGGTGGAAACCAACGCCGCCGCCGTGGCCGGAAAGCTCGACCAGTATCTCTCCGTCGCCAAGGGCGAGATCAACCGGCTGGATTACATCGTCACGCAATTTCTGCAAGCCATCCGGCCGGCGCCGCTTCAGATCAAGCTCACCACGCTGAATGACGTGGTGCAGCGGACCCTCGAATTGCTGCGCCCGGAACTCGACAATCGCGGCATTGTGGTGAAGGCCAGGCTGGCGCGGGAACTGCCGGCGACGCCCATTGACCCCACGCAAACGCAGCAGGCGCTGGTGAATCTCGTGAAAAATGCCATGCAAGCGATGACGCGCGGTGGCACCCTGACGGTGCGGACCGGCGAAAGCGCGGAGGCCGTCTGGGTGAGCGTGGCCGACACGGGCGGCGGCATTCCCCAGGAGCAGATCAACCGCATCTTCGAGCCGTTTTACACCACCAAGAAAAAGGGCACGGGCCTGGGGCTGATGATTGTGCAACGCATCCTCCAGGCGCACGGCGGGCGCATCGAACTGGAAAGCCACGTGGGTCGCGGCACGACCTTCCGGCTGTGGCTGCCGCTCTACGAAAAGAAAACCCGGTTGCTGGGCGCACCCGGATCAAAGCCCTCGCACGAGGCCGGCGCGTTATGACCAAACCCCTGTTGCTCATTGTGGATGACGAGAAACCCACGCGCGAGGGGCTGCGGGCCGCGTTGGAAGACCGCTTCGACGTTTATCTCGCGGAGGATGCGCGGAACGCGATGGAACTTCTGGAGCGTGAGCATTTCGCCGTGATGCTCACGGATTTCCGGATGCCCAACGAGGACGGCATGAAACTCATCGCGCGCGCCAAGTCCCTCTCCAAACCGCCGATCTGCATTTTGATGACGGCCTACGGTTCGGAGGAGCTGGCCGTCGAAGCGATGAAGCACGGGGCGGATGATTACATCGCCAAGGGCCGCTTGCAGATTGATGAACTGGAGATGCGGATCGCCCGGGCGGTGCGTTCGCAAAACCTCGAATCGGAAAATGTCGAGCTGCGGCAGCAGTTGGACGCCAAGTTCGGGATGGAAAACATCGTCGGCGAATCACCGGTGATGCGGGAGGTCTTCGACATGGTGCGGCAAGTCGCGCCCACGCGGGCCACGGTCATGATCCTGGGCGAGAGTGGCACGGGCAAGGAACTCATCGCGAAGGCGCTGCACCAGCTCAGCCCGCGCGCGCAGCAACCGTTCGTGACCGTTCACTGCGCGGCCCTCGCGTCGTCGTTGCTCGAAAGTGAATTGTTCGGTCACGAGAAGGGCGCGTTCACCGGCGCGCACGAACGGCGGGTCGGGCGTTTCGAGCAGGCGCAGGGCGGCACGCTGTTCCTCGATGAAATTGGCGAGATTGACGCCAGCATCCAGATCAAGCTCCTGCGGTTTCTCGGCGAACGCACCTTCGAACGCGTTGGCTCGAACAAAACCCTGAGCGCCGACGTGCGGCTCGTGGCCGCGACGCACAAGGACCTCGAAGACATGGTCAAGGCCGGCACGTTCCGCGAGGATTTGTTTTTCCGGCTGCGCGGGTTGGAGATCCACCTGCCGCCGCTGCGGGAGCGCCCGGAGGACATTCCGCTGCTGGCGCAAAGTTTCCTCCGCGAATTTGCGGCGGAAAACCAGAAGCCGGTCAAGGATTTCACCA
>CAZLOH010000074.1:0-9239 GCA_964561105.1 uncultured Bifidobacterium sp. | reverse complement strand
CAATTTTATGCCGTGCCGCTCAATGACTTGTCTCCCGAAAACAAATTGCCCTGACCCTCGCTGGCGGCAATGGCGCATTTGCTTGACGCCCCTTTCGGTTCGTGTTGTAGATTCGTGGCTGCCAGCCGGGCTTCCAATTGAAATCAAAGATTGGTGGAGCACGGCGGAACGAACCGAAGTTATGGCTCAAATCATTATTGACTGTCCGGCGTGTAAAAAACCAATCCAAGTGGATGACGCTTGGGCCGGGGAGGAGATTACTTGTCCGCTCTGCCAGTCGCCAATGACCGTGCCGGGAGCTCCCGCGCCTCCGACGGCTCCGACAGGTCACGGGTTGGGCAAGCAGTTGGTCTCCGTGCCCGGGGCGACAAAACTTTCCGCCGGCGCGACGCAGACCGCCCGCGCTGCCAGTGGAACGGGCGCACCGATGAAAGGCTTTAAGGGCGGCCCGGTGAAACAATCCAAGCCTTGGGCGAAGTATGTCACCAACGGCGTGGTGATCGTGGTGTTGGTGGTGGGAGGTTGGTTCGCCTGGCCGTACGTGCGGCCGCATTTGCCGTTCTTGAAATCAGAAGGTGAAGCCGCCGAAGCCACGCCTGCTGCGCCCGCCACTCCTGGCGCAAATCCGGCGGCCGCTGCGGCAGAACCAGCCGAGCCGCCACCGCCGAAGGTGGTGCCAATGACTCCTCCCGTTTACACGCTGGATATTGCTGCGGCCAAAATCTCCGAGGGGAAAGTGAACGGGACGATTGCAGGCACGAATTTTGTTCCAGACATTGTCCGCTTGGACAAGTTGACCACCGGTTACGTGCTCGAATTGCGGGAGGGCAGCGGCGCAACGCCGGATCGTGGCCTGCGCGTTTATCTGCACCTTGCCTCGACTGACAGCCCGACCGGACACACGTGGACGGTTTCGCAGGACATGAAACCCGGTGACGTCAGCCATCTGGTCCGCGTCTGGAAGACGAATCCCAAGTATGCGGCGCAACAAAAATCCTATTCCACCGGATACGCGCTCAAACTGGAGCTGGGCCAGTTCACCGAATCGAACACCATTCCGGGAAAAATCTACGCCGCCTTGCCGGACAAGGAGCAATCCGTGATCGGGGGCGTCTTCAACGCGACTACGGCGACCACCACCGCGCCGACTGACTCGTCGGCCACTCCCCAGGCCGCGCCGTTGAGTCCCGCCTTCCAGGAGCGCTACAAAATCCGAAGGTAATCGGTCGGTTGCAGTTTCGCGTCGGTTGCGCTCGCGGATGAATGCCGTTCGCACCGAATGATTCGATGGTGCAATCTCCGCTGCTTCACCCGGGATCGGCGAACTATTTTGTCCCCGAGGAGCCGGGTGGACCGATGAGTTTGGCCACCTGCGCGTGGGCCAGCACCACGTCGGGATCACGCTGAAGGGCGACAAAGTAATGGCCGGAGAAACCGTCACCGCTCTCCGACGCCACCAACAAGGAACGCGCCTGCTCCAGGAGCCGGTTCACCGCGACCATCGTCAACGGCTCCTTCTCCTCGCCCGCTTCATCCATCGTGACGATGAGCCGGGAAAAAGGTTGCAGCCAGGCAAACCACGGATCGCGGGTGAGCAATTGCAGGAAGTGATTGGGCGACGAAATCTGCCCCACCGTTTTCTCGTAACTGACACGCTCGGAATCCACGAGCGTCTTGTGCAAGGCGAGCAGCGCCTCGCGCACTTCGGCGAGCCGGCGTTGCGTCCGTTCGTGTTCCGGGGAAGCGGGGATCGCTTTTTTCTTCTCCATTTATTTTGTCTCCTTGACCAGCACGCGCTCGATCCGGCGATCGGGTATCAGCCACATCAGAGCCACCAACACATAAAAGGCGCTGGCGATCCACGGATTCACGAACGCCAGCGGAATGGCGATGAGATAGAAGCCGGCCGATAATTTGCCTTTCCAATCGCGGCCGACGGCGGCGGCGAGCAGCGAGTCCGCCCCCTGTTGCGCGATGATGGCGTATTGCAAAATGAAATAGGCCACGGCGGCCATCAACAGCACAAAACCATAAATGGCCGCCGGAACCGCCGCGACGTGGTTCTCGCCCAGCCAGCCGGTGACAAATGGGAAGAGCGACAGCCAGAACAGCAGATGCAGATTCGCCCAGAGGATCCCGGCGCTCACGCGTTTGGTGGACTGAAACAAATGATGATGATTATTCCAGTAGATGCCGACGTAGATGAAGCTCAACACATAGCTCAGGAACACCGGCAGAATCGGTTTCAACGCGACCAGATCCGTTCCATGCGGCACCTTCATCTCCAGCACCATGATGGTAATGATGATGGCCAGTACTCCATCGCTAAACGCCTCCAGCCGGTTCTTTTCCATGAGGCGATTGTAGCAACCGGCAGGCGCGTTGTCTCGTTTCTCGTGAGCCGGACCGGGATGGACTCATCCGCGCGTGCCCGTTTCCGATTAGCACTGCGGCTTTAGCCCGATGGCGAGTCCCGGCCAACGGATGGCAGCCATCTTAACGTGGCGCATTTCAAAACTGCGGCCGAACTGGAATGGGCGCGGAGCGTGGCTGTGTCGCCCTCGACCAGCCGCAGCGGGTGACAATCTCAATCCGCTTGGCGGACGACTGCAGCCCGTGTTTTCGCGCTGCTGCGGCTGGTTTTCAACCCAGCCGCGCTCCGGGGTGATGTCAAGTTGCGCCCGATTTAACGGCTTCGGTGTGCCCGGACAAGCCGTTGAAACGGCTAAACCTATTCGTTCCGTCCTCCGTCACCTGGCTGAAGCCACGGTGCTAATGAGACTTTTCTGAAACAAGAAAAGATCGTTTCGTTGGCCCGAGAGGCAGGAAGCGTTAATCGGTATCCACCCACCAAAAGCGTCAGGCTGGCTCGCTGCGAACCGGTGGCCCCGGTGACACATTCCCCGGCACGGAAATGACCGCAGCCGCCAACAAGCCCAGCGCGCCGCAGGCCAGCCAGTACGCCGCCGCGTTCCACGCCAGCAGTTTCATCCCCAGCACCGGACCGATGATCAACGCCAGCGCCCACGTCATGCCATTGACGCCCATGTAGCGCCCCCGCATGTGAGCCGGCGCCAGGTCTGCCACGTACGCGGAGGCCATCGGCAACGCGAGCATTTCTCCCAGCGTGAAAATCGCCATGCAAGCGACCAGCGCCGGCAGGGAATGGGCGAAATGGTTGAGGGCAAACCCGCCGCCGATGAGCACATAGCCCACGGCCATCACCCGGCGCGTGGGGAATCGGCGCGTGAACGCCGTCAGCGGCAGTTCACAAAACACGATCAACGCGCCATTCAGCGAGATGATCGCCCCGTAGATGGCGGCGGAAAAGCCCAGTTGCTTGACGAACAAGCCAAAGGTGGAGGCCATTTGCATGAACACGAGCGACACGGCAAAATTTGCCAGCAGCAATTGTTGAAATCCTTTGTCGCGCCACACCACGGTCAGCACCTCACTCCATTTCGCCCCGCCGCTGGCTGACCGTTGGTGGCGGCGCGGCAACGCCAGCAAGGCGATCAATCCGAACAACGCCGACGACAGCGCATCGCCCACGAACAACCAGATGTAACCGTAAGCCGCCAGCAGGCCGGCCGTGGTTGGCCCCAAGGCGAACCCGGCATTGAACGTCACGCGCAACGCGGCAAAGGCGGTCAATCGTTGCCCCGCCGGCACCAGGTCCGTCAGCAAGGCCGAACTAGCGGGCCGATACGATTCGCTCACTAATCCCGTCAGGAAGGTAAGCGCCGCGATCATGGCCAGCGCCTGTGCCTGCGAGAGCAGCAGCATCACCATCGCCGCGCCGAACATCGAAAGCACGATGGTTTCCCGCCGGCCCAGGTGGTCGGCCAGGTGACCGCCCACCAGCGAGGCGCAAAAAGTGCCCGCACCGTACGCGCTCACCGCCAGGCCGGCCGACGTGACCGAGTATCCCCGGCCGGTGAGATACAACGTCAGAAACGGTACCACAAAGCCACCGAACCGGTTGAGAAACGTGCCGGCAAAAAGAATCCATGCGGCCCGCGGCAGGGTGCGCAAGCTCTCGAACAACGTCGGCTCGCGCTGACCGGCCATGGATGGTGTTGAGTTCATGGGAATAAAAAAGCCCGGCGCACCGTTTGGCGGGCAGGGCGGGAAGCGGACGGCCGGTCAATCCCGCTCGCCGCTCCCGCTTTCGGTGACGGGAAAATCCGGCGCGCGCTATTTGCCAACTTCCTTCGTGAACGCGTTCACTTGCTTGACCTTCGCCTCCTTGGTCACGTCCATCACTTTCACGATCTGACCGAAGGGCGCTTTGGTATCGGCCCGGATGGCCAGCTTGAGGTTCGGATTCTTTTCCACCCGCGCCGTGAGCTCGGCCCGCAGCGCATCCACGGTCACGGGCAACCCTTCGCCCTCATTGCCCAGGCGCAAGTTGCCTTGCGGGTCAACGCTGACGATGAGCGGCACATCCTCACTCGCCCCGGTCTTTTGCGCTTGCGAAGATTCCGGCAACTGAAGTTTGAGCGCGGGTTGTTGTTTGAACGTGGTCGTGACCATGAGGAAGATCAACAGCACGATCAGCACGTCAATCAGCGCCACGATGATGACCGTGGGGGTCGCCCGCCGCTTGCGGATAGAGAAGTGCATGCGCTAGGGCTTTTCCTCCTGGCGATATTGGCGGCGCACGAATTCGTCGCACACCGCCTCCATTTCCACCGCCAGCATCTCGACCTTCTTGGTGTAGTAACTCCAGGCAATCAAGGCCGGGATGGCAATGAGCAAGCCAATCAGCGTGGCGTGCAGAATCACGGAAATGCCCCGCGCCAGCTTCGCCGCATCATTCAATCCGGCCTGGCCGACGTCCGCAAAGGCCGTCATCATGCCGAGAATCGTGCCCACCAATCCCAGCAGCGGCGCAATGCCAACGATGATTTCCAGCACCACGAGGCCTCGTTCGAGCTTTACGATTTCATGCCGGGCGCGCGTCTGCAGCGCATCCGTGTTTTCCTCGCGTGGCCAGTTCAGATGGTTCACCGCCAGCAGCAGCAACCGGCCGAGCGGCGACTTGTTTTGCTCGCACACGCGCTTGAGCATCGGCACATCCGCGCGCGTCTGGCAGGATTCGACGGCGACCTCCAGCGCCGGGGGCACGACCTTTTTCCAACGCAGCGCCAGGCCGCGTTCCACGATGAAGGTCAGTCCCACGACCGACGTGATGAGCAGCAGAATATAAACGATGTTTTCCATGATTCGTGCGATGGCCGGGCGCGTCCGGCCTTCCAGGTTGCGCGCTAGTCGTAATAAAAAGTGAACGTGATCTTGCGGGTATCCTCGCCGATCATCAGCCGCATCTCGCGCGGCCAGCGGTCAAACGGCGCGGGGTCCAGGACGGCCTTCTGGCACAACAACGTGAGCGTCTCCGTGACCGTCGTCTCCAGCACCTTCATTTCAGTGATGCGCCCGTCATAATTCAAGTTGAATTCGAGCTTCACGTAGCCGCTCCGGTAGGCGTCATAGCTCATGTTGTCCAGCAAATCGAACCAACGCGACTTCACCGCATCAATGAACTGCCGGTCGTACGCACCGAAGCCCGTCATTTTGGCATCCGGCGAAACCCGGCCGCGCCGGTCAACGCCGCCGGCTTGCTTCATTTTCTGTCCGGGCGACAGATGCCGCTGCAGCAGCGCCTCCTTGATCGTGCGGGGGCGTTTGTGTACCGGCTGTGGTTTCAAGTCCGCCTTGGCCACCGTCATGGTGCCGGGCGCGGGCGCGGGCTTGGGTTGCGCGTCTTCGACCGGCTCTTTTTCCGGCGCGGGCGGCGGTGGTTTGGGGGGATCGGGCGCGAGCGGGAATTTGTTTCGCGCCACGTCTTCCGTTTTGATCACGTGTTCCTGTTTGCCGTCAATCTCGGGAACTTTTGCGTCGCGCTTCGGTTCGAGATTCGCCGCCACTGCGTTCTGGTCGGAATAGAACTTCGTTTCCTTGGGTGCGACGACGGACGGTTCGGCGACCTCCACGAACATGAGCGGCGGTTCGCGGTTCACGGGCGGTTGCTTGGGTTGGGATGACGGTGGCTGGGTCAGCTTCTGCACCCAGGCCGGCCAGCGCACTTTGTCCCACCAGTGAAAATGTTTGCCGAGCAGGTAGGTGCCCCAGAATCCCAGATGCAGCGCCAGCGAAAGCACGAAGGCCAGGGCCAGGCTTGTCAATTCCAGCCGGCCCACGCGCAAGGTCAATGTCCTTGGACTTGGCTCACCCATTCGCAATCAGGTTGCCGCAGAGGTCATGCCGGGGCAACTCACTTTCCCACCCGGGTGCAACTCGGTTTCACTTTGTTTTCACCCCGGTTTGTTAGCCGGCTGCTGGCCACCCACGCCTCAGTTCAAGACCAGATGCGCCGGGCGGGTGAGCGACTTCAACAGGTCGGGGCGCTCGAAGGTCGGGTCCGCCAACACATCGCGCGGTGACCAGTGGTTCATCAGAAAGTGGAACGTCTCCATCCCGGTGAATTCCACGCCGGGACGTCGGGTTGGCCAAACGCGTCCGAATTGATTGGCCAGACTTTGAGGTAATAACAGTGGCCGTCGGGATGACGCCAGAGTTCCCACTCCCAATGCTCGTTGGTAAGCATGGAATCCTGGATGCACTCAGAGTCCTCGGAGAGTGAGTCGGTTTGTGGGATGCGCAAGTCTTCCGGCCAGCCTGGGCCGGCGAGCGTGATGGCTTTCCAGTGAGGTGTGAACGCAGGGGGTGGCGTTCGCACGCAAAGCAGAACAGTGGTGCTGCCCTGCCAGTGCAAAGCGTGAAGCGCATTGGGAGAAACTGGGCGAAATAATTGACGGGTTCGCATCCCTCACTGAAGCCGAGCCGGGCGCGCTGAGCGGAAACAAACTCGCGAAACCACGTTCTTGGTTGACCAGGAAAACCCTCGGTGGTGGGTATGGGGCTGGGAGGTCGAGTGTGAGTAGGCTGAGCTTTCCTCGTTGAGAGGGTTCGCAGGACGGCACTGACCCGTTTACGACCGAAATGACAGGAAGGAATGGCGCCTGGAACGCCGCCCGCTACGGCCGGAAAAGACCAAGACAGCTTTTAGGAAACGGAAAGCTGGCTGACGGAAATTCATTTTTGCTCTTGACCGCTCACGCTAATGGGTGACCCGTTCAGACCCGTTCACGTTCACTAACCGCCATTCCGGTCAGTGCCTTTATCAGCGCAGATTAGCGGTTCAGCTTCGTGCTTCCTCATTTCGGGTCGGTCTCCACTGCTTTAATCGACATCCGATTCGTGAGGCCGGGGGCGACCGCGTAAATCTCAAGACTGCCATCTGAATTCTCTGTGAAATCAATCCGATCATACTGCTGGAGTTGCACCCCGTCGCCCGACTGTTTTAAGAAGGCAGAAAACTCTGCATGGTTACTGGGCCATCGCTGGGTGGCCTGCCGAAAATTGTACACCGAAAGACTTAACTCAAGCGGCGGGGCGATTGCCTGATTGGCCATGGCTTCAGCCAACATGCTGCTGACACGGTCAGAAATGCATCCCGTAAAGAAGGCGACGCAGATCCCAACCAAACCAAGCAACGAGTATTTCGCAATGGGGCGCATTAGCATTTCAAGTTTCTGCGTCATGCGCCTGCTCTGGTTGGTTGGTTGGCTTGCGGTGACTCGGCGGGATAGAGCGTGATCCGCAGCGAGACGTTGAGCGCGGCCATCCGGGAAATGGTCGCGGCGGTCAATTCGTTGGTGAACGCCCACGGCTCATCGCCGCAATCGTAGCCAATGTTGAACTCGCGATGCGTGCAGGACGTCCAAGAACGGCGTGCGTCGGTTTCCAGGCCCTCAATCGCCGCAAGCAGCGCAACAATCGTAGGTTCCGGAGACAGGAAATCCGCCTCGGCTTCGAGCGTTGCACACCAGGAGGCATTGTCGCGGGCGGAAACTTGGAGGGTAAACCCCCCTCGGGCAGAAATCGCTTGAGCCAGCGGTTCGAGGTCAAATGGCGCAACGAGGTCCAGGTCGGTGTTGAGGTATTGAGTCTTTCGTTTCACAGGACGGGTATCGAACCGGCTGACAAAGCAACATAATGGCGGTTAGTCGTGGGCTTCATGCTTCGTATCGGCGCGTTGCAGTTCTTTGGCGCATCGTATGCGCTTCATCTGTTCGGCGAGTTCCAGTGCGGTCTTATCGTAGATGGGAGCTGCGCTCGGGCTGCCCCGGCGGGTGATGTCGGCACCAGCATCCACCAACACGCGAACCACCTCGGGATGATCGGCAATGACGGCCAGCATGAGAGCGGTAAGGCCGAACTTTGCGGTGTGGTTGAGGTTCGCGCCGCGTTTCGCTAACAGGCGAACAATCTCTGTCTGGCCTTTGTGAGCGGCGTTCATCAACGCAGTCTGGCCGTGACCATCCAGCGCGTTGATGTCCGCGCCGGCGTCGAGCATTGTGGCAACGCGCACCGAGTCGCCGCTGCTGATTGCATCTTGCCAGTCTTTTGTCATGCGGCAACTCCTGCTCTCTTCAACGCCTGCTTTTGCGTTTTCGCCAAGGGCTGATTGGAACTCCGCTGATATGCCCGGTAGCTCTTTACCAAACCCTCGTGCGACCGAAGATAAAGGTACGCGTCAGCCGCGGCACGAATTGCCCTGCGTTCAGCCGAACCTCGCGGGTAACTTTTGGCGACGCGTGTTAGCATTTTGCACGTCTCACGAATCTCTTTATCCATCGCCTCTGCGTCCGGAACATGTTTTTTAGATTTGGGCATGACGTTCGATGTGGCCTGGACGGTTATTGAGTGGTTGGTTTCATCAAGACCTCCCCAAGGTTAGTGACCGACGCGGAATAGAATGGAATGGTTGCCGATTCGTAGCCATCTCGCCGTAACACCAGCGTTCCACCTCGTGGAGTCTCGCCAAATTTCATCGACGGCCACCAAACCAATATGAAACCGAAAATCAATGACCGCTCGGCTGGCACGGAAAATTGGCCGGCCTGATCTGTGATTACCGTCGGCGGACGCAACTCGGCCAACGCATTCGTGAGTGTGAGCGACGGACTGAAGGATTGGGAGACGGCCACCTCCGCGCCCTGAATGGGAGAGCGTGACCGTGAATCCAGAACAACTCCCTTCGCTCCGGGACTATCCGTCTCATGATATATGACGCAACCAGAACAAAGCAGTCCAGCCATCAGGAACAAAGCGAGAGTCTTTAGTAAGCTTTTCATAGTTCGTGTTATGTCTGACCAGCGACCGCCGGTGGC
>CAZLOH010000073.1:0-10659 GCA_964561105.1 uncultured Bifidobacterium sp. | reverse complement strand
CACACTCGAGCGGTCTTGTCATCAGACGCCGTGACCACTCGCAGGCCGTCCGGGCTGAACTGCGCGGAAGTGACGCTGTCCTCATGCCGTAGCGGTTCAGTGATGGGCTGGCCGGTGCGCGCGTCCCACACCCGCGCGGTGTGGTCATCAGACGCCGTGACCACCCGCAGGTCGTCCGGGCTGAACCGCGCGGAGAAGATCACCCTCTCATGTCGTAACGGTTCGGTGAGCGGCTGGCCGGTGCGCGCGTCCCACACCCGCGCGGTGTGGTCGTCAGACGCCGTGACCACCCGAAGGCCGTCCGGGCTGAGCTGCGCGAAAATTACTCTGTCCTCATGCCGAAGCGGTTCAGTGATTGGCTGGCCGGTGCGCGCGTCCCACACCCGCGCGGTGTTGTCCAAAGAGGCCGTGACCACCCGCAGGCCGTCCGGGCTGAACTGCGCGGAAGTGACTTCCCCTAAATGTCGTAGTGGTTCCGTGAGGGGCTGGCCGGTGCGTGCGTCCCATACGCGCGCGGTCTTGTCCTCAGAGGCCGTGACCACTCGCAGGCCGTCCGGGCTGAACTGCGCGGAAATTACTCTGTCCTCATGCCGAAGTGGTTCAGTGATTGGCTGGCCGGTGCGCGCGTCCCACACCCGCGCGGTGCCGTCCCAAGAGGCCGTGACCACCCGCAGGCCGTCAGGGCTGAACTGCGCGAAATTGACCGGACCCTCATGTCGTAGCGGTTCAGTGAGGGGCTGGCCGGTGCGCGCGTCCCACACCCGCGCAGTCCCATCCCAAGAGGCCGTGACCACCCGCAGGCCGTCCGGGCTGAACTGCGGGGATTGAACCTTGTCCAGATGTCGTAGCGGTTCAGTGATGGGCTGGCCGGTGCGCGCGTCCCACACCCGCGCAGTCCCATCCCAAGAGGCCGTAACCACCCGCAGGCCGTCCGGGCTGAACTGCGCGGAAGTGACTCTGTCCTCATGCCGTAGCGGTTCAGTGATGGGCTGGATGAAAGGACGCATCAACACGGAGACCAGCCGGGCTGCTGCCACCCGATTGGAGGGATTTGCCCGTAGTAATTGTACCAGATAGCCGGCACCGGACAGCGTCTGCTGCCGATCCAATAGTTCTTCGGCCCGCTGGACTTGCATGGTTTCCAAAAGGCCATTGGCTTTGCGCCGGGCGCGCTCCGTGACGTCCACTTGCTCGCGCAACTGCGCATTGGCTTTCGCTTCCTGCCGGCGCGCCTGGGTTGCCACCCGGGCTTGCCACCAACTGATTCCAATCCCGGCCACCAGCGCCACCGCAACCACCAGGCACGCGGAATAAACGAGTTTGTTCCGTTGCCACGCCCGCTGGAGCTTGTAAGCCACACTGGGCGGACGGGCCAGCACCGGTTCGTTCGTCAGGTGGCGTTCGATTTCCATCGCCAGTCCGTTGGCGGTGTCGTACCGCCGCGTCCGGTCCTTTTCGATGCACTTCATCACAATCCAGTCCAGATCGCCACGGAGCAGACTGGCCAGCTTGGCGACTTCAACGGATCGCTTCCGCGCGGTTGTGGTGAGTTCCTCGCCTGGCAGCATGGCCAGCCGGGTGGAGGGCCGGGCCGGCTCGCGCTCCCGAATCGTCTTGCGCATCGCGTCCAGGCCCATTGCCAGCAGTTCCTTCGCATCGAACGGCGTTTTCCCCGTCAGCAGCTCGTAGAGCAGCATCCCCAGGCTGTAGATGTCGCTCCGCGTATCAATGTCCAGACCGCTCATCTCCGCCTGTTCGGGCGACATGTAGGCGGGCGTGCCCATGAATTGATGGAGCTGCGTGTAAATCGTCGCGTCGGTCAGCCGCCCTTCCGTGGCCTTGGCAATGCCAAAGTCAATGACTTTGGGCACCGGAACGCCATCGTTCAGGGTCACGAGGATGTTCGAGGGTTTGATGTCGCGGTGAATGATGCCCTTTTGATGCGCGTGCTGGATGGCATGACACACCTGGATGAACAAGGTGAGCCGTTCCCGGGTCGGCAGGTGGTTTTGGTCGCAGTAGTCGGTGATGCGGATGCCGCGCACCAACTCCATGACAAAGTAGGGGCGACCCGTGTCGGTGGTGCCCGCATCGAGCACCTTGGCAATGTGGGGATGATCCATCATCGCCAGGGCCTGCCGTTCGGCTTCGAAACGGGCGACGACCTGCTGGGTGTCCATGCCCGGCTTGATGACCTTGAGCGCCACCCGGCGCCGGACCGGCTCGGTCTGTTCGGCGACATAAACCACGCCACAACCGCCTTCGCCAAGTTTTTCCAGAATCTTGTAGCGCCCGATCTTTTGACCGACCGAGGCGGCGGGCCGGTCGTCGGAGAATTCGAGTTTGATGGTGGGGCGAGCGGCGGGCGGGGGCTCCGCGGCGAGCGCGCCCGCCGGCTGTTCGTGGGCGGCGAGCAAAGCCTCCAGCCGTTGACGCAGGGCGGGGTCGGCGTGGCAGGCGCCGTCGAGGTAGGCCGGGCGCTCGGACGGAGGCCGCGCAAGTACGGCGGCAAACAACTCCGCTTCGCGTTCGGGAGGCGTTTTCATGGTGGCCCGGGTGGTTGCCGGCAATTTTACGCGCGCAGTCGCCGGGAAAAAAGCGAAATTTTTTTCAAAGACTTTTGGCCGGGAATTGGCGCATGATGGAGGCCAAGCCTATGAGCACAACCGAATTCAAATTCTACTGTTCGCACTGCGACCAGCCGTTGAAGTGCGATCCGTGTCACGCTGGCCGGCAGATTCAGTGTCCGGCCTGCAATCATCTGATCCGCATTCCCAATCCGCCGCCGGGCACGGGGTTCACGCACGTCCAGCCGGACGTTGGCCAGACCTGGGCCACGCACGTGCCGAAGGGCAAGGAAGCTTGAGGCTTCCGCCCATTGACGGGGAGTCGCCGTGGAACGGCGCATCCCGGCGACCGGCCCTCTGATCATCATTCAACCCCGGGACCGTAGCCGCTGACGTGAGGAGGCGGAAAAGCCTCCTGGCGCACCGGCGTCCGCCTCGTTACCTCGGCGGCTACGGCGGCTACGGGGGGAAGGCTCATCGCGAGGGAGTGCTTCCTCCGCTTTGAGTCACAGGTGGCGCTGGAGTACTCCGACGAACATTCGAATTAGTTGATGCGCGCGATCGCTGTTCCCTCTCCCGGGGGAGAGGGTCAGGGTGAGGGCGGACGTTCCACCATTCCATTCCGCAAACGACTTCCATCGAAATCGTCACGAACCCAATTTCGCGCCATGGATCCCGGAACCGTAGCCGCTGACGTGAGGAGGCGGAATGTGCGGTGGCTCAGCACGTCCGCCTCGTTACCTCGGCGGCTACGGCGGGGAACTGCCGAGGGAGTAACCACGGCCTTCGAATCGCGCAGAACCACCACGAACCTGCGCCAGGTCAGGAGACCCGGCCTACAGCGTGTAGGCCCGGTGCCCTCACCGGGCGGTTCAGGGTGAGAATTCGCCGAACGCAAGTTCGCGCTCTGAACCCCTGAACCGGGACTTGGGGTCTGGGAGCGCCGGCGTCTCGCCGGCGACTTCCTTCGCTGCGGACTCTAACGAGCCGGCGAGACGCCGGCGCTCCCAGGTTCATGGTGAGGGCGGGCGTTTCACCGTTCCATTCTACAAAGACTCCCATCGAAATCGTCACGAACCCAATTTCGCGCCATGGATCCCGGAACCGTAGCCGCTGACGTGAGGAGGCGGAATGTGCGGTAGCTCAACACGTCCGCCTCGTTACCTCGGCGGCTAGGGGGCTACGTCGGGGAGGTGCGGAGGGTTCGGCTAAGTGGCAAACCGTTTCAAAACGCCAACGAGCGTTTCCAACTGTCGCGCGGTGTGCTCGCTGGAGATGACGAAGCGAAAATAGCCCGTCGCCGATTCGCCCTGATACCGGATGAACGGAGGCAAGATGCCCGCCGCGAGCAGGGCGCGTTTTAGCCGGGTAATGAGCGCCGCTTTGTGGAAGTGCAGCGGAATGATCGGCCCGGGAAAGTCAGAGAGCTGAAAGCCGGCCTCGCGCAGGGCGGATTTGATAAAACTGGTGTTCGCTGCCAATCGTCGTCGCAAACTGCGGTCGCGCCGGAGCAAACGGAGCGAGTGAAGGGCGGCAAACGCCAGCGGCAAGGGCAGGGGAGTGCTGCCCACAAACAACCGGCTCGAAACGAATTGTCGGCGAAGTTTCTCCGAGCACAGCACCGCGCCCCCGTAAACACCGAACGCCTTGCTCAAGGTGAGGTTTTGCACCACGCGCTCACGCCGGACTCCTTCCAACTCCAGTGAGCCAAGGCCGGTTTTGCCCAGCGTGCCCGCGCCGTGCGCATCGTCCACGAGCAGCAGGCCATCACGCGGCAGCAGCTTCAAATACGCGCGCAATGGCGCCACCGAACCATCATGGGAAAACATGCCGTCCGTGAGCACGATCGGTCGCGCCCCACGGCCGCAGCGTTGCACGGCCGTCGCCAGGCTGGCCGCATTGCGATGCTGGAAGGTGAGCACCGGACAATTCAGCAACTGGGCGGCATCCTGGAGCGAAAAGTGCGCGCGCTCGTCCAGGAGCGCGTGGGAGCAATGTCCGGCGAGGGATTGGGCGACGATCAGGTTCGTGACGTAGCCCGTGTTGGTGAGCAACGCGTCCGGCGACTGAAAAAATGCGGCCAGCTCACGCTCGAGTTGCAAATAGACCGCGTGGTTGCCGGAGGTCACGCGCGAGGCGGCGACGTTCAAGCCGTAGCGTCGCAATCCTTCGCCCACGGCCTGGAGAATCTGCGGATGACTGGCCAGCCGGAAATAATCGCAGCCGCCAAAATAGGACAAGGTCCGGCCGTGGGCACGGACGTAGGTGCGCTTCACCTGTTGGAGCGGCCCGGGTTCATTCATGCGCGGCAAGTTAGCCCGGAGGGAGAAGCGCAGGCGAGGAAACTTTGACAGGGCGAGAACAGTTGGTTTGCCGTTCCCCAGGCCTCGGTTTGGCTCGTGCCCTTTTGAGCAATGCCAATCAAGTTATGACCGCCAGCCGACGGGGTAACCCTACGCGGAGTTCAACGCAGCCGCCAGGTGATGCGCGCCTTGTTCAAGTCGTAAGGCGACATGTCCATCTTCACGCGGTCGCCCACGGTCAGGCGCACCCAGCGTTTGCGCATCTTGCCGCAGATGGTGGCGAGGACGAGGTGTTTGTTATCCAGTTCGACACGGAACATCGTGCCGGGCAGCACGGTCGTCACGCGTCCTTCAACTTCAATATGGTCTTCTTTCATGAAACTTGCGCCAGATCATTCCGTCCGGACCGCGGTCACTTCCCGCCGGCTGGCAAGCGGTAAGCGCCGACAGAAAAGGGCGGAGTCCGGTACGAACCAAACCCCGCCCCTGAAATCAACGGAGGTTTAGTAACGATTCCGTCCGCCGCCGCTGTATTCACGCCGTCCGCCACCGCCACCGGAACGCTCTTCGCGCGGCCGGGCGATGTTGACGGTCAGGGCGCGGCCGTCCAGTTCCTTGCCATTCAGCGCGTCAATGGCTTTCTGCGCCTCTTCGGCGCTGCTCATGGTCACGAAGCCAAAGCCCCGGGGGCGATTGGTCATGCGATCCATCATCAGGTTGGTTTCGGTGACCGTGCCGTGCGCCGCGAAGGCGTCCTGCAGGTCGTTTTCGGTGGTGTTGAAGGAAAGATTTCCGACAAACAATTTATTATTCATGTGATGTTTTACTGTCCAGACTCACACTGCGCTTACCAGACTGTTCCCGAACGCCGGGTTTCAAATCATCACTGAACGAGGTTCACCTGAGGATTCACCATGCCGTGGAAGAGACAAGCTATCTAACAGACGCCCGCAGGTTGCCTGATTCCGGACGGATAGCAATAACTTTCTTTGACATGGAAAAATGGGGATTTACCGTGAAGGTGCGTAGTCGTCGCCACGCCGGATGCGCGTGAATCGTGAAGTTTTCCCCACCTTGCGATGAGCCGAGGTGGTAGCGGTTTGCGCGCTGCGAAAACCCGCACCGCGCGCGGCGAGTGCGTTGTTTGGCCCATCGCATCGCTCACTACTGTCCATCGTCCGCAACCGACAACTTGGAACTTCGAACTTGAAACTTGAAACTCTTTTTCCAGTGGGGCGAGCGTCCGCGCGAGCCGCAACTGGGAGCACCGTCGTCTCGACGGCACGCTGGCTGGCCGTTTTTGCCAGGCCGCGAGACGCCGGCGCTCCCGGGGGGACGCGTTCCACCCGCGTACCATTCTCCATCCGATGAATCCGAATCCCCGAAACCCGAAAGAACCCGAATTCCGAAATCCGAAACAATCCACTCGAACAAGAGAACCAGCGGATCCTGCCTTGTCACCGGTGATCATTCGGCCATCGGACTTCGGATTTCTTTCGGCCCTCGGATTTCGGTCTTCGGAATTTGCGTATCGGTAGGGCGAGCGTCCTCGCAAGTCGGAACGACGAGCTTGTGGTACAGCCAGGAAAGAAAGGATTGAACGACTTCACCGATCCGTTGCTTCAAATGTCGCCAGGACCGGGCGGTGATCGGAGCCGATCCCCCAGTTGGGAATGGCGGGGATGTAGGTTTCGTTTTTCACCCACTCGCGGGCCATAGCGGGACTCAGCAGGAGGTAATCAATCCGGCTGTAGGTGTCTTCCACGCCGTAGTAGTGAGTCCACGTGATGTTGCGTGGGGAGTAGTGGGGATTGGTCGGGTGAGGGAGGTTGTCGCCATTGCGCTCGGCGGGGCGGGTGTCCACGAGTTTGGTTTTGCCGCGCCCGATTATTTCTTTAATGGGTTTGGCATCGTAGGTGTCATTGAGATCGCCAAGGATGATCAGGTTGGCCTTGGGATTGGCGGTGAGTTTTTTGTTTACGAGGTCACGGAGGATTTTGGCTTCCGCCAGGCGCATCTCGGCTTCATCACCCTCGGGCACGGGGCGGCGAGATTTCAGGTGCGCGCCGATGAGGGTAAATTCGTAATGGTCGTTCACCTTGAGGTCCACTTCACTGAATCCGCGGCTGACGTGAAAGCGTCGGCCGTTGAGCAGGTAACCGTCGGTGATGTGCGGGTGGCGGGCGGTCATGGGAAAACGGCTGAGGACGGCGACGTGAATGTTCGTGTCCCAGCCGGTGACGAGTTCGTAGTGAGGCAGATCGAGGCCGTCGGTTTTCAACGCGTCCCGCAATTCAAGCAAGGCGCTGAGCGAACCGATTTCTTCGAGGGCAATGACATCGGGTTTCAGGGCAAGGATGGTCTCGCGGATTTTAGCTTTTGCGGCGGGAGACTTGACGTTCTTTCGCGATTCGGTGGGCCGATCCAGGTAATTCTCGAGGTTGTAAGCGGCGACGCGGAAGGTTTCGGCGCGGACCGTGATGACGCTCCAACACGACAAGGCCATCAGCAGCGTAAACAGCTTGCGATTCATGGCGGGGTGATAAACCGGGCATGGCGGCAAGTCAAAGCGAAGTTGCCTGAGCCGGTGCGCTTGGAAGTTTGCGTCGCGGGCTGGTCGGATCGGTGCGGTGACGGAATTCACGCGGCGAAAACCCGGGCTGCATTCCGTTACTGCCGGCCGGGAAAAACGCAGCGCCAAACTCAATCAACACCACCACCCGCTGGTGCGCGGGCGGAGTATTCGCAGCGTGAGTAATCCCACGGAAATGAGGGGATGAAACGGGAGAATTCTCCAGCGACGCGGGGTTTGAGGCCGGGCAGAAATTCGTTTTTGCAATCCCGGCGAGCTTCGCTAAGTTGGTGGCATGAGTCAAACCAGTGTGGTGGCGGCTTCTCGGACCTCCAAATTGCAGGACAAACAAAGCGAGCGCGATCATCGCGAGCTGCGCATAGACAAGGTCGGCGTGCGCGGGTTGCGCTTTCCCATCCGGGTGCGCGACAAGGCGCATGCGGTGCAAAACACGGTGGCGACGATCGGGTTGTTTGTGGATTTGCCAAAGGAATTCAAGGGCACGCACATGAGCCGGTTCATCGAGGTCCTCAACGCGCACGGCAACGTGATTCACGTGGAGAACATTCAGGACATTCTGCTGGCCTTGCAGGACAAACTGAAGGCGGCCACGTCGCACCTGGAGATGGAGTTTCCGTATTTCATGTCCAAAATCGCGCCCGTCTCGGGCAAGGAAAGTTTGATGGATTACACCGCCCGCTTCGACGCGTCCGCGTGCAAACAGGAGATGGATTTTGTGCTGACGGTGAAGGCGAACGTCACGACGTTGTGCCCGTGCTCGAAGGCGATCAGCGCGCGCGGGGCCCACAATCAACGGGGCGAAGTCACGGTGCAGGTGCGCTTCCGGAATCCGATCTGGATTGAGGATTTGATTGCGATGATGGAGGCATCAGCCAGTTCGGAGTTGTATGCCTTGCTCAAGCGTGAGGACGAGAAGGCGGTGACGGAACGGGCCTACGACAATCCGGTATTTGTCGAGGACCTGGTGCGCAACGTGGCGCTCCGGTTGAACGCGCACCCGGAGGTGACGTGGTACAAAGTCGAGGCGGAGAATCAGGAGAGCATCCACAACCACAACGCCTACGCCTGTATTGAAAAAGGGTAGGCGGACCGCGTGAGCCGCCGGAGAGACGGGCTACTCCGGGGTCTTCGCGGGCGGTGGCCCGTAGCGGAATTCGCGGTGTCGGGCGGGGCCGCCGTATTCCGCGATCACTGCGCCGGCTACCAGACTGGCCGCCGCCAGCAAGGTCACCACGCCGGCCGACCAGCGAGCGCCGCGCGGCCATTTCCAACCAACCACCAAAGCGGCAACCGCCGCCACGGCGGTGACGTAGTACAGAAAAATCCAGCGTTCGGCCAGGGCTTGATGATGTTCGAGGTATTGCCCGCCCACATCGTCAGACATGGAGAGCACGCGGTCGTAAGCCTCCTCGCCATAGTGCGCCACGGGCCAGACGGACAACGACAGCAGCGCCACCAGCACCAGAGCGAGTCGCGTGCCGAACGGGTTGTTCAGCGCGACGGCCACAATCAAACCGATCCACGCAACGAACAATCCGGTGATGGGCAGATGATTGAGGAGGACATGGACGTACTCCGGTTGCTGGAGCGCTTTGGCGAGGTCGGCCATAAAAGAATCAGCCTGCGCCAAGTCCGAGGGTCACGGTGAACCCGGCGCAGGCTGGATGAAAACTTCCTTACTTCTCGATCTCCGCGTTTTCGATCATCCGCATGCCGTGGCGCTCAACCACCTTGCCCTTGACGGTGATGGTTTTCGCCGCGTACTCCACGAGGGCGTCGTTCATCGGTTTGTGTTCGCCGATCAACAGATACAGCTTGTCGTCCGCAGTCAGCAGGCCGACGGGGCCGCCGGATTTGATGCACTTGGCGGCGCACCCGGCGTGTTTCTCGCCCTTGGCACCGTGATCCAGGTAGCACATCAGGTCCACGACCTCACCTTTGACCGTAGTGGTATCCGCCGCAGAGGCGCGGGGGGCGGCGAACAGTCCGGCCGCCAGCATGAGCGCACATACGCCCAGGTGTTTTCTGATTGATGTTTTGTTTGCTTTCATGAGTTGGTTTCCTTTCGTCTAGTCTTGGACGGAACTGGTTTCAGATTGTTCAAACCTTCCGGCCGGCGTGCGGCCCGGTCACGGAAGCCGGCATCAGCAAATCAGGTTCGGAGTCCAAACTCAACTGTTAATGGTGCGACCTGCTCAAAGCTGTTCATTCCCGCCCACTTGCCGCTTGAAACTTCCACCCGTCCTCCCGAGACTTGCGGTCGCATGAATCGTATCGTGTCACGCTTTGCGCATCTCAAGCGCTATGGCCGGAAAGGCTTCATCGTCTATATCGGCGCGGGTGACCCGAATCTGGAGGCCACGCGCCGGCTCGCGCTCGCATTTGATCGGGCGGGAGTGGACGTGTTGGAACTGGGGGTGCCGTTCAGCGATCCGCTGGCTGACGGTTTGGTGAACCAGCTCGCAGCGCAGCGGGGATTGGCGTCCGGCACCACGCCGCCCAAAGTTCTCGCAACGGTCGCCGCCATTCGCCGGGAATCAGCAATTCCCATCGTGCTCTACATTTACTTCAACCTCATCCACCGGGTCGGGCTGGAACGGTTCATCCAGGACGCGGCGCAAGCGGGCGTGGATGGTTTGCTCGTGCTCGATCTGCCGCCGGAGGAGTCGGACAATTACGAAGCGCTGATGCGACAGGCGGGGTTGTGTCAGATTTATCTCATTGCGCCGACGACGCCGGAGGATCGGATGGCCACCATCGCCAAGCGCGGCGCGGGTTTCATTTACTACGTCTCGCGTGAGGGAGTCACGGGGATGCAGAGCCAGGTGGCGGCGAACCTTGCGGAACAGGTTGCCAAAATTCGTGCGCACACCGCGTTGCCCGTCGCGGTGGGTTTTGGCATCTCGAATCCCGAGCAAGCCCGGCTCGTGGCGCGGGTGGCGGATGCCTGTGTGGTGGGGAGCGCGGTCGTGAACCAGATTGCGGAACACGGCGCGTCGCCGGACCTGACCGATCGAGTCAGCCAATTCGTTAAATCATTGGCCGACGCAATTTGAGTCTCATCGGGATCAAACCGACACGAGCGTCAGGGATAGTACTCGCCACCTGAATTTCAACCCCGGCTCAAGGCCGGGGTTTTTGCTTTGTGCGCCCGGCAGGGCGCACTGACTTGTGGGTTGAAGTCCCATGCAGGCCC
>CAZLOH010000072.1:0-13998 GCA_964561105.1 uncultured Bifidobacterium sp. | reverse complement strand
TTATCAACAGGGGTCCAGAATTTTCTTCACCCAACTGAATTCCCGAAAGGCATTAATCCTAAAGCCCAACAAGACTCTAAGCAGCAAAGGAGCCGACCTGATTCTGTCGAGCCTAGATCATGTGACAGAACATCGCGTCGCGGAGCTTGGGCTCGAACCAGGTGCTCTTGGGCGGCATGATGCCGCCAGCGTCCGCAATGGTCATCAAGTCCTCGATGCTCGTCGGGAACAGGCTGAACGCGCAGGCGTATTCACCGTTGCCCACAAGCTTCTCCAACTCCGCCGTGCCGCGGATACCGCCGACGAAATTGATGCGCTTGCTAGTGCGCGGGTCGGTAATGCCGAAGATCGGATCGAGCACGAACTTCTGGAGCAACGTCACGTCGAGTTTTTCAATCGGATCATTCGTGCCAGCGAATTGTGGACGAACGGTGAGCGTGTGCCATTGGCCGCCGAGGAACAGCCCGAGTTCATGCTTGCGCGTGGGCTTGGCGGCACCATTGGGTTTGATGACGAAAATGGCGTCGAGTTTCGGCAACAACTGCGCGGCGGTCAGGCCGTTGAGGTCTTTGAGCACGCGATTGTAGGGCAGAATTTGCATCTGGTTGTGCGGGAAGATGACGGCAAGGAATTGGGCGGAGTGCCCCTCACCCGGCCGAGCGGCCACCCTCTCCCCATCCGATGGGGAGAGGGACGGGGTGAGGGGTTCTCTGCGCTTCAAATAAACCCGCGCCGCCGCCGCGCTGCGATGATGGCCGTCCGCGATGTAGAGGAACGGAATCTTCGCAAACTGACCGGCGATGAACTGGATGCCATCGACATCGGCGACCGTCCACGACGTGTGGCGCACACCGTCCTTGCTGGTGAAATCCACGTCCGGTTGCTTGGTGACGCGCTCGCCGATGAACGTGTCCAGCGCCTCCACGGCGCGATAGGTCAGAAACACCGGACCGGTCTGTGCGTTGAGCGTTTCGATGTGGCGCACGCGGTCGTCTTCCTTGTCCGGGCGGGTGAACTCGTGCTTCTTGATGAGGTTGTTCAGGTATTCCTCGCAGCTCGCCGCGGCGACAAGGCCGATCTGCGCATGACCACCCATGATCTGCCGATAAAGGTAGAAGCATGGTTGCTGGTCCTGATACAGCGCGCCCTGGCTGATGAGCCTGGCAAAGTTCTCCCTGCCCTTGGCATAGACGGCGTCTGAGTAGAGGTCCGTGCCCGGAGGGAGATCAATTTCCGGTTTGCTGACGTGCAGGAAACTGAGCGGATTGTCGGCGGCCATCGCGCGTGCTTCCTCGGACGACATCACGTCGTAGGGCAGTTCGCAAATCTGGGCGGCGAGTTCGGGTTTGGGTCGCAGAGCGGCAAAAGGTTTCAACGTAGCCATAAAATGAGCGGCGAAGATAGGGACGCGGCGAAGGGAACGCACGAAAAAATCCCAAAAGAAAGCTTGCCTCATCGCGCTCGCGGGTTATGCTCTGCGCCCTTAATTTAGGAACGATTTATGGCAAGAATTTGTGAACTCACCGGCATCGGCCCGCGCAAGGGCAGCATCATCTGGCGCAGTGGTAAGTCGAAGAAAAGCGGCGGTATCGGCACGCACATCACCGCCATCACCAAGCGCAAGTTCATGCCGAACCTGCAACGGGTGAAGGCGCTGATTGACGGCGAAGTTCGCTACATCCGCGTTTCAACTCGCGCGCTCAAGAAGGGCCTCGTCACCAAAGCGCCCAAGCGCACCTGGAAGCGGGACGCGGCCAAGGCGAATTAAGCTGGAATCCTTTCGATCGAAAAGCGAGGTCTTAACGACCTCGCTTTTTTGTCGCTGGCTCCGAGCTCTCAATTCGTTTGCATCGCGAAGTCACGATTGAAAGCCCGCTTTCGAGGCGGAGCGAGTGATCACTTACGAGAGGCGAAAAAGTGGTTGGGAAAGTTGACGCGGTTGTATCCGTCAGCGGGGCGCGGGGAGTTCGGAGGGCCTGCCCTGTGAGCGTCAGATTTTACAAAGCGGGTTCATCCGCTGATGGAAAGCGTGTCTGGTGCGATCACATACTCACAGCAAGTAACGCCCGCTCCGCGCCTCAGTCCTTTCTGATCCTTTGGCAATTTGGCGAGTGGCATCTCAGAACAATTTAATCCGTGAAGCGTCGGAACAACCAGTAACTAAAACCGATAAACACACCAATCACCATTGACCAGCCAGAGTAGTGCGTCAACGCTGCTGCCACCTCAGCCTTCTGTGGTATCGCAAAAATCCGAATACCAAAACCGACTAAGCCGAGAGCAATCAGCAGCCCCGACGCACCGACTGCAATGACTGCATACTCACTCGGCGTTGGCTTCTGGTCAGGGAATCGGATCATAGCGCATAGCGGCCTATCTCCTTTCAATTTATCCCGCGGGCCGTCGCGAACAATCGTCGTTTTTTGGGAGGCGTGCGCGGTAGGTCGAGTGATACACTGCCGTTGAACTGGGCCGCGGCGCCCGTTCGTCACGTCGAATCACGAGACACAGGCCGGGTCAGAGACCGGCGCTCCAATGCGTTCGGCCTGCGCGGACGCCCGACGTATCGGTGGGGGAGTTTCAAGTTGCAGGTTGCAGGTTGCGGTCGGTTGGGAGTGGGTGAACGCGAGTCACGTAGGCCGAAGTCTGATTGATCGCCGGTCACCGGAAAGCTCTGCGCGCGTTCTCGCTGGCTCGAGCGCACCGTTTCGGCTTTCAGTTTGAATGGCGGAGAATGGGTCGCTTGAAGCGGGACCGGGAATGGGACGGTATTTTTCAAGTTGCGCCGGGACAAAGGGCTTATACTTTCGACTCATGCTTTTGGAGTTCACCAAAATGAACGGGGCGGGAAACGATTTCCTGCTCGTGGATAATCGCGCGGGAACGATCCGGCTCAGCCGCGAGCAAATTGTCCGGTTGTGCGACCGGCACCGGGGCGTGGGCGCGGACGGAGTGATGCTACTCGTGCCGGCGCGTTCGGGAAAGGCGGATTGGGCATGGGATTTTTTTAACAGTGACGGCAGCACCGGCGAGATGTGCGGAAACGGGGCGCGCTGCTTTGGTCGGTTCGTCCGGAGGACGACCGGGGTGGAGCGCGACTTCACGTTTGAAACGGAGGCCGGCGTCATCACCGCGAGTTTCACAGGCGACCGGGTGACGGTGAATCTGACCCGGCCCACGGATTTGAAGCTGAACGAAAAAGTCAAACTCGCGGCGGGTGACACCACGATCCATTCACTCAATACGGGCGTTCCGCATGCGGTGCTGTATGTGCCGGATGCCGATCAGGCGATGGTGATGCAACTCGGGCCGGAGATCCGGCGGCACGCGCATTTCGCGCCGCGAGGGACAAACGTGAACTTCGCGCAAGTGCTCGGGCCGAATCACATTCGCGTGCGCACGTTCGAGCGGGGCGTCGAAGGCGAGACTTTGGCGTGTGGCACAGGCGTCTGTGCGTCGGCGATGATTTCCGCGCGCGTCCACGGGTTTCGCTCGCCGGTGAAGGTGCAAGTCCAGGGCGGCGACACGTTGGAAGTGAGCTTTACAGACAGCGGCGATGGCTTTGACAACGTGCGTCTGTCCGGCCCGGCGGATTTTGTATTTACGGGTCGGGTGGAGCTTTGACGCCCACCGGCAATTTGCTGCCAGTTGTTCTCCACGGCCAAGGCTGCTGGCGGTTGGCGATGCCCGGCCTCGCATCCGCAATCAGGTGCGAAATAAGGGTCAGTACGAATCTTTAGACAAGAACTCCCGGTCGTGACGCTAACCGTCTGAAATCGCGTGAAGAGCGGTTGCCAACATGCCAATGCCGAAATCTCCGACTGGGAGACGTGGCTCGCGCAGCACGCTCCGAAGTTTCTGCTGTTTGCCCGGCAGCAAACCCGGTGCGAGGCGGATGCGCAGGACTTGGTACAGGAAGTCGTGGTGGAATGCTGGTGCCGCCAGGCCCGGGGCAATCTGCCGGCGGTGGGACTGGTCTTCGCCACGCTGCGTCGCCGGGCGATTGATTGGGGACGAAGCGCGGATCGGCGGGCGGGACGCGAGGACGCGGTCGCGCGCGAAGCAGCCGTCGAGTGGTTTGACGGCGGCGTGGAAGCGCGCGAGCGAAACCAATTGATCGAGCAGGCCATGAAAGAATTGCCGGACATTTATCGCGAGGTCGTCACGCTGAAAGTCTGGGGTGAACTGACCTTTGCCGAAATCGCCGAGACGCTGGCCATTCCGGCCAATACCGCGGCCTCGCGCTACCGCTATGGACTGGCGGAATTGCGCCAGCTAACCAAACAGGTGTTGCCGTGACGGATCACGAACTGGAACAACTGGAAGTTGAACTGCGGCAGTGCCAGCCGGCCGCGCTGCCGGAGTCATTGGCGGCGCGCTTGCGGACTACGACGCACCCGGCCGGCGTGCCTTCCGCAAAAGTCGTTCCCGCTACGGCGTCCTCGCCGAATCTGCGGCAACTGTTGCGTTGGTTGATGCCCTCGGCGGCGGTGATATTGGTGGCCGCGATCGTCTGGCGGGATAAACCCCGAGTGACACCACCGTCCGCCGTCACCGAGAACCACTCACCCGACCGCGCCCCCACCCCGACTCCGATCTTCGAGGCGGACAAGGTTCAGATTGGCCGGGAGCTGGTGTCCTCGTTTGACGCGGTGGCCACGCTGCCCGGGGGTGAGCCGGTTCGTTTTCGTTGCCGGCAATGGTTGGATCAAGTGGTGGTGCGCGACAACTCCCAGGGACTGATCGTGGAGAATCGCACGCCCCGGGTCGAGGTGGTGCCGGTGGGTTTTGTAACTTATTAAACAAGCATAACGATGAAAACCACAGTCACACAATTTGGGCGCGCGCTGGCCAGGCTTGCCGCGAGCGTGGCGCTGATTTCAATGCCGGTGCTGGCCGAGCCGGCCGCGCCGATTGCTCCCGGGCCGCCCGAGCCACCGAAAGCGCCCAAGGTGGTGAAGATTGAATCCATCCAGCGCAGCGCGGACGAAGCGGCGACGACATCCGTGACCTGGCTGGGCGTCTATTCGGAAGAAGTGTCCGAAGCTCTCGGCGCGCAGTTAAATCTCGGTCCGGGCACCGGCCTGGTGGTCACGTTCGTGGCACCCGAAAGTCCGGCCGCCAAGGCGGGATTGCAGAAGAACGACGTGTTGGTGCAACTGGACGATCAGTTACTCGTCAATCAGGATCAACTGGCCAAGCTCATCCGGGCGCGCCAGGACGGTGACGCGGTGAAGCTGACCATCTATCGCCAGGGCCGGAAACAAACGCTCCCGGCTACGTTGGGGAAAAGTCCCGCGGAATTCGGTGGCAGCACCGAGATGAGTTCAGAAAGTGGTGAGTGGACCACGGCCCTCGGCGACGCCATCAATCAGGGTGTGCATGCACAGATGAAAACGCTGCACACCACGCTGGAGCGCCTGGGGGCCGACCGGAAGAAGATCCAACTCGAAGTGCAACGCCAGGTGGAGCAGACGCGGAAAGCGCTGGAGGAGGCCTTGCGCTACAAGTCCAGTGCGGATCCGGATTTCGCGGCGGCGTCCAGCGATCTGGCCGCGCTCGGTCGCGGTGGCGTGAGCCTCGGGAAAGATGCGACCGTCATCGTCAAGAAGGATGGCAGCACGACAAAAACCATCGTGCAAACCGACGACACCGGCTCCTGCATCATTGTCGCAAACCCCAGGAAGCGACTCACCGCCCACGACCCGGAGGGCAAATTGTTGTTCGATGGAGAAATCGAGACGGAGGAACAACAACACCGGGTGCCCACCGCCGTGTGGGAGAAGGCCAAACCGATGTTGGAACAAATGGGACCCGTGAATCCGGAGGAAACCAAACCGCACGCCGAGACCGACGCGGACTCGAAAGGTTGAAACAAAGTGATTCGCCGCCGGGTTTCACTTACGGCCGTAAACATCAATCGTCCTCAACCAACCGGAATTAAACCATGAGCCTGCCCAACTCCGAACCATCGGTTGCGAGCCGTCGCCGGACGGCGCTCGCTTGGCTATTCAGTCTCGTTCTGTTGCTGCTGGTTGCCCCTGTCGGTACGTGGCTCTGGTTGGTTGCCGGCGCGAACCTCAATTCCAGTCCCAGTCCGCGCCCGCTCCCGCCCGGGCAGTTCCAGGCGGAGGCGCGGACATTTGTCGCGGCGATTCGCTATTTGATGACGCCCGAGACCGATCCGTTGCCCGTGCCAGCCGCGCCGTTGACTTACTCGAATCTTCTGGCCTTCCAAAGTTCCGCGCCGTCGTTCTCCGGCTTCCCCTCCAACATGGCGGAATTTCCGACCGGACCAGTCACGAATCGTCCAGGCCGCATTTAGTCGGGCCGGATTGTCCGGCAGAACCCACCATCGAAGCCCGACTCCGGCTGCACACAGAATTGCCCCAAATGAGTGCTTGCAACGGATTCGCGCGATGTCTAGTCTCTGCGCTCCTTTTTAGGGAACGGCCCAGGATCGGTTGTAGCCGGTCGGTTGGCGGTGAGTGAAAGAAAATTTATGGCAGTAAAAATTCGCATGAAACGCATCGGCGCGAAGAACGCCCCGGTGTTTCGGATCGTCGTGGCCGACGGCCGCAGCCCGCGGGACGGCAAATTCATCGAGGAACTTGGCACGTATCATCCGCGGCAGAAGGGCGAAAACGTGAAGTTTGACCTCGAACGCGCGAAGTACTGGCTCAGCAAGGGCGCGCAGCCGAGCGATACGGTCGCCTCCTTCATCAAGAAAGCCAGCAAGGCCGCGGCCTGAACTCTCCGGCCATGCAGGCCTTTCTCGAATACGTCGTCAAGGGTCTGGTGGACAACGCCGGGGCCGTGACGATCACACCCGTGGCGCGGGACGGAGCGACGATTTACGAACTGCGATTGGCCCCGCCGGATGTGGGGAAGATCATTGGCCGGCAGGGGCAGACGATCAACGCCATCCGGGCCTTGTTGCACGCGGGCAGCGCCCGGCAGGGATTGCGCTGCTCGTTGGAGATTGTGGAAGACCGGGCGTGATCGTCCGGGCTTGCGCCGCGCGGACGGGAACGACACGAGGATGAGCCGGTGAAAATTGACGTGCTCACTTTGTTTCCGGCGATGTTCGCCGGACCGCTGGATGAGAGCATCATCAAACGGGCGCGGCAGGCGGGCTTGCTGGAGTTGTCGCTGCATCAGTTGCGCGACTGGACGCACGACCGGCATCAGACGGTGGACGACCGGCCCTTCGGCGGCGGCCCGGGCATGTTGCTGAAACCAGAGCCGATTTTTGCGGCGGTGGAAAGTTTGCGGCGCGCGACCACGCGGGTGGTGCTGTTGTCGCCGGCGGGGCGAAAGTTTGACCAGCAGATCGCCCGGGAACTTTCGCACCAGGAACATTTGGTGTTGGTCACCGGGCACTACGAAGGGTTTGACGAGCGCATTCGGGAGGCGTTGGCGGACGACGAGTTGTCCATCGGCGACTATGTGCTCACGAACGGAGCGCTGCCCGCGATGGTGGTGATTGATGCGGTGACGCGGTTGCTGCCAGGCGTGCTCGGCGATGACGCAAGCTCGGCCGAGGAATCGTTCAGCGCGGGCTTGCTCGAATACCCGCAATACACGCGGCCGGCGGAGTTTCGAGGGATGAAAGTCCCGGAAGTATTGCAGTCGGGCAATCATGCGGCCATCGCCCGCTGGCGCGCGGAACAGGCGCGCGCCCGGACGCAGGCACGCCGGCCGGATTTGAGTTGAGAGGAAACATTTATGAACCAGGCATTATTGGACAAAATTCAATCGGAACAATTTCGCAAGGACGACGCCAAGTTCGGTGTCGGTGACTCCGTGAAGGTGCATACCAAGGTGGTCGAAGGCGACAAGGAACGGATTCAGATCTTCGCCGGCGTGGTCATCGGCAAGCGCGGGCGGGGATTGAACGAAACCTTCACCGTGCGGCGCATCAGCTACGGCGAGGGCGTGGAGCGCATCTTCCCTTTGCACTCGCCGCGCGTGGACAAGATCGAGGTCGAGCGACAGGGCACGGTGCGCCGCGCCAAGCTCACCTACCTCCGTAAACGCCTGGGCAAGGGCGCGACGCTCGTGAAGGAGAAGGGGGCCAAAGTGACGGCGCCAGCCAAGTAATCTTCGGCGACTATTTATGGGCGAGGCCACAAGCCTCGCCCTTTTTTATGGCTCCCTGACGATTTCGGCTGGATCGTTGGTGATATCGAATAGTGAAACGGCTGCCCTCTCCATAACCTTTCCGTCGTAGCCGCCGAGGTAACGAGGCGGACACTGTTGAGTACCAGTTTTCCGCCTCCTCACGGCGGCGGCTACGGTTCGGACGTTCAAGCGCGAAATTAAGTTGGGAGTATTCTCACCCTGACCTCCATGGGAGAGAGAAGAGCGATTGCGCGCATCTCCCAACTCCGACGCATTCTGCGAAGATTTATCCGGGGCGCGGCTGTGTGCGCAGCACCAGCCGCAGCACGATCGGGAAACCGCCCAGGCTGCGGCTGAGTCTCTGATCACAGCCGCGCTTGAGTTACGACTTTGTCGAGCGCGTATTCGTGCGTGACAGGCGCGACGACCGGGCGTAGGGTTCGGAGCAACAGCACGAATTTGGAGTAACCCGGTGGCGACCGGGACTGAGTTTATGTGGGAACTCCAGAAACAAATTCAAATCTACATTGCCGCCAAACGGCAGGACGATCGCAGTCATCTGGTGGATTCGATGGTGATGGACGGGTTCAACGTATCGGCCTTCCCCAGCGCGGACGATCTGTGGCAGCATTTCCAACTTCGCCCGGCCCGGATCGTAATGACCGAGCGCCGCTTTGAATACGGCCGGTCCGGGCTGGACATCGTCGGCGACATCCGCCGGTTCCGCCCCTGGCCCTACGTCTATGTGGTGGTGACGAGCGCCTTGATCCGGATGGAAGAAATCGAGCAGGGCCTGGAAACCGGCGTGGATGACTACCTGCTCAAGCCGTTCAATCCGATTCAACTTCGCGCCCGCGCGCTGGTGGCGCTGCGCTGGTTGAGCTACCTCGACTCGCTGGTCGCCGATCAACCCACCGGTACGTAACCGCCTCCGCAATCTTCCACGCGGCTTGCTCGTCGGAATTGACTCCGTACCGAAGCGTCACGAACGCGCCGATCTCGTTGCCCTGCTTTCGATGTAGTAGCCGGGGTTGCCGCGATTTGGCCAGGACACCCCGACAAGATCGCTTCTGCTGTAAGCACACGCGATGACAACCATGCGAGAGTGAGGGCTGGCAACTGACGTGCGCCGGGCCGGCCGTGTTCCAAAGCAGGGGGCCGTGGCTCAATCAACCGAAGACTGTCACCTTGAGGACCCGCATAGTCCACGGCCAACGCCGTCCAGGCACAAAGCGGCCGCCGCATCCGACTTCAGGGTCACATTTCATCCCGGCGACCGCCTGCTTACTTCGTTTTGACGCGTGCCGGGGTCAGCGTGGCGGCGACGGTGTTCAACTCAGCAATGAGTTCATCCATGGATTCCTGGACTTTCAAACCTTCCGCCTGTGTCTTGCCAAACAAATCCTTGGCCGCGTCCACGCCGGAAACGGAGAGGTCATTGCTCAAGTAAGTGTGCAGGTCCTTGAGATCGGAGAGCCACGGATCGAATTGTTCCCGGAGCGGTTGGGCATATTTCCGGATTTCGTCAAAACTTGCCTGAAGCTTGGTCTTCTGGCTGGTGGCAAGCGTCCGGATTTTTGGATCATTGATCTGGTCCAACTGCTTTTCCCATTGTGTGAAATAGGCCTGGCCGTGCGCCTTCATGTCGGCCGAACTCGCCTTGGCGCTGTTCGCCGCCGCTTCCAAACGAGTGATGCTCTTGCCGAATTTCTGGAACGCCTCGCGGGGGTTGGAGTTGGCGGTCACCGCCACCTGGCCCAGTGCCGCGACGGTCTGGTCCACGGCGGTCTTGGCTTTGTTAATCTGATCGCGGAACCGGGCAATGTCCGCCCCGGTCTTGTCCGCCTGTTGATAGCCGGAGGGTGTGCTGCAGCCGGTGAGCGTGACGACGGCAATCGCCGTGGTGAGGGAGAGGGCCAGAGTCTGGATAGTTTTCAATTTCATGGTGTAGTTTTGGCGTTTCGTGCGCGCCGGCAAATGGTTCGGATGTATCGCCCATTCGTCAACAGTTTTCGGGCTGCGGGTTAATCGGCCGCCGCGTCGTCACGGTCGTTCCGGCGCGGGGTCAGCCTGTCGGCGATACCGTGATAGCAGCCAGCGTCCGAGCGTGTTGAGCGTGGCCAAGGCGGTGAGCGCCCAAGCCAGCCAGGCGACGATCAGGCTGCCGCGGGCGATCGGTTTGAGGAATGAGAGCGGCGCCGAGGATTCGGCATAAGCCCAGGTGCAGGCGGCATACATCCCAAGCGGGAAGACCATGGACCAGTAGCCCAATTCGTAGCGCAACGGAAAGCGCTGGATAAAAAAACGCCACGCGCTGATGAGGAGCAACAGCGGAATCCACCAGGTGGCCGTTGCCCAGAAGAGCAGATTGAAGGCGGTCAAAAAATGGGCGAGCGACTCGACGTGCGGACCGGCTGTGGCGATCAGGCGCGCCCCTGCCAGCGTGGTGATTGCCATGGCCCCGCTGTTGATCCAGTAGGTCGGGCCGAGCGCGTCCTTGCGGTCCATGCGGAAGAAAAACCACCGGAGCAGCACCAGGCTGATGATCCAAAGATAAAACATCCCGCCGAGCAGGTAGAAACCCAGGCAGACAAAAATGGCGATCTCGGGGACCGGAAACTGGTCCGCCACATAGCTGCCGAGGACGGCGATGGACTGGGTTGAAACCGTGAGCAGAAACCAGCCGCCGTTGATGCCGCGATCCAGCGACGGTTTGGGCTCGACCATCACCAGCGCGGCGAACCACGCATAGAGGAGGACGACCCAGAGTCCAATCGCGACGAACCACAGCGTCAGCGCGGTTTTGTCTGCTCCCAGCAGCAGATGAAACTCACTGCCGACCAGCGACGTTGCGGCGACCACGGTGAGGAAGTCAGCCCCCCGATCGTGACTCCCGAGATCGGCGAGCAGCGCCTTGGGGTGACGGATCAAGCGAGCCAGTTGCCAGCCCCAAATCGTGGCGTAGGCAATCAGGTTGACGGCAAACACTCCGGCCCCAACCCGCGGAAAGCCGAGCATCCACGAGGCGATCGAGACAATGCCGGTGGCCATGACGAGCGCAAAGGCAGCCGGCGGAAAATGCTCCAGCCCACCGGCCGGATGCGGCGGGTGCTTCGTCACCGCATTGCGGGATTGGCCGGCCTGGCTCATAGCACCGGCCCGAGCAGCGCCAGGGTGTTGTTCCAAAGCTTGCGCGAAAGCGACCACGCCTCGACCTCCGCGCGCGTGATCGGGCGCGAGCGGGCCAGGTATTCCCGCTGCCGCTCGCACAGCGCGCCCGTCAAGGCCGGATCGCGCAACAGGATGTTGTTCTCATAGTTCAAATCGAAACTGCGCCGGTCCATGTTGGCCGAGCCAATCAGGGCCAGTTCACCATCGAGCGTGAGCGTCTTGGCGTGCAGCAGGCCGCCGGAGTATTCGTGAATCACCACGCCCGCCGCAAGCAACTCGGGGTAGTAACTGCGGCTCGCCCCGGCCACAATCCACGAGTCGTTGCGCGCGGGAAAAATGAGCGTGACCTTCACACCGCGATATGCCGCCGAGCACAGCGCGTTTTGCAACGATTCATCCGGGACGTAATACGGCGTGGTGATGGTCAGCTCGCGGCGGGCCGCATACACCAGCGATTCAAACAGCTCCGGCATGGCCGAGTGCCGCATCGTCGGGCCGGTGCCGATCACCTGGGCGGTCAGGCCCGGCTGCGGCGCGCGCCATGGCGCTTGCAACAGTTCCACGAGATTCTCGTCGGTGGCGCTCATCCAATCCGCCGCAAACAACCGCTGGTTCTGCTGCGCGATCGGGCCGGTGAAGCGCACCATCACGTCCACCCATGGGGCGAACCGGGCCTTCACGCGGAATTCCGGGTCGGCGCAGTTCTGGCTGCCGCAATAGGTGATCGCGTTGTCAATCACCACGATCTTGCGATGGTTGCGCAGGTCAATTCGGCGGAACGGCGACCGCAACAACGGATACTTGAGCGCCAGGGCAACGCCCAGCTTCACCCCGGCGGACTGCATCGCCCGCCAGCGCGCGGATTTCAGCAGGGCGCGCGAGCCAAGCCCGTCCACCATGGCGCGACAGGCCACGCCACGCGCTGCGGCCCGCTGCAGGGCATCGGCGATGCGACCGCCGTTCTCATCCGTCAACCAGATGTAGAACAGCACATGCACGTGGCTTCGGGCTGCGTCAATGTCCGCGACCATGCTCGCGATGGCCGCGTTGGAATCCGCGAGCAATCGCGCGGAGTTGCCGCCGATTGGTTCAAAGCCGCTGATGGACCGGCCAACGCGGAACAGATGCTCGCTGCGCGGTGAAAGCGTCGCGCGGAGATTCGCGGACTCGGACGCCGCGACCGGATTCGGCGGAGGCATGGCGCGCTCGATGGCGCGCAGCTTGGCCACGCGCCGGCGACCGATGTTCACTTCGCCGAACAGGAGGTAGGCGATGACGCCGACCAGCGGCAACGAAACGATCACGGCCACCCAAGCAATGCGCGAGGCTGGTTCGCGATGCGGGCGCAACATCACACGCACGAGCACGGCGACTTCCAGCAGCACGCCGGCAACAATGATAAATGTGGGAAATGTCATGTCAGTGGCGAACACGGCAACTCGTCATGGGCCGGGATGCTACGGGAAATTCGGATCGGTGACTACCACGACCGTTCGGCCGTTTGTTCCGCGGTGCCACCGCATAGGCCGGAGAAAAGCGACATGGCGGTGCGCCTTTCGTCGCCGTCCACACGCGGTGGTGGTTCGCGAGGAGGTTGTCTGTGCTCATGTGCGGTCAGATCCACGGATGATTCAGGCTTTCAATTTCCCGGCTGGCAGATACTTTCCGCCCAACCGAAACTGATCAATATGAAAACAGCTCTTCTTACCCTTGTCAGCGCGCTGCTGTTCGGCTGCGCGGCCAGCAGTCAGGATCAACCCAAGTGGATTTCCCTGTTCAACGGCAAAGACCTCACCGGTTGGACCGTTCGTGGGAAAGCCACCTGGTCCGTCCAGGATGGCGTGCTGGTCGGCGTCGGCGGCATGGGGCACATCTACACCGATGCCACCTGCACCGATTTTGAACTGAAGGGGAAATTCCGCATCACCGAGCAGGGCGCGAAGGCCAACAGCGGACTCTACTTCCGCGCCAATCCGCCGGCGGACAATGTGGATGGTTTTCCACGCGGCTACGAAGCGCAAATCTGTAACAGCCAGGATGCCTACACCGGCTGGTTGTGGAAACCGGGCAAGCCGACCGGCAAGGCGACCGAACTGCTAACCAAGGACGGCGAATGGTTCGACTACCGCATCCGCGCCGTCGGCCCCCACATTCAATTCTGGATCAATGACAAACTGGTGATGACGTACGACGATACCGAATACAAGTCCGGCCACTTCGCGATCCAGGGTCACAATCCCGGCATGATGATCGAGGCGAAGGAATTGTATTACCGGGACCTGAGCAAGCCGTAGCGATCCCGTAGGCCAGGCGTCGCGCCGGTCGCAAATCTCAGACCTGTTCCGCTTGAGCGGCCGGCTATTGAATTCACAGCCAGGCAGGCTTCGCCGATCTGATCACAGGAATCCATCGGAGGCCCTTTCAAAACTCCCGCCGGCTGAGGGCAGCCGACCTACAAGTCTGGTGTTTCAGGCCGAATCCTGTAGGCCGCGTGCCCTCACGCGGCGTTTGGGTGAGTTTTGAAAGTGCCTCATCGGTAAGAAAAACTGAGCCTGGCGTCGCGCCGATCGCCAGCTTTGCTCCGACACTTTGCTGGCGTGGCTGCCTGCCTGGTTGCCGTGGCCTCAACACAGATTGCTCAAGCAGGAGAGGCTCTTTCAAAACTTGGTTTCATTGGGATTTTTTGTGGGTGCGCTTGAACGC
>CAZLOH010000071.1:0-14120 GCA_964561105.1 uncultured Bifidobacterium sp. | reverse complement strand
CGCTCCACTTCCAACTCTGCTGACGCGATGAACTATCAATCCCGAAAGGCATTAGCTTTAGGATTGAGGTCAGCTTTAGTGAGCATCATGAAGAGTGTGGTGGCAATCGTTCTCTGCGTAATCGTTGCATCCGCCTATGGTGGCGAATTGGCGAGCTACTATTACAGGCACAAGACCAATTGGGCTAATGAGGCCACGGGTTCTACAACCTACACGCCTTCTGCGGTCACGAGTCGCGGAGTAACCGAGATCGGAATAGAGCGAACTACTTGTTATGGCTCGTGTCCGGCATACACATTCATTGTCAGCAGCAACGGGAGCTTTCGTTACAAGGGCGAGAAGCACGTTGAGCGCACCGGCGAATTCACTGGAAAAGCCTCGGTCGCGCAATTCAACCAACTGGCGCAGTTCATCCTGGATTCCGACTACTTTAGCCTCAAAGACAGCTACCGCCCCATGGTTACTGATTGCCCGACTGTATATACAACCGTAGTTGTAAACGGCAAACGCAAGGTCATAAGCAACTACGCCAACGGGGGACCAACGAAGCTTTGGGCTATTGAGCAGTTGATCGATCAATTGATGATAACGGCAGAGTGGAAACCGGGATTGCCAATAGTGCCGGAGCCTTCGCTCCCAAAAGTCACGCGATACGACACAAACGCTGTCTTGCGGACCGCTTACCTTGAATTTTTTCGCAATGGCTATTCGGATGCCTGGGAGCGGAAAGAAAAACTTCCTGTATTACAACCCACATCTGAGGTGGATAAGGCCAGAGTGTTTGGTTACGGAGATGGGATGGTGGCCGGCCGTGCGGCGTTGGCGACATGGTTCGGCACGAATAGCTCACCGGCTTCCAAATAACGTGAGTTGAAAGGTTAGCTCAGACCCTTGACGCTCCACCCTTTCCGATACTGGCGGCGGACAAACTGATTCGCCTCGCTCACGCTGAATCGTTGCCGGCGCGCGTTCCATTCCATGGTGGTCTGCGGGAAGCGCGAGGCCACGCCGCCCAACAGCACCGCTTCGGTCAGCGGCCCGGCGTAGGCGAAGTTCGCCGTGGTGTGACCCTCGCCCAGGCACGCATTCACGAAGGAGCCCCAGTGATCCAGTTCCCCGAGGTCGGGATATTTGAAGTTGCTGAATTTCGCGTCGGGATACAACAGCGGTTTGGCAATGTGCGGGAGTACCATCACGCCGTCCGTGCCGATGAAGATCGAGCCGGTGTTCGGCCTTTCATCCTTTTCCAACAAGGCGAGCACGTCCGCCGGCGGTTTCGCGTCTCCGTCATACCAGGTCACCGGAAGAATTTTATCCGCCGTAAATTTGGTGCCGCGGAATTGATAATGGATTTCCGAGTTGAGCGCCCAGTTCCACTGGTTGGGGGCGGGGCCTTCGGAGCGAACGGAGATCGGCGCGGTGAGTTCCAATGCGTTGAACACGGGATCAAAGATGTGGCAGCCCATGTCGCCAAAGGTGCCGGTGCCGAAATCAAGCCGCTTGCGCCAGTTGGCCTGATGATAATAGCCATCGCCAATGAACGGCCGCGTGGCACAGACGCCCAGCCAGAAGTCCCAGTCCAGATTCGGGGGCACCGGATCCGAGCGATCCGGGCGCGGCGAGGGGTCGCCCCAGGATTTCGGACACCAGGAATGGACCGCCTTGATCTTGCCGATCGTGCCATTCCGCAACACGGCCACGCCCACGCGATAGGCCGCTGCGGAGTGGATTTGAATGCCCATCTGCGTGACGACTTTTTTCCGGGCGGCAATTTCGCTCATGCGCCGCACTTCGTAGAGATCGTGCGCCAGGGGTTTCTGGCCGTAAACGTGTTTGCCCAGTTGCATGGCGCTGACCGCGATGGGCGCGTGCATGTGGTCGGGCGTGGCGACGTTGATCGAGTCAATGTTCTTCGCTTCCTGGTCGAGGAGCTCGCGCCAGTCGCGATACACGCGGGCGTCCGGGAATTTCTGGTGCGCCCGTTCGGCTTGTTTCGAATCCACGTCGCAGAAGGCCACCAGCTTGAACTTGGGATGCGTGGCAAATTGCGTGAGGTCGCTCCAGCCCATGCCTCCGACGCCGCAACTGGCATGGCGCAGGACGCTGTTGGGCGATTGCGCGAGCAGGCCGTGGGTGATGAAGGGGGCCGCGGCGGCAGCCGTGCCGAGGGTCTTGAGGAAGGACCGGCGAGTAAAACGAGTTGGTGTATTCATGAGCAGCAGCTTTCTCAGTTGAGTGGTTTGATGGCAATATCGCGGAACATCACCGGGTCATTGTGCCCGGCAAAGCCGAAGTGACCGCTCGTGCGATCCTTCCCGGGGTGCGCGTGCCCCGCCATAAAATCGGTCACCGGCGCGAGGTCGGTATCCAGGATTATCGTGCCGTTCAACTCCACTTTGATGGTGGAACCTTTGACCGTGACCTCTTCGTAATTCCAATCGCCGACCGGGCGCTGGTAGCCGCGTTGCGCCGCCACCATGCCGTACGCCGAACCATGCGCCTGCCGGGGATCAATCTTTTGCCCCGTCGCCTTTTCGTAATTGTCATCCAGCACCTGAAGCTCGCACATGCCGTCGTAGGCGGTATCACCCGTGCCGGGATAGCGGATGGCCAGCCCGTTGTTGCCTCCGGGCGGAACTTTGAATTCGAGCCGCGCCACGAAATTGCCATACACATCCTTCGTGTAAATCGTGCCGCCTTTGCCCGCCTGGCACATGATCGCGCCATCCTTGATCGTGTAATTGCCCACCGGCCCGGCCCAGCCGTTGAAGTCCTTGCCATCGAAAACCGATTTGAATCCCGCCGGGTCCTTCCCGCGCAAGCGTTCGTTGGCCTCCTTGCTGCCGATTTCACGGATGTAAATGTCGCGCCAGCGAATCTCACCACCATGCGTTTGGAGCTGGATCGGCCCGACGGCGGGGATTGGCAGCTTGCGATTGTAGTAATTCTCCATGATCGCGCCATCCACGGTCTGCTTCCCATTCAACCACACCCAGACGCGCGACCCGCACATCAGCACACGCACGTGATTCCACTCGCCAAACGGTTTGTCCGCCTTCACCAGCGGATCCTTGCCCGGAGCGCCGGGGCTGTTGTTCCAGAGCGCGCCGGAACCTTTGTCCGAACCGAGATTGAATTTTTCCTTCTCCGTGTAATCCCAGATCTGCACCTGCGGGCAGCCGCGTAAATAAATTCCGCTGTCGGCCAGGGGCACCGTTTTGTATTCGAGCAACAACTCGAAATCGCCGTAGTTCTTGTCCGTCGTCAGATAAAGTCCCTTGCCGTCGTTGACCAGCTCGCCGTTCTGCACTGACCAGTGCTGTTGGATGTCGGCCAAGCTTGCATCCTGTTTCTGTTTGAACTTCTCCGGCGACAGCGCCAGATAACCCCGCGGGTCTTCGGTGCTGGCCCCCCACCAACCCGACAGATCCTTGCCATTGAACAGCGCGGTGAAGCCGGCCGGCGGAGAGTTTTGGGCGTTGGCGTGAGAGGAGGTGTGACAACCCGTGGTCGCAACGAAACCGACCAGGACAATGCTGGAGAGCAAAAGGCGATTCATTGCGGAAATGATTTCCCAGCCGGTCGCGCCCGGCAAGCATAAAGACGACGGCGCAAAGGCGATTCGCGGCGGGCTTGCGCCGCGCCCTGGCGGCAACGGAAGAATTTCGCCGAGGCGGAGGTTTGGGTTGTGGGCTTGGCGAAAGCGGCTCGATGGTGTCTAATCCGCCTGGCGTGAATCGCTCATTCCTCACCCGTTATGCGTGGTTGTCCATCGGAGCGGCCTTGCTCACGATTGGGCTGCGGACGGCCGCGTATCTCATCACCGGCTCGGTGGGGTTGCTCTCGGACGCGGTTGAATCCCTCGTCAATCTCATTGGTGGCATCATGGCGCTGATCATGTTGACCATCGCCGCGCGACCGGCGGACGAGGACCACGCCTACGGTCACGGCAAGGCGGAATATTTTTCGAGCGGCCTGGAAGGGGGATTGATTCTCGTCGCGGCGGTCAGTATTGGCGTCGCTGCCGTGATGCGGCTGATCACGCCCAAGCCTTTACAAGAGCTCGGCGTCGGGTTGATCGTTTCCCTCGCCGCCGCCGCCGTAAACCTGGTCGTGGCACTGCTCATCCTCCGCGCGGGACGCAAACACAACTCCATTACCCTCGAGGCCAATGCCAAACACCTGCTCACGGATGTCTGGACCAGCGTGGGGATCGTGGCCGGCCTTAGCCTGGTTATTTTTACTCATTGGCAATGGTTGGACCCCGTGGTGGCTTTGCTGGTGGCGGCCAACATCGTGTGGGCCGGCGTGAGTATCGTGCGACGTTCGATTGGTGGACTCATGGACATGGCGTTGTCGGCGAGTGACGTGGCCGGAGTGCGCCAGGTGTTTCAGGTTTACGAACAAGCGGGAGTTCAGTTCCATGCCTTGCGCACACGACAAGCAGGGGCGCAACGGTTCGTTTCGGTGCATGTCCTCGTCCCGGGCGATTGGACGGTGCAGCGCGGGCATGAATTGCTGGAGCGCATCGAGGATGACATTCGCCGCACCGTTTCTGACGCAGTCGTGTTCACTCACCTTGAATCACTCGATGATCCGGCCTCGTGGGAGGACGAAACTTTGGAACGCAGGCAAACTGCGAAACCCGCCGCTGAGCAATCGGGTCAAAGTTGAATGTCTAGTAAATGACTAGACTATATTAAAATGAGTTCTCGACCTGATGAAAAACTTTGCTAGGCTCTTTGTTTATTGATTATGGAGACAACAGAAGCAACCGTTAAACTGTCGCACAACGAAGACATCAAGTCGGCAATCCCGACTCTTGCCGGTACTATTGCAGCCACCATTGCCGACACTGCTACGGACCACTTTTCCCAGGATGACTATGAGTTTTTGAAGTTCCACGGCTCGTATCAGCAGGATGACCGTGATCGGCGCAAAATCAGCAAACATTACATCATGATGGTGCGCAGTCGTATTCCCGGCGGCGTGATGACGGCGAGTCAGTGGAAAATCTTCGACGGCCTTTCCGCCACCTATGGCAACAACACTCTGCGTGTGACCACTCGGCAGACGATCCAGTTTCACGGCATCCTCAAAGCCAACCTGCGCGCCGTGGTCAAAGGCATCAACGAGTCGTTGCTCTCCACGCTGGCCGCGTGCGGTGATGTGAACCGCAATGTCACCGGCCCGCCCACGCCGGCTTACACGTTGGCGCGCGAACAGGTGTATGCCGACTGCCGACGGCTGGCCACGGAGTTGGCGCCGAGAACCCGGGCCTACCATGCCATCTGGGTGGACGGCGTGCAGTTGAAGCTGGATGAACCGGAGAACAAGGATTTCGTGGACCCGCTCTATGGCCAGCGGTACCTGCCGCGGAAATTCAAGACCGGGTTCGCCGTCCCGCCCGCGAATGACGTGGACGTTTTCACGAACGACCAGGGTTACATCGCGATTGTCGAAGACGGCCAGCTCGTGGGCTACAATCTTGCGGTCGGCGGCAGCATGGGACGGAGTCACGGCAACGCCGCCACGTATCCGCGCCTGGCGAGTGTCGTGGGCTTTCTCCCACGCGAACGGCTGTCGGATTTCGCGAAGGCGGTGCTGATGTTGCACAGGGATTTTGGCGACCGTGCCGACCGCAAGCACGCGCGGCTCAAATACGTGGTGGAGGAGCGCGGTGTGGATTGGACGTGCGCCGAAATCGAGAAGCGCGCGGGCTGCAAGCTCGAACCCGCCCGCCCGTTCCGATTTACCACGAATGGCGACCTGTATGGGTGGCGGCAGGCGGCCGACGGTCGGTGGTTTCTCACCTTGTTCGTCGAATGTGGTCGCGTCAAGGACGTGGAGGGGCATCGCTTGAAAACCGCGTTGCGCCAGGTGGCCGAAAAATTCTCCGACATCGAATTCCGCCTGACACCCAACCAGAACGTCATCCTGGCCAATGTTCCCGAGGAGGATCGGGACGCCATCAACGAACTGCTCAACCAACACGGCATCAAGACCGGTCTGCGCCAGACCACGCCTCTGCACGCCGCAGCGCTGGCGTGCCCCGCGCTGCCGACCTGCGGGTTGGCGCTGGCTGAATCCGAACGCATGTTGCCCGGATTGTTGGATCGTCTCGAAAAGCTCTGTGAAGCGGTCGGCCTGGCCGGTGAGGAAATCGTCATTCGTTCCACCGGTTGCCCGAATGGCTGCTCGCGACCGTACACGGCGGAGCTGGCGTTCGTGGGCAAGGCGCCGGGCCGTTACCAAATCTGGCTCGGCGGCGACGTGGCCGGCACGCGAATGGCCCGGGTGTGGAAGGAAGTGGTCAAGGACGCGGAGATTGAAAACGAATTGCGCCCGGTGCTGACCCGCTATGTGAATGAGCGTTTCAATCGCGAAACCTTCGGCGACTGGTGCGACCGGGTGTTGTTGACTGAGCCGGCCACCGGGTTTTCCATTTGAGGCAGTCGTGACCGAACCAACTTTTCCCGGCTCGCCAGAGCCATTTTCACAGTTGCTGACACCATGACCGCTGAACAAATCACCAACGCCAACCAAACGCTGCGCCACCAATCCGCGCTCGAAATTGTGAAATGGGCCGTCGCCCAGGCCAAGGGACGCGCCATTGTTTCCACGAATTATCGTCCTTACGAAGCCGTTATCCTGCATCTGGCGACTCAAGCGCAGCCGGACATTCCGGTGTTGTGGGCGGATCACGGTTACAATCGGCCGGCCACCTACCGCCACGCTCAGTCGGTAAACCAGCAGCTCAAGCTCAACGTGAAGGCTTTTGTTCCCCGGATGACTGTTGCTCACTACGATGCCATTCACGGCGGACCGCCTGACCCGACCGAGGCCAACGAGCATCTGCTCAAAGAGTTCAGCGCCGTGATGAAGCTCGAACCCTTCAAACGCGGCATGACCGAACTGGCGCCGACCATCTGGTTGACCGCGTTGCGCCAGGTGCAAAATCCCAATCGCGCCGGGCTGGACATCGTGGTGGTGGACAAAAATTTCCAGACCATCAAGGTCAGTCCGGTGTTTTACTGGAGCGACATGGACATGGAGGCGTATCTCAGGCAGCATGGGCTCCCGAACGAGTGGGATTACTTCGATCCCGCCAAGGCCGACGAAAAGCGCGAGTGCGGTCTGCACGCGGCCTGGGGCGGCGAAAGAATGGGGTCGGGCATTTAGAGGCGGCTAAACAAGTGATTGGTTAAATCAGTTAGATGAGCGAGCAAACGGTGAATTACGCGGGAAAGCTGGAGTATCGGACTTTTGAAGACCTCGAAGTCTATAAGGCTGCGCGCGAGTTTCGTGTCGTCATGTATCGTGTGGCCAGGCAGCTTCCCGACTTTGAGAAGTTTGGACTTGCGAGCCAGGTTCGGCGCGCTGCGGTGTCACTGACCAACAACCTGGCCGAGGGACACGGTCGGTTTCATTTTCTCGACCAGATCAAATTTACCCTCATCTCGCGCGGCTCACTGGAGGAATTGATTGATGACTTGAACGTCTGTGCCGATGAGAACTACGTTCCTGCCGCCGAGCTCGCCTCGATGAAGTCCGCCGCCTGGCACGTCTTGAAATTGCTTAATGGTTATCTGCGCTATCTGCGGAATCGCAAGCAGGGTGAAAATCTCAGATTGAGAGAAACCCCACCTGCTTACGAAGCCGGCAGTTCCGATGCTGAATCCCTGGAATGGCTTGAAGATTTGATCAACGAGCACTCCGCTGCTTCGCCGCAATCAGCCGCCAAACCAATCACTGATTTAACTCATCCACTCAATTCCACTTTATCTACAGCGTGAGCAGTTACCATCTCGACCATTTGCAGTACCTGGAAACCGAAGCCATTCACATCCTGCGGGAAGTGGCCGGGGAATTCGAGCGGCCGGCGCTGCTCTTTTCCGGCGGCAAGGATTCCATCTGCCTGTTGCGCCTCGCGGAAAAGGCGTTTCGCCCGGCGGACATCCCGTTCCCCTTTCTCAACATCGAAACCGGTCACGAGTTTCCCGAGCTGATCGAGTTCCGCAACCGGCGCGCCCGTCAACTCGGCGCGAAACTGATCGTCCGCACCGTCGAGGATGCCATCGCCAAAGGCGTGGCGCAGCCCGCTCCGGGGGAGATCAGCCGGAACAAACTCCAGATTCCCGCGCTGCTCGGCGCCATCGAGGAGTTTCAGTTCGACTGCGCCATCGGCGGTGCGCGCCGCGACGAGGAGAAAGCCCGCGCCAAGGAACGCTTCTTCAGTTTCCGCGACAGCTTCGGTCAATGGGATCCCAAGGGACAGCGGCCCGAAATTTGGAATCTCTACAACGCCCGCGTAAACCCCGGCGAGAACATGCGCGTGTTTCCGCTTTCGAACTGGACCGAGATGGACGTGTGGCAATACATCAAGCGCGAGAAGCTGGAAGTGCCCCGGATTTATTTCAGCCACGAGCGCGACTGCTTTCGCCGGGGCGGCCAGTGGTTGCCGCTCCCGCCCCCGCACACGGATCCGGCCCGGCCCGATCCGTACCAGGGCGCCCGCCCGAAACCGGCCGAGCCGATCCAAAAACTCGTAGTTCGCGTGCGCACCATCGGTGATCTCATCAGCACCGGCATGATTGAATCCCCGGCGGACAGCGTGGATGACATCATCGGCGAGGTGTCCGCCGCGCGCGTCACCGAGCGCGGTTCGCGTGCCGACGACAAGGCCAGCGAAGCCGCGATGGAAGATCGCAAGAAGGCCGGATATTTTTAATGTGCGACTGGTTGAATGGTTAAATGAGTTAAACAAGGAAACCACTCGCTCACTTAACCAACCACTCATTTAACCGATTTAACTTTTCCCGAACACCATGCATTCAATCGAAATTCTCCGTTTCAACACCTGCGGTTCGGTGGACGACGGCAAGTCCACGCTCATTGGCCGCCTGCTTTACGACTCGAAGTCGCTGATGGAGGATCAGGTTGAGGCGCTGGAGAAATCCGCCGACCTCACCGGCGGCGGCCAGATCAACCTCGCCAATCTCACCGACGGCCTGCGCGCCGAGCGCGAACAAGGCATCACGATTGACGTGGCGTATCGGTACTTCGCCACGCCGAAACGGAAATTCATCGTCGCCGACACGCCCGGCCACGTGCAATACACGCGCAACATGGTCACCGGGGCGAGCACGGCGAACCTGTCCGTCGTGCTGGTGGACGCGCGCCTGGGCGTGATCGAGCAAACGCGCCGGCACACGTTCATCGCGGCCATGCTGGGTATTCCGCACCTGGTGATCGCCGTCAACAAAATGGACCTGGTGGACTGGCAGGAGGAGCGATTTCAGGAAATCCGCGACGCCATCGAGGATTTTCTCCCCAAGCTCGATGTGTTTCGCGATGTGAAATTCATTCCCATCAGCGCGCTGCACGGCGACAACGTGGTGGAGGGCTCCCAACATACGCCGTGGTATCCGGGGCCGACCTTGCTGGCGCACCTCGAAACGGTTCACATCGCGAGCGACTGGAATCTGAACGGCTTTCGGTTTCCGGTGCAATGGGTGAACCGGCCGAACGATCCGACCGACACGGCGCTGCACGACTTTCGCGGTTTGAGCGGCCAAATCGCGGGCGGGATTGTGCGCAAAGGGCAGCCCGTGGTCATCCTGCCGGGCGGCGTCAAGACCGCCATCAAGGACATCTGGACCTACGACGGTTCGCTGTCGGAGGCTTTCTGCCCGCAATCCGTAACCCTCTGTCTCGAGCACGACATTGATGTCAGCCGCGGCGACGTGATCGTGGGTCTCGAACTGATGCCCGGGATGGGCAGCGATTTGCCCGCCCGGGTCTGTTGGATGAATGTCCGTCCGTTGCAAGCCGGGAAAAAATACCTGCTCAAACATGGCGCCCAGACGGTGCAAGCCGTCGTCGTCCGGGTCGAAGGCCGGATCAACATGGAAACCCTCGACCTCGAAGCCGGACCGACCGAACTCCGCGCCAACGACATCGGCGTGATCCGCTTCCGAGTGGCCAAGCCGCTGGTGTATGACGGTTACGCGACCAACCGGCTCACCGGCTCGTTCATCCTGATCGAGCAAGGCACGAATGCGACGGTCGCCGCCGGAATGCTCTTTCCACCCACCGAAGCCGTGCAACCGGAATACACCGACTTCGCGATCTGATTGGGGCGCGGGCGGTGCTCAAGCAGTACTGTGAACCGGCGCGGGCAGCAACGGCCTCAGTGGACATTCCTCGCAGCTCGGCGCTCGCGGGCGGCAGAAGTGTTTGCCCACCATGACCAGTTGCGCGTGGTAATCCTGCCAGTAATCCAGGCGCGCGGAGACGGGCTTTTCATCCAAACTGGATTCGCACAGCCGTTTTACCGAGTCGTAATCCGCCTCGGTGGAACACCACTGATGACGCGAAAAAATTCTTTTCGTGTATGCGTCCACGACGAAGCTGTGCTGCCCGCCCGCATAGAGCAACAGACTGTCCGCCGTCTCCGGTCCGATGCCGTTGATGGCCAGCAACCGGGCGCGAACCGGGGTGATTTCGCCGGCAAACAACTGCGGCAGTTGCCTTTCATATTCCTCCACGAGCACGCGGAGAAAAGCGCGCAACCGGCGGGCTTTCACGTTGAAATAGCCGGCGGGCCGGATGAGTTGGGCAAGTGTTGCTTCCGGTAGCGCGAACATTTTCTTCGCGTCCAGCACACGAGCGGCTCGGAGATTTGCGATGGCTTGCTCCACATTTGTCCAACTGGTGTTCTGGGTGAGGATGGCGCCAACGCAGACTTCAAACGGAGTTTCACCTGGCCACCAGCGTTGATGGCCAAAGCGCGCGCGCATGAGTTCGTAGGCGCGGCGCAAGGCAGCGACCGGAGCGCCGGGCTCCGACCCGGCTCGGAGTTGTCCGGCATCGGTCATCCGCCGGCTCGAAGCACAGCGCTTCGAGCCGGTGCGAGATCGTGGACGGCGCACGTTTTGTTTCGGCACGCGCCCAGTGTGATCCGGGCAGAGTTTGTTTGCCAGCGCGCAGAAGCCTTGATTAGGCTGCGCCGATGGATTCTTACGACGACTCCGGCCCGGCGGCAGTGTCCCACCTCCATGCCTGGCTCAACGGGTTGGGTGCGGTGCTGATCGCGGGGTTTTACATCTGGATGATCGTGGATGCCATTCGCCGGCAGGAGTGGATCTGGGTCGCCATCATGGTATTTTTTCCCGGTCTCTCGACAGTGCTCTATTTTTTCCTCGTCTTTCGAGGCCCGTCAGCCATGCGCGGCTTTGAACTGCCCGGATCGCAAAGCCGCCAGCGGGTCAAGGAGCTTCAAGCTCAGATTCATCTGCTCGACAAGGCGCATCATCACTCGCAACTGGGTGATGTTTACTTTCAGCAAGGCAAGCTTGCCAAAGCCGAAACCAGCTACCGCGCGGCGCTGGAGCGCGATCCCAACGACCTCGACACCCAGGCCCATCTGGGCCAATGCCTGCTGCGCTTGAAACGTCCAGCCGAGGCCAAGCCACTGCTCCAGGCCGTGCTACGGGAAAATCCCAAGCACGAATACAATTACACCGCCATGGCCTACGCCGAAACGCTGGCGGCCTTGGGCGAGACCGAAGACGCGCTGAAATCCTGGCAGTTCGTGGTGGCGAACAATTCCTATCCCCGCGCCAAGGTGCAACTCGCCGAGCTGTATCTCGCGAAGAATCAGCCCGACCTCGCCCGCGCTGAACTCAGTGCCGTGCTGACCGAAGACCCGCACGCCCCGGCCTTCCAGCGCAAGCGCGACCGCGTTTGGGTGAGCCGGGCGAGGGGATTGCTGCGCAAGCTGCCCAAGTAAGTTGTTCAGCCCTTAACCGGGGCGATCCTGCAGGGCAGGGGTAGCACCATCCTCGAATTCGATTCCGATTCCCTTGCTGAACATTCCTTTGCCCGTGCCCTTGAATCCGAACAAGGTCGCACCGGAAACGCGCACATGTTGAAGGTTCCGCGAGACTCGAAGAACCTGCGTGGCAATGTTTTTCCGCTGCGAAAACCAGCACCGCCAGCAGTGCAATGCTTTGCTCCATCGCCGGAGTCGTCGTCCGCTCCTCGCTGCCGGAGATTTGGAGCATGAGCACTCACAGTATGTGCTGAAAGCGCCGCGTTTCACCGAACATATCCTGCGACTGGATCGGGTGCATCTGACTTGGCGAACCGGCTTGTTATTTTTCCACAATTGATTTATACAAATTCCGTTGCTCCCGGTGTCTATTGGGTAAGAGTAATCTCTGGACCGCATGAAAGGAAACACTCAACCGCCGTCGGGCGGCTTGCCCCGGCTGGTCCGGCTGGCGGGCATCGCCCTGGTCGGCAGCCTGCTGCTGTTGCTGGTCAATTTCTTGCGACCGCCGCCGCCTGCACCACCAGCCGACCCCGCCCGCTCATCCACCGAGCGGACAACAGTTGGACACTCGAACCGGAGTCGCAACGCTCAACGAACTCGCTCGAGCATCACAGCCGCCCCTGCGCGTCCAGCGGAAGAAATTGTCGCTCAGAAAGTCAGGCAGTTCGCGCGCAACCGGAAGGAGATCGTGGCTGCGTTGGCCCGGCAGCTCAATCTGGCTGTGCCCGAGGAAGTGAATCGCTTCTTCGCGGCGGCCGAAGCCGGTCGGTGGGAGGAAACCACAAATTGGTTTGCCGCCGTGCGAACATTGCGGAACGGGACGAACGCGCCACCGGGTTTGGAAGCGCTAATGCCCGCCGTCAATGAAATGTTCGGTGTCGCGGAGCAGACTCACTTGTGGCCCGCCCAACAACTCCTCGATTACGGCCACGCCGTGCTGGATGCTCTGCGGCCCGGCATGGTCTATGTGGGTGGCAACAATGCCGGCCAGTACATCCCCCTGCTGCTCACGGAAACTGGCGACGCCGAATTTCACATTGTCCTCAGCCAGAACGCGCTTGCCAACAGCTCTTACCTTGATTACCTCACCTTCCGCTTTGCCGATCGCCTTGATACCTTGACCGCCGACGAAAGCCGAAGCGCTTTTCAAACCTACCTGACCGATGCGCGGAAACGGGTGGAGCACGACCAGCAATTTCCCAATGAGCCAAGGCAAGTTCGTCCTGGCGAAGACATCGCGATTAACGACGGCAAGATCCAAGTCTCAGGGCAAGTCGCTGTCATGGCCATCAACGAACGGCTGCTGCAGACGCTGTTGCAAAAGAATCCCAGTCTTTCATTCGCGCTCGAAGAATCTTTTCCGCTACAATCCTTTTACAGCGCAGCCACCACGTTGGGGCCCGTCACCGAACTGCGCGCCGGTGGCACCGCCGACGCACTCTCGCCGGAGCGCGCCAGCCAATCCCTGGACTATTGGCGACAGACGACCCAGGCCCTGCTCGCCGACCCGAGCCTCGGCGAGGTGCCGCGTGACGCTTATGTGAAGCAAATCCTAGGTCAGGCCAACTTGTTGGTGAATCAAAAATATCTCGCCGAGGCCGAGCAGGCCTTTCAACTGGCCACCAGCCTGAGTCCGGCCAATCCTGCCCTCGTATCCAGTTACGCGAACCTGCTCATCCAGCAGCAACGCTTTGACGAAGCCCGCCAGATTGTGCAGGCAGCGGCGACCGCAGCCCCGGATAACCAAGAGTTTCGCCATCTGGCTACCGATTTGGGCTTGGGCCGGATGAAGTAACCGCCCGTCGTCGGCCCTTCCCGATGTTTGCGAGAGTCGCGTCAGATTGTTACCAGCAAAAAATCGTCAGTTTTTTCGGCCCGTGGGCGCCGAGCACCAGGATGCGTTCGATGTCGCCGGTGCGGCTCGGGCCAGTGATGAAGGAGATCATGCTCGGATAATTGCCCCCGTATTTTTGCTTCACCAACGCGAAGGCCGCGGGCAGGTCAGCCACCATTTGTTCGCGTCGCGCCAGGACGACGTGATGCGGCGGCAGGCACGATAACGCCCGCCCGCCCGCGCCGCCCAGACGGCTGGAACTTCAACCCGCCCGTTCGCTGGCCGAGAATCTGGCCGACCTGCCCGCGCGTTGCGACGTCGGCTGCAAACGCAACAGCAAAGGACATCAGGAAAGCTGGGTCGGCTACAAGCTGCATCTGGACACGATTGACGCGACATACCGGTCAGCCCGCTGCTGACCAGCGCCAGTGTTCATGACAGCCAGGC
>CAZLOH010000070.1:0-15033 GCA_964561105.1 uncultured Bifidobacterium sp. | reverse complement strand
CGCTGGCACAATTCCCGGGCCAGTCGTTTGCGACTCCACTGCCGATGCCCCGCAACCCAGTCCGCCAGCCAGGCCAGCTCCGACGCCGAAATCCGGCGCCCTTGTAACTCAATTTCCGTGTCCACGCGGCGACTCTATCACCAGCAGAACACGGTAGTCCAGCAAAATCACCAACAACTTCGAGATGCACCGCTTACAGATTCACGGCGTCAGCTTCGGATTGACTTGGCGGCGGTTCTAACGAATTCTCCCGCGCGTGTCAGACTTGCTTTGGTTCGTTGCCCACACCAGACCGCGGCGGGAAAAGAAACTGGTCGAGTATTGTACTCGCCAGGGTTTTGCCACCACGCTGCCCTGTTATGCCTCGGCTCATAAATACCGGGGCAAAACTGTCGTGTTCCAGAAGCCGCTGTTCCCAGGCTACGTCTTCCTGCAACTCGACCCGCTGCAGAAAGGCTCCGTCCGCCAGAACGACCACGTGGCGAATCTGCTGGAGGTGTTTGACCAGGAAACCTTCACCCGCCAGTTGAGGGAGATTCTCGCGGCGCTGGAGACCGATCTCGAGATCCGGCTCGCCCCGGCCATCGGTGAAGGGATGCGCGTGAAGATCAAGTCCGGCCCGTTGCAAGGAATCGAAGGCTGGGTGGAAAAACGCTACGGGCGGACCACCGTCCTGCTACGGCTGGATTTCATCAACCAGGCCGCCGCCGTGAAAGTGGACGCGGATCAGTTGGAACTCACCTGAACGAAACTGCCGGACGGCATCGGTGCGTCGCAGCCGGGCAAGTGAAGCCGCAGCTAAAATCGGACGATCCGCTTGAGGAAAACATACGAAGGTTCTTCGAGTCCGGTGCCGTTGCGGCCACGAACAATGTCGGAATCCGGACTGAACCCCTGCCCGTAGCCGACCTGAAAATTCAGGATGCCAAAATATCCATTGCCCGGTTGACCGGACAGCAGGGATTCGAAAAAACCCATCCGCGCTTGCGGCGGCACGAGCACCAAGCCCGGGAAACTTTGACGCGCAGGTTTCCCCACCGCGGCCGGGGCTTCGTCCAAGTCAAAACTGGTGGGATGTCGAGTGAATGAAAGTGAATACTCGTGAGTGTTGCCGACCACAGCATTGGTGGCTACCGGAGTGAATACCGCAGCCAACGCCACCTGCAGTTCGCCCGCGCGACAGCAGGATTGACTGACGGCCAGCGCGAGGAGCGCCGGGATTAGGAGTAGCTTGAGACGCCCAGGTCTGAACCCGACCCGTTGGGCGAGTTTGGTGACGAAGGCGAAGACCAGGACCAGAGCGATTTCCCCGTTGGTTGGGTGGCGTTCTGCCGAAGGTGCGAAATTTACGACCTGCACGTCCATGACTTCTAGCAACGGTCGTGCCGCCAACCGCATCGCCGGCCTATCCGATTGGACAGCGCATGGCAGAACGAGTTACACAGACCGGGCTCCCACCCGAAGCTGGCGCTGTCCCGATTCTGGTGCGGCGCTGACAGGTTGCGGAAGAAGGCTTGAAATCTTCGGGCGAATGATTACTGTGGCGACGGTCGCGCGCTTAGCTCAGTGGTAGAGCATTACCTTCACACGGTAGGGGTCGCAGGTTCGAAACCTGCAGCGCGCACCATCTCTCCGGTCAGTAGCTCGGATACGCCGACAAGTCCACCCACTGCAACTGATATTTCATCGGGTCCAAGTTTGCTTTCCGACAGAGTTCATCCATGTCCGCCTGCATTTCCGGCGAAGGTCCCGTCGTGGAGCGGCCGCTAAAAAATACCAGCTCCCCAGGAAGCGGCAGCAGGTTGGGCGAGCCGGAATCGCCACCTTTCCAGGTGTTGACCACCAACGGTGCGACACCGGTGCTGACAGAGCCGCCTTGCTCCGTGCCGAAGATCGGGTACGGCACCACGCCTTGCCTGGGCGCCGGGTACTTCGTCTGCAACTCCGCACTGCCAATGACTCGCAGGGGTTGGATGGAGTCCGGCAAGTCGCGATCAAACAGGAAAAGGGTGTAATCCCGGTTCGCGCCGTTGGCCGCCTTCGACGTTCGGGTTACGGACGATTTGATCCGGACCTCCACCAACTTATTCGCCAGCGTGAGAAACCACACCTTGGCTCCGGCATGGCGGTCGTTGAATCCCTCGGAACCCATCTGGTGTCCGCGCGTGTAGGCATGGCGACGGGAGAGGGCCGTGAGCGGAAGTTGCCCCGGGTTGCCTTCGTCCTGCCAGCACGGACTCAATGCGGTGATCCCGCGCAGTCCCCAAATGACGCTGTTCGTATTCCAGGTCACCACCGGCGGCTTCGCCGGCCAGCCGGGCGGGCGGGTGCGCTCGGACCAAATGCGCACGGTTCGTCCATTCGTGTGCGCCAGGAAATTGGACCAAATGAGCTGACTCAACGAGTTTGGTCGGAACGCTTCAAAGGTGGTATTGGTCCAGATGAATTTGGCTTGAATCATCCGCAGATACGCGGGATTCGTGGCCAGGAACGGATTGTTCGCCGCGGCGGGATTTGACCACGACTGCGTGATCCGGAAGGTCTCGACCACCACGGGCCCATTGGTGATGGCGCCCAGGGAGTTCGTCACTTCGACGCTGATCATCCGGCTCTGTGGCACGCGCGCGCGCCGGGGCGGATTGGTTTGTGCCAGGACGATCACCGTCAGCAGCGTCAATCCAAGACCAATCGCGAGCAGATACTTCAGTTTCATATTGATTCCGTTTGGTTGTGATTAAATCCCAGCTCGGCCCGTCGCGCCCACAGTTCCTGCGGCTGGAAAATTCCGACGGGCGTGATGATACCAGTGATCAACTCTCCCGGTGTCACGTCGAAGCCTGGATTCCGCGCGCCGCTCGTCGCATTGGCCACGCGAACATAGACCCGCTCCGCAGACTTGCGGCTGGATCTGCTGGTGCGTGGCGGGTTCAAAATCCCCCACGCCCCGAGCACTTCCCGCCCGTGTCGTTCCTCAATCGGAATGTCGCGCCCGCGCTTGAGCTGCCAGTCAATCGTCGAGAGCGGGATCGCCACGTAAAATGGAATCGCGTGACGCCGCGCCAGCACCGCCTTGGTGTAAGTGCCGATCTTGTTGGCCACCTCGCCCGTGCGCCCCAGCGTCCGGTCGCTGCCCACGATCACCAGGTCAATCTCGCCGCGTTGCATCAGATGACCGGCGGCGTTGTCGGCAATGATCTGGTGCGACACGCCCTGTTGCGCCAGTTCCCAGGCGGTGAGCGTGGCCCCCTGCGAGCGCGGCCGCGTCTCATCGCAGAAGACGTGAAATTTTTTACCGGCCGCCTGCGCCGCATACAGCGGAGCCGTGGCCGAACCGATGTCCACAAATGCCAGCCAGCCGGCGTTGCAATGGGTCAACACCTTCATGCCGTTACGAATCAACTTGGCGCCGTGCCGGCCGATCTGCTCGCAATGCCGCACGTCCTCGTGCGCGAAAGTTTCCGCCGCCGCCAGCGCCAGGGACTGTTGTTCCGCGACTGATTGACCGCGCGCCATGGCCCGGCGCACCTGATCCATCGCATTGACCGGATCAACAGCCGTGGGTCGCGCCGCCTTGAGCGTGGTGTAAACCGTGGTGACGTGGCGGGAAAATTTTCCCCGGTCCGTCCCGCGAAACGCGCGCGCGCCTTGCGCCAGTCCGTAAGCGGCCGTCGCGCCGATGGCACCGGCACCGCGCACCACCATGTCGCGGATCGCTTCTGCGGTCGCGCGATAATCGCGTGTGGCCAGGAGCTTGAACTCGTGCGGGAGCAACCGTTGTTCGATCAGCCGCACCTGGTTCCGGTCGGAATCAAAAGTGACCGTGCGGTAATGCCGGGTTTGCCCCCGGACAGTGACGTTCATGCAGAAAGACTACCGAAGCCGCCGCCGAAAAACCAGCCCGGGCTAATCGCGCTGGGACTTGAGCCGCTTGATGGCTTCGCGAACCTGAGCGTAGCGCGGATGCTGGCGGAGTTTTTTCAGGTCCGGATCTTTGGCGAGCCACTTGAAGTCGCAGTAACCGAGGCGCAGAGCCTTTTCAATGGCGTCGGCGGCGTGGTCGCATTGGTCCGTGAGCGAGTAACTGCACGCCAGGTTGTAAAACACCAGAGGATTCTCGGGCTCCAGTTCGGCGAGCCGTTCGTCCACCGTCAGCCCCTCGCTGTAGCGACCGCGTTTGGTGTAGTTGTCCCCCAGCAATTGCAGCGCCTCAACGTAGCGGGGATCTCGACGAACCACCCCTTCCATGAACTGAATCTGCACATCCAGCACCCGGGATTGCTCGCGAGCTGAACGACGCTTTCGGCTACTGCTTTTGACCGCCATACGACTGCCGGGATACTTCCGAAATCGCCACTTCAAGTCAAGCGACGGATGAACTCGGCAATGAAACTCGCCGGCCGCAAGTGGTTGCCCGGCCAGTTGGCGCATCTCAGTTGGTTGCAAGCTGCGCCCACTTCGAGCGGTGCGAGGAGTCGCGCTGCGTGGGAGCGACACATCGGAACGTCGCACCTGCCCAATTCCGCCTGCTCGGCGCGGACGCGTTGGTCGCAGCGCGACCAGCGCCACCTGCAAGTAGCTGAAGCGCGCCCGTGGCCACTCCACCGGAAGAACGCGGCTTTCCGAGTGACCGGACTTCGCGTAACTTCCCGGCACCTGCGCATGAGCGTGAAAGTAAAAATCTGCGGAATCACCAGTGTGGCCGACGGCCTGGCCGCCGCCGAAGCGGGCGCGGACATGATCGGGCTGATGTTTTACGAACACAGCCCGCGCCAGCTCTCCCTCTCGGCCGCGGCCGAGATTGCCCGCGCCCTGCCGCCGTTCGTCGTGAAAGTTGGGGTGTTCGTGAATCCACCGGCGGACCTGGTGCTGCGCGCCATGGGCGACTGTGGCGTCAGCCTGCTCCAATTTCATGGCGAAGAACCGCCGGAGTTCTGCACGCAATTCGGCGCGATGAGCATGAAGGCGTTCCGCGTGCGCGATGCGAGTTCGCTCGCCACGCTGCCTCAATATCAAACGGACGCCTGGTTGCTCGATGCTTTTTCCCCCAATGCTCACGGCGGGACGGGCGCCAAGTTCAACTGGGATCTGGCAGTCGAGGCCATGGAACTGGGCCGGCCCATTTTCCTGGCCGGGGGCTTAACCCCGGAAAATGTGGCCGAAGCCGTGCGCGCCGTTCAACCGTTCGGCGTGGATGTCTCCAGCGGGGTGGAATCCGCCCCGGGGAAAAAGGACCACGCAAAAGTGCGCGCGTTCATTCAGGCGGCCAAGGCGTGACCCGAAGCTGCCGACGCCGCGCGCGGCACGGCGTCCCAATCCGTCCGGCGAGGCCTTACCAGTTTAACTTGGCGGGAAAGTATTCCGCAATCAGTTCTTCGTAGAAAGGGCGCAGCGCGGTTACATCCGGTTTGGTGTGGCTCTTGGTGTAGAGATCGTACGGATTGAACTTTTGCACCCAGGGCAGCAGCTCGCGGTCACGCGCGTTGGTCAGGTGTTGGTATTCACCCTCCCGATGCCACGGATAGAACGAATGGTAGCGCAGCATGTATTGCGCTTCCTCCGGCAGGTAGTCTTTCGTGACCTGGTAGATGTATTCGTCGTGCCCCCAGGACATTTGCACCTGGTCCAAACCGCAGCCTTCCGCGTAAACGCCCAGTGCCGATTGGAAGCGGGGATTCTGGCTGTCCGGATTGTCGGCAAAAAACTGCGGGAACACGATCTTGTCCGAGTACCGGCAGCCGGTGGGAAAGGTGTCGCCCACCACGGCCCACTGGGGTTCGCCCCACAGACAGAGGATTTTTCCAAGGTCGTGAACAAAGCCGGCCAGGATGAACCAGCGCGGATGGCCATCGGCCCGGATATGTTCCGAGGTCTGGAGCAGATGTTGCAGTTGCGAGAGGTCCGTGTCGGGATCGCTGTCGTCCACCAGCGTGTTGAGATATTCGGCCGCTTCCCAGATTCCCATCGTGCGACGGTTCAAGGAGAGGAACTCCTTGCGCTTCGATTGCGCGAACTCGTAGGTCTGCTGCCGATGATTCTGCCGATAGAACTCGCGCACCGTGGGCCGGGCATCAGCTTCGTAATTGCGGAACTGCTCCTTCTGTTTGTTGGGATCCGTGGCTTGAAACGGTTGGGCGGGCGCCGCGGCGGGATCCGGGTAGCGTTCCTTCAAAAAATCTTCCCACTCCTCCAGGCCTTGCAGTGGGGAATGGCTGTTCGGTTCGGTTGGTGTCGCTTTCATAATCGTCGCGTTTGGACGGTCTTCATCTACTCCAGTTCCAGCGGGGTTGCCAGCCAATTCTTTGCTGCCCGCCGGCTTCGCCTATTGCAAATACTTGTCCATCGGCGGATGGAGCAAATCCTTGATGTCGGGTTGGGTCATGTTCTCCGGCGACACCAGGACCACGCCGGTATCAATGCGCTTTTCCACCGGCTTGCCCTGCAAATGATCCATCAGCGTCTTCACCGCGAGGTAGCCCATGAGCATCGGGTTTTGCACCACCAAGCCCTGCACGTCGCCGTTCTGCATGTCGAGCACAGACTGCGAACCGGCGTCGAATCCGACCATCTTCACCTTGCCGCCCGCCTTGCCGATGTCCCGCAACGCCTTGGTCATGCCAATGGTTGAATTCTCGTTGACGCAGAAGATGCCGTTGACTTCGCCGCCGAACCGGTTCAACAGATTCTGCGCCACCTGGTACGCCGTTTCCCGGGTCGCACCCGCGTATTGGTCGTCGGAAATCAGTTTGATCCCAGGAAACTTGCCCAGCGCGTCCAGAAATCCCTTCTCGCGTTCTTCCGTGCTCGCCGAGCCGACGGCATAACGGAGCAGGATGACATTGCCTTTCCCGTCCAACAACTTGGCCAGGTAACTCCCGGCCAGTTGTCCACCCTTGAAATTGTCCGTGGCCACGAAACTGAGATATTTGTCCGACTTCAACCCGGAGTCCATGATCACAACCGGAATGCCCGAGGCGACGGCGTTGGCCACTGGATTCACCAACGCCTGCGAATCGAGCGGCGCGAGCGCGATGCCGCTAACGTGGCGACTGGTGAAATTCTCCACCACCTGAATCTGCTGGTCACGATCATCCTCGCGCAACGGCCCTTTCCAGATCACTTCCACCGGCACGCCCTGGGCCACGAGTTCCTTCTCGGCCTTGACCGCGCCGGCGTGAATGGATTTCCAAAACTCGTGCGTCGTGCCCTTGGGAATGACGGCGAGGGTGTAGGTTTTCTTGCCGGCGGACTGCTGACCGCAACCCGCGCACGCGATGAGGACGAGGGCCAGACCGACGGGAATGAGTGATTTCATGCGCGCAGACTAGGGAATCGCGTGCCGGGTTTCAATCTCGGCTGGAAAGAATTTTTCGAAACGCCAAATGCCAGGATCCAAACACTGAACCGCTCACCTGAACGAGCGTGAGGCAGCCGGGGGTGACTCAACGATTCCGCCACCAATCCGGCCGGCAGCCACGGGCAATTGCTGTTTGCTGGCGAATCCCGTCGAGAACCGCGTAACCTGCGGCGTACCCTATTTCAGTGGGCGGTTTGCGGGGACTTCGCCGCCACCTCTCGCCGAGCCGGCGTCACATGCGGATTGATCCGGTAAGCCTTGAGTTCGGCATAAATGGATTGCGCGAGACCCGACTTTGTGAACCCAATCGTCTTCGCTCCCTTGACGTTGAAAAACTTTTCCAGGTCGGCCGCCCCGTAATGCTGCACCACCGGGTAATGTTTGAAGTCCGCAAGAATCTCCGCGCGGATGGCTGCCGAAATGTCCTCGGTGATCAGGACAAAATGCAGCTTGCCCTTGTGTCGCCCCAACGTCTCGCGACCGATCATCAGAATCCCCGCTCGCAGCACGAAGGGAAACAAACGCTCGACCGACTTGACTGCTCGCTCTGGGTGACGGCTCTGATCGTCGCCACCCAATCGTGTGTCGGCGATCAGGTTCTTCCCTTCTGGTCTGCCGGTCGCCTGCTCCGCTGACGCGGGGCGGACGGTATGAGAGTGCTCCAAACCTGATTTCGCGCGCTGAACCCCAGAACCGTAGCCACCGACGTGCGGAGGCGGCAAAGACTCCTGCTCCACGCCGCCTGCTTCGCTATCTCGGCGGCTGCGGCGGGAAGGTTCATGGGGAGGGTTTTCCTTTTGGGCGTTCACGCCACTTTGACTTTCACCTTGTGGCCTTTGATTTGCGCGCGATTCAATTTGGCGATGATCCCGTTCGCGTACTCGGTCGCCACGTCCACGAACAGATGCCGCTCGCGCACGTCCACCGTGCCGACCACTTTGCCGGGCAATCCGGTTTCGCCCGCGACGGCGTTGACGATGTCAATCGGCTTGATCTCCATTGCTTCACCGAGGTTCATCCACAGGCGGGTTTGGTGCGCGGGCGTGGCGCGGCTTGGTTTGCCTTTGGCGGGTGGCTTCTTCTCCGCCGGTTTTTTCTCCATCCAGGGCGGAGCGGTCTTCTTGTGGAAGCCCTTCTTCCCGGAGGGTTCCGGATTTCTCACCGCGGCCAAAATCTCCTCGTCTGAATAAGTTTTCTCCGGCGCAGGTTTGATTTCAGTTCTGGGAACGCTGACGACCGGCTTCGTGTGAACCGCTGCCGGTTTCGGAGCGGCGACCGCCAGTCCGGTATCCGGAGTCGAGGCCGGTTTTACTGCCGGCGCTCTTTCGGGGCGTGCCGGTTCGGGGATCGGCGCGGTGGCAGTTTTCTTCTTCGCCGTGCGGACTCCGGGAAACAAGCCGGTTCGCGGATCGCGTGCGTATCCATCGCCCCCTCGGTGCTCGTGGCTCTTGTCTCGTGTCGTCGGAAAATCGCGCCGTGGTTCCGCGCGCTCGAAACTTTCCGTATTCGGTTTGGCCGCGCCTTCGACGCTTTGCAGCAACGCCAGGCAAGCCGCCGCAATGTCCGTCGAGGAGAAACCTTCCTCCAGCAACCGTTCGATCAAATGCTGGTTGTCCCTGGCTTCACCCGCCTGCAGCGCGGCGCGGATTTTCGCGAGGAACGTGTTCTCCCGCGCGTCTTCCACTTCCGCCATGGTCGGCACCCGCGCGCGCTGGATGCGCGTGTTGGTGTAACGCTCGATGTTCCGGATTTGAAACAACTCCCGACCGGACACGAACGAGATCGCGCGACCTTCCCGCCCGGCCCGGCCCGTGCGCCCGATGCGATGCACATAATCCTCACCGTCGTAGGGCAGGTCGTAGTTAAAGACCACTTGCACGTCGTCCACGTCAATTCCCCGCGCGGCAATATCCGTGGCGACCAGAAACTCAAGCCCGGATTTGCGGAATTTGTTCATCACGCGATCACGCATGGCTTGCGTCATGTCGCCGTGCAACCGGTCGGCCAGATAACCCTGCGCTTCGAGGTGATCCACCAGATCGTCCACCATGCGCTTGGTGTTACAAAAAATTATGCCCAGCTTGAGGTCGTGAATGTCAATTAGCCGGGTCAGCAGCTCGAGCTTGAACCGCCGATCCACTTCGTAATACACCTGCTCGACGGTCGGCACGGTCATCGCCTTTTGCTCGATCTTCACGTTCGCGGGCGTGCGTGCGTGTTTCTCGATCAAGTCGCGGATGGGTCGCGGCATCGTGGCCGAAAAGAAAACTGTTTGCCGCTCCTTGGGCACGGACTGAAGAATCAGTTCAATGTCATCCCGGAAACCCATGTTGAGCATCACGTCCGCCTCGTCGAGCACCACCAGCTTCACCGTCTCCAGGCGCAACGTGCCGCGCCGCAGGTGATCCATGATGCGCCCCGGGGTGCCGATGACGATCTGCGCGCCGCGCCGCAGGCCGTCGAACTGGCGTTCGTAGGATTGCCCGCCGTAAATCGGCAGCGCGTTCACGCCCCGCTTGAAGAACGCCAGCTTGTGGATTTCCTCCGAGACCTGGATGGCCAGCTCGCGCGTCGGGCAGAGCACCAACACCTGCACCGCGCGCACTCCCGCATCCACTTTCTCCACCGCCGGGATGCCAAACGCCGCCGTCTTGCCCGAGCCGGTCTGCGATTGCCCCACGATGTCCTGGCCCGCCAGCAGCAGCGGAATGGCCGCGGCCTGAATCGGCGCGGCCTGCTCGAAGCCCAGTTTGTTGATGGCCTTGAGCAATTCCTCGGACAAGCCGAGTTCGGCAAAGAGTTTTGGTGTCATGCAAAGTTTCCTGACGCCCGCAGGATAATGAAGCCCGGGGCGAAACGAGAGGGAATTCTGTGAGGCCGGCCAACCGTCACCCCGCGCGGGAGGCCTGACCGATCAAGGTCCGGTCCGCGCCGTGAGGTATTTCTGAAACTCGGGGTGCGTGGCGCGGAGAATCTTGAGGATCCGCACCCGTTCCGGGCGATCCAGATAGGCGTAACGAGGCTCGGCCTGTGGCGCGGTGAGAACCTCCTGCAGCCGGGCGTACACTCGCTTCTTCAACAACTCGGGCAGCGCCAGGAACGAATCCGAATAGATCAAATAGCTGCACCGGTTCTCAAACAAATGACCCTGCAACGAGAAGTCCTTGAGCGACCGGCCCTCGGCATCGCGCCGGGCGTTGCGTTGGAACGCGCTTTGAAACCCGGGCGACCCCTCGAGTCCCTCCGGCATCACCGCCTCGCCGCGAAACAGGAGATCGTCCACCAGATCCTGCACCGCGCCTTTGAACACGCTGCGAACACTGTCGTAGGCGAGTTCCTCCGTGACCGGCTCCTTCAGTTCTTTTTGGAGCGTCTGCTGATACTCCAACATCCGCCGGCAGTGCATGCCCGCGCTGGTGATGGCGTTCTGCATCGCGGTCTGATGTTCGAGCACGAGCAACGCCACAATGTCGCTGCTGTTGGTGAGGTAGCGCTTGGTGTCGAAGAAGCCGGAGAGGTCGGTGATATTGGCCCCGCGCTTGAAGTCCACGTTCAGTTCGCCGTCCACGACCCGCGTGAAAACATTGCCGCGATGCAGCGCGACGCCGTGTTTCCCGGTCACGTACCAGCCGCCCCAGCGTTCGGCAAACGGCGTGCGGAAATCCACCACTTGCGAACCGCCCTGGAGGAGCGGTTCGCCGGTCGCATCCGCGTAAAGCGAACGCACGAACACGCCCGGAATGTCGCGCACGAACGTCCCGCCGTGACAGCGGAGGCAATCACTGTCCCGAATAAAACTCTGGGCGTAATTGGTGCGAGCCTCCAACGGGTCCAGCGTGTAAAACACCGGGCCGAGCTGCGGATCAATCGCCGTGACTTCCACCAAGCCCGCCGGCACCCAGCCGATGTAAACGTCGTCGTTGAAATACAACGCGCGCGGCCGCTCCGGGCTGATGCGCCGCCGCTGAAAACTGGTCCGGGAGAAGACCACCACCTGGCTCTCGACGGGAATCTGGAGTTCGCGCAACAGGCCCGCCACCAGGTCGCGGTCGGAATTGCCCGCCGGCCCGGCGTTGCCCAGTTGCGCCTGCAAGCGCGTGATCGCGTCGTGCGGTGTCGTCGCCGAATAATTCATCGGCGACTGCTCGAACATTTCGACATCCGCCGCCCCGGCCACCCCGGCCCACCCGGCCGCCAGCACGCCCAGCATCAGTTGAATTCGTCTCATGTTTGGTCTCGTACCGCACTCCGACAGCGCAACGGTTGCCAGCCGGGAGCAAGGAGCATAATACCGGGACACGCACAATTCCAGTTTGACTCAGGTCAAGTTTAACCCAAATCGCCAGCGTCGGGAAACTTCATTCCGCCGCCGCCAGCCGCACCGAGCTTTCGATTGGAACCTTTCCACCGCGCCCTTACGATGAGTCGCGTGAACCAGAGATTCCGTTTCGCGTTGGTAATCGCCGCCGCCCTGCTCCTGCCCGCGCCAACACCAGCCGCAACCAACGAGCCGACGTCCTTGCTCCCCGCAAACGTGCGGCGCGTCCTGGTGCTCGGCGACAGCATCACGTACTCCGGTCAATACGTGGACGATCTCGAAGCATACTTCGCCACGCGCTTTCCCTCCCGCCGGCTCGAGTGGTTGAATCTGGGCCTGCCCAGCGAAACCGTCTCCGGACTTTCCGAGGAAGGCCACGCCGATGGCAAGTTCCCACGCCCCGATCTGCACGAGCGCCTGGGGCGCGTGCTGGACAAAACCAAACCCGATCTGGTTTTCGCCTGTTACGGCATGAACGACGGCATTTATCTTCCGTTCAACGAAGCGCGCTTTCAAAAATTCAAGGACGGCATCATCTGGTTGCACGATCAGGTGACCGCCACCGGCGCTCAGTTGATCCATGTCACGCCGCCCACGTTCGACGAAGTCAAAGGCGGCCATCCGGGCTACAGCAATACCCTGGATCGTTACGCGAACTGGCTGATGACGCAGCGCGCTGCCGGCTGGGACGTGGTGGACATTCACACGACCATGAGCCACTACCTCGTCCAGCGTCGTCAGCGCGATCCGGATTATTTTCTGGCCGGCGACGGCGTCCATTGCAACGACACCGGACATTGGCTCATGGCGAAAGAAATTCTGCTTCACCTCGGCGCGCCGGATGTGGCGAACGACGATGGCGTCAAAGCCATGCTTGCGAACCAGCCGCGCGGCGATGCAATCCTCAAGCTCGTTCAACAACAGCAACGCCTCCTCAAAGACGCCTGGCTGACTGACACCGGCCACAAACGCCCCGGCATGAATCCCGGACTGCCGCTGGCCGCAGCGCAATCAGAGGCGGCAACCCTCTCCGACCAAATCCGTGCGTTGGTCGTTGCGAAGTCTGAGCCCCACGCGTCGGTGTTTCCCGGACGCAGATCCCAATGGCAGGGCTTCGATCGCTACGACTTCGAGTTCGAAGGCAAGCCCGCCATCGCCGTGGTGCCGAAAGAGGCTTTGCCCGGTCGGCCATGGGCGTGGCGCGGGGAATTCTTCGGCGCGTTTGCCAACGCCGACGTCGCGCTGGTCGGCAAGGGGTTTTACCTCGCTTACCTCGGCGTGCCGGATTTATTTGGCAGCCCCCAAGCCGTTTCAGCCTGGAACGATTTCTACGCCAATCTCACCGGCAAATATGGACTCGCGCAAAAAGTCGCGCTCATCGGCCTGAGTCGCGGTGGATTGTATTGCTACAACTGGGCGGCGGCGAACCCGGAAAAGGTCGCCTGCATTTACGCGGATGCCCCGGTCTGCGATTTCAAAAGCTGGCCCGGCGGCAAACTGAAAGGACTGGGAAAAGGCGAAGGCAGCGCCGAGGATTGGGCAAAGCTGCTGATCGCCTATCACTTCAAGTCCGATGCCGAGGCGATTGCCTATCGCGGCAATCCCGTGGACAACTTGAAGCCGCTCGCGGCGGCGCACATCCCGTTGCTGCATGTTTATGGCGAAGCCGACACCGTCGTGCCGTGGCCGGAAAACACCGGCGTGATTGCCCGGCGCTACCGGGAACTCGGCGGCGACATTACATTGATTCCCAAGCCAGGCGTCGGTCATCATCCGCACGGGTTGGAAAATCCAGCCCCGATTGTGGATTTCATTCTTAAGCACGCCGCTGTCACACCATGAAAGCCAAACTCAAGTTGGTGAATCTTCCCACCCAACGAGCCGCCCTCTCCGCGCAGGCCGTCGTGCCGCTCCGGGAACGCCGGTTGACCTTCGGCAACAAATGGGAGTACGCGCCGGCGCCTGAAGAGTCCAGGAATTACGTCATCGCGCCGCGACACGAGTTGTTCATCGGCGGAAGATTCGTCCGACCGAATTCAGGAAAATATTTTCCATCCCTCAACCCGGCGACCGAGGAAAAACTGACCGAGATCGCAATGTCCGACTCGTCCGACGTGGACCGCGCCGTGAAGGCGGCGCGCAAGGCTTACGACAAGGTCTGGAGCAAGATGCCCGGGCGCGAACGCGGCAAGTATCTCTATCGCATCGCGCGCATCATCCAGGAAAAGTCGCGCGAGCTGGCCGTGCTCGAAACGATGGACGGCGGCAAGACCATCAAGGAAAGTCGCGACGTGGATTTGCCGCTCGTGGCCGCGCATTTCTTCTACTACGCGGGCTGGGCGGACAAGTTGAAATACGCGTTCCCCGGCAAAACACCGCAGCCGCTCGGCGTCGCGGGGCAGATCATTCCCTGGAATTTTCCGCTGCTGATGGCGGCGTGGAAGATCGCGCCCGCGCTGGCGTGCGGCAACACGGTGGTGTTGAAGCCGGCGGAGACGACGTCGCTCACGGCGCTGCGGCTGGCGCAGATTTTTCAGGAGGCGGAATTGCCCGAAGGCGTGGTGAACATCGTCACCGGCGCGGGCGAAACCGGCGCGGCGCTCGTGAATCACCCGGACATTGACAAGATTGCCTTCACGGGAAGCACGGATGTTGGGAAGGCGATTGCTCGGGCGATTGCGAATCGGAGCGCCGGTCTCCGACCCGGCGTGTCCCAAGAAGACTCGAAACGCGCCGGCTCGGAGAGCGGCGCTCCGAAGCTTCCGAAGCTCACGCTCGAACTCGGCGGCAAGGCGGCGAACATTTTGTTCGAGGACGCGCCGATTGATCAGGCCATCGAAGGCGTCATCGCGGGGATTTATTTCAATCAAGGCCACGTGTGTTGCGCTGGCTCGCGGCTGTTCGTGCAGGAAGGGATTTATTCCACGGTCATCAAGAAATTGCGCGACCGCATCCAGACGTTGCGCGTGGGCAATCCGCTAGACAAGAACACGGACATCGGCGCGATCAATTCGAGCGCGCAGTTGGCAAAGATCCGCGCGCTGGTGCAAAGCGGCGTGGACGAAGGCGCGGAGTTGACGCAGTCGCAGTGCACGCTGCCGTCGAAGGGCTATTGGTTCGCGCCGTCGTTCCTGACGGGCGTGACGCATGCGCATCGCGTGGCGAGCGAAGAAATTTTCGGGCCGGTGCTGAGCGTGATGACGTTCCGCACGCCGGAGGAGGCGTTCGAGCGCGCGAATAACATCCCCTACGGCTTGAGCGCGGGCGTGTGGACGGACAAGGGCAGCAAGATTTTCAAGATGGTCAACAAGCTGCGCGCCGGCGTCGTCTGGGCGAACACCTACAACAAGTTCGACCCGAC
>CAZLOH010000069.1:0-15546 GCA_964561105.1 uncultured Bifidobacterium sp. | reverse complement strand
CCAATTTTATGCCGTGCCGCTCAATGACTTGTCTCCCGAAAACAAATTGCCCTGGCTGGACCACAGCGCGACGGAGTCGCAACGCAAGGGGCGCGGCTGTGGTCGGAGACTCAGCCGGAGCCTTGGCGGTTTCTCGGGCGTGCTGCGGCTGGCGCTGCGCACACAGCAGCGCTCCGAAAAAATCATCGCCGAACGCAACGAAGTTCGGAGATGGCACTGCAAAGCGATGTCAGGGGAATCTCAACCGGAAGAACACGTTGCTTTGGGCCGGGTCAATGCTGAAGAAGACCTGATTTGTCGTGGTTGAGCCAGGCAGCGTGAACCAGCCATCCGCATCCACTACGCTCACTGAGTTCGTCTCCAATCGCCAGCCGGTATGGGCGGACGGCCAGCTTAATTCCAGTGTATTTCCCGTGAAGTTGGCGGTGAGATCAATGGGATTCAACGCCACCGTGGCGATGATGCTCAACGTCCCGTTTACCGGCGTCCATTGCCAGTGAAAACCTCCGGGCAGCGGCGGGAGATTCGTGGCGGTGAAGCTCCCGCTGTAGCTCGAGGCGTTGAAAATCTGGAACGTATCCCCGGCCCACAACTGTCCGTCGAGGTTGGTGACCGTCAAGGTGCCACCATAGGTGAGCGGACCCACTACGCGAAGCTGGTCGTTGGTGTTGGCGGCGCGGTTCAGTTCGAGGCGCGTCGTGCTGCCGGCCTGGAGGTTCACCGGATTATTCACGGTGAGTGTGCCGACGGTGTCGCCGGGAGCGAGCGTCGCGCCGGCGGGCAAGGTGACCGCGGGATAAATCGTGCCACTGCCGCCAAGCGTCGTGCCGTTGCTGATCGTCAAGATTCCCGCGGGCAATGTTCCATTTACAATCAATGTGCCGCCGCCAAGCGTGGTGCCGTTGCCGTAAGTGTTGGTGGCGTCCAATGTCATCTTGCCCGCGCCCAATTTGGCCAGGGCGATGGGCGCGCCATTGGTGGAATTCAAAATCGGCCCGAGGAGCAGATGATCCCCGGCGCCGGTAAAGTAGTAGGTGCGTGCTCCCGTCAGGCCACCGATGAAACGGTTCGTGCCCGTGAACACAACCGTGCCGGAATCCGACTGCACGGTGTGCGCGTTGCCGCCCACTTCGAGCAGGATGTCGCCATTGAAAATGCTCGTGCCGGCGAGGTGATGGATCGTGGCCACGCCATTATTGCGGCAGGTCACGACGAGGGGCGCGTTGATGGAAATACTGCCGCCGCTGCCATCCAACTGAAACGTGGATGAGCCGCTGTTGTTGTTGCGAATGAGGATCAGGCTGGCGTTGGCCAGCGCGCCCGAGCCGGTCACGCGCACGATGCCGTCGCTGGCGGTGGTGCTGCTGGTATCAAGGTTCACGGTGCCGGAAAGCGGATTGTCGCCGCCGAGTATCAGCGTGCCGGGGCCGATTTTGGTGAAGCCATTCGTGCCCGCGAGCGGCGCGAAAATCGTAGTGGTGTTGGTGACGACCAGGGAAGGTGAGGTCGCCGATCCGGTATCCAGCGTGAGCGTGCTTTCCCCGCTGGCGACGAGCGTCCAGTTGAAGAAGGGCGAAGTGAGGTCGCCGAAGCGCAGCGAGCCGATGGTGCGGGAGGAATCGAGCGAGACGGTGCGGTGGCCGGTGAGGTTGATGGCGCTGAAGTTTGCGGTGTTGCCGGCGCCGGTGGCAACGAGGTTGCCACTCCAGCGGTTCGAGGTGCTCCAGTCGCCGCTGGCATCGGCAATCCACGTCCCGCTGGCCGTGTTCACCGTCACGGCAATCGCCAGCAGGGCAAAGTCATTTTGTCCCGCCGCGTCCGTGACGCGCACGGTGATGAAATTTGTGCCGCCATCAGCGGAAGTCGGCGAGCCGGTTAACGTGCCGTCAGCGGCGACATTCAACCACGCGGGTCCAACCGCCTTGGTGTAAGTCAGCGTGTCCCCGGCATCGGCATCCATCGCCGTGCCCGCAACACTGCTGTTGAAGGTAATGCCATTTGTGGCCGGACCGCGCGCGAAGAGCTTGTTGGTAAATTGCGGCGGGGTATTGGTCTGCAAGGCGGCGATCTGCGCCGCCGACAACGCGTAGTCCGTGATCAGCACCTCATCCATCAAGCCGTTGAACAGCGGGTCGGCGATGAACTGGCTCTCACCGAGAAAATTGACGCGCGGACTGAAACTGGCCGGCGTAATGGACATCCCGGTGTTCTGTGCGACTTGCACGCCATTGAGATAAATCCGCGCGGTGCTGCCGGCCAACGTCACGGCAACATGCTGCCACGAACCGACGGGCAGTGGAGTAGTCTGGACGATTTGCTCACTGCCGCCATTCTTGATGGCAAAACGCAGGGTGCCGCCCGAGTTCGGCGTGAGGAACAGGTAGTGCGTGGTGCTGTTCCCGAAATCGAAGATGCGTTGCCAGTTCGCGCCGCCATTCCAGAGAATCCACGCGGCGAAGGTGAACGCGGTGTTGTTCGCGATGTTGGGCGGCAGGGTGACCTTTGTATTCACACCACCAAACACGAGCGCCTGGCCCCGGTAACCATTGGTGAATGCCGGGCTGCCGGTGGTGATGCCGTTATTACCGTAGCCAGAACTGTCCAGCGCGTCGTTCTCGAAACGCAGTTGCGAGAAACTGCGCGTGCCGTTGTCTGGCAACCCTTGCAGGTAGGCGAGCGGAGCGACGTGATCGCGATACATCACGCCCATGGGAGTGAGGCCGCCTTGGTCGTAGTGTGTCTGGCGCAGGTATTCCACATGACTGTAGATTGCGTAGCGTTCAATCCAGGGCGTGTCATCCATCTTGTTGATCATCGCCTGGATCACCGACGCATTTTGCGCGTAGGTCGGATCGGGGTCGCCGGTCCAGTTCGCGCCGTTGTTGAATTCCGTCACCCAGATGGGCCGTCTGGTCGCGTCGTAAATGCTCTTTAAGAAATTGTAGAGCTGACTGGCGGCGCCCGCCGGATTGTCGTTGTTCGCGTAACTCCGATAGTAATGGATCGGGACATAATCCACCCGTTTTCCGTCCGCGTCGGCTTGATTGACGAAATCCACGATCCACGAGTAACCGCCGTCGGTCACCGCCGGGGCGCCGACCCGCAAGCCCGTGGCCAGCAGGTCGGGCCACCGGGCCACCGCATCGCTCACCGAGCCGGGCGGAGTCAAATTCTTGTAGGCGTCTTCAACCGGATTGTTGGGTTCGTTGTAGCCCAACAAATGATTGATGCCGCGCGCCTGCCAGTCCTGGTTCAGACCAGGCCAGTAGGGCTGCTGGCGGATGCCGACGTATTGCAGGTCGCGCGTGGAGTTCTGATTGAGATTCCAGTTATACCACCAACCGGCCTTGAGATCGGTCGGCGAGGCGTCGCAAGAGCCTTTCTTGTCCACCCAACGCCACGGCACGACGTAAACGAACCGGACGGTGTTATCGAAATTGGCCGGCAGCACGCTCACCGCCATGTCGCCATCCTGAGCGACGTAATTCTTGCTGAGGCCCGAGCCGTTTTCGTTCTGCGCGAGCGTGGCCATGTAGCCGCGCTTGAGCAGGAACGAACTGATGTTCGCGTTCTGCGCGCCGAGGCCCGTGCCTTTGTGATACACATACTGGCTCAAGGTGTTCGATGTGCCCGTGAAATGCGGTCCGGTGAACACCTGCAACGGCTGGAACGACGGTGCGTGTGGGACGACAACCGCACCCAACGCGCCGTATTGAACTACGCGACAATTGCTGTCCGCCACCGCCACCGCGCCGTTGATGCGGACTTGCGAGAGATAGGTTGAAACCAGCGCCGACGGTTCGACGTTCGGCAACACGAAGAAGGCGTCGGAGGAATTCAAGTTGACCAAACAGCCGGGAATTGGGTTGGCAGCATCCGTGACCCGCAGCTCGCAGTGATTGCTCATGACCACCGTCGTGCTGACCAGCGTGGCGTAGCTCTGCACGCCATTGGTGATGACCAGGGTTTGCGCCTGTGCCACTGAAGACAGGGTCACGAAAGCCAGGCAAGTAAGCCCGAAGGTCCGAAGTTTGAACGTCATCTTGTCAGTTGGTTCGTCATGGTATGGATTTTCGGCCCGACAATAAAACAACCGTGCCTCGCCATCCCGGGAGTGTCCGGTTTTCTTCTACCTCAAAAACGCGGTTTTGTCTCCCACCCGTTTGGGTGTCGGGCTTATGTTGAAATCCGTTCCGCCAATTCCTCCGCCGGGTAAGTCCAGATCTCCGCCAGGGTGGGATGGTAATGCGGCGTGGCGGCGAATTCATGCACGGTCATCCGCTTGGCCATTGCCACCGTGATCTCGTGGATCAGTTCCCCGCCCACGGGTCCGACGCAGCAACCACCGATGATTTCGCCGGTCTTCGGATTCGCCAGTAATTTCACAAAACCGTCTAGTGCTTCCATGATCATTGACTTGCCGTGGTCGTTGAACGGGTAACTCGCCGCGAGGAACGGGACCTTCCGCGCGGTCGCCACCTTCTCGGTCAACCCAACCGTCGCCACCTGCGGGTCGGTGAACACCACGCTCGTCAGCAAGCGATAGTCCACCGCGCGCGGCCGGCGTGGATTGGCAATGTTGTGCGCGGCAAGCTCCGCTTGCTGGATGGCGATATGGACGATCTCATGCGGTCCGGTGCAATCGCCCGCCGCATAAATGTGCGGCGCACTGGTGCGCATCCGCGCGTTGGTCACGATGCGGCCGTTCTCCGTTTTCACGCCCGCGTTTTCCAGCCCCAATCCCGCTGTGTTGGGCGAGCGGCCCAGCGCGAACAGAATCTCCTCGGCCTCGGCGCGCCGTCGCTTTCCGTTCTGCTCAAACTCGACCACCTTGCGCCGGCCTTCGCGCCGCGCGTTCAGCAGCTTTGTCCCGGTAAACAACCTGACGCCCTCACGGCGAAATACGGTTTCGACCACCGCGCCCGCGTCGGCATCGAATTCTTTCAGCACCTGCGGACTGCGCTGAATCTGTGTCACCTTCACGTCAAAGCGCGCGAAGAACTGGGTCAGTTCGCAGGCGATTGAGCCGCCCCCGAGCACAATCAACGACTTCGGCAGTTTCTTGAGTGCCAGAGCATGGTCGCTCGTGATGTAGCCTGCTTCGTCCAGCGCCGCCAATGGTGACGGCGAAATCACCGAGCCGGTGGCGATGATGAAGTGGTGCGCAGTTAGTTTGCGAGCGCGCCCCTCACCTCGTCCCTCTCCCCTTCGGAAGGGGAGAGGGTGGCCGGCAGGCCGGGTGAGGGGACTCAGTTCCAGCGTATGCGCATCCACAAAGCGCGCGTTCGCCCGGATGAATTTGAACTTCCCATGCTCCAGTTGCTTTCGACGATAACCGGCGAAGTCCTCGATCACCGCCGCCTTGCGTGCCATGACCTTTTTGAAATCGAATCCAATCCGGCCCGGCTGCAAACCCCACGTCGCGCCGTGTTGCGCCAGGTGACGCACCTCCGCTGCGTAGAGCAACGCCTTGCTCGGCATGCACCCGCGCAGGATACACAAGCCGCCGACCTCGTTTCCGCCCTCGATGACCACCGTCTTCAACCCCGCGCTCGCCGCCGTTCGCGCCGCCGCATAGCCCGCGCTGCCGCCGCCAAGAATCGCCACCTCGTAATTGTATTTCATGATCGCTGCTTCAATGATTTTGCCGCCTCGTGCAGGACGGAAATGAACTTTCGCACGAGCGGACTGGTTTCCGGTCGGCGGACGCCGATCTGCAATCGCAACGGCGGCGGGCAGGGCGTCAGGGGCACAAACGCCGCGCACCCGGCCGCCAAGGTTCCAAAAGTGTCCGCCACAATCGCAATCCCGCGTCCCGACGACACCGCCGTGGTCAGACTGGCCGCGCCATCCACTTCCACGGCGACGCGCGGTTTGCGCTTGGTCGGCTGAAACAACTTGTTCAGGAACTTGTGATAGTCGGGATATTCCTTTTCGCTGTAGGCGACAAAATCCTCCGCCGCAATCTCGCTCACCTTGATTGCCTTGGCGCGACTCAGCGGATGATCCAGCGGCAACAACACGCCCATGGGAAACTCAGTCAGTTTCTCCACCTTGATCTCGGGCGTCGTCCGCGTGTTTTCAATCACCAGCAACGCCACATCCAGGGATTGCGCACGCAGACCCGCGAGCATTTCGCCTGTGCTCAAGTCGTGCAACAACACTTGCGCCTCCGGTTCGACCGTGCGGAACCGCCGCAGGGCCATCGGCAGAATTTCCAGGGTGGGCGACGGCGCGTAACCGACATTCAACTCCTGCGCGCGAGTGTTCTTGACTGAGCGCACGGCCGCTTCGACGCGTTGCAACACAGCGCGCGCTTCCGGCAGAAACAGTTTCCCGGACTTGGTCAAACGGACGGCCTTCGGTCCGCGCTCGAACAACGTCACCCCGAGTTCATGCTCCAAATCCTGGATCTGCCGGCTCAAGGGCGGTTGCGAGACATGCAATCGCGCCGCCGCGCGCGTGATGTTCTGCTCCTCGGCCACGGCGACGAAATACTTCAGATGGCGCAGTTCCATGCGGAGTCAGCATAGTCGCAATGCCAGACGAAACAAGGGTGCAGGATTTTGAACAGGAGATAACTGAGACAACGAAGGCACCAAAGTCTGCAAGGGTGGGCCACCTGATCGCCGACCAAGACAAGTTCATCGGGCGACAATCACTGATGATTCTCCTTTTCCTCTGTTTTCTCCTGTTAAACCTTCTCCTCTGCCGCCATAGCCCGACCGGCGAGCCAGCCAGTCGTCCACGCCGCCTGGAAATTGAATCCGCCCGTGAGGCCATCAATGTCCAGCAGTTCGCCCGCGAAATACAGGCCGGGACAAATCCGGCTTGCCATCGTCTTGAAATTCACCTCGCTCAACCGCACGCCACCGCAGGTCACGAACTCATCCTTGTTCAAGCTCTTGCCGGTGACCGGAAATTCCGTGCGGACCAGTTGTTGAATGAGTTGGTGCTGCATCGGACGCGAAAGCGCCGCCCAGCGAGTATCGCGCGAAATACCCGCCGCAAGGACCAGTTGCTCCCACAGCCGTCCCGGCAACGGCGCGAGCGGCACATTCACGACCAATTTGGCCGCGTGCGTCCGCCGTCGAGAACCGAGTTCAGCGCCGATGGCCTCCGCGTTTAACTCCGGCAACCAGTTTACCACCAGGGAAAATCGGTAGTTGATTTCGTGCAACGCACGCGCGCCCCAGGCTGAGAGTCGCAAAATCACCGGCCCACTCAATCCCCAGTGCGTGATCAACATCGGCCCGCGCTCGCGCAAGACGGCTGTCGAGACCGAGGCCTCGACGGATTCGACCGAGATGCCGGCCAGTTCGCGCAGCCACGGCGTGGCAATGTGAAAAGTGAACAACGACGGCACGGGCGGTTCCAGCGTGTGCCCGAGCGCGGTGGCCAGTTGTCCCGCCGCTGCGGCGCGACATCCGCCGGTCGCAAGCAGCAGGCGGTCGCAAGAAGCGGTTTCTGTAGCCACCGAGGTAAGGAGGTGGACTGCTGTGGCTGGCTCTTTATCCGCCTCCTCACGTCGGCGGCTACCGCCTGCGAGCGTCACCTCGAAGCTGCCACTCGAGTTGCGCCTCACCCGTTCCACGCCACAGTTGTTGTGCAACCTGACGCCCGCATCCCGAGCCGCCTTCATCAGGCAATCAATGATGGTCTGCGACGAATCCGTGACCGGGAACATCCGTCCGTCCGCTTCGGTCTTCAGTCTCACGCCGCGTGATTCGAACCACGCCACCGTGTCGCTGGCTTGAAATTGTCGGAACGGCGACAGCAACGTCTGTTCCCCACGCGGATATCGGGTGGCGAACGCTCGTGAATCGAAGCAGGCATGCGTTACGTTGCAGCGCCCACCGCCGGAAATGCGCACCTTGGAAAGGAATTGCGGCCCTTTTTCCAGCACGATCACTTCCGCGCCCGGCGCAGCTTCGGCACAAGTGATGGCGGCGAAGAATCCCGCCGCGCCGCCACCGACCACCACGATTCGTCGCGATTTCATTGTCGTGACACTGTCCGCCGTCCCTTGGCGTAACGCACCGAGATGAGCTTCAAGAACTCGGTCGCAGCCCGGCTCAACGGGCGTTGCTTGGGCCAGGCGGCAACAATCTTCCGTTCGGGTTTCGGTGATGGCAGTGAGCGGTATTCCGGCAGATCCTCGCGCTCGCGCTGCGCCGCCATCGCGGGAATCAACGAGACACCGAGGCCGGAGCAGACCAGCGCCTGAATGGTTTCCAACTGCGCGCTACGAAAGCTGATGGTGGGCTTCACATCGCGCCGGTCGCAGAACCCCATAACCTGATCGCCGAGACAGTGCCCCTCCTTCATCACAATGAAACGCTCCGTCGCAAGATCACCGACAGCCACCGTGCGTTTGCGCGTGAGCGCGTGGCCGGGCGGCAGCGCCAGCAGCAGTTCTTCGGCGAACAGGTCGCGCACTGCCAGTCGCTCGTCCGGAATCGGCTGGCTGGCCAGGGCAAAATCCACTTCGTAACTGTGCGCCAGCTTGAGCAAACGCGCGGTGGTGTCCTCCTGCACAACAATCTCCACGCCGGGAAACGCCTCCGCGAATTCCGTCATGACTTCCGGGAGCAGATACGGGGCAATGGTGGGCAGCACCCCGACGGTCATGGTGCCGCGCAACAACGCCTGCGCATCGGCGGCCTCGCGTTTGGCGGCGTCCACCTCCTCGAGAATTTTGACCGCGCGCCGGAGGAAGACTTCGCCGTGCGCGGTCAGTCTGGCTTCGCGCTTCAGCCGGTCGAACAGTCGTTCGCCCAGTTCATCTTCGAGTTTCTGAATTTGCTGGCTGAGAGAAGGCTGGGCGACATGGCATTGCTCGGCCGCGCGGGAGAAATTTCCCGTGCGGGCCACGGCCACCACGTAGCGGAGCTGATGCATTTCCATAGGCAATGCCTATCGTAACCACAGGAAATAAGTATTTCAACAATAGCCGGTCAATTGGTTCACTGAAACAAAACGCGCCCGGTGGATCTCAAACGGGTCGGTGCCGAGCGCAATGAATCCCAGGAAAAACCTATGTCAAACGAAGCCAACGAAGCCAAATGTCCTTTTAACCACGGCGCCGCTGCTCCGGCGCGCACCAATCGCGATTGGTGGCCGAATCTTTTGAACGTCGAACTCCTGAACCAACATTCGGCCCGGTCCAATCCGATGGGGGCAGGCTTCGACTACGCGAAAGAATTCCAGAGCCTCAACTACGCGGCCTTGAAGCAGGACCTTGCGGCGTTGATGACCGATTCGCAGGACTGGTGGCCGGCGGACTTTGGGCACTACGGGCCATTGTTTGTGCGCATGGCGTGGCACAGCACCGGCACTTATCGGATTGGAGATGGTCGCGGCGGTGGAGGGCGCGGCCAGCAGCGTTTCGCTCCGTTGAACAGTTGGCCGGACAACGTCCTCCTCGACAAGGCGCGCCGGCTTCTTTGGCCGGTCAAACAAAAGTACGGCCGGAAGATTTCGTGGGCCGACTTGCTGATCCTCACGGGCAATGTGGCGCTGGAAACGATGGGCTTCCAGACGCTGGGTTTTGCCGGCGGCCGGGAAGATACGTGGGAGCCGGACCACGACGTTTATTGGGGCAAGGAAATGAAGTGGCTGGACGACAAACGCTACTCGGGCGACCGCGATCTGGAAAATCCGCTCGCCGCCGTGCAGATGGGGTTGATTTACGTCAACCCGGAAGGCCCGAATGGAAACCCCGATCCCCTCGCGGCGGCGCGCGACATTCGCGAGACCTTTGCCCGCATGGCCATGAACGACGAGGAGACACTAGCGCTCATTGCCGGCGGCCACACCTTTGGCAAGACGCACGGGGCGGGTCCGGCGACTCACGTCGGTCCGGAGCCGGAAGCCGCCAGCCTCGAAGCGCAGGGCCTCGGTTGGAACAGCAGTTTCGGAACGGGCAAGGGCGGGGACGCAATCGGCAGCGGATTGGAAGTCACCTGGTCGCAAACACCGACGAAATGGAGCAACCACTTTTTCGAGAACCTGTTCAAGTATGAGTGGGAACTGACCAAAAGCCCGGCGGGCGCCAATCAATGGGTGGCCAAAGGTGCCGCCGCCACGATACCGGACGCGCACGATCCGTCAAAAAAGCGCGTGCCGACGATGCTGACCACGGATCTGTCGCTGCGCTTCGATCCAGCGTACGAAAAAATCTCGCGGCGCTTCCTGGCGAACCCGAACGAGTTTGCCAAGGCGTTCGCCCGGGCGTGGTTCAAACTGACGCACCGCGACATGGGGCCGCGCACACGCTACCTCGGGCCGGAAGTTCCCAAGCAGGATTTCATCTGGCAGGATCCGATCCCGGCAGTGAATCACAAGCTGGTTGGCGCAAAGGAAATTGCTTCGTTGAAAGCTAAAATTCTGGCGTCCGGCTTGTCTGTTTCGCAACTGGTTTCCACCGCGTGGGCGTCTGCCTCCACCTTCCGCGGGTCCGATAAGCGGGGCGGGGCGAACGGGGCGCGCATTCGGCTCGCACCGCAAAAAGATTGGGAGGTCAACCAGCCGAAGGAACTGGCGAAAGTGCTGAAGAACCTCGCAGGCATCCAGACAGCGTTCAACAAGACCGCGAAAAGCGGCAAGAAAATCTCGCTCGCCGACCTGATCGTTTTGGGTGGTTGTGTCGGTGTCGAGCAAGCGGCGAAGAACGCTGGGCACAAGGTTACTGTCCCGTTCACCCCCGGCCGCATGGACGCATCGCAGAAGCAAACGGACGTGGACTCCGTTGCCGTACTTGAGCCCATCGCCGACGGCTTCCGCAATTATCTCAAGGGCAAATCCACCGTTTCGGCGGAGACGCTGCTGATTGACAAGGCGCAGTTGTTGACGTTGACTGCGCCGGAAATGACGGTGCTCCTCGGCGGCCTGCGGGTCTTGAAGACCAACGCCGCCGGGACGTCGCATGGAGTCCTGACCAAGCGACCGGAGGTGCTCACCAACGACTTCTTTGTGAACCTGCTCGACATGACCACGGAGTGGAAACCAACTTCGCCGGAGGCTGATCTCTTTGAAGGTCGCGATCGCAAAACGGGCGATCTCAAGTGGACCGGAACACGAGTGGACCTGGTCTTTGGCTCGAACTCGTTGCTGCGTGCCCAGGCAGAAGTCTATGGCAGTTCCGATGCCGGGAAAAAGTTCGTTCGCGATTTCACCGCGGCGTGGAACAAGGTGATGAACCTGGATCGCTTCGACCTGGCGCAAGGTTGATCGTCCTGCTCCGACAGCTCCAAAGCGGACGGGAAGCGACCTCCCGTCCGCTTATTTTGAATTGGATTCGTGCTGGAGCGCGCGAAGATTTTCGTTCAGGCGCGTGCGGGTGAGTTCGCGTTCCCAGCGGCTGATCACCACGGTGGCCACGCCATTGCCAATCAGATTGGTAATCGCGCGACACTCGCTCATAAAGCGGTCAATGCCCACCAACAACGCGAGCGAGGCCAGGGGCACGGTTGGGACGACCGCCAGCGTGGCCGCGAGCGTAACGAAGCCCGCGCCGGTTACCGCGCTGGCGCCTTTGGAGGAAATCATGGCGACGAGCAGCAGCGTGAGTTGATCGCGTAACGCGAGCGGCGTGTTGGTTGCCTGCGCCAGAAAGATCGCCGCCATGGTCATGTAAATGTTCGTGCCGTCGAGGTTGAAACTGTAGCCAGTGGGGATCACGAGGCCGACCGTGGATTCTTCGCAGCCCAGCCGGCGCATTTTGCGGATCATGCCCGGCAGCGCCGTTTCGGAGGAACTGGTGCCGAGGACGAGCAGGAGTTCCTCTTTGATCGCTCCAAGGAAACGGAAAATCGAGAAGCCGGACACTGCGGCGATCAGCCCGAGCACGCCGAAGACGAAAATCGCCGCCGTCGTATAAAATCCGAGCATCAGTGCCCCCAGTCGGTTCAAAGAACCCAGGCCGTAACTGCCCACGGTAAACGCCATGGCCCCGAACGCGCCGAGGGGCGCCAGACGCACGATGAGGCGCATAATGCCGAAGCAGAGTTCGTTCAGTTGTGCGATGACAGCCAGCACCGGCTGCCGTCTTTCGCCCAGAGCGGAGATGGCAAAGGCCGCAAGCACCGAGACCAACAAGATTTGCAGGATGTCGCCGGAGGTAAACGCCGAGAACAACGTATCGGGGATGATGTTTAGCGCGAAGGCCGCAATTCCCAACGTGTGGGCCTTTTGTGCGTACGCTTCGGCGATGTTTGGGTCGAGGGTGGACGGATCAATGTTGAAACCGGCGCCGGGCTGGAACACGTTCACCACCACCAGCCCAATGACGAGCGCAAAGGTCGAGACGATTTCAAAATAGCACAGTGTCTTCACGCCCACGCGCCCGAGCTTTTTCAAGTCCCGCACGGAAGCGACGCCATGCACGACGGTGCAGAAAATGATGGGCGCAATCATCATTTTCACCAGCTTGATGAATCCATCGCCAAGCGGTTTGAGCGCTTTGCCGGTGTCGGGAAAGAAATATCCCAGCCCCACGCCAACCGCGACCGCCAACAATACCTGAAGGTAGAGAACCCGGTACCAGGCCGTGGTTACGCGAGCAGAGGTTGGAGTTGAGGCGTTCAATGAACTTCGAGTTGTTGGTTCGGATTCAGGAGCGGCTAAATTAGCGGCAGCGACTTGGTCGTCAAGAAACTTGCCGGTGGTCAGGCGGCTTGCGATGCTGCTGAGGCTGGTTCCCGCTCGCATGAACAAAGAAGTCTCAACCAGTCCGACAACGGCGACCCACAAACGCCGACCTCGTTATCGTGGGAAAAATCCGCGGCGCTTCGAGGAGAAATACAAGGAGCACGACCCAGCCCGCTACGCTGAGACGTTGGCCAACGTCATCGCGTCGGGCAAAACACCCGCCGGCACCCATCGCCCGATCATGGTTGCGGAGATTTTGAAGGTGCTCGCGCCGCAGTCGGGCGCGATTGCGGTGGACTGCACGCTTGGTTATGGCGGCCACGCGCAAGAAATTCTGGCCCGGTTGCAACCCGGCGGGCGGTTGCTGGGACTCGATGCGGATCCCATGGAGTTGCCCAAGACGGAAGCTCGCCTGCGTACGTTGGGATACGGTCCGGAAGTCTTCTCGGTCCTGCGCAGCAATTTCGCCGGGCTGCCGCAGGTGTTGGCAGCCCATGGCATTGAAGGGGTGGATTTGATCCTGGCCGATCTCGGAGTGTCTTCGATGCAACTCGATGATCCCACGCGCGGCTTCTCAGTGAAGCTCGAAGGGCCACTCGACATGCGCATGAATCCCGAGCGCGGGCAATCGGCTTCCGCGTTATTGTCGAAGTGCGAACCGGACGAGCTGGAGGAGATGCTCGAAGCCAACGCGGATGAACCGCACGCAAAAACGCTGGCGCGCGCGCTGGCCGGAAAGGTCTTTGTGACGACCCGGTCACTGGCGGATGCCGTGCGCACCGCTTTGCCGCGGCTCAAGCGGGAAGAGGCTGATCTGTCCGTGCGCCGTGTCTTTCAGGCTATTCGCATCGCCGTGAACGACGAATTCTCCGCGCTCGATGCGCTGTTGCGAATCCTGCCTGCTTGTTTGAAACCGGGTGGGCGGGCCGCAATTCTGACATTCCATTCGGGCGAGGACCGTCGGGTAAAAAAGGCATTCGAGGCAGGCTTGAGCAATGGTGTTTATGCCGAAATTTCTCGCGAAGTCATCCGACCGACGCCGGCGGAAGTCCGTTCCAATCCACGATCGAGTCCAGCGAAGTTGCGTTGGGCGAGGCGGAGTGGATGTTGATGCGGTCGCGCATCACTCCTCAGCCATCGGGCTGAAAAGGTGCATGAAATACGGGTGATCGAAATACTCGCGCCCGTTGAAGCACAAGCGACTATTGCCAAAAAAACAACCGGACAAGAACCAAGACCTTGTCTTGGTGTTGTCCGGTTGTGAAAAACAGTCGCTGGTCAGGCCACGCTGCGCCGACGCCGCATCAACAATGCGCCACCAGCCAAGCCCAACAGCGCCAACGTGGTGGGTTCAGGGACCGCGAGAAATTCCACTTCCGCAATTTGCATACTGTTGGCCGCAGCGGCATCCCGTAAAGTCGGAAAGATGAGGCGGTAGCTGTCATACGATGCCGTATTTGCAAAGCTGACCTCTTGGAACGCAGTGCCAGTCAACGGCTGTCCGGTAGGGTTGCGATCCAAGGGCAGATTCAAAGCCATATTGGCAATTAGAACGAAGGGGCTGCCGTTCAAGGAGCCTTCCAACTGGAAGCTTGCCGGATCTCGCTCCGGAGCGTCATTCGCCGTCCAGAACCGCAGACCTGTTATGACACTGGCGCCATACGCTGGAGTGACTTGAAACCCAGAGGCCACATCCAAGAAATTGAGGTATTTGTTCCCCGTGTTGTCAATGACGTTGGCAACTCCTTCCGCGCCGGGCGGCGGGCCGAAAGCACCGTCGCCATCATTGAACCCGTTGATCAGGGTGATAGGATCGCCGGGTTGCGTGATGTCGAATTGAGCCAAGGCAGATGGAGCCAGTGAGAGGCCGAGCGCAGCCACCGCTGCCAGCGAGTAAAATGAGGCGAATCGCATACAAATAATCTTTCTTCCCGTGGTTTTGTAACTGGACTACTGAGTTCGGCGACGTTTTTAACATTCAGGTTCCCGACTGTCAAGGATTTGCAGCTGGGAATATTGTCGGGTTGATTTCGGATAATGCCGTGTGGGCTTACTTTTCATTGAGCAAAGCTGGGGGTTGTTGACCGAGTATTGTCACACCGAGCACGTTGGCTACGGGCCGTTCACGTCCGTCGGACGGGTGATTGAGAATTTGGTATTTTCCACTCTCTGGATTACGCAAAGCCATTATGGAACTGCCGCCACCATCCAGGTTCAGAGCTTGGACGCAACCAAGGCGGATCATCTCTGCGGCCAGTTCGTCGTAATTCATCCCGATTGCCATACCCGGCACGCGTCCGTCAACGACAAGAATGACGAGTCGCCGGGCGTTGACAGCCAACCCCACCGCAGTGCGCGGATGGCGCGCCTTGTTTTTGTGGGGTAGAGCGACTCCGTGATCCACGAGTAGCGTATTGCCGGCGACGACCTGTGCGTCGTCTGGCTTCGGGTGCTGCCGCATTTCAATGGTCAGCGTATTGTGCTTGCTCACGACCAGACATGGGCGTGGATCACGGTTGATGGACCAAACTTTGCCGTCTGTGACGGCAGGGCCGGTGACAGCGCTCCAGAGTGCTGCCTGGTAAGGAGAGTTGGAGCCAGCCACAACTTTGCTCCCGCGCGCGCGGAAGAAATCCCCGTTCACGACCAGTTCCATGCTGTCGCGCGCCGCAATACGGGTGGGTGGCATCAAGGTTGTTTGCCAGGGACCGTCACCGTCCGGATCCGGGCCGCCCGGTGACACGAGGACCCGCACTTTGGGGTCGGTCAGATCAATTTCGGCAACAACCATTCGCATTGGCGGTTGCGCGCGAGTAATGGAATACCAAGAGATCCCGGCATAGGGATAATGCCTTTCGGGATTGATAGTTCATCGCGTCAGCAGAGTTGGAAGTG
>CAZLOH010000068.1:0-16445 GCA_964561105.1 uncultured Bifidobacterium sp. | reverse complement strand
CCGCTCCACTTCCAACTCTGCTGACGCGATGAACTATCAATCCCGAAAGGCATTACGGCTAAACCGAAGTTGATCCGCCGATTCTGGATCAGAGAAACGCAACTGGCCAAGTGTGTTTCAATCTAGTTCGGCAGGAGCGCGTTCGCTCGGTGTTTCCGCTGCAGCTCGACGCTTTCGTCGCGCTGCTGCTGGCAGGCGGATGTGAGATGGGCGGTGATTTGGCGACTGCCTGTTGAGCAAGGATGCGGCGTGGTAAACCTTCGCGACACAAAATTCCCATCGCACTTCGCGCGACCACGCGCCGCTGGTGCCCGGCGCTCAAGTTTTTGACCCCTGGAGGCGAACAAGCTGTTTTCAAGTTCTTCTTTGCAAGCGGGTGAGCTTGTGCTTCAATCACACGCGGAACCCGAAGGCAGTAAACGTCGTTCGAGTTTTCTGCTTTCATCAGTTTTTGCCGGCGTTGTTTAACCAGTCGTGCAGCGACAATCGTACAACCGAATCCGAAATGACGGGATGATGAAAACGACGTCTCACGCCCCATCTCCGCACGCAGGCGGGGGCGCGTTGTGGTTTTACTACGGCGCGGAGAACCAGTTGAGCCAGGTGACCAGCAACAACGTGACGGGCTTCATCACCCAATGGCAGACCTTCCTGGCCTACGACGGCCGGCAGCGCCTGCGGTTGCGGATCGAGCGGGCGCATCTCAGTTTATTGAAAAGTGCGCCAACTTCGAGCGGTGGAACTCCTCGCGCTGCGAGGAGCGGCGCGTCGGAACATCCCGCCCGCCCGATTCCGTCCGCTCGTCGCGGACGGGCTGGCCGCAGCGCGACCAGCACCACCTGCAAGGAACTGAGATGCGCCGCTTATGAAACCCAAGTTCGTTTGCGGTTGCCGGGGAGCGTGGAGCGTGATTATGTTCAATCGTTCACATGAGAGTCCTTGTCCATGACGGGATGCGCGCCCTCCAAGCGCAAACGACCACCAATGGGCCGCAAGTCACCTCCACCCGCGGCACGAACTTGAGCGGGAGCATGGAGGGAGCCGGTGGCATTGGCGGATTGTTGGGGCGCAGTCACGGTTACTCCGCAGGCAACTGGAGCACGCACAACTATTATCACGCTGATGGGAACGGCAACGTGACCTATCTGGTGAACAGCAGCCAGACGCTGGCGGCCCGATACCGCTACGACGCGTATGGGAATCTGCTCAGTATTTGGGAGAGCTTTTACAATCTGGGCACGGCCAACACCTACCGCTTTTCCAGCAAGGAAGTTCACCTCCTCACCGGCCTCTACTACTACGGCTACCGCTGGTACGCGCCCAATGTGCAGCGATGGGTGAGTAGTGACCCGTTGGGTGAGCCAGGATTCGAGTATCTACGCGACAGCCGCAAACCATTGATGATGGGTGAAGCGGTTTTGCAACGAGCAAACCTCTACGAGTTCTGCTACAATTCGCCTGAACAATTCATTGACCGATTTGGTTTGTGGGTTTCCGCTGCAGTGATGACTGGAATCGAACACGTTGCAAGCGAAGCAATGAGGAATTGTGAATGCCCCAGTTGCTGTAGGAATGCGTTTTTAGCCGGGGAAGCCACACTCCACGGGGGATTAATAGGTGCCGCAGTCGAGGCGGGAGTTCAAGGCCCAGCGGGTGCCGGTAGTATTCTATTCGACGGAATATTTTTCCTGTGGGATACCTATGATTTAGCGCGAGATTATCACGAGTGCATGGATAGAGTCTCGAAGTAGCAAAAAAAACCGGGAAGCGATGAGCAATTGTGACACGAAATTCCTCCTTCAGGTGTTGATCCTTGTGGGCTTTTGGACAGTCGTCGAATTACCAAAGATCATCAGGAAGCAGGCCGATTCGAAGGTCACAGTTTTGATCGCGATTGCCCTTATCTTATTGGTCATTATGCATTTATTATTTAGTTAGGAGGTTTTTCAAAAGCTTGGCTTCATTGGGATTTATGAAGGGTCGCTCATTGGCGTGCTGACCGGTCTGTCAGGGTGAAGGTCGGCGGAAGCACCGCGCCCGGATGGCAGCATTGTGCCCGCATGGGCCGGTGCGGGATTTTCCTTCTGTCAGTTTGCGGGCAAAACCAGCCAGGGAGTTGCGGGTGAGAATCGGCCACTTTTGAGGTGAAGCATTGGCCTCAAGTGTTCCGGGTTTTGGAACACTTGGGGTGTGAAGGGGTCGCCCATTAGCGTGAGCGGTCAAGAGCAAAAATGGATTTCCGTCAGCCAGCTTTCCGTTTCCCAACCCGGCGAAGCCGGAACCAAAAGGCAGATCAAGGATCAAGTTGCAAGACCTGATGCTATGGCAGCATTGGCTCCAAAATTATCGGCGAAAACATGTTCGCTGTTTGGCAGAGAGATACTAAAAGCTGTCTTGGTCTTTTCCGGCCGGAGCGGGCGGCGTTCCAGGCGCGATTCCTTCCTGTCATTTCAGTCGTTGTTGGCGGAAGTGATCCTCCCGGGCTAAGGGTCCGCCGGTCCACTTGAGCGTGATTGGAAGTGGCGGTCAAAATAACAGATGGTTTAAGCAAATTAGGGCTGGAACCTTGAAACAATTTCGTGCGACTGCAGGCGCTTTCGGCGCATGAATCATGCGGAGATGTCTTTACCACTCGAGCCGATGCGATAGGCGCTCACGATACCAATGAGCGCGAAGATCACGAGAAAAAGTCCCGACTTCAAATCGTCCTCCAGGAAATACTGGCGATAGTTGAAGTGTTGCAGCGCCTCGGCTTCCGCCTGCGTTACAAACTCGACCCGGGTTGGCTGGCCTTGCGTGAACGCGCGTAGCTTGGGCAAATCCTCCTCCTGAAATTGACTGACTTCCGCATCGGTGATTTCGGTGGCGGGCTTGCTCGCCCGAGCCAGGAAGACGCGGATTTGATCCGGGGTTTCAGCCTTGAGCGCATCGTGGGCGTAATTTATCCGGGTGACATAGGCTTCGTCGGCGCTGCGACCCGCCGCCTGCTGAACCAGCACCCGCACTGTCAGGTATTCGCCGCCGGCAATGGCCAGCAGGGCGCAAATCGCCGCAATCGTACCCAAGCCTCGGCTCGACGGGTGGGCCGGCAGGCGGGCGCCCAGCCCCGCCACAATTCCCACGCCCCAGGCGACAAATCCGAAAGTCGTTTGGGTGAACCGAATCAGCAGGTACCATCCGCCCAACCCGAGCATGGCGCCGAACACGGCGCCGACCACTCCCAACAGAAACCGTTTCCGCCTGCGCGCCTCCAGTTCCGCCGCGAAGTGAACGGGAAATTTCTCCGGCCGTCCCGGTGTGGGAGGAGCGGCGGGGAGCGACGCGGTTGTCTTGGAGGCGAAGCGGGTATCCGGCCCGGAAGCGGCTGGCCCGGCGGAAACAGGAGCCGCTGCCGCAGCCGGGCCGAAGGCGGCGACCGCGATCACCGCTCCCGGGGCGGCGCGACCGACGATGGGAGCTTCAACCACCGGTTGGTCGGCTTCAAACGTCGAATCAATCGCGCCGAACTGGACGTGTTGACCCGGTTGCAGCCAGACTTCCCGCACCGGCGACCGATTGACGAATGTTCCGTTTCGCGACCCCAGGTCCTTGAGCAGCACCCCGGCATCACTGACGATGATTTCGCAATGCGTCGTGGAAATGGAGGGGTGATTGATGGGAAAATCGCATTGTGCGCCCCGACCAATGCGGTTGACGCCAGGTCGAAGCGTGATCTCCCAGGCTTGCTCGGATCCCGGATTGACCAGCAGACGATTGCTCATGGCGCACTTATCACGACGATATTTTGTAGCGCAGTCAGCGCGGATTTGTCCATGCAAATGCAGTGCCAAAAGGGTGTTCGAGCAACGCGCAACCCTCGCACCAGGAGAAACCAGAGTGAACGAACGATACTCCTCAGGCACTTTCACAACCCACCCAAACGCCGCGTGGGGGCACGCGGCCTACCGGAATCAGCTCAAAAACACCAGACTTGTAGGCCGGCTGCCCTTAGCCGGCGGGAGTTTTGAAAGTGCCTCACCTGATTGTCCACATTCGTTCAGCTTGGTGAACTGGCGGCCAATTCTTGCACCCTTTTGTTTCAGGCGAAACAAAAAGGTGCGAGGACGGTTTGGGTGGATGCGATGTCAACCTCAACGGCCAGTCTGGTCGGAACTACTCTTCGCGCTTAGTGCCGTGACTTCAGCGTCCGTCAAAGCCCGTGGCCAGAGCGCGGCGGATTCCAATTCGCCGTGGAACAGGCGCACCACCTTGCCGCCGTCCGTTTCAGCGCCAATGAGCAGTGGCTCCCGGTTCGGTTGCAAGCGGCCGCTCCACGACTTGCCCGCCATGCGTCGGCCATCGCAAAACAGTTCGAGCGTGTGGCCATCGTACCGGCCCACCAAGTCATGCCATGCGGTCGCGTTGATCTTGGAAACCGGAAAGCTCACCAGCGCAAAACCGCGATCGGTCCGGATCTCGAAGCCGATGTCGTTGCCCGGCGTGTCGGGCGGATCCGCGCTGAAGAGATTGAACTGCACCTGCTCGTGACTGCCGCGCTTGCCGAATAATGCCGAGTCCCAAGCGCCGAGTGGATCTCGCACCCGCAGATACACGGTCAGGACTGGTGTGGCTCCTGGTAAATCCGGCCCGGCATCGAAGTAGGCGCCGTCCAGAATCGCCACGTCAGGACCAGCCTGCGTTCCGGAGCCAGTTGAATGGACGTTCAACTCGAATTTCTCCCAACCCGGAATATGTCGTAACGGCGGCTTGGCGCCGTGTCCTCCGGTAGTCAACTCCCAACAAGCCAGCGCTTCTTTCTGCAAAGCTGCCTTGCCTGGCGGCACGGGCGCGGCCACGACCTGCGTCGCCGGTTTGATCACTCGGAGCCGAATATCCTTGAACTGCGCCGTCGTGGTCGGGCCGCTGTGAAGCTGGAGCGCAAGAATCCCCTGGAGTTCACGCCGCCGCGGGTCATTGTCCTCCACCTCCGCCGCCAGGCGACCATCCACCCGCAACGTGATTCGTCGGCCGACACAAGTCAGGTCGTACTCGTGCCAGTCTTCGAGGCGAAACCAGGCCGGGCCGTCGGCTTCGGCAATTTTCGTTGCCGTGCGTTTGCCCTCGGCATCGAAGACCGCGCTTTCGCCGCGCATGGCCAGCGTGTGCCGACCGAACTCGTCATAGAGCCGCACCAGCCAGGGCGTTTGCAGATTGTTGTCCACCTGATACCCGCAGACGTCATGATCCGGCAGCAACCGGCTGCGAAACTGAAACCCGTTGTTGATGCCGCCCTCGCCATTCACGCGAGACTTGAGTTTGAGTTGGAAATCCGCCAGTGCACCGCCTTGCCAAACGAGATACTGGTTCACCGAACAAGGATGCTCCCGGGTGATGTGGGCGGTGATGGCCCCGTCCTCCACGGTCCAATAGCTCGGGTCCGGGGTCTCCCAGCCCGCGAGCGTCCGGCCATCAAAAATGGTTTGGAAGCCTTCCTCGCCTGGCGCAACACTGCTGGCTGCGATTACCGCGATTAACGTGGTGCATAGGAATTTTCCGATCTGCTGAGCGGTGTTCATTCGTGGCGTCATGGGCTTCGAGTGGTAATCTACCAAAACCACCCCGTTCGTCGAGATCAGGTTCGTTCGCTGCCCGATTTGGTTGGGAAACATTGTCAAAAGCATCGGCAGGCTGGGCATTTTTCCGTTGGCGCGGCATCCGTTCCATCCTTTGTTGGTGACCAAGCCGGAGAATTTTAACACCGCCCCGACGCCTCAACCGCAATGCCCAACCCGAAGGCCGGACCTGGGTGACGTCCCGTAAACTCCAGTTGTGGCAATGTGGAAACCCGCACCCGGAAATCCCGCACCAGGAAATCCTCTTGTGCGCCGGTCAGCCTTGTGGTAAACGTCGGTTGAAGCCCGGACGCGAAACTATACATAATAACATGCAAACAGCCCAGCTCCCCAACTCTCGTCACCAAGACCGCCACCTTGCAGCTCCTGGCGGGTTCACCCTGATTGAGCTCCTTGTGGTCATTGCCATCATTGCGATCCTTGCCGCCATGCTTCTGCCCGCATTGAGCAAGGCTAAAACCAAGGCTCAAGGCATTTCCTGCTTGTCGAACAACAAGCAACTGACGCTGGCGTGGACGATGTACGCGGATGACAATCAAGGCAGGCTCGTGGCAAATCATGACGGAGGTACAACCGATTTCAGTTTGAGTTGGGTGCCGGGCTGGTTGGATTTCACGCCTAACAATACGGCCAATACCAATGTGAAATACTTGCTCCAGGCAAGAATTGGCCCTTATACCAAGAACGTGGGCATCTATAAATGTCCCGCCGACATCTATCTGTGCCGAGAGGGTCCTCTCATGCTGCCCCGGGTCCGTAGCGTGGGAATGAATGGATTTATTGAAGGCTCGGCTTACAAAGGGGAGCACAAAGCTGGCGATTCACACTGGTACGCCGGTTACTGGGCTTATGATAAAATGTCAGACATTGTTAAGCCCGCTCCCGCCAACCTGTGGGTGTTTGTGGATGAGCATCCCGACAGCATCAACGACGGCTGGACGATTATGAATCCCACTGATCCCAATAACTGGACGGATCTGCCGGCCAGTTATCACAATGGGGCATGCGGTTTTGGCTTTGCCGACGGCCATGCCGAAATCAAGAAATGGCTTGAAGCCAGTACTCGTGTCAAGGTGACCAAGGGACAATATAATGGTTTTCCGGCGCCCAACAGCCGCGATATCAAGTGGATTGTTGAACGCTCCACGGCAAAAAGCCGATAAACTGGTCCCGAAGAATTAACGCCCCACAGTTCCGCGGAATCTATTTGATTGTAGTCCAATCTGCTCGAAAGGAATCTTTTCAAACCGGGGTATCTTCGCGAACGCCGCTGAGTCAGCGCGCAGCCGGAAATCCAGTTCCGGCGCGTTTACGAAACCCGGGTCAACGTCGGTAACGAAACTGTCGGTCACCTCCCAATTGCCCGTTTGGACGGTGCGGCAATTCACGATCAAGTTGGCGTTGGCGTGGTTGCGGCGCGGTTTGTCGGCGGATTCCATGAAGCCGATCAACTCGGGATAGCGGACGGTGTATGGTGGCCGGGTGGTGTCCACCTCTTTCAAGAGTTTCTCCTGCCACAATTCGCCGTCCAGATTCTCCTTCCATCGCGCGTTGTCCCACGGCGAGCTGCCAAGCGCCAATGGACATTCGATGAAGATGCAGTTGCGCACCGTGTTGTCATGACCGCCGTGGGAAAAGACAGCGCCGAAATTGCCGCCCGCCGCCCGGTAGAAGACATTGCCAAACACCGTCTGCCCGCCCGCGCCGTCGTCAAAATAAACCGCGCAACTGCCGTGGCGGCGCGTGCTGCCGATGTCATGCCAGAAATTGTAACGCAGCACCGAGCCGCGTTCGGACGGATTGCGCCCCATGTAGAACGCACCGCAATCATCGGTCTCCATGCCGGTGTGATGGATTTCGTTGAACTCGATGAGATGATCGTTGCCGCGCAGTTCAATGGCCTGATGCGGGCCGTCGTGAAGCAGATTGTGCGCGAGCCGGACGCCGACGCCGCCGAGGCGGACATGGTAAGCGGCCGTGCGTTGGCGGCGCGAGACATCGTAGATGTGATTGTTCTCGGCCACGTGTCCGCAGGGGGTGAGCGTCTTGCGGTCGCCGCCGGCGATCCTCAGCCCGCCCGCGCCGGTGTCGAAAATCTCGCACGCCACCACGTGATGCTGCGTGCCGCCGGCCACGATCACGCCATCCATCCCGAGGTTGCGGATGCGGCAGGCGACGATACGATCGTCCGTGCCATCCTGAATTTCGATACCATTCCCGGCGCCCGCCTCGACGATGAGACCGCGCAACGTGACGTGCGATGCGTTCCGCAACGTGAGCACCGGTTGGGTCAACGTGGACAGCACCACATGCGCGCCGCGCAACGGTCCGGGTGGCCAGAAGAACAAACCGCCTGTCGCGCGATCGAGGAAGTATTCGCCCGGTTGATCAAGTTCTTCGAGCAGGTTCACCGCCAGGAACCGGCGCGGGCCTGGATTCCCGCTGCCCAGCCCGTAGCCATGTTGCTTCGCGAGCGTGATCCGGTGTTGATTGGTGTCAATGCTCTGCACCCGGATCGTTTCGCAACTCCAGTCGAAGCACCAGTAACCCTGCAGCCAGACGCCGGGTGCGTGCAGCCAGCGGGCCGGACGATCGCCCTCGTACGTGAACGCGCCCGGCTTGTCCGACGCGTGGTTGCGCCACGGCGCGGGGCCACTCTCGACAACCTTGCTGAATTCCGCCCAACCGCTGTTCGGCCAGCGCGCCAGGGTCATGCGTTGATCGTTGAAGAACAACTCGGGCACGCGGGTCGCACCGTTGAACTGGTCCGGGAAGATTTCGTAGTTCGTGATACCCAACGCCCGCAAGTCCGCGTGCAGGACATGGGGCGCGGCCGACGCATCCAGTCGCTGAAGCAACTCCGGCGCGGTGACAGGTTGAAACGCGCTGGTGGGCAGGACGCGCCCACCCACCAACCGCACTTCTTCGCCGGCCACCGCCCGATAAGTTACGGGGCGATTAGTCTCCCCGCTGTCTTGCGGGCCAAGCTCAAATGAAGTCGCCCGCAAATACTCGCCGCCGTGAAGCCAGACCGTCACGCCTTCCGACGGCAATCCGCTGGTTTGTTTGAGCGAACGAATGGCCGTCCGCGCTCGCTCCAACGACGCAAACGGCGCCGCGCGGTTGCCGGAATTGGAGTCCTTGCCTTTGGGCGCGACGTGAAATTCCGTTGCGTGCGACGTGATCAAACCTGCCAGTAGGAAAGCGAACAGCAGCCGGATGGTGTTCCGACGGTGCGTGAAGATTGTCATGGGCGGCATGCGGCAGAGGTATAGCTGGTCCCGAAGACATCCTCAAGGCAATCGCCAACGGGGTGGGTAGGCGTTCTCCTTGCAACTTTCGTGAGTAGCCGCCGACGTAAGGAGGCGGATTCTTTTGAGCCCCATCGTGAACCGCCTCCTTACGTCGGCGGCTACGGCTCAGAAGTTCAAGCGCGAAATGTTCGCAGGCGTCTCTCCCGATGCGGCCTTCAACTTCCGGGATTGATCACGGCGATGACGGCGGCGTCAGGGCGGAAATACTTCTGCGCGGCGGCTTTTACATCCGCGACCGTGACCGCTTCAATCTTCGCATCCTCGGCATCGTTGAAATCAAAACCAAGCCCATAGAGTTCATCGAGGGCGGTGGTGGTGGCCAAGCCGCCGAGTTCCTGCCGGGCGATCTTATGCTGGCCAATGATTTTGGCCTTGGCGCGTTTGAGTTCCTCCTCGGTCAGTGATTCGGTGCGGAGCAATTCGGCTTCCTGAAAGATTTCCGATTCCACCTGAGCCGCCTTGTCCGGCTCGGTGCCGGCGTAAAAGGCGAAGTAGCCGGCCGACCGTCCCAGCATGTTCTGCGCGCCGACGTAATAAGCCAGGCCGAGTTTTTCCCGGATGCGCAGGAACAGGCGCGAACCCAGGTCGCTGCAGGCTTCCTGCAATAATTCCATGGCCGGGCGATCGGGCGCGTGCAAGGTCGTGCCGGGAAAACCGACCACCACGACGGCTTGTTTCTTGGGCCGCGATTCCGTGATCCGTTTGCGCGAGGCAAGCGAGGCGTCCGAACGGTGGAGTTGAAACTCGCCTTGGGGCCAATCGCGAAAAATTTTTTCCACGGCGGCTTTCGTTTCGGCGGGGTTCACGTCGCCGTAAATCGCGAGGACACAATTGGCGGGATGCGCGAGTTGTCGGTAGAACGATTGCACGTCGGCGGGCTGAAGATTTCCCAGGGCGGTTTCCGTGCCAAGCGTGTCCAGCCCGTAGCCCGTTTCTCCAAACATTTGCCGCCGCATCACTTTGAACGCGCTTTTAAGCAGGTCGTCCTTGTGCGCGTGGATGCCGGCGATCTGGACCTCGCGTTCGCGCTCCAGTTGCGCAGCGGGAAAGCTGGGATGGAGCATGACGTCGGCGACCAGTTCCAGGCCGGTGGCGAAGTCCGCGCTTAACACCTCGGCGTTCACACCAAAGCTGTTGTTGCCGCTATAACTGTCGAGCTGGCCGCCCACGGATTCGATCTCGCGGGCAATTTGTTCGGCGGCGCGGGACTTCGTGCCCTTGACCAGGAGGTGCGCCATGAGTTGAGTGATGCCGCTATTGCGCGCGGTTTCCGCCAGCACACCACCTTGAAAGACGGCGCGAAACTCCACGAAGGGCAAACGATGCTCTTCCTTTACGAGCAGACGCAGGCCGTTGGGCAGGGTGAATTTCTGAATGGCCTGCTCGCGGGCAAGCTCGACGAGGTCGGAGGTCTTGGGCGCGGTGCCGTTGGGCAACAGTGCGTAGAGGGTGCGGTTCTCCGGTGTAAGATATTCGCGGGCGACGCGCTGCAAGTCGGCCGGGTGGACGCGCTGAACCGCGGCCAGGTAGCGCTGGGAGAAATTCAAGTCGCCGACGGCGAGCCAGCTTCCCCCGAGATCAGCGGCCTGGCCCTGCATGGTCTTGCGGGTGGCGAGCGTGGCGCTGATGAATTGTTTCACCGCCTTCTGCAGTTCCGCCCCGGAGACTGGGGCGTGCTTCAGCTTCTCAACTTCGGCGAGCAGGGCGTCGCGGGCGGATTCAAATTTATCCGCGTCCACCATGGCGCTCATGCCGAACAGACCGGGATTGCCCGGATTGTAAGTCCAGGCGTCGGCGTAGTGAACCAGGCCCTGCTTCTCGCGCACTTCCTGATAAAGCCGGGAGCTGCGGCCGCTGCCGAGCAGCACGGACAAGACATCGAGCACCGGCACATCGGGATGACGTAAGTCAGGAATGTGCCAGGCGAAATGCAGGTGGCCGAGTTCGATGGAGGCTTCCTCGACGACTTCGCGCGCGGAGGTCTGGCGCGGTTCGGACGGCAACAGCACCGGCGGCAATGCGCGGGATTTCGACTGGGCGTAGGCCTCGCGAATTTGTGTCACCACCGCATCGTGGTTTACATCGCCGACGACCACGTAGAAGACATTGTTGGGCGCGTAACGGTTGCGGTAATAACCGCGGATGTCCTCCGGCTTGAGTTCGTTGAAGATGTCGAGATAGCCAATGACGGTGTAGCGGTAGGGACTTTTGGTGTACGCGGTTTCAAACAATCGTCGGCCCGAGCGGCGGCCCGGATCGTCCTGCCCCATGTCCATCTCGCGCCGGATGACGTCGAGTTCCTTGGCCAGTTCGTCCGGCGGCAACGACGCGTGTTGCATGATGTCGCACAAAATATCAATGGCCGTGCGCGCGCCGGTGTTGGGCACGTCAATGTGATAGACAGTGCGATCAAAGCTGGTGTAGGCGTTCATGTAACCGCCGGCCTCCTGCACTTCCTGATCAATGCGGCTGCCCGGGCGCGTCGTGGTGCCTTTGAACAACATGTGTTCGAGCACGTGCGACAAACCCGCGCCAAGCCAGCGATCTTCGTGAATGCTGCCCGTGTTCGCCCACGCTTGCGCGGATACCACCGGCGCGCTGTGGTCTTCGCGCACAATGATGGTCAGCCCGTTTTCCAGCGTGGTGATTTTAACGCCGGGTGGCAGTGAAGGAATACTGGCCGGCTGGGGCAGGGGAAGGAGTTCCTTGGCGGTCATGATTGCGGATGACAGGGCAAGCCGGCGGCTGGAGAACGGTTCATTCCTTGACGGCAATCGGCGCGAACTCGCGCGTGGTTGACGGCTGCGACGGCTGGAAGGGCTTTCGAAAGGCGGTGTAGAAATCGTAACCGTTCTTGAAGTCTTCGCGACTGTCCTGCTTGGTCTTGCGCAGCAGTCCAATCTCGACCATGTTGAAAACAATCTCGCCAAAGTCCTCGCACCGCTGCACGCCCCATTCGGCGAAGACCATTTGGGTCATCGGACCAAACTGGGTCAGGGCGTAGTCGCGGATGCCTTCGAGCAGTTCCTTGCCGGTGACGTGGTGGACCTGGCCGAGGTTGTCTTTGAGCGCCAGTTTTTGGGTGTGATCCAGCGCATCTTTCACGAACAGGTAGGCCTCCGCATCGTAGCGCGCATCCTTGGCGATAATGAGCGGGAGGACCGTCTCGAACGTCAGTTCTTGCATATCATGATTCCGCGTGCGTCACGGGCGCTAGGGACGGATGCGCGGTGCGGTAAGCCTTCACCGCCCAGCCCATCAACAACAGGCCGAGCACCACGCACAGCACCAGTTGTTCCTGTTTCGTCAACGCGTTCACAGTCTGACTCTAGCCAACCTCGTGCCGACCCGCAACCATGCAGAAAAATTGCAGAAAAATTGGGGTATCGGCCGAAGTGGCCGGGGCGTCGCCCATCCGCAATCGGCTTCCTGATCCGCGGTTTCGGATGGCAAAAACCCAGAATTGGGGCGCAGCGCCGCCGAGCTTCACCCAAACATGTTGGTTTCTATTCTGGCGTCACGCGCGAGGTTCGATTCAAATAAACCGGTGCGTCTCAAATGGATTAGCTTTGTCTGGGTGGCGCTGTTGCCGCTCACCGCGCGGGCGGCCCGGGCGACAACCACCTATGCGCCGACCAGTGTCACTCCGCCGGCGGTGGAGCGCGAGTTCCGCGCCGCCTGGATAGCGACGGTGGGCAACAGTGTCTGGCCGTCGAAGCCCGGGCTTTCCACCGCCGATCAAAAGCGGGAATTGCTCGCCATCCTCGACACGGCGGCGCGAATCAAGCTCAACGCGCTGATCTTCCAGGTGCGCCCGTCCTGTGATGCGCTTTATGCCTCGCCGATCGAGCCGTGGTCCGAGTATCTCACCGGCACGATGGGCAAAGCCCCGTCGCCCTATTATGATCCGCTGGAGTTTGTGATCGCCGAGGCGCACAAACGCGGGATCGAACTGCACGCCTGGTTCAATCCCTATCGCGCGCATCATTTTAACGCCAAGTCGCCCATCGCCGCCAACCACGTCAGCCAGACCCGGCCGCAACTGGTCCGCCGCTACGGTCGCTATCTCTGGCTCGACCCCGGCGAACGCGCCGTGCAGGACTACTCGCTCAGTGTGGTGATGGATGTGTTGAAACGCTACGACGTGGACGGCATTCATTTTGACGACTACTTCTATCCCTACGTCGAGAACGGAAGCAACGGCCAGGAACTCCCGTTCCCGGACGACGCCAGTTGGCAGAAGTTCGGTGTGAAGTCCGGACTCAGCCGGGACGACTGGCGGCGCGATAACGTGAATGATTTCATCGAGCGCACCTATCGGTCCATCAAGGCAACCAAGCCGTGGGTGAAATTTGGCATCAGTCCGTTCGGCATCTGGCGTCCGGGAAATCCGCCGCAGATCCGCGGCTTCGACGCGTATGCCCGCCTCTACGCCGATGCGCGCAAGTGGATGGTGAACGGCTGGGCGGATTATTTTGCGCCGCAACTTTACTGGGGCGTCGAACCAAGGGAGCAAAGCTTTCCGGTGCTGTTGGACTGGTGGAACGATCAGAACCCCAAGCGCCGCCACCTCTGGCCCGGCATTGACGCGACCAAGTTGCAAACCAACCGGCGTTTCGATGGCAGCGCTCCGCCGCCGTGGAAACCGGCGGAGATTGTAAATCTGGTTCGCCTGGCGGAACGCCAGCCCGTGAGCGCCGGGAGCATTTTTTGGAGCATGAAGGCGGTGATGCAATCGCCCGGCCTGATGACGGATCTCGAACGTGGCCCGTATGCCGAACCCGCCCTCGTCCCCGCGTGCCCGTGGCTTGCCACCGGTCAGTTGGCCCGGCCGAGCTATTTCGTCAGCGAACTGCGATCCGGTGGCGTGCGTCTGGTTTGCACCCCCGCGCCGGGCCAGCAACCGAGGTTCTGGTTGCTGCAAGCGCGCAGCCGCGGCGTCTGGAACACCGCCATTGTGTCCGGCGAAAAACTCGCCCGCAGTTTCCGCACCGCTCCCGAGGTGATTGCCGTCACGCCCATTGATCGGGCCGGGGTCGCTGGGAAACCACTCGTGTTGGCAAAACAGAACTGAGGTCACCAGGATGGAAAGCACCTCCGCGCCACCTCCACCCACCATCGAAGACCGGCCCGTTCCGCCGCCGCCGCGAACTGACGGACGGAGTTGGATTCTGATGCTGGTCCTGGCCGCCTTGGTCTTCGCCGCCTTCCAACCGGCGGTTGACAACGACTTTGTCGGCTATGACGACCCGGACTACGTGACCGCAAACGGGATGGTGCAACGCGGGTTGACGTGGCAAACCTTCGCCTGGGCCTTCACCACCACCGCCGCCGCCAACTGGCATCCGCTCACCTGGCTCTCGCACCTGCTCGACGTTTCGTTCTACGGTTTGAATCCTCCGGGCTACCATCTCACGAGCATCCTCCTGCACACGCTCAGCACGGTGCTGCTCTTTGCGGTTCTGCGGGTGATGACGGGAGCTGCCGGGCGAAGTTTTTTTGTCGCCGCGCTCTTTGGTCTGCACCCGTTGCGCGTCGAATCGGTGGCCTGGGTCGCCGAACGCAAGGATGTCCTGAGTACGGCGTTCTGGTTTCTGACGCTGCTGCTCTACGCGCAATATGTCCGACGGCGACAGTCATCGTCAGCCGTCGTCCCGGACGCTGAACGCACGCAGCCAACCGATCAACTCCTCACCTCGAACCGGCCGATGGTAGCCGCCGAGGTAACGAGGCGGACGGGGATGCGAACTGGTGAGCTCCGCCTCCTCGCGTCGGTGGCTACGGTTCTGGGATTCAAAGCGCGAAACTTCACGCGCGAGATTGTCACCCCGTCCCATTCCCCAGCGGATGGACAGAAGGCAGGCAACGAACCGGAGGAGGGACGGTCCGGCCCGAACCGACGTTACGTGGGCCTGGCTTATGCCGCGACTCTGTTGTGCTTTGCCTGTGGACTCATGGCCAAGCCCATGCTCGTGACCTTGCCTTTCGTATTGTTGCTGCTGGATTTCTGGCCGCTGCAACGATTCGGACGGAGAACGATCGCGGCGCTGGTTCTGGAGAAACTGCCATTCTTCGCGCTCTCGTTTGTGGCGAGCGTCATCACCTTTGCGGTGCAACGCGGCGCCGGCGCGATGGATGAAACCATGACCCTTGGCTATCGCGTCAGCAACGTGACGATCGCTTACGTTCGTTATCTGGGCAAAATTTTCTGGCCGACCGATCTCGTCTTTTTCTATCCGCAACCGCCGCACTGGCCGGGTGTGTATTTCGCCGGGGCGGTGATCCTGCTCCTGGGCATTTCCACGCTGGCGGTTTGCATGCGGCGACGGCAACCCTGGCTGTTGATGGGCTGGTGTTGGTTTCTCGGCACGCTGGTCCCGGTCATTGGGCTGGTGCAGGTCGGCTCGCAATCCATCGCGGACCGTTACAGTTATCTTCCGTCCGTGGGCATCCTCGTCGCGCTGGTCTGGGGCGTTGCTGCGCTCACGGCGGCTCACCGGCAACTTGAGCGCGTCCTGGCTGTCGCCGGAGTCCTGGCCGCGCTCGCCTGTTTCGCGCTCACCCGACAGCAAGTCCGTGTCTGGAAATCCACCGAGTTGCTCTGCCGCCATGCCATCGCCGTGACCACCAACAACTATCTCGCGCACGACATGCTGGGTGCGACCCTGGAAAAACAGGGCCGGAATGACGAAGCCCGCCGTGAACACCTGCGGGCGTTGGAAATCAAACCCGATTATGCCGACGCCCACAACAATCTCGGCGTCGCCTACCAGCATCAGGGTGAGTCGGCCGCGGCCGCCGAACAATACCAAATCGCGCTGCGCTTGCGCCCGCGCTACCCGCAGGCCCATTTCAATCTCGGGGTCGTGCTCGCCGACCATGGTCAGTTGGAAAACGCCATCGCCGAGTATTCCCGCGCCCTGGCCGAGAAACCCGACTACCCGGACGCGCACTACAATCTCGGCCTCGCGCTGGCCCGACTCGGGCGCTTGGACCAAGCCGTCGCGCAGTTTCAACTGGCGCTTCGGCTCAATCCGCGACTGGCCGATGCGCACAACAATCTGGGGGTCGCCTTTGATCGCCTGGGCCGGCCTGATCTGGCCGTGGGCGAATATCAGCAAGCCATCGCGTTGCAACCGGAGTATCCCCGTGCCCACTTCAATCTCGGCGTGGCGCTTACCAAGGTCGGCCAGCTTCCGGCGGCCGCGAGCGAATTCGAGGAAGCCTTGCGCCTGAAACCTGACTACGCCGAAGCCCGGACCAACCTGGAGGCCACCCGGGCCGCTCTCCGTCTCCCGGCGAACCCCGGCGGCCGGCCCTGATCATCATTCAACCCCGGAACCGTAGCTGCGCCTGAAACCTGACTACGCCGAAGCCCGGACCAACCTGGAGGCCACCCGGGCCGCTCTCCGTCTCCCGGCGAACCCCGGCGGCCGGCCCTGATCATCATTCAACCCCGGAACCGTAGCTGGTCATTTGAAAAGCGGACGACCTGAAGTGGTGGTAGTATCGGGTTGTC
>CAZLOH010000067.1:0-18618 GCA_964561105.1 uncultured Bifidobacterium sp. | reverse complement strand
AGGACGGCGCAGGCGGAACCAAGCTCCACGAACGGGTTCGTTGAACACCAGTGGCGAGCCGGTCTACAACTTTCCTTCCGGTTCGCGCACGAGCAGGCCAAAACGCGTCGGCGCTGGCAAGCGTGAATGTTTCTGTTGCGCGAGAGGCCGCCGTCAGGCGGTTGGAGTGCTCCCGATAAGCTGAAGGTGTAAGTCATCGGGCTGGGACGAGTTTGAGGCCGAGGGCGGCGGCGGTGTTTCGCAGGCGCGCGAGTTTCTTGCGCTGCATTTTTGCTTCCTCCCGCTTGAACACTTCCGGGTTGAACGCCTGCCGATACTTGAACAGGTGCCAGGGGATGCGCGCCAAGTGGACTCGCTCGCGCCCGCTCGCTCAGCCCTGCGAGCCTTCCTCTTTCAGTCGAATTCCGTTCGCGGCTTCCCAAGCCGCTCAAGTGTGCGTCATCGCTGTGATCGCTTCTTCCCCGCTCGCGCCGCGCGCTTCGTAGCCGCCGAGGTAACAAGGCGGAAGGTTTTGTCGCCTTCGCGGGTTTCCGCCTCCTCACGTCAGTGGCTACGGGGAAAAGGGAAGTTTCGCAACCACCTCGAGCCACATCACTCTGACCCCATGATTCTGACAATGGAGTTGTTCCGGCTCGCGAGGACACTCGCACCACCGGAACGGAAGTTCCAGGTTTCAAGTTCGAAGTTTCAAGTTGCAGGTCGCGGCAGCGGTCGGAGGAGCGTGGCGCGAGCGTGAATTCCGAAGACCGAAATCCCAGGGCCGAAAGAAATCCGAAGTCCGATGACCGAATGATCACCGGTGACGAGGCAGCATCCGCTGGTTCTCTTGTTCGAGTGGATTGTTTCGGAGTTCGGAATTCGGGCTTCTTTCGGATTTCGAGGATTCGGATTTCGGATTCATCGGGTGGAGAATGGGACGCGGGCGGAACGCGTCCCTACCGGGTGCGCCGGCGTCTCGCCGGCTTGGCGAAAACGACCCGGCAACGCGCCGTCGAGACGACGGCGCTCCCAGTTGCGGCTCGCGCGGACGCTCGCCCCACCGGGAAAAAAGTTTCAAGATTCAAGTTCGAAGTTTCAAGTTGTCGGTTGCGGACGATGGACAGTAGTGAGCGATGCAATGGAGCCAAACAGCACACCGCTGCACGCAGTGCGGGTTTTCGCAGCGCGAGAACCACTACCACCTCGGCTCATCGCACGGTGGAGAAAACTTCACGGTTCACGCGCGTCCGGCTAGGGCGCAATGATACCCGGAGGCAAGTGTATCCGGGTGCAGGGGGTGACCCTTTTTGCGGGACGACCGGGCGCGCGTTTTTTTGCTCGCCGGCATGGCTAAACCTGAAGTTTGTTTCCGTCGCCCCACTGCCAACGAACAAGTCGTCCTCTCCGGCATGACGGTCCAGTTGTTGGAACGGCCCCAAGACGTCCAGCGTTGTGATCAACTCCTGACCGAGCGCCATTCCATTATTTGAAGAACGCCCATCTGGTGGGCGAGCCGTTGCGCTACGTCGTCACCTGGCGCGGCCAGTGGCTGGCTGTGGCCACGTGGAGCGCCGCCGTGCTGCACCTCAAACCGCGGGATCGGTTCATCGGCTGGAGCGAAGACCAGCGCCGCCTTTGTGTTGAGTCTGTTCCGGCGCGTGGTGGTCAGTTGCGCGCAGGTCTGGATCGACGCCTGTCGAGTCCGCCACCCCAAGAGCCGTGCCACCACGCGTCAGTTCCAAGAACGCTTCGCCCACCGCGACGGCGGCCCCGCCCGCCTCCAGGCCTTGATCTTCTCCAACTCGCCCACCGCCTAGCGCTTGCCCCCGTGAATCGCAGCGTCCTGTCAGCGTGAGCGGTCGGGGTGGATCACCGGGCCCCTTTCCGATAGACAAACCACCAAAACCAGATTGTCCCCAACCCGCCGCACACGGCCGCGCCGAGAAAGTTTGCGCGCGGGTCGAGACTCCAGAGCCAGGCACCCAGGAACGAGCCACTCGTCACCACGCAATCGCGGATGAGGTAATACGCGCCGTAGGTGCGCGCCCGCAGTTCGGGTGCGGCCTCGCCAATGATGAGTGCCTTGCGCGCAGGCTCACCAAATTCCTTCAACCCCCGCACGACGAAGGCAACCGCCAGCCAGCCAAAGCTCGTGGCCCGGAGCAGGGTCACGGGAAACAGGGTGAAGAAACCAAAGGTGGCCAGCACGAATGGTCGTCGGCCGTATTTGTCCGCCAGATGCGCGACGGGGATGTAACAAATCATCGCCGTCACCATCTCGCAGGCGACCAGATACCCGAACTGCTGGGCGGTCAAACCGCCACGGTCAATCGCCCACAGCACGACGAACGCGTACGGAATCCGTTCGCAAAACCGGATGAGAATGTCGCTCACCAGCAACTCCCGCAGCGCCGGAGTGAACGACTTGACGATTGCACCCAGGCTAAGTTGCGACGACGCGTTGGGCGCCACCGGAGCCGTGGTTTCCGATTCCAGCATGAACCACTGGAACACCATCGTCAGCGAGCTGAGTCCGAGACAAAGCGCGAGCGCGTACCGAACTCCCAAGGACCAACCAAACCGCGTCACCAACCAGCCGCCCAACAGCGGTCCAACCATCATGGGCACGCGGCGCACCAGGGACTGCAACCCCACGCCCATCGTGTATTGGTGGGCCTTCAACGTCGTCGCCACGACGGCAAACGTGGTCGGCAGGGACAAGGCGCTCCAGGCCAGGAAGAGAATCGAACCGAGCAGCAGAGCGATCCAGTGTTGCCAGCCCAACACCACGACGTAACCACCCAGTGAAAGCGCGTTGAACAGCAGCAACGAACGTCGCTGCCCCCAACGATCCGTCAACCAGCCGCCCGGATAGGCGTACACGGCTCCGAGCAAGGTCTGCAACGCGTCGAATAGTCCGATGATGAAAACTCCCGCCCCCAGCGTTTCGAGATATTTGGGCGCAAAACCGAGCCAAAGCCGCTCCCCCGTGCCCGCCAGCACGAGGGCCACCAGCAGCAGCGAGGTGTTGCGCCGCAGCGCCAGAAATTCCGCGATTTCGTGCGCGCGCCTCACACAAGTTTTTCCGCCACCCGCCAGATCCCGAGCGCCTTTCCGCTGGCCTCATCCACCTCCACCACCGCTCCGTGCAGCATGACGCGCTCACTGGCCACTTCAAAACGCTGTGGCAGGTTGGTGACAAATCTCTGGATGACCGGCGCCAGCTCGCGGCCGAGCACGCCCTCGTGTGGACCGGTGAATCCCGCGTCGCTCAAATAGGCCGTGCCACCGGGAAAAATTTGCTCATCCGCCGTCTGCACGTGCGTGTGCGTCCCCACCACCGCGCTCACCTGCCCGTCCAGCATCCGGGCAAAGGCGATTTTTTCCGACGTCGCCTCGGCATGAAAATCCACGAAGATAATTTTGGTCTGCGCGCGCAACCGCTCGATCTCGGGCGGCACGACGCGAAAGGGATTTTCCAACGCGGGCATGAACGTGCGCCCCTGCGCATTCAACACTCCGACGAGCAAAGCTTTCAATCCCGCCGCCTGCCTCGGGACTTCCACCAGACAACTCCCCTGCCCCGGCGTGCCCGGCGGATAATTGAGCGGACGCACAAAGCGTTTTTCCTTCGCCAGCAGGTCCACCACTTCCTTCTGATCCCAAACATGGTCGCCACTGGTGATGACATCCACGCCGGCGGCAAAAATCTCGTCGGCAGTCCGTGGGGTGATGCCGTTGCCGCCGGCGGAGTTCTCACCGTTGGCGATGACGAAATCGAGCCCGTGCTGCTGCCGCAATCGGGGCAGCAACGCTTTGACCGCCACCCGGCCGGGCCGGCCCACGATGTCTCCGATGAAGAGAATTTTCACGCGCCGCAGCTAAACACGAACGACCGCCAAAGACACGCTCGAAACTCCAGCGGGCGCATCTACCGTTTTGCCAGGTGCGCCAACTTCGAGCGGTGGAACTCCTCGCGCTGCGAGAAGCCGCGTTGTGCGGAGCGGCGCGTCGGAACGTCCCGCCCGCCCGATTCCGTCCGCTCGGCGCGGACGGGCAGGTCGCAGCGCGACCAGCTCCACCGCAAGAAACCACGATGAGCCCAACACCGCCCCATTTCTTTGTTGCTTCTGTTTCGACGTGTCACAAACTTCGACCGTGCTGAAACTCGGTGTCAACATTGACCACGTCGCCACGTTGCGCGAAGCCCGCCATCGCGGCCGCCCGGACGGTGAGCCTTCGCCCGCCGAGGCCGCGCGCGTGTGCGAGGCCGCCGGCGCGCACGGCATCACCGCCCATTTGCGCGAAGACCGCCGGCACATCCAGGATCATGACGTCTGGCAACTGCGCGACGTGGTCCGAACCCGGCTCAACTTGGAAATGGCCAACGCGCCGGAGATTGTCGCCCTCGCGCTCAAGCTCAAGCCCGGGATCGTCTGCCTCGTGCCCGAACGACGGCAGGAGCTCACGACGGAAGGCGGCCTCGATGTCGTCGCCAACGAACAGGCGCTCACGGAAACTCGCAAGCGGATGAATGAAGCGGGCATTGACGTGAGCCTCTTCATCACCCCCACGCCAACGCAAATCCAGGCGGCCGCGTACGTCGGCTGCCAGTTCATCGAATTGCACACGGGTCAGTTTGCGGAGCATTTTGGCGACGCGACCAAGCGGGCGGAGGAATTGCAGCGGCTGGTGGCGGGCGCGCAACTGGCGCACACGCTGGGCTTGCGCGTGAACGCCGGGCACGGCTTGAACTACGAAAACCTGACCGTGCTCCGCGTCGTGCCACACCTGGTGGAATTGAACATCGGCCACAGCCTCATCAGCCGCGCCGTGTTCACCGGGCTGACGGCTGCCGTCCAGGATATGCTCGCGCTGATGAAAAATTATCCCGCATGATTCTCGGTCTCGGCGTGGACATCATCGAAGTCGCGCGCGTGCAAGGTTCGCTGGACCGGTTCGGCGATCGCTTTCTCAATCGCCTGCTCCTGCCGGACGAGATCGCCTACTGCCGGTCGCACAAAGTTCCCGGCCCGTTCGTCGCGGTGCGTTTCGCCGCGAAGGAGGCGATTTCCAAAGCCTTCGGCACCGGCATCGGAGCGCAACTGGGCTGGCATGACATGGAAGTGCGCCGGAAGGAATCGGGCGAGCCGTTCGTGGTGCTGCATGGTGGTGGCGAAAAACTATTCGTGGCGCGCCGAGCGCAGCGATTGCTCATCAGCCTCAGTCACACGCAGAACTACGCGGCTGCGACCGCCGTCTTGGAAGGTTAACGCTCCCGTCGCGTGGGGCACGCGGGCTACAAGCCCGTTCGCCAAATCCTGAAGGCCGGGCTCCCCCATCCGGCGATACGAGTGTGAAATGTCCGTGTTAGAGCTTTGCCTGCCGCCGGGACGAACTGCGCCAGTGCTGCTTCCAACGCCGCCCGTAGAGGTAGCCGCAGAAGCAAAGTGCGGACAAGGCGAGGATGCCCGGCTCGGGCACGCTGACCGCAGGGGTGTAGGTCAGCGCCAAATCCTGCCCGTTGTCCTCCGTGGTCAGCGCGAACGTGCCGCCATTCACGGAGTTCGCGAACTCACCCAGCGCGAGCTTGAGCGCGGACGATTCATCTTCGCCGTTGGCGAATTTGATGCCGCCCGTCGTCTCGGCAATCTTCCAGAGATAGCTTTGCGCGGGGTTGAAATTGGCCGCCGGCCCGAGCAGGCCACCGAGCGCGAACGAAACGACTTTGAGGGTGACCGGATCGTTCGCGCTGCCATTGATGTGCAAGGTTCCCCGGATGTCGAGCAGGTCGTAGCCAATGCCGGGCGCGCCCGTTGCGTCACGAATCTCCCAAACGAAGGTGGAGCCGCCCTGCCAGAATTCAGTGCCCGTGACCAGCCGGCCAACGGCGTCACCGGCGGAGAGGCTGCCGCCCGACTGGTTGACCACCTTGCCGGCAATGCTCCCGTCGCCAAGCAACGTGCCGCCGTTTTGGATGAAAACATCACCCGCACCGGTGCCGCTGCCCGTGCGATTGTTCACCGCCAGTGTTCCGCCAGTGATAAAAGTGTCGCCGCCGAAGTTGCTCGGTATCGTGAGGGTCGTTGTGTCCGGGCTTGATTTCACCAGCGCCCCGCCGCCACCAAGTTGCGCGGATGCGAAACTGGACGGCAGATCGTGAGCCGAGGCGGCGAGAGTAAGGGCACTGCCGTGGCTGTCCCCACTGGTCAACCTCAGCGTGCCGCCGGGCTGCTGGTAGCTTTCGATCGCGGGCATCTCAGCATTCGCCATCAGAGTCCGGCTACCCCATACGTTGGCTTTGGCAACCATGCTTTTGTCGTCGTTACGAGTGGCGCGACCGGAATAGCCGGAATAGATATTGGCAGGCCGGCCGGCCGGAATCAGATCGCCCACGCCCGGTTTGGAAATGTTTTCGTGTCCCCCAAGCCGATTTGCCGAAGTCACAGATTTAGGTTCGGCAAAGGACAGGTTGTCTTCGCCCAAATTACCGTGGCCGCGCGGAACCAACACACCGACATTCGCGTTCCAAGTCTGCGACTCGCTGGTGTTCGCCTGAGTCGCGCGCTTCTGAGCATTGGCGCTCTCGCCGATCGCTCCACCCTCCCCAATGGTCACGGCTCGGTTGCCGCGCGTCGTCAATGCGTATTCGCCTGCGGTGGTGCTGAACATCAACGCGCGAAAGAATTTTGGATTCTCCATCACGGGTGTGGTTTTCAGCGAACCGTGCATGCCGGTTGCCGAGTCACTCGGTTGGCCAACGGTCCGCACGATGGGCGCGGAGTTGAGATTCCAATTGTTCGGCTCGTTCCAGCGCGAATTTCCGGAGTCGGGGGCCGCGTTCCCTTCCCAGACATAAGTGGCGGGCGTGTCCGCGAAAGCCAGCGGCAGGGACAGCAACAACAGCAACGATCCAAGCATCGTTCCGCGCGCGCGGGCGCGGAAGCGCGGTCGCAGGCAATCAAAGGCTCGGTCAACATCCGTCGGCGGACAGGGCATGGCTTGCTTTCCGAATCATGGAATTGCCCCGCTGGAAACGCTTGATCGAAGGCAAACGCAGCCGGTGTTCACGGTCACACCACCCGTTGGCCTTTGCGAGGCAACCGTCCCGGGTCATCCCACGGGATGACCACTGGGCGGTCGCCCTGGCTTTTGCAGGCTTGATGCCAACCTACGCGCGTGGGTGCGCCTGGTCGTAGGCCCGCTTCAACCGCTCCGTGGTGACGTGCGTGTACACTTGCGTCGTCACCAGATGCGCATGCCCCAATAATTCCTGCACACTGCGCAAATCCGCGCCCGCATCCAGCAGGTGCGTGGCGTAACTGTGCCGCAACTTGTGCGGCGTCAACCTGACATCCAACCCCGCCGACATCAGATATTTCTTCAAACGCCGTGCCAGCATCAATGGACTCAAGGCCGTGCGCCGTTTCGTTTCCGATAAAAAGACCGGCGACTCACCGGACGGCGGGTCGGGCAGCGTTGACCAATAACCGGATATCGCCCGCAGCGCTGTCTCGCTTATGGGCACGAGCCGTTCCTTCCGGCCTTTGCCCCGAACCCGCAGGAGTTGCTCGTCGGCGTCAATATCCGCCACGCGCAAGCCGCACAGTTCACTCACGCGCAAGCCGCTCGCATAAATCGTTTCCAGGATCGCCACGTCGCGGTGGCACGCCGCCACGGACACAGGTCGGCCGACGGCTTTTTGCTTTGGCGATTCCAGCAACTTGAGCGGCGCTGCCAGCAAATCCTTCATCTGCTGAATCGTGAGAAACTGCGGCAGCCGTTTGGCCGGTTTCGGGAGCGAAAGATTCTTGATGGGTGAATTCTCGACCGCGCCCTGGCGCATCAGATATTTGTAGAAAGTTCGCAAGGCCGAAAACCGGAGGGCAATGGCCGCGCGCCCCAGACCTTGTCGTCCGAGGAAGCGGAGGTAGCTGCGGAAGTCATCGCGTTGCAGCTTTGCCCAGGCCGGCGGCGACTTCCGTTCGGCTTGATGCCAGGCGGCAAACTCCGCGAGCGCCTGCTGATAATTGCGCCGGGTATAAACCGACGCCCCGCGATCGGTCGCGAGATGGGTGAGGAAATCCTGGACCCACCGGTCACGCAATGGTGTCGTTGGTTGCTCGGGAGTTGGCTCGTGCTTCACAAACATGAACCGTCAATCCGCTCGTCTCCCCGCCAGTCCCGTCCTCCCGTTGGGCGTAGAGTCTCGCTGATCAAAGATCAAAAGATTATTCCCCCTCGCGCGGCGGAAACTCGAACGTGATCTTGCCCTTCTTGTCCATCACCAGAAACGCCGGGAACGGCTTGCCGGATTTGGAGATGAACTTGTCCAACACATCGCTCTTGTGGCCCTTGAGAATCTTCGCCGCCTGCGCGGCTTCGATGGGTTGTTCCAGAATCGTCTTGCCGATCTTGAACGTGCAGCGCTTCGTCTCGCGCTGCGAATGTTCGCACAGGTAACCGGCTTCCGTGTCGAACACCTGGCCGCCGCACTTCGGACATTGGCCCACGACGGCTTTGTCGGTGAAATCCAATTTCGGCGCCGGCGCGGAGGCTTTCGCGCCCTTGCCCTTCCGTTCGCGCGGCGCGAACTCGAACGCCGTCGTCCCCCCCTTCACGATCAGGTAGGCTTCGAACTTGCGATTGGTTTTCTTGGAGACAAAGCCCTTGAGCAAGTCCGTTTTCCCCTCGGCCAGCAGTTTCTTCACCTGTTCGGGCGAAATCTCCTGCTGAAGAATAATTTTGCCCGTGCGGAACTTGCAGGTCCTGGCCACGCCCGCCTGGTGTTCACAGACGTAGTTCATCCCGTGGTCATAGACGTTCCCGCCGCAGGCCGGGCATTTCCCCAGCGGCGTCTGGCCGGTGAAATCAGCGGGGGCGGCGTCGCCGTCCTTGGGTTCGTTGTTCCCGAAATCGAATTCCACCTTGAACTCGGCGTTCAGCTTGAGCAAGGCGGCAAAGGGAAATCCCTTCTTGCTCATGAACCCCTGCAACGGCCCCACCTGCCGGGTCGTGATCAACTGCTCGACTTCCTCCGGCTCAAACATGCGGCCGCACAGGGTTTTCCACATCGAGAAATCGCACTTGAGGCACTGATAATGTTTGTACTTCTCATGCACCTCGCCGCCGCACTTGGGGCAGGCCACTTTCAGCACGCCGAAGTCTCCGGGAATCGTGTCTTCCTCGAATTGCTTGGCGCGATCCACAATCTTGCGCGTCATCGCTTCGATGCCCCGCATGAACTGCGCGCGGCTGATCTTTTGCCGCTGCATTTCCTTCAACTGAAATTCCCAATCGCCCGTGAGTTCCGGTTTCGTAAGCTCCGGGATGCCGAGGCCGTTCAACAGCTCCATGAGCGAAAACGCCTTCGCCGTCGCCTGCAACTCCCGTCCGTTGCGCTGGAGATAATTCTCGTAGATCAAACCTTCAATGATCGCCGCGCGCGTGGCTGGCGTGCCGAGTCCCTTTTCGCTCATCGCTTCGCGCAACTCGTCATCATCCACGAGTTTGCCCGCGCCTTCCATCGCCGAGAGCAACGTCGCCTCCGAATACCGCGCCGGCGGCTTGGTGACGTTTTGCTTCACCTCGAGGGCGCTGGTGCGGACAGTTTCACCCGGTTGCACCGGCGCGAGATTCGGATGATCGTCGCCGCTCTGCGCTTCCTTGCCATACACCGTGAGCCAGCCCGGATTGACCAACACCTTGCCCGCGCTCTTGAACGGCTCGCCGGCCACGCGCGTGATGCGGGTGGTCTCCAAAAACTCCGCCGCCGGATAAAACACCGCGAGAAACCGCCGCGTGACCAGGTCGTACAGTTTCTGCTCCGGCTCGCTCAACCCTTTCGGCGCTTGCGGCGTCGGGATGATGGCGAAGTGATCCGAGACTTTGGCGTTGTTAAAAATACGCTTGTTCGGGCGCACCCAGCCCTGCTTTTCGATCTGCCCGGCAAACGCGGCGTAACTCGTTCCCCCCAACATCCCGAGCGTGGTTTTCACCGTGCCCAGATAATCCTCCGGCAACGCGCGCGAATCCGTTCGCGGATACGTCAGAACCTTGTGCCGTTCGTACAGCGCCTGCGCCAAACCCAGCGTGTTCTTCGCGCTGAACCCGAAACGCGAGTTGGCGTCGCGTTGCAGGCTGGTCAGGTCGTAGAGCAATGGCGACATCGAGGTCGTCGGCTTGCTTTCCTCCGTGACGGTGCCCGGTTTGCCCAGGCATTTGGCCTTGATCTCTTCGGCCCGGGCCTGATCCCAAACACGTTCGGCCCGGAGTTGTTCGTCGTCCGTCCGGACAAACTTCTCGTCGAACCAGCGGCCGTTGTATGGCCCCGCCACGGCGTCAAACGTGCCGAGCACTTCCCAGTAATCGCGCGGCTTGAACCCGCGGATCTTCGCCTCACGTTCGACGAGAATCGCCAGCGTGGGCGTTTGCACGCGGCCAACGGTCGTCTTGAAGAATCCGCCCAACTTCGAGTTGAACGCCGTCATCGCCCGCGTGCCGTTGATGCCCACCAGCCAGTCGGCTTCGCTGCGGCTCGTCGCAGCATCGGCGAGTGGCTGCATGGATTCATCCGAACGCAGGGCCGCAAAACCGTCGCGGATGGCGGCGGGCGTCATGGATTGCAACCAGAGCCGTTGGATCGGCTGTTTCGCCTTCGTGTAACGGACAATGTTGCGGAAGATCAATTCCCCTTCGCGCCCGGCGTCGCAGGCATTGACCAGCTTGTCCACGTCCTTGCGCTTGATCAGTTTGGTCAGGGTCTTGAGACGGCTGGCGCTTTTCTCAATCGGCAGGAGATCGAAATGCGGCGGGATCACCGGCAGACACTTGAACGTCCACTTGCCACGCGCCGCTTCCACGCCCTCCGGCGGCACAATCGTGAGCAAATGACCGACCGCCGACGAGATGACGTAGTCGTCGTTCTCGAAGTAATCGTCCTGCTTCTGAAACTTCCCGAGCGCCTTGCTGATGTCGCTGGCGACGGACGGCTTCTCGGCGATGATGAGTGTTTTCCCCATGTAACGCGGCAGACTTGTAAGCCCCGAACCGTGATGGTGGCAACTTATTTCTTCCAAAGCCCGCCCCCGGCGGAACACCCCTGCTCCCCTCCGCGTCTTGCGGGCGGACACGCACCGGGCCGTTCGGTCGCGAACCGTCCAGCTCGACCGGTGGGGCTTGCCCCACGGATGGGTCACGCGTTTCAGCGCGCGTCAACCTTCGCGCGGTGGCGCGCCCGGGTGTGGTGGATGAGGGCGTCCACCGTCGCACGCACGGGCGCGGGCGCTCCCCGGGAGCAGCTCCCATCGCTTGCGTTTGTTGCCAATCATCGCCAATCGCCATTGACCCGCGCGAAGAAAACCGGTTTCCTCTGCCCGGCCGGCGATGAATCCACCAAAATCCACCCTGGATGACTTGCGCATCCACCGTAATGACCCACCCAAAGCGAATTCGCGAACCGGGCTGATTGCCACCGTCGTCATCGTGCTGTTGCTGGCGGCGGGCAGCGCGTGGTGGGTGTTGCGGCCACGAGCCATCGCCGTGCGGATCGCTGTGGCGCGGGGGGTCGCGGGTGACGTCGGCGAACATACGGTGTTGAACGCTTCCGGCTACGTCACCGCGCGCCGGGCGGCCACGGTTTCCTCCAAAGTCACGGGCAAGGTCGTCGAGGTGCTCATCGAAGAGGGCATGAAGGTGAAGGAAGGTCAGATCGTGGCGCGGCTCGACGATACGAACGTGAAAGCCAATTTGAGCGTGGCCCAGGCCCAGTTGGAATCGGCCCGGAAAGCCGTCGGCGAAATCCAGGCGCAATTAAAGCAAGCCGAGTCCGAGTTTCATCGCGCAACGGAACTGAACCAGCAACACATCGCCTCGCAGTCGGACCTCGACACCGCGGAGGCCAATGCCAGCGCCTTGCGGGCGCGACTCGCCCGGCAGGACAGCGACGTGACGGTGGCCGAACGACAGGTGGAAATGTGGCAGCAGCAGATGGAGGACTTGATCATTCGCGCGCCGTTCAGCGGCGTCGTCACCACCAAGGACGCGCAACCGGGCGAAATGATTTCCCCCGTGTCGGCCGGCGGTGGTTTCACGCGCACGGGCATCGGCACGATCGTGGACATGGATTCGCTCGAGATTGAAATTGATGTCAACGAGAGCTTCATCAACCGCGTCGAGGCCGGTCAACCGGTCGAAGCCACGCTGGACGCGTATCCGCAATGGAAGATTCCCTGCAAAGTGATCGCCATCATCCCGACCGCCGACCGGCAGAAGTCCACCGTGAAAGTGCGCGTCGGGTTCGACAAACTGGACCCGCGCATCCTGCCGGAGATGGCCGTGAAGGTGGCATTCCAGGAAGCCGACAGTCCGGCAACCGCGGGCAACCGGCTGGTCTTGATTCCCAAAAACGCCATCCGGCAAGCGGACGGGCGCGACGTCGTGTGGGTGTTGCAAAATGGGCGCGCGGAGCGACGGGCGGTGAAGGTGAACAGCACGGATGGCAACGACGCCGAGATCGGCGCGGGCGTTTCCGCGGGCGAGAAGGTGATCACGGATTCGCCTGATGGCCTGGCGGAAGGCGCCAAGGTGAAGGAGGCCAAATCATGAATTCGACAACTCCCCGGCGCTTTTGCAATTGCCTTCCCGCCGGCAATACGGGAACGATACGCCGCCTCGCATGAGCACTGAAACCAACAATACCCTGGTAAGCGTTGACGGCGTGGACAAGGTCTTCCACCGCGGCTCGGAAGACATCCATGTGCTGTCCAACCTGACGCTGCATGTCCCGGCCGGCGAATTCCTCGCCCTCATGGGCCCGTCCGGCTCCGGCAAGTCCACGCTGCTGAATCTCATCGGCGGCCTCGACCGCGCCACCAATGGCTCAGTGGCCATCGGCGGTGATCGCATCGGCGAGATGTCCGATCGCCAGCTCGCCGCCTGGCGCGCGCGCCACGTGGGTCTGGTCTTCCAGTTTTACAACCTGCTGCCCGTGCTCAACGCGGAGCGCAACGTGGAGCTGCCCCTCCTGTTGACCCATCTTTCCAAAGCCGAACGCCGGGAACACGTGAAGACCGCGCTGGCCGTCGTCGGTCTGTCGCATCGCGCCAAGCATTTTCCCCGCACTCTCTCCGGTGGCGAACAACAGCGCGTCGGCATCGCCCGCGCCATCGTGACCGATCCGACCATTCTGCTCTGCGACGAACCGACCGGTGATCTGGACCGCAAATCGGGCGATGAAATCCTCAGTCTGCTCCAGGCTCTCAATCGCGAGCAGGGCAAGACCATCATCATGGTGACGCACGACCCACACGCCTCGGCGCGCGCGACGCGCACGGTGTATTTGGACAAAGGCCAACTTTCCGCGACCAAACCAGAATGAAAGCTTCGTCAGCAGCCGTCGGGGTAGCGCGGCGAATCGCCAGCGCCGGCTCCAACTTCGCCGCCCCACACCAGCGGCGACCGGCGCGATTGTCGCCATGAAATTTCTCTACCTCGTCTGGTGCAATCTCAAGCACAAGAAACTGCGCACCACGCTGACGTTCCTCTCGATCGTCGTCGCGTTCGTGTTGTTCAGTTTGTTGAGCGCGCTCAAGCTGGGTTTTGGCGCCGGCGTGAATCTGGCGAACGCCAGCCGCCTGGTGGTCCGGCATCGGATCTCGTTCATCCAACCGCTGCCCTACGCCTACCTGGCCCGGATCGCGAGCGTGCCCGGCGTGGCGGCCGTTTCGCATCAAACGTGGTTCGGCGGCATTTACCAGGATTCCCGCAATGCGTTCGGCACGTTTCCGGTGGACCCCAAGTTGTTCCTCCCGATGAATCCCGAAGTCAGCCTGCCCGATGACCAGAAGCAAGCCTGGCTCAAGACGCGCACCGGCGCGGTGATCGGGCGCACCCTGGCCGAGCGTTATGGCTGGAAGATCGGTGATCGCGTCCCGCTCAAGTCCCCCATCTGGCCGAACAAGGATGGCGACGCGTGGCAGTTCGACATCGTGGGCATTTACGACGCCACCACCAAGAGCGGCGACACCTCGAGCTTCCTGTTTCGCTACGATTACTTCGACGAGGCGCGGACGCGCGGCACCGGGCAGGTCGGCTGGTTTCAAGTGCGCGTGGACGATCCGAAACACGCGGTCGAAGTCGCCAAGGCGATTGACAGCGAATTCGCCAATTCGTCTGCCGAAACGAAAACCGAAACCGAGGCCGCCATGTTCCAGGGTTTCGCCCAACAGGTCGGCGACATCGGCACGATTGTGACCGCAATCCTGGCCGCCGTCTTCTTCACGATTCTGCTGGTGGCGGGCAACACGATGGCGCAATCCGTGCGCGAGCGGACGCAGGAACTCGGCGTGCTCAAGGCGGTGGGCTTCTCCAATGGACTCGTGCTCGGCGTCGTGTTGAGCGAATCGCTGGTCATCACCCTGCTGGGCGGTCTGGCGGGTCTGGCGTTTGGCTGGTTCCTGATCACGGGACTCGGGCAATCGAGCGCCATCAAACAATTCTTTCCCGTCTTTTTCCTGCCGCCACGCGACATATTGACCGGTGCGGGCCTGGCGCTCGTGCTTGGTTTCGTGGCGGGAATCCTGCCCGCGTTACACGCGATGCGCCTGCGCCTGGCCGACGCGCTGCGACGCGAAGGTTGAACGGACTGAACTGGCGGATGATCGCTCCGCCGGCCGCTGCGACTGCTCCGCCACTGCCGCTCACGGCTGATAAATAAGCACGCCCGGTCATTCGTTTCCGCCCGCTCTGCGCGGGCGGAGTTCTCGCAGCGCGAGAACTGCTACCACGTTGGAGGTGACTTTCCGGAGGCACGCTCACACGCCACCAAAAAAAACTTCATACTCAAGCAGAAAAGTGTTGAATCATTTTTCCAAAGCGGTTAGAAACGCCCTCAGACCCCAGTAACCAGCAAACAAATATGAAAATCAAAGCCCTCCAAGGTGCGTTCATCTCCGCGCTGATCGCTTCCATCGGTGTTGTCCAAGCCGCAACCATCACGGTGAATACGGCGGACAACTCGGACTTCAGCGCCGGCAAAACCAACCTCGTTACCGCCATCAACGCGTTGCACGACGGGGACACCATTCAATTCAACATCCCGGGCGCCGGCCCGCATTTCTTGATTACCCCGGCCATGGTGACCGGCCCGGGAGGTGGCGGCGGATATCCGGAAATCACCAACAACAACGTCACGATTGACGGTTATAGCCAGCCGGGAGCGGTGCCGAATTCGAACCCGATCCTCGCGCCCAATAACGCGCAGATCAAGATTGTGATTGATTCGCGCGCGGGCGGAGCGCACGTCTGGGACATCTCCGGATTCAGCACCGGCGAATCCGGCATGCTCGCCGTGTCTGGAAACAACGTGACCATCAAAGGATTGAGTTTCCTCGGCAAACGCGGAGATGAAAGCGATGCGGAACCGTCCCGCTATGGTGTCGCGCTGGGCAATCGGGGCGGCAATGATTTCCACCTCAGCGGTTGCTGGATGGGTGTCGCGCCCGACGGCACCACGATCGCCGGATTCAATGACGGCATCGCCGCGTTCCGTCACCGGGATCCAACGGACTTGCTGGTGGACCGCACGGTTGTCGGAGTCAAAGCCGGCGCCACCAATCCACGCGCCGAGTTCAACGTGATTGTGGATCAAGATATCGCCGTAATCGTCGAAGGCGCGGCAACGCGGATTTCCGGCAATTTTATCGGGGTGCTGCCGGACGGCACTACCCGAGTCCCGAATCCGTCGGACTGGGAAGGTTACTTTGAACTGGCGCGCTCGCCCTACAACGTTGTCATCGGCACCGACGGCGACGGCGTGAACGACGCTGACGAACGAAACGTGCTGGGCGGCGGACTGAACGCGGTAACTGCCGCCGGGACAACCGACGGTGCGTACGATACCCTAATCGAAATGTACGGCGGCGGCACGCGCACGAACATCATCATTGCCGGCAATTATATCGGTGTGGCGGTGGACGGCAGCACCATGCTGACCAACGGGACGCGCTTGAAAAACGGTTGGGGCAACGGCGCCCAGGTCCGGATCGGCTCGGACTTCGACGGCGTGAGCGATGCCATCGAAGGCAACGTGATCGCCAACAATCATCCCTTCCCGGAGTTGTTTTACGATCCCAACACCTTGGTCCCGCCCGATTTCATGGGCGCAGACGCGGGCGAGTTGATCTCGGTGCGCGGCAATTCGCTCATCAACAACAATCTCGCACCGTTCAGTTATGAAGATCACGCGGGCGTCAAGCCCACCTTTGCCGCCTATGCGGCGCCGTACATGGACACGAGCGCGGGTCCAACCCCGGTTCCGGTGCTGGCCGTGACCAATGTCTTTCCCAAATTGTCGGGCAGTTTTCCGGTGGGCATCAACGACTACACAAACATTGTGGTGGATGTGTATGAACTGGATCCCGAAGGTTGGGCCAACGGCACGAACTTCGTGTTCCCCGATCTGATGAACCCGGTTACCGGCGTTTACTACGGCTTCCCGCAAGGCCGGAAGTATCTGGGCTCCTACCCGGTGCCCAACACCGGCTATTTTAACATCACCGTCCCGGCCGACGCCGGCGTGGTGACGGTTGCGGTCAATTATTCGATTGATCCTCCCGGCACCAAGAACGGGCGCGTGCATACTGGCAACTTTTCCATGCCAGGCTACATGATTCCCGGCGGGGTGGATTCGGTGGGGCTGACGCATGTCGTGCCGGACGTGGCCGTGTGGTACAATCAAACGGGCGGCTACGTGACCAACGGGCCGATTGCCAATACGGCCGATCAAGCCGTAAACCTCGGGAACTGGGAGCCTTATGCCAGTGTTTTGGGCGACAGCACATTCCTGATTGAAGCCAACACGTTCGCCAACGATGGATCGCTCGCGAACCAGAACAATATCGTCACGCTGCAACCGGCGGCGGGCGGCCCCGCGAAGGTGGTTCAGGCCTTTTACACAGACGCGGGAGCGCCGTTCAAAGGTCAGTTGGACCTCTCCCGGCAAAATGGCAATCCCGGACGGGTGGCGGGCGACAAGCGCGTGGGCGCGGTCAACTACATCACCGCCGGGGAAACGTCCCTGGGACAATTGCCGGAATTCAAGTCGGACAGCCGGTGGAACAACAACCCCATCTATACTGACGTGAATCGGTACGTTTCGTCGCAGCCATTCTCGCTGGACACCGCGACGTTGACGCCGACCCCGCTCGCCAAGGCGTGGGACTTTGTCTATGGTCCTTTCGTCACCACCACGCCACCGCTCAGCCAACCCGAAGTGTCGCGAACCGGCGGCACCCTGGCCGGCTTGGACAACGGCAACTTCGTGGTCGTGCTGCACGACAAGACGGGTTACAGCGACCCGGCCGGCAATGTGACCACGTTCGCCATCATCACGCCGGCGGGCGCCATTGTGAAGACCAACACGCTCGTGGATCCCCGGGACATCTGGGACAACGTGGCGGCTTTCAAGGGCGGTTTTGTGGTGCGTTGCCACGAAACGTTGTACTTCTACGACAACGCCGGCACCTTGCAGGGTTCGGTGGATGACAACGCCTCCTCTGGACTCTCCTTCAGCACCAGCCGGGGCGACAATACCCGAACGGCCGCCGACATTCGCAGCGACTACGTCTTCGTGGCGGGCCGGTCGCCTGACACGGGCACCAGTCCGGTGTGGTTGGCCGCCTGGGATGCGCGCACCCGCACGTTCGTTGGCAAGGTTCAGGTGGATGACCAGGCCGACGGATTTGCCAGTGATCGCACGAGTCTGGCGGTGGACGCGCTGAATCGCGTGTGTGTGGCTTGGATGTCCAAGCCCACAATTGATTTTACGCTCAACCAGGTGGTGGCTCGGGTCTTCAGCTTTGACGGCGCAAGCTTCACCCCGCTGACGCACTCGTTCTTCCCCTTCGTCAACTATGACCCCGATGGAAGTTTGGGCACGGCGGGCGACGGCATCACCACCGCCTCCCCCACCGTCGCAATGACAACCCGGCAGATCTGCATTGGAGCGAAGGCTACCATCAACAACTTGAACAATCCGGCGGCGGGCGGAAACTCCGCTGCGGAGACCACCGTTTACACGGTCATCAGTCATCCCGCGCCGGTTTCGGAGGCGGGACCAACCATCTCCATCAGCAAGTCAGGCAATCAGGTCGTCATCTCGTGGGATCCGAACGCGGGTGACTTTACGGTCCAGACCCGCGATTCGCTGACCTCGGGTGCCTGGAGCGATGCCACAGCGGGTAATGTCCCGCCGCCCGTCAACCTCCCGATCGGCACGGGTAATTTGTTCATCCGCCTCGCACGTTGACCGAGCCGGACGGAATGCCGCCAGAGCGGTGTTCCACAAACCCTCGCGGAAATTTGTCCGCGAGGGTAATTCTCAAACCGGGCTGCGCCTTCGTGGTTGCAGCCCGGCTTTTTTGCATCATTCGTGGTAGGCGATCCTAAATCTCTTCCGGATTGGTTCGCGCGTTGGCTCGCCGAACAACTGGCCGGGCAGCTTGTGTCCGCTTGAGTGTCCGCCTGATTGTCCGTTGTCCGCCCGGTTTTGAGCTTGGAACGGACGGCGGGGAGCGGTTTTGTCCGTCCGCTCCCCCCGATCTTGTCCGCTCCCCCCGATCTTGTCCGCTCCCCCCGATC
>CAZLOH010000066.1:0-18859 GCA_964561105.1 uncultured Bifidobacterium sp. | reverse complement strand
CTTTGTGCGCCCGGCAGGGCGCACTGACTTGTGGGTTGAAGTCCCATGCAGGCCCGGCAAGGGGAACTGCTAGCCGAACGGCAAGGGTGTCCATCGCGAGGTGGAATCTGAAGGAAGCCGATGGCAAAGCGCTGGTCTGACGAACAGAAACCGCATACGAGGCGGCCTTGACGGACAAGAGGGCAAAGAGACTCGAAGTCCGGTTCTTGCACGGAAGTCCGGGACGTAGATGCGGCAGACATAAGCGTGGAGGTCAGTGTGCATTACCCGGGGAGGTCTCCGACGGTGCGATAAAGCTAGGCCGCTCGCAAGGGCGGGACGATGTCGCCGGAGAAGTCAGCCGAGGTCATAGTAGTCGAAGCGATTCGACGAAGGGCCGAACCGGTTGAAGAATGCGAGTGGAAGTTTCGAGAGCGTGACTGAACAGAAGCACCGCGAGGTGGCCTTGATTGACGACGCGGGACGGAATCCCAAGAGAATTCAGTCGGGTGTTTATAGGCACGACCGGAACCAACCAAGAAAGCAGGATTCACCGGAACCGCCGGATACGTGGACCGTATGTCCGGTGGTGTGGGAGGACGGCGGAGGGCAACCTCCGCCTCCTACCCGATTAACGCAAAGCCGCCAAGACGCGGAGACGCAAAGGAAACCGCGAACTACGCAAACCACGCGAACGCTTCACCCTCTCCGCCTCGAACGGGGAGAGGGCCGGGGTGAGGTGTCGAATGTCAGGCCAAGCCCAAACAAGCTCGCAGTTCGGAAAACAACTGACCGACGATTTGTTGAAAGTGCGGGTCGTTGCGGTCGCTCAACCAACCGTTGCGCCACCAGCGGTAGTAAGGCACATGGACGATTTGCCATCCGGCGCGGCGAAGAATTTCGACGCGCTCCAAGTGGGCTTCGGAATAAGTTCGCCCGTCGTCTGTGAAATGGTCACGCCCGTCAACTTCGACGGCCACGCACGAGCCGTTGCCGCCGTTGAGCAACACGAAATCCAGCCGCTTCTGTCCACAGCTTGAAACGCCAAGCTCGCGGCTTGCTTGGACTTGGTTGAAAAGTTTGATGCGATTCCCTCCACCGTGCTGTCGAACGAAATCCTCAAGACTGTCAGCCACGCGATGTTCAAATTCCGATTCGCAAAGTTCCCGGTGTAGCTTGCGATTCCAGTCCCACCGATAGCGATGCACAGTTGTTTGGTCGGCAGTTTCGGTATTCTCGCCCTCTTGTTTAGTCCGCCACGATTTTCCGAAATGCGTGAGGTAAGATTTTATCAGGCGCGCGTTGGACGGGATGCCGCCGTAAATGAGCAGCGTGTAGTGAATGGCCCGGCTCGTTGCCACGTTGAATCGCTTGCGGTCTTCATAGTGGCCGCGTCCCCAACGGCTCACGCCGTCCAGACCAAGCGTGATGAAGATCATGTCGCGCTCGTTTCCTTGAAAGTCCTCTGGCGTTCCGACAAGCAAATGGCAAAGCTGCATTTCGGCAGGCGAGAATTCTTCAACGACCCTTTCACGAATGGCGTCTCGCTGGCTTGTGAGAAACGAAATAACCCCAAGCGTTGGCGGGCGTTCGTTTGTGAATCCGTGCGCTCGCAAGACCGGGTCGTGTTCGTAGTGGCGGGCACGAATCAGCTTCGTCAGCCAGCGAAGCAATTCGTCAACTTCGCTCGCGACGACTTTCGTTTCGGCGTCACGCTCCCCACGGACTTCAATGCAGTTGAAACATTCGAGTTCAAGATTCTTTGGCACTTCCTTCATCAGTCGGAGTCCGCCGTCCACTTGATAGAACGTGTCGCTCGTGAACGAGGCGAGTTGCGGGTAGCTGCGGAAATGTTCGTCGAGTGTTGTCTGCGGAACTTTGCCGTCGCCAAGTGAACGAATGAAATCGAGGATGGAATGTTTGCTGACCAACAGCAGACGCGAGTCGGCTTGCGAGTAGAGCACGCCGGAATCTGCGAAGTGCCGATTCCAAATCAGTTCCTCAAACTGGCGATTCAGCGTGAACAAGCCAGCGGCGTTCAAACCGAGCTGCTTGTCGTCACCGACGACGCAAATACGCGCACCACGGAAAAAGGCCGGGATGATTTCAGCGATGTTGACCTGCGATGCTTCGTCCACAACCACCAAGTCGAAAAGTTGCGACTCGAAAGGAAGGAACTCGCCGAGATGCCGCATCTGCCCGACCCACAAAGGCAACGTCTCAATGACTTTTCCAAAGTTGATGCCCTGCATCTTCTGACCGATGAGCGTCGCATTCGCGTGGTGAATCATCCCGCGAAACTTTTGAAGTTCGTCACTTGTTTCTTGGAGATTTCCCACGACGTGAGCCGCAAGTTGAGCTTTTGCAAGTTCGCCTTGCTGCTTTCGCATTTCCTCACGCTGCCGGTGAAGCGTTTTGCGCGCTTGCGACAGATAATCGGGAATGACGCGAGCGAGCGATTCGCTTGCTCGCTGAAAAACCTCCGTCAATTCGAGGTGCTCACGAAGATAATTTACAGCAGTGAGATTCGGCGTCAGACGTGCTGGCTCTGCAAAAAATTGGTTCACACACGCTCCAAAGAACCGCCGAAGGTGAAGAACTTTCTGGCGCGAGACGTTGCCGCCCGCGGCGTGCATGTCTTCGCCAAGCATCCGCTCGACTTGACCGAGCACGGCGAGCGCACGGACTGGATCACAGGCAGGTGAAAGTTTTAGGTTGCGCGGGTCGCTTACTTGAGAATTCTTGAGGTGGGATTTTCTTCTGCCGTCGAGGTGCTCCTGTCTGCGGTAGTAATCCCGCTCCCATCCCAATGCGTTCTTGATGTGTGTTTCCAGTTGCTCAACTGCCGACCGCAATTGCTCCACCTTGCCGCGATGATGCGCCCGCTTGCGCCGGAGTTCTTCAAGCTCCGCGCGACCTTGCAATGTTCCGCAACGCGCAAGCCACTGTTGGAGTTCGCCACGCATCTGTTGCCGCTGTGCCGATTCGTTTGAAGCGTAGATTGCGCTGCCTGCACCAAGAAATTGTCCAAGCTTCTCATACACGACATCAATCGCTGGCTTCTTGTGCGAGACAAGCAGCACGCGCTTCTTGAGAAACAACGCGGCCAGCATGATTGCCGTGATGGTGTGCGACTTGCCCGTGCCGGGCGGGCCTTGAATGTAGGAAACCTCGTGCGTCCACGCTCGAAACACAGCTTCACGTTGTCTGCGTGACAAAGGAATCGGGAGCAAATCAATTGCTTTCAGGACTTCGTCGCGTGGCAGCAAATCGTTCCGAAAGTCCACAGGCCGGCCTTCCAAAATGCCTTCAAACAATTTCGCAAGCAGAGGATTCTCAAACGGCATCGGAACGCCTCCCTTCCGTTTGCTTAATCAACTTCGCCAACGCGGTCATCGTGGTTAATTCTCCGGCGGCAGGCGCAACAAAAAAGAAACGATGCGGGAAGAATACAGCGGGACGCTTCTTTACAAGTACTTCGAGAAACCGATGGTCATACGGCATCGAGGAAATGCTGACGCTGCGAAACTCCGGCACGGTGTCGTGGACGTATTTCATCGTCTTTGACAAGAACGCTTGTGTGAAACGCGCTTCCGGGTTCAGATCATTCGCGATTTTTTCCAAATCATTTTCTACTTCCGTGAAAATCGCCAGCGTTGCGCCACCAACGCCAACTTGCGGCAGACCGCTCTCGTCGCCCTCATCCTCTGGAACTTGGCCGAGAAAAAGCGTCAGCAAGTCGTAGTTCAACGTGACGGAATCCCAAATCACTTCCATCGTGACAGAGTTTGGCTTGTCGTCATCTTCAACAAGTTGGACGTTGCAGAAGGCAAGTGGCGCAGTGAGCCGTTTGATTCCCTTGATCGTTTCGGTTTGGCCGACGACCAACCCCAAACCAACGAGCGGGCGCAGCGCAACGCCGCGCGCTTCTGCGTTTTGAATGTGGCGTAGTGAACCGAGCCAATGGCGAGGCCGCGCGGTGTCCGGCTGGTCAAGCTGGTGGTAGTATGGATTTTGGCTGACTGGCTTGCGGTAAAGAACATTCTCCAACCCGCCGCGCTGGAGGAGCTTGCGGTTCACGTCATGCAAGTAATGCAGATACGAGAGGATGGAAACCGCAGCCATGAATTGCTCCTAAAATTTCACGGACTCCTCCAAGCTCGCTTTCAAAGCCTGCACAGCTTTCGTTGTGCGCTGCGCTTCTGCCAAGATTTCTTTGGAAGTGGATTGTGTGACATCCGAAAGTTTTGAGGCGACGGATTGGCTCGCGGCGTCCTGTGCTTTTTGATGCTGAAGCAGCGCAGATTCGAGACGGACTGCCGCCTTCTCAACCGCGCGAGCGGCGTCGCTGGAAAGAGTAGCAGATGACTCCGCAGAACTTTTTGCACTGGCCTCGATTGCCGCCCGAACTTGCGACAGCGCCTCGGCCACTTGCGCGAGTTGCGCCTCGCCGCTCGCTTGCAATGAACCAAGACAAGTTGTGATTGTCTGATGAAGCTGCTCGAACTGCGCCAACTCCGTTCGCCGCCGCCGCTCCATCATGGCGATGATACCCATGACTCCGAGAAACAGAGCCACCAAAACGATGAGTGTGTAGGTTTCCATTATTCCTCCATTGTTGTTTTCGCGCTGCGGTTGTTCGGGCGGAAAAATTTCATAGCCGGAGAATAGCAAAGACAACCGACACTTGGAAAGCGGGGTTTTGCACGGGGAATTCGACTCCTCACCCCAGCCCCCTCCCCGTTCGAGGCGGAGAGGGAGAAGCGTTCGCGTGGTTGGCGTGGTTCGCGGTTTCCTTTGCGCCTCCGCGTCTTTGCGTTGAGATGATTCGACTGCCCGGCCCGCGCACGTTGTCCGCGTGATACCCGCCTGCAAGCTGGACACGCGAACCGTTTTTTGGTCGAACTTGCCCCATGGGATAATTGTCCGTCGGTTACAATCTTCCGAGTTGCCGCCTATCCCACGGGGCGAGTGGCGCGTTCAATTGGAAGTGTTGCAGATGGTTGAGCCTTGCGCGTGCGCGTGGCTCGGCTAATGTCACGCGGAAGTAGCGACCCGTTCGGGCGCATCAACCCTATTCACAAAACGACACAAACCACAGAATTCATGATGACTCCATTCCTTGCCCAAGCCTCCGGCGCAGCCGAACCCGTCGCCGACACGTTGAGTCGAAGCCAGCAGTTGCTGCAAAACATTTACGCGTGGATCACCCAGAATGGACTGAAGTTCGCCGTATCGGTGCTGACCGCGATCATCATTTACGTGGTTGGTTCGTGGATCGCAAAGATCATCCGCTCGATGGTGTTGCGCGTGATGGCCAAGCGGGGGATGGATCAGACGTTTGCTGGTTATCTCGCGAACATTCTTCACGGTGTCCTGATCGTGCTGGTTGTCATCACCGCGCTCGGTCAACTGGGGGTGCCCACGGCGCAATTCGCCGCGCTCATCGCCGCCGCCGGGCTCGCCATCGGTCTGGCGTTGCAGGGCAACCTATCCAACTTTGCCTCCGGGTTCCTGCTGGTATTTTTCCGCCCGCTCAAGCGCGGCGATTACGTCAACGCCGGCGGGACGGAGGGCGCGGTGGAGGAGATAGGAGTGTTCACCACCACGTTGAACACGCCCGACAACAAGCGGGTCATCGTTCCGAACTCCGGCATCACCGGCGGCAACATCGTGAATTACAGCGTCAATCCGCGCCGGCTGGTGGTGGTGCCCTGCGTGGTGAGCGGGGTCAACCCACCGGCCAAGGTCCGCGAATGTCTCCTGCGCGCTCCGGCGGGCAACCCGCACCTGTTAACCGAGCCCGCGCCGGTTGCGGTCATCACCCAACTGCAAGAGGGCAAATACACCATGGAACTGCGCGCGTGGTGTCCGGCGGAAAAATACTGGGACGCCGTATTCACGCTCAATGAAGCGACCAAGGCCGGCCTGGACCGCGACGGCATCGTCAATCCACCACCGGCAATGCGGATTATCAAGGAGTGACTCAGAGGTGGAAGCACCGGTGTCACGAGCGCATCGTTGGCGGCTGATCTAAGTTGCGGTCACCGCCATGCCGATGTCGGAACTTAGTTTGCTTGCGGCAGTCGGGTCCACCCATTTTACCAGGGCGATGAAGTTCACCAAGGTGGGGCTGTCGGGCCGGGCCTTGAACATGTTCTTGAGACTGTTCACCACCTTGTGATAGGTGGCCGCATACTTTTCGTGCGTGAGCCGGCTCACATAGGCTTCCATCACGGGGCGGGCGATGTTGTCGGTGCTGCCGTCCGGCAGATACGGCAACTGGCTGAACGTGCGGATGAACGTAATAACATCGGCTTCGACCAGGGCGAGCCAGCTTTCCTTGACTTCGCCGGCATCGTACTTTGCGTGGAGCCGCTCCCGGATGGCGGTGGCAATCGCCGCTGGCCCGGCCCGCCGCCCGATCAGGTCCTTGACTCGTTCCCAGGCCAGTTGTCGTTCCACTTCGGGGGAGATGGCCGGCGCCCGGGTTTCCTGTTCCAGTTCGGGCAACTTCAATTCCCGGGCCAGTGCCCGGGCCAGCGTCTCAGCAGCTTCGCGGTTCAACCGATCCAAACCGAGCACGTTGCGGACGACGAGCCGTTGCATCTCGGGCTGGAGCAAGCGCAAGACCGTGGCCAACGCCTCCGGGGTGGGTGGTTTTTGCGGCGGCGGTGGGATGAGATGCTTGACGAACTCGGCGATAATTTCGGTCAGGCCGACGTTGGTGGGATCGGCCGTGGTCTCGGCGCGCAAACGCAACACATAGCGCAACGTCCGGCCACTGCCGCCGCTCTTGCCCACGTTGTTGATGACTGTGAGCCGGTAGTCCACGTTCAGAATCCACGCGAGCAGGCGTTCGACCTTGCGAATGAGTTTTTCGTCCAGCGCCTCCGCGTGGCCGGCGACGACGATCTGTTCAATCAACACCGGCAATCGCTGGGCAAAGATCGCTTCCGGCGATTCCGTATCCTGGTGTTTATAGTAGTGCAGCATCTCCAGGATGAAGGCGAGTTCCATGAACGTGTTCCGCTGCTGCCGGGCCTCGTCCGTGGGCGCTTTGAGCCGGTGGGTGCGTTGGTAGAGCGCCATCAAGTCCGCGCGTTTGTCCGGCAGCACTTTGGGATTCTGCTCGAACCACGCTTCGAAATCGGGTTTGAACGCGAGCACGATTTCCTCCGGCTTGGGCCGTGGGTTCAACTTCGGATCCGTCGTCAGGTCGTGAAAGAACACCAGCGCTTCTTCGCCAAACTCACGCAGAATTCTTTCCTTCAACACCTGGCCTTTGACGAAACAACGATTGGCCCGCACGAATTCGGGGGAGAAGAACAGCTCCGGCTCCGTGATCAACGCGCGCAGCTTTTCGATCTCGAACGGCGTATCGAGTTTGACCAGTTCTTCCACGGCCGGCTTGAGGGCGGCGGCCAGTTCGCGTTTGGTCTGATCCAGTTGCTTGAGCACCGCCGGTTGCGGCAGGGCGCCGTCCACCTTGCCCTTGGCCAGCGCGGCGCACACTTCGGCCACGTGGGCGTTGTGTTCCACGAGCCGGGAGACGATCAGGCCCACGTCCGAGATGGGCAGCTTGCTGACCAGGCCGGAGAGCAGGAGCACGAGTTCGCCGTGGGATTTTTGCCGATGTTCGATCCCGCGCTCGAACAGGGAGCGCAGTGATTTGTTCTCGTGGGCGAGGGCCGCGCGTTCAGCCTCGAGTTGCGCCACGCGAAGTTCCAGATCGTGCCAGCCCTGCTGAATTTCGGCCACGGAAGGCGTCGGGGTCTCCGGAATCGTGGTCTCGGTGCTTTCAGCCATGGGAGGATAATCCTCGATGCGGCGTTGTCTTTCCAACTTTTTTTCGAGTGAAGCCGTGAGTTTGCCTCCGTACTGTCTCGTTCCGGGCTGCTGGAAGTTCGAACCGATGGGTTGGCCAATGCGCGGGCTGGCGCTTTTCCCAGTTGGCCGGATGAGAATCGTCTCCGCGTCAAAGCGTGTTTGCTTTTGCTGCGCTGGCCGGTTTCACGTAGAGTCCCGCTCGGCTTAATTGAGTATGATGCAGACCTTCGAGCGGATTTATTCCAAAGACCAACGCCATCTCGCGGCGGTGGCGGACGCCAGTCGCGCCGTGGTGGTGCTCAGCACGGGATTCGATCCCGCCACCAAGAGCGCGCCTCATCCACCGCGCGACCTGAGCCTGACGCGGGCGTCGGTCAAACTGCTCCAGGAATGTGTGCGGGCGCTGCGCGTCGGTGGCTGGCTGTTTGTTTATGGGCTGCCGGAAGAATTACCGTTCTGGGCGCTGACGCTTTCTGAACTCAAGCCAGCATCCGCGTCACCGACCGCGCCCGCCGCTTCAAACGGGGCGGAGACCATACCCAGTCACCTGGTTTTCAAATACTGGATTGCCCTTGATCTGGACGACGCGCCCGCCGGCCAGACCCTCAAGCCGTCGCATCAGGGCTTGTTGATGTTCCGGCTGGAGCCGGTCGGTCGAGAGCAATGGCCGTGGTCTCCACTGAACATTGATGCCGCGCGGCTGCCACATGCTTTTTGCGCCGCCTGTGGCAAAACGCTGAAAGATTGGGGTGGAAAGAAACACCTGATGAACCCGCGCGGCGCGGCCATCTCCGACGTGTGGCGCACGCTCACGCGGCAAACGCTGCGCGACAACACGCTGCCGGAGGAGGTGCTCCAACGCCTGGCCCGGTTGACGGACGCAACCGCGCGGAACAGTTTGCACGTCATCCAGACCGGACGCGGCGTTGAGGTGCTCGACGCGAAGGCAGGAAAGTCACGCAGCGCCGTTTCCGTCCTGGACGCGACGCCCGGCCAGCCGCAGAAAAGTTCCGCGTCGCCATTTGCCGGCCTGGCGGCGTTGCAAACCGATCACATCTATTCTGGTGACTGTGTTGCGTTCCTGCGGCGCGTCCATGAATTGCAACCGCGCGGCGCGTTCGATCTCGTGTTTGCGGACCCGCCGTACAACCTGGAAAAAAAATACAGCAAGTACGACGACCGGCTGGCCGACCAGCACTATCTCGACTGGTGCAATGCCTGGCTGGCCGGCATGGCGGACACCCTCAAGCCGGGTGGAAGTCTTTTCGTTCTCAATCTACCCAAGTGGGCGCTGCATCACGCGGTATTTCTCAGCACCCGATTGGAATTCCGGCACTGGCTGGTGTGGGACGCGCTCTCCGATCCGCGCGGCAAAATCATGCCGGCCCACTATGCGTTGCTGTGGTACACCAAACCGGGCGCCAAGCCGGTCTGCAATTACGCGACCGCGGCCGCCCGGACGAGTCCGCCGGAGGTCGCGTCGCCCGATGACCCGAAATACTGTCTGCGCGCCGCGTGCATCCGGGATCGGAAGGCGCTTGGTCACGATGAAACGGTGGAACTCACGGACATCTGGTTTGACGTGCATCGCATCAAACACAAACGCGACCGCGACGCGCACCCGTGCCAGTTGCCGGACAAATTGATGGAGCGCATTCTCAAGCTCGCCAGCCGTCCGGGCGACGTGGTGTTCGATCCGTTCGGGGGCGCCGGCACCACCGCCATTGCCGCAGTCAAGCTGGGCCGCCAATACGTGCTCACCGAACTGGACTCGCGCTACGTCCGGCTCGCGAATGAAAAACTGGCCGCGATGCGCGAGCATGCGGATATGTTTGGCGAGTTTGCCGTGCCGCGAAAATCCGTGACGCGTCGGCGCGCGGACGTTACGAAGAAGGAGATCGAGTGTTACCTTCAGGAACTCGCGGCGCGGTTGCGGCGCGTGCCGACCGAAGCGGACGTGTTGGAAGACCGTCCGGGTTTGTTGAGTGCGATTGATTTGACCTATCCCAATCGCGGCGCGGCCTTCAAGCGCGCGAAAGTCGCGCTCTGATCGCCCGTAGAAAAAGGTGTCGCCTTCCATTCACCGGCCGGCTGACGACCCGGGGAGGCAACCGCATTGTCCATGCGTGCGCGTGAGTTCAACCGGGCGTGGTGTTCAATGGCGAAGGCAGGAAACGAATTAGCTGACAGCCGTGGCGGAAGGTGCTAGAAGTATCTCCAGCCATGCGGGTCGAACTTGAGGAGAAATCGTCGGTGCGCTGCTGGGAGCCCGAGCCGGTGCGCGCGTACGATTTGCCCGCGCCTGCGCGAGATGTTCCGCTGGTCGAGATCCCACCGGCTCCGACTCCCGTCGCGCCTCCTTCGCCGGTGTTTCGTCACGGTTGGCCCGTGCCCTCCTCGATTTCCGCCCAACCTGATGCGGCCCGGGCTTGCATTCATCTGCCGAAGTTTGACGCGGCTCTGCTGGAGCAGGCGCGCGCCGTCTCCGCGCATTTTCCTGCGGCCGAGGCGGAGTATCGCAACTTGCGAGGGAAGGAGCGGAACGGCGGGGAAGGGCAAGTCCCCCACTTCGAGCGGGTCTTTCGGATTGCCGCCGCGTTGGCCGGAGCGGCGAATGTGCGGGAAGACCGCCGTTACGACGAACTCTTGATCCTCACTGCGTGGCATTGTGTTCGGCCACAAACCGCCGGCTTCCTGGGCTCGTATCCAAAATCCCTGCTCTGTCCGCTGTCTCATGCGGCCCCGCCCGACGCCCTGGCTTCGCTCCCGGCTGCGCAGCGGTTTCGTTTCGATCGGCGGGCGCCGATTTACCTGCGTTATCTGCTGGAGGAGAAGTTCGGGTTACGGACTTGTGCCGACCTGGAAAACGCCGACTTGCGGCAATTGCTCCGGAGCGCCGGCTTCCGACTGCTGCACCCGGGCGCCGTGCCGGAGTTCGTGTTTGCCGGCATCACGCGCGGCGAGGATCCGGCGGTGCGCCCGTGGAAACTCACGCTCCGGCAGGAACTCAGCGATGAACGCGCCGCCGAGTTGTTGATTCACGCCGCCGTCTGGCAGATCAGATTCGGGCTGCAACTCGTGACGAGCGGAGAGGTTGAGCCGCGCTGGAACATCGGGGCGTTTGAACGCACCGATTGGGAAGATGCGTTCCTGTCGCTGGGCGTACGACTGTCGCCCTCGCTGCTGCGCGAAAGCGGGTTGTTGGACTGGCGGGCGGTGTTGGCGCGGTGCCTGGAGCAAATTGGGACGGGAAATCTGCCCGGGGATGTGCTGGGCAAGGTGGCGGCGCTGCCGCAGCGCATCTGTCACGATAATCAGCAGGCGATTTGGGAGGTGTTGGACCGGGTGGCGCGGACGGTCCTGGAGCAGGTGCGGGCGTCCGAGCCGCAACTCTTCACGGCCACCGGCGATCTGGATTACGAAACGGCTCGCGACTTTCGACGATGGGCGCGGTGGTTCGACGAAGTTTCGCCGAATATCCTATCCCGCTTTGGCGTGTCGGTTTTTACCGCGCTGCATCGCGTGGCCCCGACGATTTTTGGCTGGGGCGCCACGCAGCTCAAACCCTGGGAGTTGGAGCAGGAACACGGCAAGTGGAAAGGGCCGCGCGGGCGCGCCCTGCTGCGCAGCGCCTATGCGTTTGCGCTGTGGGAAACCGGCCTGGGAGAGATCAGCACGCGAGCGGAGCAAACGGTCTGGCGGTGCGATCAAAAACAATTCACCGACTGGTCCGCCTGGCGCGACGAGCAGGGGCTGGCGGCGTATGATTTTCTTTACGGGCTGGCGAGTCGCCACGGGTTGACCCCGCTGTTGAGTCGCGAGGTCACGCATACGGCGGCGGTCTCGCTGCTGGCCGGCGTGAATTTACACGCAAACCTGCCGCGGATCGAGGGCTGTTGGGATTTGTGCCTGCGCGCGGCGCTCGAACGGCATGGCGGACTGCTGGAGGTGCGACTGGCGTTGCCGGACCTGGTGCCGCTGCCGCTGCGTTTGCGGAAGGCTGTGCTCGCGCCGCTGGCTTATAGTTATCTGCACAAGGAAATCCGTCTGGTCCGGGACTTTGACCGGCGCATGGCGCGGGAGAGTCATCGTCAGCTTGAAGAAGTGCCGGGCTGGTGGGAGGACGAGCGCATCCTCGGCACTCCGCTCCTGGCGCGAGTGACGGACAAGGCGGATGCGGCCCGCAAAGTCCTGGACGACTTGCTGCCGGATCCGTGGTTGGAACCGCCGGCACAAAAAATCCGGTTTCACGCCCTGCGTCTGCTCCTGTCGCCCCGGGCGACCCAGCGTACCGGGCCGGGCGAAGCGGCGCTGACTGCGGCGGAAATCCGGGTGTTGTTGCAACTTGCCCTGGATGCCACCCTGACCCATTCCAATGTGGTCCACGTTTCTTTCCCGGCGATCCGCCGCGGCTTCGAGCGCATCCTCGCGCGCGACGACACCACCGCCATGCTGGATTCGTTGTTGCTGCACATCGGCACCGCGTACGAAACCGAAATCTGGGGTGGCGTGCGCAAGTTCATCGTCCTGGATGTGATCAACGATCTCCTTGCGCTCACCGTCCGCAATTCTCTGTTGCACCTGCTGAGTTCGGAGTAAGCCGCAGTGGTGAGGTGCGCGTCGAAGTCGGTTCGCGCGAATCGGCTGGTCGGCGGGCAGCATCAGACGTTGCCTCGCCGCGTGGCAACTGCGATTCCGATCCCGTCGTTCAGTAGCCGAAACTGGGCCGGCCAGTTCTGGCATCAATGTAGCCGGTGCGTTCGAGGTACCAGGCAAAATCGGTCCGCCCGGCGGCATCGAAGTTCTTGGTGTTCGGATAACGGTAGAGGACGGAAGTGTATTTGGAGCTCGCGCTCAGCCATTTCTTGATCTCGGAATGTCCGTCCGCGAAGGAGAAGCCGCAGGCGCCGTTGTGATAAGAGGCGGGGAGATCCTGCCACGCGGTGGTCGTGGGATTATTGATGAAATAGCCGTCGTTGATGGAGTCCGGGTGCTCATCAAGGATCAGCCAGGTCTTGGAAGGGTGCGGCACTTCACTCTGTTTGAGATATTGGCGATACTGGCTGAACCCCCAGTTGAGCCCTTTGTTGGTGGGGTCCGCGTTGGGGTCCTTGCTGGTGCTGAACCGGCCGAAGATGGAATTCATGGAGAGGCTGCGATTCCGTTGACTGTATCTCGCGGCGCTCTGAGGTGCGCTGAGATATTTGTCGGCCGGGCACTTGTAGGCGCCGATGGCGCCGGCCGTGTACCGGCCGAGCACGCCGTTGACCACCCAGTCGCGATTGGTATTGCTGACATCGGCCGTGCCGGTGCCCGCCCCCCAGGTCATGACGTTGTTCACCCAGTTGTCGAACGCCTTGTTCTGGATGGCAACCACGGTTTCGTTGACGCCGTAGTTGTTGGCCACCCGGTCGTTGCTGTCGCCGGAATAAAGATGCCAGGCCAGCGTGATCTGCTTGGTGTTGCTCAAACAGCCGATCCCCTGGGCCTTGGTCTTGGCTTTGGCCAGGGCGGGCAACAGCATGGCCGCCAGGATGGCAATGATGGCAATCACCACCAGCAATTCGATGAGGGTGAAAGCGTGAGCGACGGGCGAGATTCGGTGACGGGCAAATTCTCCCCGGCTGATTTTGGAAGTTTTTTTGTTCATGGCGCTATGGGGTTTCAGGTTGGCGGAAACTAGCCGAAGCCACCCGGTTTGGCTAGGGCGAGTTTTTGCTCGGAGTCGGGTGTGGCTAACCCGAACATTTCACGTCGTAACGTCGGGTTGAGGAACCCGGCCTTCAGGACCGGCCGAGAGAAGCTGGTCGGCCGCGTGCCCCACGTGGCGGAGTGTCAGCAACCCAAGCTGCGTGAGAAATACGCAGGCGGGTCGTGCTCGAGCTTCGCCGTTGCGTCCGGCGGTTCGCGTGCTAACGTCGCGGCAGGATTTACGGTCATGGAACAGCCACTGCTCTATCAAATCAACACCCGCTGCTGGTTGCGGGACTTGTCCGCGCGCGAGCAACGAACCGTCACGCTGGCGGACGTGCCGGCGGAAGAGATCGTGCGCTGGCAACAACTCGGCTTCACCCACCTCTGGCTCATGGGCGTGTGGACGACCGGGCCGCGCGCGCGCGCGATTGCCTTGAAGGAACCGCACCTGCGCGCCGCCTACGACGCCGTTTTGCCCGGTTGGACCGAGGCGGACGTGGCGGGTTCGCCGTACTCCATCGCGGATTACTCCGTGCCGCCGGCGCTGGGCGGTGACGCGGGGCTGAAACAATTTCACGCCCGCTTGAAGCAGGCCGGGCTGAAACTGATCCTGGATTTCGTGCCGAATCATCTGGGCGTGGATCATGCCTGGGTGACCGCGCAACCGGATTTATTCGTGCAGAGCCGGACCGCCGTGGACGGGACGTTCGCGGTGCAGACGGCGGCGGGCGAACGCTGGATCGCCCACGGCAAGGACCCGTATTTTGCGCCGTGGACGGATGTGGCCCAACTGGATTACCGCCGGGCGGCCACGCGCGCCGCCCTGCAAGCGCTGCTGCTCTCGGTGGCGGCGCGGTGCGATGGCGTGCGCTGCGACATGGCGATGCTGTTGTTGAACGACGTCTTCGCCAAGACCTGGGCACATTTGCCAATCGCCGGGCCGCCGCCGGCCACGGAGTTCTGGGCGGACGCCATTGCCGCCGTGAAACGCGCGCAGCCGGGGTTCAGCTTTCTGGCGGAAGTTTATTGGGGACTGGAAGGCCGGTTGCAATCGCTGGGGTTCGACTTCACCTACGACAAAGCACTCTACGATGATTTGATCGCACGCCGTTACGCCGAGGCGCAGCGCAAATTGCTGGCCGCGCCGCCAGACTACGTGGCGCGCAGCATTCATTTTCTGGAAAACCACGATGAACCGCGGGTGGCCGGGAAGCTATCCTGGCTGGAGAATCGCGCGGCGGCGCTGACCATTCTCGCGCTGCCGGGAATGCGATTCCTGCATGAAGGCCAGCTCACCGGCGCGCGAATCCAGGTGCCGGTGCAACTGGGTCGTCGTCCGGTCGAACCACCGCAGGCGGAAGTGCAGGCCGCTTACCAGGCCATCTTAACCGCATTGAAACAATCCGCCGTGGGGCGCGGCACGGCGCGGCTGCTGGCGCCGCGCGCGGCGTGGGATGGCAATCCGACCGGGCAGAATTTCATCCTCGTGCTGTGGCAGACGGACGCGACGGCTTTCGAACTGGTGGTGGTGAACCTGGCGTCGCATCGCGGGCAGTGCAATGTGATGCTGGACGCGCCGGGCCTCGAGCAGCACGACTGGTCCATGCGCGATCTTCTGGGGGAGGAGCGCTACGTGCGGGTCGGCAAAGACATCACCCGCTCCGGGTTGTATCTGGATTTGCCGGCGCACGGGGCGCAACTGTTTCGCTTCGAGCCGGGGGCGTGAGCGTCGGCATGTCGTCGCCGGCCGCAACGTGGCGGGCCTGGCGTTTCAGCGTGGGAGTTTTTGCGCGGTGCGCCGTCCGGCTTTCCGCCGGCAGATGGGCGCACAGGAAGCTTGGCTGGTCGCGGCGTCCGCCACTTTGATAATCGCGCGACATGGCCTGAGCCACCGCAGCCGCCGGTAATTTCAATTCGTACGCGAGATAGTCGAACAACAACTCCATCAGCCGGGAGAGCGCAATCGAATCCGTCCGGCCAATTTGCCGATACAACCATTCGCTGCAGCGCCGGAAGGACTGGAAGGGCGAAGTTCCCTGGCTCCAGATCAGCGGCGCGGTCGCGACAAAGTTCCCGCTGTTGCCCACCAAATCCCAGTAGCGCGCGAACCGGCGGAGCGACTGCATCGTGGCAAAATCAATCAAGCGCGTTTGCAGGATTTCGTAGGGTGGCTGCGGATTATAGACCATCTGCCACTCGGCGTCGTGGCGCACGATGGGGGTGCCGCGCAGTCGTTTCAGAATGCCGACCTGGATTTCCTGGGGTCGCAGCGCGATCAACTGGTCGAACCCCGCGCCAAAACTCTCAACGCTCTCTCCGGGCAAACCCACGATCAGATCGGCGTGAATATGGACGCCGGTCCGCCCGCGCAAGAAGGCAAAGTTGTACGCGAGCCGCGCGTAGTCCTGCCGGCGGCTGATGAGCCTGGCGACGGTGGGATTGAAGGTCTGAATGCCGACTTCGAATTGCAGCGTGCCGGGCGGGAACTTCGCAATGACTTCACGCAAGGCCTCGGGCAGCCGGTCGGGAATCATCTCGAAGTGATAGAAATGACCAGGCTGATGGCGTTCGAGGAAGAACTCAAGGATGGCGCGACTGGTCGGCACGCTCAGATTGAAGGTGCGATCCACGAACTTGAACTGTCTGGCGCCGCGCGCCAGCAGCTTCTGCATGGCGGCCAGGAAGTCCGCGAGATTCACGGCACGCACGGGCACGTCGAGCGAAGACAGACAAAACTCGCAGGTGAACGGACAACCGCGCGAGGCCTCCACGTAAATGATGCGGTGGGCGAGGTCGTGCGCGTCGTAGAGATCGTAGGGCAGGGTGAGCTGGGAAAATTCCGGCAGGGACGCGGCGATGATTTTTGCCAGCGCGCCGGCTTCTGGCGCGGCCGGCTCCTTCGATGAACCCGCGCCAGGTCGGGGAGGGCGACGCTGCTGCAACAACTGTTCGCACACCTCGGCAAATTTCAAATCGGCCTCGCCGGTGATGACGTGGTCGGCCAGGCGGACGATTTCTTGTTGCGCCGTCTCATGGCTGACCTCCGGGCCGCCGAGGATCACGAGGATGTCCGGGCGGATGCGTTTGAGGGCGGCGACCACGGCGAGCGCTTCGGCGGCGTTCCAGATGTAAACGCCCAGCCCGAGGAGGCGCGGATTTTCGGCGAGCAATTTTTCGACGATGTCGAGCGGGCGCTGGTTGATGTCGAACTCCAGCAACCTGGCGCGCGCTTGCAACGGCCCGAGGTTGGCCATGAGGTAGCGGAGGCCGAACGAGGCGTGCGGATATTTCGCGTTCAGAGTGGCGAGAATGATGTCCGGCATCACGGAACGCTAACAGATGCGAAGCGACGCGAAAAGGTGCTTGTCGCTGCCGGTCGGGAGGCAAAAAAACAGCGCGGATCCGATGATCCGCGCCGTGAGTGGTCGTTCGTCCGGATTAAACGTCGTAGTAAAGGTGGAATTCGTAGGGATGCGGACGGAGACGGATGGCGTCGTGTTCCTTGTGTTTGAAACTGATCCACATGTCGAGGAAGTCCGCGGTGAACACATCGCCCTTGAGCAGGAAGGCGTGATCCTTCTCCAGATGCTTGAGCGCCTCCTCCAAGCTGCCGGGCATCTGCGGGATTTTCGCGTGTTCCTCCGGCGGCAGTTCGTAGAGGTTTTTGTCCATCGGTTCGCCGGGGTCAATTTTGTTGAGCACGCCGTCTAGTCCCGCCATGAGCAGCGCGGTGTAACAGAGGTAGGGATTGGCCGCCGGGTCCGGCGGACGGTACTCGATGCGCTTGGCCTTGGGGCTTTCGCTGAAAGTGGGGATGCGGATGGCCGCCGAGCGATTCCGCGCGCTGTAGGCGAGGTTCACCGGCGCTTCGTAACCGGGCACGAGTCGCTTGTAACTGTTCGTCGTGGGATTGCAAATCGCCGCTAGGGCCTTGGCATGTTTGAGAATGCCGCCGATGTAGTGCAGCGCCATCTGCGAGAGGCCGGCGTATTCCTTGCCGGCGAACAGCGGCTTGCCCTTGTGCCAGAGGGATTGATGCGTGTGCATACCGCTGCCGTTATCGGCGAACAGCGGCTTGGGCATGAAGGTGACGGTCTTGCCATGCTTCCGCGCGACGTTCTTGATGATGTATTTGTAAAGCATCATCGTGTCGGCCGTCTTGACGAGCGTGTCGAAACGGAAATCAATTTCCGCCTGGCCGGCGGTGGCGACTTCGTGGTGCTGGCGTTCCACCTTGATGCCGAGCGATTCCATCACCAGACACATTTCCGTGCGGATGTCCTGCTGGGTGTCCGTGGGGGCCACCGGGAAATAACCTTCCTTGTGGCGGATCTTGTAGCCGAGGTTCGGCACTTCGTCACGTCCGGTGTTCCAGGCGCCTTCGTCGGAATCCACCGAATAAAACGTGCCGTTCGAGCGGTTGTCGAACTGGACATTGTCAAAGATGAAGAACTCCGCCTCGGGGCCGAAGACGGCCGTGTCCGCGAGGCCGGTGCTCTTAAGATACGCTTCGCCGCGCTGGGCAATGCCGCGCGGGTCGCGATTGTAGGCTTCCTTCGTGCCGGTCTCAGCGATGGTGCAGGTGACCGAGAGCGTAGGCACGGCCATGAAGGGATCAATGAACGCGGAGTCCGGATCGGGCATGGCCAGCATGTCGGAGGCCTCGATGCTTTTCCAACCGCGGATGGACGAACCGTCGAAGCCGAAGCCATCCTCGAAGACGTCCTCGGTCAGTTCGCTGAACGGGACGGAGAAGTGTTGCCAGGTGCCGAAGGTGTCCACGAACTTCACGTCCACCATCTTCGCCCCGGCTTCCCTGGCCATTTGAATAACATTTTTGGGTGTGCTCATGTTTTGCTGTTTGCTTTGGTTGTTTGAAAGTCGGGACGCCAGACCCGCTCACCTTTGGGCTGCTGAGTCGGTGCCGGTGTCCCCAAAATCCATGGTTGCTGCCCGCAGGTCATACCGGGGTTTGGGCGGCCCGCCAAGCCAAAACTATTCACAAGTCAGCGGGGAGGGAATGCTCCCCGCTGGGGAGACTCGCGCGTCAACCGACGGCCATGCCGATGAGGAATTCGATGTTGCTGCCGGTCTTTTTGAGTTTGCCAAGCAGCAATTCCATGGCTTCCACGGGCGGCACACCGGTCAGGGCGCGGCGGAGCAGGACAATCTTGTTGAGCTCGTCCGGGTGATACAGGAGTTCCTCCTTGCGCGTGCCGGAGCGTTCGATGTTGATCGAAGGGAAAATGCGACGATCCACCAGCCCGCGGTCGAGATGCACCTCCATGTTGCCGGTGCCTTTGAACTCCTCGAAGATGACTTCGTCCATGCGCGATCCGGTGTCCACCAGCGCGGT
>CAZLOH010000065.1:0-20082 GCA_964561105.1 uncultured Bifidobacterium sp. | reverse complement strand
AATTGCCGGTGCCCTTGAACTCTTCGAAGATCACCTCGTCCATGCGGCTGCCGGTGTCGATGAGCGCGGTGCCGATGATGGTGAGCGAGCCGCCTTCCTCGATGTTGCGGGCCGCGCCGAAGAAGCGCTTGGGCTTGTGCAGGGCGTTGGCATCCACGCCGCCGGACAGAATCTTGCCGGAGTGCGGTTGGACGGTGTTGTAGGCCCGGGCCAGGCGGGTGATGGAGTCCAGCAGGATGACCACGTCCCGTTTGTGCTCGATCATGCGTTTGGCCTTTTCGATGACCATTTCGGCGACCTGCACGTGGCGTTCCGGCGGCTCATCGAACGTGGACGAAATCACCTCCGCGCCCAGGCAGGTGCGCTCCATGTCGGTGACTTCCTCGGGCCGTTCGTCAATGAGCAGAATGAACAGATACGTTTCCGGATTGTTCTTGAGAATCGCGTTGGCGAGCTTTTGCATCAACACCGTCTTGCCGGTGCGCGGAGGCGCGACGATGATGCCGCGCGTGCCTTTGCCGATGGGGCAGACGAGGTCGAGCACGCGGGTGGACAGCTCTTCCTTGGTGGTTTCCAGGATGAAGCGCTTGTTGGGGAACAGCGGCGTGAGGTTCTCGAAATGCGTTTTGTCCTTCGCCTTGTCCGGTTCTTCGCCGTCCACGCCCTCGACCTTGAGCAGCGCGAAGAACTTCTCCTTTTCCTTGGGTGGCCGGATCTGGCCGGCGATCAGATTGCCGGTCTGCAAGTCGAACCGGCGGATCTGCGACGGCGACACGTAAATGTCCTCGGGGCAGGGGAGATAGTTGAAACTTTGCGACCGCAAAAAGCCGAACCCTTCCGGCAACACCTCCAGCACGCCTTCGGAGAACAACACCCCCGCGCGCTCGGCGTTTTTCTGGAGGATGTGGAAAATGACCTCGTGCTTGCGCATCGTGCCGAAATTTTCCACGCCCAATTCCTTGGCCATCTTGTTCAGCTCGTTCATCTGCATCGCTTGGAGCTTGGCGATGTTGAGCGAATGGACGATCTTGTCCCGTTCGCCCCGGCGCGATTCGGTGGCGGGCGGCGCGGCGGGCACGTCGGCTTCGATGGGGCGGGTGGGCGGCTGCAACGCCTCTTCCTCGGCCGGGGCCGGGGCGGAGGGCGCGGCCGACGCCATCTCGGCGTCGGTGCCGATGGCGGCGATGGCCTGATCCTCGCCTTCCTTGATCTTGGGTGCTTTGGTTTTGGCCTTCTTGGTGGCAACTCTTGGCATAAATCAGTTTTGGTAGTGTGTCAAAATCCTCTCCGAGCATGGCCCGCAAGACCAGCCGTGCCACGTCAATTTATTGTTTGGACGACAATCGGCTGAAATGGTTCAAATCGGGTGGCGACCGTTCGGAGCGCGCGCGGGATTCCTGGTCAATACGGCAAGGGAAATCTCGCGGTCAGTTCGCGGACACGTTGACGCACCTTGGCGATGGCGTCAAGATTCTTTATGTCGAGCAAAACTTCGCTGATCATGTCGGCCACGGCCGCCAGTTCGGGTTCCTTCAGGCCGCGCGTGGTGACGGCCGGCGTGCCGAGCCGCACGCCGCTGGCCTGGAAGGGCGAGCGCGTTTCAAACGGGATGGTGTTTTTGTTCACCGTGATGCCCGCGTCATCGAGTGCGATCTGACAATCCTTGCCGGTCAGATTGCGCGCGCCCACGTCCACGAGCATCAGGTGGTTGTCCGTGCCGCCGCTGACCAGCCGAAACCCATTGCGCTGCATGCCCTCGGCCAAGGCCCGGGCGTTGCGCACGATTTGTTCCTGATAGGACTGGAACGCCGGTTGCGCGGCCTCGTGAAAGCACACCGCCTTGGCCGCGATCACATGCATCAACGGCCCGCCTTGGATGCCCGGGAACACCTGCGAATCAATTTCCTTGGCGTGTTTCTCGCCGCAGAGGATCAATCCACCGCGCGGACCGCGCAGGGTCTTGTGCGTGGTGGTCGTCACGAAATCAGCATGGCCCATCGGGCTGGGATGAACCCCCGCCGCCACGAGTCCGGCAATGTGCGCGATGTCCGCCAGGAGATAAGCGCCCACTTCCCGGGCGATTTCGCCCATGCGCTTGAAATCAATGATGCGCGGATAGGCGCTGGCGCCGACCGTGATCATTTTGGGCCGATGCTCGCGCGCCAGGGCCGCGAGTTGATCGTAATCAATCCGTTCGTCCTCCTTGCGCACGCCGTAGTGGACGATCTCGAAAAACTTGCCGGAGAAATTGGCCTTGTTGCCGTGGGTCAAGTGTCCGCCGTGCGACAAATCCATCGTCAGCATCTTGTCGCCGGGCTTGAGGAAGGCAAAATAGACGGCCATGTTCGCGCCGCTGCCGGAGTGCGGCTGCACGTTGGCGTGTTCCGCGCCGAAAAGCTTTTTCGCGCGGTCAATCGCCAGTTGCTCGACCACGTCCACGTTTTCGCAGCCGCCATACCAGCGCTTCCGGGGATAGCCCTCGGCGTATTTGTTGGTGAGCACCGAGCCTTGCGCCTCCATGACGGCGGGGCTGGTGAAGTTTTCGCTGGCGATCAGTTCAATGTTTTCCTGCTGGCGCAGGCGTTCGTGTTCCACCGCCTCGGCCACGGCCGAGTCCACGGATTGCAATCGGTTTTCGGGTGAGATCATTTTGGGTTCCATCTTGCTGACGCGGCGTTCGTGCCGGCCGCCTTCAAATTTGGTGCTGAGAAAAATGTCGAGGATGTGTTTCGCCTGGTCCGCCGTGGTGAACTTGCCCGAGAGACAAAGCACGTTGGCATCATTGTGCCGGCGGGTCAGGGAGGCGGATTCGCCGTCGCAGACCATGGCCGCGCGGATGCCGGGGACTTTGTTCGCGGCGATGCTCATGCCGATGCCGGTGGTGCAGACCAGAAGGCCGAATTGCGCCTTGTGCGCCGCCACCATGTGCGCCACCAGTTGCGCCTGGTCGGGATAATCCGTGGGCTCCTTCGCGTGCGTGCCGAAATCCGTGAAGCTCACGTCCCGTTCCTGCAGATACTTTTTCAGCGCCTCCTTCAGATCAAAACCGCCATGGTCCGCGCCCACCGCCACGGTGGCCGTGCGTCCGGCCATCACGGCCTTGGCGACGATGCTGGTTTCGCCCTGCTCGACAAACCGCAGCAGCGAGGCGATGCCTTGTTCGATCTGATCGCGGCTGTTCAAATAGACTTCATAGGAACCGCCGATGGGATCGCTGATGTCTTTTTCAAAGGGGTCAAGGGTTTCATCAAACTCGCGCAACAGAAAGGTTTTCTCCGCCGCCTGGGGATACATCAACGTGATCGTGTCCACGTGACTGTGAGTCATGCCCAGGATGTAGTCCGCGTTTTTCACCAGCTCGGCGGTGAGCATCTGGCTGCGCTGCCGCGAGATGTCCAGGCCCAGTTCACGCAAGGCCTGCACCGAGTATTCGCTCGGCGGCTGGCCCTCCGCCGCGCCGAGGCCGGCGGAGACGGCGCGGTAATCATTTCGTCCCGAAGTGGCGTTACGGAACAGTCCCTCCGCCATCGGACTGCGGCAAATGTTACCCGTGCAGACAAAGAGAAAGGTCTTCATTCAGCGACGGGAAGTTTGGGCTGCGAATCTGAATCGTCAACGGTGAAATTCTCCCGGGAGTGATTGATTTTTCGAAATCCGCGCGCCGGCCCTTGGTCTGGTAGCTGCTCCCCCGGTAGGGCATGAATGCGAATTCGACAATCGAGGAAATCCGCCGGGAACTAGCCAAGCTGCAGGCGGAACACGAGATTTTGGAGAAGTCCCACCGGCGGCTGGTGCGCGAGGTTCTGGGCGATACGCCCGTGGCGGAGCAGTTCGTCGGGCAGATGGCCGTGGACCGGGTAAGGCTCTACCCGCACTGGTTGAAAATCGGTTCCTGATGGCCGTCTCACCGCAACTCCGCCGCGAGTTGCTCCCCGAGCAGCGCCGCCTCCGGAGCGGGTTGCTTTCCCACTGAACGCCGCGCTGGACCATCGCGGAAAGAGACAGCGCGCAACGTGATTTGCCCGTCGGCGATCATCGCATGAGCCGCCACCGGACTCAGGCAACCCCCACCCATCCCACGCAGGAAAGCGCGCTCGGCGGTGACGCAGTGGAACGTCGGGAGGTGGTTGAGTTGTTCGCAGATCTTGGCGAGCCGTTCATCGTCCGCACGAATCTCAATGCCAATGGCTGCCTGACCCACACACGGCAGCATCAGTTCCAGATCCAGGATCGTGGCCAGCAGACCCGCGGGCACAGCTTCGCCAGCGAGTGTGCCGTTGGCGTTGACGGAGTAGCTCAATCGGTTTAGCCCGGCCAGCGCGAGGACCGTGCCGTCAAGTTCCGCGCGCTCGGCAACCTTCCGCAGCCGGGTGTTCACATTGCCTCGAATCTCCACGATGTTCAGGTCCGCGCGAACGGCCAATAGTTGCGCCTTGCGGCGTGTGCTGCTGGTGGCAATTGTCGCCCCGGTCGGAAAGTCAGCCAGCCGGGCATGGGGATTTAATCCACGATGATCGCTCGATCCGGTCGCGCGATAAATCAACACATCCCGCACGTCCGCGCGCTCGGGCGTGGCGGCCAGGATCAGGCCGGGCGGCAGGTCCGTGGGCAGATCTTTCAGGCTGTGAACGGCGAGATCGGCCTCGCCCGCCAACAGCGCCACTTCAAGTTCTTTGGTGAATAATCCCTTGGGCAGGGTGGAGTTCGGATTGGTGATCGAAACCTGCTGCAACTGATCGCCGGTGGTTTTGAGAATCTTGATCGCAAACTCGAGTTGCGGAAAGGCGGCGCGACATCGGGCGAGGACGAGGTGGGTTTGCGCCAGCGCCAGGGTGCTGCCACGGGTGGCAATGATGATGGGGCGCTCAGGCATGGGAACCAGGTCCGGGGTGCGAAACGGATGGACCGTGCGGTGGCGAGGATTTGTTCGTTAGCCGGCAGTGTTCCGGTCCCGGCGCGGCGGTTGTCGGATTTTCGCGGGTCATGATGGCGACTCCGCGCACCACGAGTTTCGCAACCCGTAATTTTCTTGGGCGTTTCGGGGCAGGTGTTCCAGCAGTCCTTTGACTTTGGCCTCGATGAACGCTTCGCACTTGGCAATCTCGCCTTTGCGCTGTTGGAGATGATCGTTGGCGATGGCTTGCAGGTCGTCCACGTTGTAGAGATAGACATTATCCAGTTGAATCACGGCCGGATCAATGTCCCGGGGCACGGCGATGTCAATCAACAGGAGAGGACGATTTCGCCGTCGCTTCATCAACGGCTCGAGCCGGGCGCGATCCACAATATGGTGCGGAGCGGCCGTGCTGCTGATCACGATGTCCACCTTGTCAAATTCCCCGGCCCAGTCATCGAACCGGACCGCCCGACCGTTGAGTTCTTTCGCCAGGACCTCGGCCCGGTCAAAGGAGCGGTTCGACACGAGAATGCTCCGGGCGCCGCGGGAGAGCAGGGCGCGGGCGGTTTTCTCGCTGGTATCGCCCGCCCCTAAGACCAGCACGTCATGGTCGTGCAAGGAGGTGAAAATTTTCCCGGCCAATTCGACGGCGACGGACGCGACGGAAATGTTGCCGCGCTGGATGTTGGTTTCCGTGCGCAGATATTTGGCGACGTTGAAGGCGTGTTGGAAGGCCTTGTTCAACCGCGCGCCCGTATGGCCGTGTTTGAGCGCGAGGTCGTAGGCTTGTTTGAGTTGACCGAGGATTTCGGTTTCGCCCAGCACCATCGAATCCAGTCCCGCCGCCACCTTGAACAGATGCTGCAGGCTGTGCGGTTCGGGCAAGGTGTAAAGCTCGTTGGTCAGCGGTCCGGCGTAGGCGTGGGTGGTGATGAGGAATTGTTTCAACCCGGCGAAGGCTTCGGGCTGGTTCAGGGTCGTGGCGGCGTAAATTTCCACGCGGTTGCAGGTCGAGAGGATGACCACTTCCCGAACCACGCCGGAATCACGCAAGGCGCGCAGGGCCTCGGGCATTTTCGTCTGGGCAAAGGCGAACCGCTCCCGGAGTTCCAGGGGCGACGTGCGATGGCTCAGGCCGATGACGACGACGCTCATGGGTGGTGCAAGGGCGAGAGCAGGTTCGTGCCCCAAAACGTGAGGAGGACGAAGAGGAAAACGCCGATGGTGCCCAGGGCAAAGCGGCGACCCGCGAAGACAAACTTCAACCGGCTGAGCAACAGACCGGCGTAGAGCAGCCAGACCAGCGCGGACCAAAGCACCTTGGCGTCCTTCCAATAGTCAACCCCCTCGGGTCGCGGAATGTGTTCGCCGGCAGCCAGGCCAATGGTCAGCAAAGCGAAGCCCACAAGCACGAGGCGGGTGGCGACGATATCGAGACGCTGAATCGGCGGCAGCAAGGAAACCACGGCCCGCAGCTTGTGGAATTTGAGGTCGTGCTGCTGGGTCAGAAACATGGCGGACGCCGCCGCCCCGAGGCCGAAGGCGCCGTAAGCGAGCAGGATGGTGGCCGCGTGCAGGCTGGCCAGTCCGCCGGAGAATTCGGGTTTCGGCCCGTGCGGTGGATCCAGCGCGGGCATCAGGGCAAACACCCCGATGGCAAAGAGCGCCGGCGACACAAACGCGCCGACGAATCGAAGCCGTCGCAGCAGGCCGACGATGAGGTAGGCCAGTGTCAGCCCCCAGGCAAAAAAGACCGTGGCTTCGAAGAGATTGTTGACCGGGCAACGACTCAGGGAGAAGCCGCGTTTGAACATGGCGAGCGTGTGCAAGGCAAATGCGGCCAACAGCAACAGGTAATTGACCCGGTCCGCCCGGCGAAAGCCTTTTCGCCACAGGAATACCGAGTAAACCATGCTGACGCCGTAAACGACCACCGCGAGCAGGAATATGTGCCGGTCAGTGAACCAATCCACATCAACAGGGTAGGCGGCAAGGACAGCGGGGCAAGTTAATTGGCGGGTGGAGCAGGCAGCTCACCCTTTGGCCACCGCCGCATATCGGCCCGTCATCAGGAAGTCCAGGTACTCGACGAGGCGCGATTTCATTTCGGTGCGCGGCACGATGGCGTCAATCAGCCCGTGGTCGAGGAGAAATTCGGCGGTCTGAAATCCGGGCGGCAGTTCCGCCTGCGTCGTATCCTTGATGACACGCGGCCCGGCAAAGCCGATCAACGCGCCCGGCTCGGCGAGGATGAGGTCGCCAACGCTGGCGTAACTGGCCATCACCCCGGCATAATCGGGGTCCGTCAGGATGCTGACGTAGGGCAGCTTGGCGCGGGCGTGATACCCGAGGGCGGCGCAGGTCTTGGCCATTTGCATGAGACTGAACATGCCTTCATACATGCGCGCCCCGCCGCTGGTGGAGATGATGACCACCGGCAGATTTTTCTCCGTGCCGCGCTCGATCAGGCGCGTGAGTTTTTCGCCGACCACCGAACCCATCGAGCCGCCCAGAAAGCTGAAGTCCATGACGCCCAGCGCCACCCGGTGTTCTCCAATCCGACAGATCCCCGTGATGACGGCGTCCTTGAGACTGGTCTTCTTCCAATTGGATGCGAGCTTGTCCGTGTACGAGGATGCCCCGGTGAACTTCAACACGTCCACGCTGACCATCTGCGCGTCCATCTCCTCGAAGGTGCAGGTCTCGACGAGGGCGTTGATGCGTTCGCGCGCTCCGATGGCAAAGTGATGGCCGCACTTGGAGCAGACTTTGAGATTCTCATCGAGTTCCTTGTCGAAAAGCATCGTCTCGCACCCGGGGCATTTGGTCCAGAGGCCCTCGGGGATGTCGCGTTTCTTGGTCTTCGCGGGTGAACCGAGTTTCAGTTTCTTTTTGACGAAAGTGGTGTTGCTGCCGGTGTCCGGCGGGGGAGGAGTGAGGGCCGGCTCCACGGGGTCAACCCCGATCGGTTTTTTGATAAACGTGGTTGTGGACATGGCCAAAAGCTGGGCGGCGTTCGGTGTGCGGGGCACCAGGTTCATTTCTTATGTTTGTGACTTACGTTCTGTTCCAAACCAAACCACCAACAAATCCAAGCTATTATTCAAACTCCGCGCGCCACTGTCCAGACGCAAACTTCACCCGCTCCCGCGGCCCGGAGCACCCCGGCGCAGGCGCTGGTGGTGGCGCCGGTGGTCAGGACGTCATCCACCAGAATGACCCGCTCGCCGTTCAGACGGCGGTGGGGCCGGGCGGCAAAGGCCCGGCGGACGTTTTCCGCGCGTTGCGGTTTGCTGAGGAGAGTTTGGGTGCGTGTGGGCTGCACCCGGCGGACGAGGCCGGTGTTCATCGGAGTGCCCAACGCGTGCGCCAGCCGGCGGGCGAGACGTTCGGCCTGGTTGAATTCCCGTTCGCGTTGTTTGGTGGGGTGCAACGGCACCGGAACAACCAGATCCCAGGACGGCTCGCGCAAGGCCGGCACGGCGGCGCGCAGCAGCAGATCCGCGAGGAAGTTTTCAAACCACAGGGCGCGGGAGTATTTGTAACGATGAATCGCCTCCAACACCACGCCGCGGGCGGTGACGGCGGAGCGTGCGGACACAAAATTTAAGTCCATGTCCCGACAGTTGGAACATTCAAACGGCGCGGTGATTTCGCCGGCGTACGGCAGGCCGCACCGCTCGCAGAACGGGGGGCGGATGAAGCGAACCTGGCTCCAGCACTTCACGCAGACGTAACCATCCGCAGGGGTGGCGCGGTTCGTCGCGCAGAGCTGGCAGATCAACGGATAAACCCACGCGAGTCCCGGTTCAAACCATCGGGTCAACGAGGGGAGCGTCATGGCGGCAGCGTAGAATCGGCGCTGCCGCAAGCCAAGCCGGAAGCGCGACCGCTTTGCGGGGAACGGCCCGCAATGCCCTCCAGCACACTTGTCCTTCCGTCGCTGGCGGCCTCGCCCGGTCCGCGCCGTGAAGTCCGGCCCGTCAATTCGGGATGGCGAATTGCCCGGCTGCGTGGTACAGAATGACCATGCTTGGTTTGTTCAAAAAGTCGAATGTGGCCACGTCATCCGGCCCGGGCCCCTTCGGCAAGTTTCAACTGCATGAGCTGATTGCCAGCGGCGGCATGGCGGACATCTGGCTGACCACGGGCAGCAATGGCCGGAGTTGCGCCCTGCGCCGGCTGCTCCCGGAATTGCAGGGTGATTCCACCGCGCGCAAGCGTTTCCTCAACGGCTGTGAGGCGTTGGAAAAATGCCAGGGCAGCGAATTCATCATCGGCTACCTCGAACACGGCAAGATTGACGGCCAATGGTATTGCTTGCTGGAATACGTCGAGGGGGCGAACCTCAAGGAGCTTTACGCGCGGCATGATCCCGTCCTGCTCGACCATGTGGCGCAGATCCTCCTGGATACGGCCGAGGCGCTGGAACACGTCCACGAGAGCGGCTACATGCACCTGGATTTCAAACCGGAGAATGTGATCGTCTCGCGCAATGCCGCCGTGCGGCTGATTGATTTTGATCTCGCGCAACCCATCGGCGAGAAGCCAAAAAAAATCCCGAAGAATCCCGGCACGCCCGCCTACATGGCGCCGGAACAACTCTCCGGCCAGCCGATTGACCAGCGCGTGGATGTCTTTTCCTTTGGCGTGGCCGCTTACGAACTGTTGACGAATCAAAAACCGTTTCCGGGTGAATCGTCCGCCGAGATTCTGAACGCGCAGACCGACCGCTCCAATTTTTTGCTGCCGCGCCAGCTTAATCCCGACATTCCGGCCGGACTGGAAAAGGCCATCCTCAAATGCCTCGAACGGGACCCGGATCGTCGGTACATGTTTCTCAGTGTGCTGGTGCGCGATTTGAAGGCGGCGCTCTATGTGTAACCAAGCGCCAGTCTCCGACCCGGCACAATTCTGACGCCCGCGCGCCTCTCGTCGCACCGCGAACCGAGGGGCCACCGGCCAGAGGTGTTCATCGTCTGCGCTGGTCCCAGGCGGCAAACTGGTCTGCCTGGCGTCGCGCCTGCCAGTGGCAGATTTCCCACAAATCACTGACCGGCGACTGGGTGAAGGGCAACGTGTGCTGGTAGGCGGGCGGGCCGAATTCCGGCGTGAGCGTGGAGGTCCGGTCGTCGCGCCGGCGCTGCGCATCCCAGACGAGTCGCCACCACCGTTCGTGGGCCGCCAGGTGGAGGGCGTATTCGGGTGCGCGCGGATCGGGCACTTGCGGGCCTTGCTCGTAACCCACGCGGGCGTGCAGGTGCCGGCAGCGCGCCGCGCATTGCGTGAGAATCTCCAGTTGGTCGTCCAGCAAGCGTTCGGCGACGCACACCCAATGGCTGAAATCGCAGCAGAGTTTCAAGGGTTCGTAGCGCGCGAGCAACCGGCTGGTGACCCAGGGATTAAACAGGATCCGGCCCCGATGAGTCTCGTGCGCGACGACCAGACCCGCGGATTGTTCAATGGTCAACGCTTGTTCAAAGAACCGGCTCGCTTCGGATTGCGTCCAGGCGTCGCGCCCGCTGTGGGCATTGACGAGGAGTGGGGCGAATCGTGCGGCCTCGCCGAGTTGCCGGCGGAAGGATTCGACGTGCGCCGTGACCGTGGAACCGGTGGTGAAGATTTGCGGGATGAAGGCAAACTGGTGCCGGGTCAGCAACCGGCGCCAGCGACGACGATCGGACGCGGGCGGGAGCGGCGCTTCGACTCCGACAAACCCGGCGTCGCGAAACTTGGGAAACGTCTCCTCCCAGGCGCCGGTTACACCCCAGAGATGACGGATGAGCAGGAGTCGCATGAATTGAGTTCAGGCCGAAGTGGCGACGTGTTTCAGATCGGCGCGGACGCCTTCGTAGCTTTGGCAGTACGCCAGCACTTTGGGGTTAGGAGTCAGTCCCCAGCTCTGGCAGGCCTGGCGATAGAGCGCGGGCCACCAGTTTTCGTGCTGGGTCAATCCCTGTTCGAGGACGGTTCGCCAGTTGCCCAGGATGCGCGCCCAACATTCGTCGCCGAACGCGATGGCCTTGCCCGGGTCGCCCATCGCGGAGACATACCAGTCGCGTCCCACGCGGGCGTGCAAAACTTCATCCGCCCAGTCGTAGTCCTGAAACAGCGCGGCCAGCGGATCGCCGGATGCCACGCCAACCTCCCATTCGTAGCGCTTGCCGGTCTTGCCCATCAACCCTTGCTCGATGAAATAAAGTACGGCATGGCGTTCCAGCGGGGAACATTCCGTGTTGAGCCGGTACGACCAGTTCCAGGTAATGCGGGCCAGTTGCCAGTCCACGCCATTGGCGACGAAGCCGACTTCACCCATCAACGCGTGCCGGGCTTCATCCCAAAGCTGACGCGACATGTCGCGGTAGTAACCCGGTGGTTTGCCGGGCGTTTGCGCGATGATGCCGGCCATCATCTCGGGCACGTCAATTTCCCGGAGACGCCGGAAGTAGAGCATCAACGTCTTGGCGCGGGCGGGCATGTTGGCGTCGTAGAGAAAGGCCTCGGGATTGACGCCCTGGTTCCACGGATCCGCGAATCGTGCGTCCCGCTGCGGGCGTGGATCGTACACGTAGGGCTTCGCCGAATGAATTCGGTCCAGCTTTTTTTTGCATGGCTTCGCCGCGCCGTCCAACTGCCCGGCGACCGCAAGACAATCGTCGAGCAACGCCAGCCAGCCCGCCATCCCGGCTCGCGTCGGATCGTCCACCAATTGCTGGACGGCTTGCTTCCCAAACGCGAGCATGTCCGCAAGCTCCAGGCGCGCGAAGCGGATCAAGCGCACGCTGGGCGCGTCGGCGAGGTGATTGGTTTCCGCAAGATGACGAGCCAGCGCCGCCTCCAGCGCCGGTAGCGCCTTTTCATACAGCCCCACCAGGAGTTGAGCCGTGTCGGGGGCCGCGAGGATTTCATCGAAGAACACCTGCAACGCCGCCGCGGGGACGGCATCCAGGCCGAGCGGCGGTTCGCGCATTTCGCTCACGCGGGTCCGGAGCGCGAGCAGGTGTTCGGCGCACAGGTAGGCGTGCAGGCTGAAGCCGGTCTTTAATTCGTAGATCGGCTCGGCGGTGATGCGCGCGGTGAAAATCTCGTGCAGTCGCTTGAAGGCATAATGATACCGTTTCAGCCGGGCGACGCAGGGCTCGATCATCAAACCCGGGCGGGCCGCCTGGGCAAACGTGCAGACGCCGGCCAGCGGCGGAAGGTGGCGATACGATTGATGGTTCATGGGTGAGTCAGGGCTTTGAAACTGCCTCTGAAGTAACAAAACGGCGTCTGGCTTTCAATACTTGTCTCCCCTCCTTCCCGATTGCCGCGTGGATTCCAAAACCGGCAGGGCCAGGGAATGAAGTTGGTTTTGGCGAGTTTACAGAAAAGGATTTTGGGGTTGGGCGCGGGACGCAACTCGACCGGCGTGGGAACGGGCATCGCATCTTGCGGAATATTCATCGCGCTAATTCACGAGGCGGTTATCAAGCAGTGAGTAACAAATGCTTGGCTTTCCCCGGTTCGTATGGTTTTCTTGCCGCCGAGAATTCCAACGTCAGCGTCCGCGTGAACTTTGGTTGGAGTGTCGGTTCTCAAGAAGTTCGGAATGGGTTCGCTCCATGAAACTCAACAGACCCACATACCGGGGAAAGGTGCAAACTAACCGGTGCCCCCCCCCCCCGCGCAAGCTCTTTGCTTCTCCCACGCGCGTTGAGCGCGGTGACGTTTACGGTTTCAACTCCGGTTTTCCACGGCGGTTCGCGACTTTCGCGCGGGCCAATTTTCCTCTCCGGCTTATGAATGTACTTCCTGTTCGTTGGTACGGCGTCGTCCTGGTGGCCAGTCTGACGGCATCGGTTGAAGCGCAGGTCACCAATCTGCCGCCCGGGGTGACGCCGACGCCGGTGGTGTATGCCTGGCCGCCGCCGCCCGGTGTCAGTGTCAGCGAGGCCGTCACACCCGGCCTCTCCCGCACCAATGCCGTGGCGGCGGGCCGGTCGTTTTCCGGCCTGCCCGACCGAGCAATCCACCCCGCCCCGGGCGGGGGGCGCGCTGAGTTCGGCTTGCACAAGGCGTTCTTTCCGGTGGATGTCAATGGGCGGCGGCCCGTCGTCCTGACGGCGCCCGACGGGCGGGTGCTGTCGTTTCGCGCCACCTTCCTGGCACTGCATGACCTGGCCACGGATCAAAGCCTGTTGCTGGCGGAAGTCACCAACCGCGTGGGCGCCATCGTGGGCGACGACGAGGTGATTTACACCAACGCCTTTGATACGTTGGCGGCGGACATCCGCTACCGCTACACGCCCTTCGCGTTGGAACAGGACATTTTGCTGCACGAAAGTCCCGCGTTGCCCCGGGAGTTTTCGCCGGAGAACACGCGGTTGGAAATCTGGACTGAATGGTTTGATTCCGCGCCGGTGGCCACGCAGGCCCAGACGATTGACTTGCGCTCCGGCGACCCGGCCGGCCTGCTGCCGCCGGCCCTGATCCAGGACGACGGCATCAACTTCGGCGCGATGCGGATTGTCAACGGGCGCGCGTTCAGCGCGGTGGCGCCGGAGGAACCAACGCCCGTGGGCAAGACCTGGGTGCGGATTGACGGGCGGGATTGGTTGATCGAAACGGTGGATTATCTGGCGGTGAAACCGCAGCTGGACCGGCTGCCCGGTGCGCGGGGGACGGGCCGGAACGAACGCGCGCCTTCGGAACGCGCGGCGATGATCCGCTCGCTGGCGTCCGCCAGCACGCCGGCGGTCCAGTCACCGGATGCCCGGTTGGTGGCGGTCAAGGCCGGGCGGTCCCGGCGGCCGGAACTGGTCATGGACTTTGTCATCGTGAGCAGTGTGCCGGTACCGTCCGGGGTGATCAGTTGGTGGCCGGCGGGTGGGAATGCCCTGGACGTGATTACCAACAATCACGGCACGTTGAACGGCACGGCGGGTTATGGCCCGGGCGCGGTCGGCCAGGGTTTCAACTTTGGCGGCGGCTACGTCAGCGCCACCAACGCGGCCTCGCTGAACCCGACCAACGGGCTGACCCTCGAGACCTGGCTCTACTTCACCAACAGCGTCAACATGCCCGCGCTCAACAAGGACACGCCCACGGGCCGGCAATTCCTGCTCTCCAAATACTCCAACAACAAAATCCGCGCCTGCGTCAATTCCACCAACGGCTGGTTCTACTTCACCGAGAGCCAGACGGTGCTGCAACCCAACACCTGGTATCATGTGGCCCTGACCTACGACGCCGCGACGAGCAGCCTGCGGACGTATATCAACGGCATCCTGGACACCAACGGCGCGGCGGTCGGCTCGATGGTGGCCACGGCTTCGCCGCTGAACCTGGGCGGCGCGGCCGCGTGGACGCCCTACTACCCCGACTACCGTTGGCAGGGCGGATTGGATGAACCGGCGATTTACGACCGCGCGCTCGGGTCATCCGAAATCCTGGCCATCTACAACGCGGGTGCGGCGGGCAAGATCAATCCGCTGTGCGTCAACACCCCGACCAACCTCGTCGCCTGGTGGCCGGGCGATGGGAATGGCTACGACCTGGCCCGCACCAACTTTGCCACGTTGAGCAATGCGACGTACGCCTCCGCCGTGGTTGGTCAGGGATTTTCCTTCAACGGCACCAACGCCGGCGTGACCGCCGCCGATGACAACGCGCTGAACCTGGCCACCACCAGTGACGCCCTGACCATTGAGGCGTGGATCAAACCGCTGACCAATACGACGAGCTACGGCGTCATGTCCGTGGCTGGCAAACGCTACTCGCCCAGCGTCTATTCTGCCACGGGCTACGAATTGTTTCTCGTGAACGGCGTCCCCGGCTTTCAGATTGCGAATGGCTCGGGTTACGCGAACTTCAATGCCACGGGCAATCTGCGGGATGGCGGCTACCATCATGTGGCGGTGACCCTGGACCGGAGTGCCACGAATGGCGGCCATCTCTATGTGGACGGGACTTCGATCTTGACCTTCAATCCCACCGTGCTGTCGGGCTCGTTGAGCAACGCCGCGCCGCTTCGGATCGGGGTTCATCCGCTCAGCGGCTTCAACGGCTGGTACAAAGGGGTGATTGACGAAGTGAGCGTGTATCGCCGGGCGCTGGCCGGCACGGAGATCACCGCGCTCTACACCGCCGGCAGCGCCGGCAAATGCAAAGTGGACACCGATGGCGATGGCCTCACCGACCTACAGGAACAATTCCTGGGCACAAACCCGAACGACAGTGACTCCGACGATGACGGATTGGCCGACGGCGACGAGGTGTTTGTTTATTACACCGACCCCAACAACACTGATTCGGACAGCGACGGGATGTCCGACGGCTGGGAATGGAATCACTTTGGCACGTTCAACCGGGATGGCACAGGTGACTATGACGATGATGGCGTGACCGACCTTGACGAGTTTTATGCGGGTTCGGATCCCAACAAAATTCGTTTCGACGTGATGTTTGATAATTTACGAATCAACGCCAACAGTGCAACGGGCACGGTGACCGTCATCAAAGGTGTGCCCGATCAAATGGCGATTTTGATGGACGACACCAACCTTACCGGCGCGTCCTGGCAGGCGTATACGCCGACGATCCTGGTAAACTTAGGTGTCAGTGACGGCCCACACCAGGTTTGGATCGGTCTCAAGGGACGCGCCCCCACCTCGGATGCCACCTGGTCCGCGTGGCCGCTGACCCGCGACACTGTCGCGCCAGTGATTGTTATCACCAATCCGGTCGTCACTACGCTTTCCCAGCCGATGATTCAGTTACAGGGCTTCAGTCTCGAGCCGTTGCTCAGCTTGCGTTACGACGTGACAAACGCGGCGGGCACCTTGACCAACGAGGAAGGCTATGTAACCAAACAATGGTTTGACACGAACCTCTTTGATCTGACCACGAACTGGTTTGAATGTGTGGACATCGGTCTGACCAATGGCACCAACCAGGTGACACTCCGGGCCACCGACCTTGCCGGCAACACGGCCACCAATATTTACACATACATCCTAAGTTTTGTCGGCGACACCAACGCGCCGATCATTACTTTGGATTGGCCGCAGAACGGGGATCAACTCAGTGGTACCAGCTTTACCTTGCGCGGACGGCTGGACGACGCGACCGCGACCGTTGCGGCCGAAATCGTAGATGCCAATGATGTGACCAACGTGCTGGGCGGCGTGCTGGAGCGCGACGGTTGGTTGTGGGTGGAAGATTTGCCTTTGGGTGCGGGGACGAATACATTGACCCTGACAATGACTGACGCTGCCGGCAATATAAGCATGACCAACCTGGCCGTTGTGCAGAGCACGGTGCTGCTCGGGATTGATGACTTGTCCGGGGCGGATTTGAACCAGCCCCGGATCATCGTTACTGGGACGATCAACGTGAGCGACCACACGGTGTGGGTGAACGGCGTAAAAGCCACGCTGAATGGCGACGGGACATGGACGGCGGAGGATGTCCCCGTGAACGCGGGAGGCGCGGCCGCGATCCAGGCGCGGGCGATTCCCAACTCGGACCATGGGGGCAACGGCACGGGCGGCAGCGGCGGGAGCCATGCCAGCCTGGAGGACCCTGGCAACCCGGCTTCACCGGACGGCAAGACTGCGGAAGCAGTCCCGGAAAAGCAGCCAGAGGTGGTGCTGATTGACTATCACAAGGATTGGGATTACTTGGAAGATTCGCTGAATTCGACTGAGGATGAAACGGAACACATCCAATGGGAGCGGCACAAGCCGGGAACCTGGACGCTCGCGGACTGTTGGGGAGACCCGCTTTCAGATGATTACTATTTCGGGTGGAAGGACAAGGAATGGGATGCGGAAGGCGAAGGCACGATTGACTCGACCGTCAACCGCGGTCACAAGACAGAAGTATGCGGCCTGAAAAGTAACATCACCCAAGGCCCTTATTCCGACTCCGGTTCGTGGCCGGGGGAAACCTGCTCCGGCGCGGATTCCCGGTTTCTTATCGGCGAAGCCTATGATGTCTATACCCAGGTTGTGGACCGGAAAGCCCGCACAAGCTATGAATTGCACACGGGCGGCAAAAAAGTGAGCGGACGTAAGAGTCTATTTGTTTTGAGCGGTTCAGCCAGCGGCATTGGCAACCTGTTCTACCCGGAGCTGGATTACGATCCGATGAGCTACCCGATCGCCAGCGACACAATCATGCTGGGCGACCTGGGCAAACTGGGCAGCGATGGAGTGCTTTACAAGGCACTCGGGGATGGTGAAACGCACGACATAACCCCGAAAGTGAAGGGAAGACGGTATTACACGTACGGTCAACCGGGCGCGACCAAACACGTCCTGACAATCTCGTGTAATGGGTATTCGCTGACACCGGATCGGCCCGGGGCCGAGTTTTGCGTGGGACAAAAATTGAATTTTCAAGGTGATTTTGTTCCGGCTGTCCCGGGGTTGAGTTCGGCCAACCCGAGGTGGAATTTCACCGGCGAGTACATCAATCACCACTACACGGATGCGAATGGCTGTGAGCGTTACTTGATCGCTCCATACTGGGTCACCCAGAACCCGACGCAGGTGTGGTATTACAACAAAGGCGATGAATTGAACGCTAATCTTGGTATGTACTGCACGTTTTCAAACGGCCAGACGGCTTATCTGTTCAGTCGAGGAAACTTTAGTATGCACCGACCAACTGCTGAGGCAAGGCCCCCTTGGTACTTTGATCCCAGGAGTGCAACTCTGCATGATGGATTCTACAGCGCCCTGATTTTGGACAGCTACAACATGCAGTTTAGCGTACGGGTTAATTCAAAGTATCCCGGAACGGCAAACTACACTCAATTGGTGTCGGTCTATAATGCCAGTGATGCTCCACCGTACATGCAGGACACCCATGGTCAATACGCGTGCGACAATACAAATCCATACAATAGCGAAAACACCGATATTCCTCAGAGTGTTACGACACCGGTAACACTTCAAGATGGCCCTTCGTTTCCGGGCCGCTATTCCATTGCAATCGGTATGCAGTACAAATCCTATTTGTCCTTCCGACCAAACATCGGAAACTCAGAAGACAACATCTGGGTAACGCTGGGTTTGGCAACCTGGTCGTGGACGGCTGGGGCGTGGTATGATTCTTCGTGGCATGTGAGCAGTTCGTGCCCACCTCCGGTCTTCCACCCGGACGAAGACGGATTCCCTTATTACGAACGGGTTTTTCTTAACGGGTTGCCATTTGAATGACTCGCATGAAGACAATCATGAAAACCATCTGGCTTCTAAGCCTTGTAATCTCATTATGTGCGGTCAGTGCTCAAGATGATGAGGCCTTACGGAGCCGCGAGTTGTACACTTGGGGTTCCCCCAAAGAAGGAATTCGCGTCGGCTTGCGTCGGACTTCACGATCCGCTTCCGGCGAAGTCGTTGTAGTGATCGGCCTCGCCGACCCTAATATTCAAACGAATTTTGCGACCGTGTTTTTCGTCCGCAAACGTGGTAGTAATTATTCAATCACCTTGCGAAACGCCAGCGGTATGGAGTTGCCAAAAACAACTGAAGGCAAGAAACGTCAGGCGATTTCCGAAACAGTCCAGTTCAATTACAGAAACCGATCCGATTTTAATCGGGTGATGTTTTTTGGGCAATGGCCGAATGATATTGGATTGTTCGAAGTGGCAAAGTGCTTTAAGAGGAAGGAAGCCGGGCGCGTTGAACTGGAGGTAAGTGTTTCGATTTTCAAAGAAGCGAAGGATCGAAAAAGTTTGGAGCCGTTTTCACTGCCAAGCGTAAAATTGAGTATAGAATTACCACAGGCCGTTACACACTCCCATTTGTTGATCCATCAATGAACTCGCAAGCTAAACCATCGCACGCGTGGTGCCAATGAAACTTAGCGCTGGCGCAGGTGAGGCTTTCCAGCCGCCAAAGATGGCGCCCCCCAAAGCTTGGTATTCGCTTCGCGAAGTGGCCTCGTCCTGCGAACTCGCTCAACGAGGAAAGCTTGGGCTACATCAACTGAACATCCCAGCCCCATGCCCGCGATCAACAAGGACACGCCGACGGGCCGGCAATTCCTGCTCTCCAAATACTCCAACAACAAAATCCGCGCCTGCGTCAATTCCACCAACGGCTGGTTCTACTTCACCGAGAGCCAGACGGTGCTGCAACCCAACACCTGGTATCATGTGGCCCTGACCTACGACGCCGCGACGAGCAGCCTGCGGACGTATATCAACGGCATCCTGGACACCAACGGCGCGGCGGTCGGCTCGATGGTGGCCACGGCTTCGCCGCTGAACCTGGGCGGCGCGGCCGCGTGGACGCCCTACTACCCCGACTACCGTTGGCAGGGCGGATTGGATGAACCGGCGATTTATGACCGCGCGCTCGGAGCATCCGAAATCCTGGCCATCTACAACGCTGGAGCGGCGGGCAAGCTCAATCCCCACTGCATCACCGCCCCCACGAACCTCGTCGCGTGGTGGCCCGGCGATGGGAATGGCTACGACCTGGCCCGCACCAACTTTGCCACGTTGAGCAATGCGACGTACGCCTCCGCCGTGGTTGGTCAGGGATTTTCCTTCAACGGCACCAACGCCGGCGTGACCGCCGCCGATGACAACGCGCTGAACCTGGCCACCACCAGTGACGCCCTGACCATTGAGGCGTGGATCAAACCGCTGACCAATACGACGAGCTACGGCGTCATGTCCGTGGCTGGCAAACGCTACTCGCCCAGCGTCTATTCTGCCACGGGCTACGAATTGTTTCTCGTGAACGGCGTCCCCGGCTTTCAGATTGCGAATGGCTCGGGTTACGCGAACTTCAATGCCACGGGCAATCTGCGGGATGGCGGCTACCATCATGTGGCGGTGACCCTGGACCGGAGTGCCACGAATGGCGGCCATCTCTATGTGGACGGGACTTCGCTCTTGACCTTCAATCCCACCGTGCTGTCGGGCTCGTTGAGCAACGCCGCGCCGTTTCGGATCGGGGTTCATCCGCTCAGCGGCTTCAACGGCTGGTATAAAGGGGTGATTGACGAAGTGAGCGTGTATCGCCGCGCGCTGACCGGCACGGAGATCACCGCGCTCTACACCGCCGGTAGCGCCGGCAAATGCAAAGTGGACACCGATGGCGACGGCCTCACCGATTTGCAGGAGGACTTCCTCGGCACCGACCCCAACAACGCCGATTCGGACGGCGACGGCCTGACTGATG
>CAZLOH010000064.1:0-21736 GCA_964561105.1 uncultured Bifidobacterium sp. | reverse complement strand
TATCCCGCAGCCCGCCGCGCCACCTCCCTCAAAAAGCGACGCTTGCTCGCGGCGGGCTGCGGGATACACTGCTAGAAGTTAGGCCACTCGTTGCACATATATGCCAGCCAATCCAAAGAAGAAGTCCTCGGTGTTAGTTCCACTCGGCGTGTTGCTGATGCTGCTGGGTGTTGTTGGGCCGGGTTTATTGCGCGCGGTTATCCCGACGATGCAGCCTGGAGCGCTTCGTTCTCTTGCTCTTGTTTCCACCGATCTTGTCATATTGGGGCTATTCCTTGGCATCGGCTTCGTCATCGTTGGAAACAGACGAAACAAGAAGTGGGAGAAGGAGAGTGCGGAGGGAGAGCGCAAATGACGTGGCCTCCCGATAAGCTGTTGCGTAACCTATTGAGCCACAAATCCAGCATGCGGCAGCTTATCGAGTCATTGCCCCGCCGCAGCGGTGGGTGGAGTGCTAACCACCAAAGGATCGGAAAGGACTGAGGCGCGAAGCGGGCGTGGCCTTGTTTGAGAGTGTGATCGCGCCGAACATCCTTTCCATCCGTTGTTGAACCCGCCCCGTAAAGACCTGCGGTCCACGGGGCAAGGTCGTCGAACTTTTCCACGTCGTCCGTTCCCCCCTCCCTGGCTTTTGCTTTTTGGCCCTTGCCCCGCGCATCGGTGGGCGGCGACGTTGTTTGCGCCCTGCGTCACGCCGCCGTCTCCCGCCGTCACCCTCGAAACCCGTGGGGCGTGCGCCACACCCGGCGGAACGTCCCAATCACCACTCGTTTTTCGGGCACGCCCACGTTCCGCAGGTAGAGGTCCCCAGAGTGCTTCTGGGCCGGCCACGGGCCTTGCGCCGCCAGCCGCAATGCGCGAACTGCGATGACAAAGTTTTGTTGCATATGCAACAAAACTTTGTCCAGCCGCGAATCGAGGTTTAAGGAAGGGATAGCTGTCCACTCGGGTGAGAGATGGGCGCGACGAGGGTAACCAACTCAAGTGGCGAAGCGTCGGGCTGCGCCCACCGCATTGCTGGCGGTTTTGAGGCTCGACAGCTATTGGGTCGCGGAGTATGAAGGTCTGCATGGTGTTTGCTCGTTCGGTCATTCCTGGTTGGCTGGGGCGCGCGTCCCACCTCTGGTGGCTCGGCGTTCCGCTCCGCGGTCCGCAACCCACGCTACACCGGAGCGCAGACACCGCTGGCGACCACACCGAAAGCCGCACTGACCAGTGCTGCAAATCCCAACATGAACAACATTCCAATTCTGTCAGCAATTCTTGCCTGTCTTTCGTTCGTTCACGCAGCCATTCCGGCTGAACCGGCCGCCTTGCCCAACTATTTCAGTAATGCCGGTCGAACGGATGTGTTGAGTGGCGGCGTCAGGATGATCGAAGTGCAGACGCCCAAGGGGAAGTTCAAGGTCTGGACGAAACGGGTTGGCAACAATCCCAAAATCAAGGTGCTCTTATTGCATGGCGGCCCCGGCGCCACCCACGAATATCTCGAGGCGTGTGACAGTTACTTCCCGGCGGCGGGAATCGAGTATTATTACTATGATCAACTCGGCTCGGCCTACAGCGACCAGCCGGACGAGCCCACACTTTGGGAAATCCCGCGCTTTGTTGATGAGGTGGAGCAGGTCCGCCTGGCGCTCGGTCTCAATCGCAGCAACTTCTATCTGCTCGGCCACTCCTGGGGCGGAATTCTGGCAATTGAGTACGCGCTCAAGCACCAGGTGAATCTCAAGGGCCTCGTCATTGCCAACATGATGTCGAGTATTCCCGCCTACAACGCTTACGCCCAAAAGACACTCATGCCCGCGATGAAGCCCGACGCGCTCGCGGAGATTCTCCGGCTCGAGGCGGCAAAGGATTATGATAATCCGCGCTACATGGAACTGTTGGTTCCGAATTACTACGTTGAGCACATCCTGCGCATGCCGCCCGACCAGTGGCCGGATCCGGTCAACCGGGCATTTGCACGGCTCAACAAAAAGGTCTATGTGCCCATGCAGGGACCGAGCGAGCTGGGGGCCACCGGAGGCTGCAGGCTCGAGAAGTGGGATCGTTCAACCGACCTGGCCAAGATCGCGGTTCCTACCCTGGTCATCGGCGCGCGGCATGACACGATGGATCCCGCGCATCTGAAATGGATGTCGGAACAGTTGCCGCACGGACGTTACCTCGATTGTCCCAATGGCAGCCACCTTGCGCTCTACGACGACCAGCAGACGTTTTTCACCGGACTGATCAAGTTTCTGAAAGAATAATTCCTGATGAAATCGGTGATGGTTGCAACGGGTTTTCAGAACTGACATGGACTGCGAGATTTGCGCCGGGGCTGGTTGGCAGTTGCCGGTGTGGTGATGGATGGAATATGACGAGGCGGTTGGGCTTGGGGGACGGCCAGTCCCGAGTCACGGGTCAAGGCACTGTCGCCATCGTCGCAAGTGTAGCGCAATTTGTTGGGTGTTGCGAAGCGCCGATTGCAGCGCGCGGCCGGTGACCACCGTCAGGTTCCGTTCTCAGGCTTCGTCCACTGATCGCTGCGCCAATGACGCTTCGGCGCGCAACAAATCGTGTAACGTCACCAGCCCGATCACTTCACCGTCCTGGCGGTCCAGCACCACCACGAAGCGCGTTTCGGATTCAATCAACACCATCTGCAACGCCGCGACCGTCTCCTCGCGCAGGCAGGTCGCGGGCGGCGAGATTTCCGGGGTGCGCTGCTGGGCGAGCGCCCGTTCAATCTCGCGGCGCGTTACCACCCCCGTCAATTTCCCAGCCTCCACCAGCGGGAATTGCTGGTAGGGATGTTCCTCCAGGATTTTGGTCAGCGTGTTCGGGTCAAGCGCTGGCAAGCTCACCGGTTTGAAGTTGGCAATGGCCGACACGGGGAGTTGTTGCCAACTGTGCAGGTCGCGCGGTGGCCGCACATGTTCGAGGCGATGGCCGTCCTGGGTGAGCAGCGCGTCGTAAAAGTTTTCCCGATTCATTTTGCGGCTGATGGCCTGACTGACCAGCGCACCCAGCATCAGCGCGGGCACGTGCGAGAACTCATGCGTCATTTCAAACACGATCAGGATCCCCGTCACCGGCGCGAACACCACCGCGCCGAGGCACGCGCTCATGCCCACCACCGCCAGCGTCAACGCGTCCGCGTGAGAAACCGGCCATTCGAGCCGCACCAACCCGGCGACAATCACGCCCGTCATTCCCCCGAAGAAAAGGGTGGGTGAAAAAATCCCGCCGCAGCCGCCGAACCCGTAACAACTGAAGGTCGCGATGAATTTTGTCACCAGCAACACCGCGGCGAGTTGCCAGCCGACATCGCCAGCCAGGGCGCTGGACAAATCCTGGTAGCCCAACGAGAACACGCCGAGATGTCCGGTTCGCCAGAACACCAACGAACCCAGCGCCCAGGTGATCAACGCGCCAATGGCGGGCACCAACCACGGCGGCAGGCGTCGTTTTCGTTTCAAACGCAGGCGGATTCCGAGGGAGAAGCGTTGGAAATAAACACCCACCACGCTGGCCAGCGCCGCCACTACCGGTGTCAGCACGTAACCCATCCACGAGGGCGAATCCGCGCCGGCCAACGTGAACGCGGGTTGTTTGCCCACGATGGCATGAACGGCAAACGCGCCGATCACCGAGGCCAACAACACTCCGCCGAGAAAGCGGCTGTTCAGGTCGCCGATAATTTCCTCGAGCACAAAGGTCGTGGCTGCGAGCGGGGTGTTGAAGGCGGCCGCCAGTCCCGCCGCCGCACCCGCTGCCGTGGGCGCGCGCCGGCTTTGTTTGGCTTCACCCGCCAGCCCGGCCAGGTTCGACGCCATCGCCCCGGCGAGCTGCACACTCGGGCCTTCGCGTCCTAAGCTCGATCCGCCGCCGATGCTGAGGATGCCCGCCAGCGCTTTCACCCACACGACGCGCCATGGCATGACGCCGAAATCTTTCCAGAAGGCGAGTTTGAGTTGCGGGATGCCGCTGCCTGCCGCCTCGCGACAGTAGGAACTCAACAGCCAGCCGACGGCGAGTGAAGTGCCGATCAGCACCCCGAAGCTCCCGACCAGGAAGATTGGCAAAGTTTGCTGAGAGAGCCGGACAATACCCAGTTGAAAGAGCCAGTTCATTCCGAGTTGAAACAACACGGCCCCCGCTCCGGCCATCAAACCATAGAGGCAGGTGGTCAACACCGAGCGCCAGCGCGACGGTATCCGCCGCACCAAGGCGCGGAACTGCGCCAGAAGTTCTTGCGCCCGCATCCACCCGCCCGACAAGAGCGGCCAAAGCTTTCGCCGCTGCTGCAACCGTTCGCTCAATGTCTGCCAGAATGGATTCATGCGGTCGCTTTCAACCACAGGTCCGAGCGCGCCAGTCCGAAATTCACCAGCCGCTGACCCGCCAGCCGGAATCCGGCCGTTGTCAAAAAATCATCGGGCGGCGTGAGGCGGGACGCGGACAAGCCGGTGGCGAACCGGAAGAACCCATACATCAATGCCAGTGCTGCCCGAGCGCGCCACCGCTGCCAGCCGCGTTCGGGGACGCGAAAATCCGCCAGCAGCCAGCGCGCCCCGTCCGTGGCGCCCAGCGCCACCTTGGCCACCAACCGCTCCAGTTCTTCGCGCCGGAAGCAATCGAGGAAAAAATGCGTGGCCACCAGGTCAAAGGATTTTCCCGGCGGCCGCCACGTCAGCGCGTCGCAGTTCTCGAATTTCACCCGGGCCACCTCCAATCCTTGTCGCTCCACCGCGCGCACCGCGGCTTGAATCATGCGCGGGCTGCGTTCCACACAGGTCACCTCCACCCTCGGATTGGCGCGCAACAATTCCACGAGGAAGCGCCCGGGACCTTCGCCCAACAACAGCGCCCGCCGACAACCGGTCGCTTCGGCCAGGAACGCCGTGCGACAGCGCTGCATGAGTCCGCCGGCGGACACCGCTTCCATGGCCCGATACCAAGGCGCGAGGGTGTCAAAGCTCATGGCGGCCGGGGGAAGTTTTCAACGTGGACCGATTCCACCACAGGCAGGCCAGCACACCGCCCGCCGCATACGCCAGCACATCGCTCAAATCCGCCGTGCCGTGATGCAGCCAGTGCGGACCGATGACTTCGCAAATGACCGACCACACCGCCAGATGCAGGCCCATTTCCGTCCACGACGGCGCGTCATCATTCTTGCGCAAGCCCAGTCGTCGTTGCGCCCACAACACCACGGGCAGCGCCGCCGGGATTAACAGGAGATCGTTGAAGTGCCCGTGCAAAAAGGGCGAAGGCAGCCGGGGTTTGAGTCCCCAGCGATTGAGTGCGTAGGCCGCCACGGCCACGAGGAACAGCCGATCGCGCCAATAGCCAAACCCGCTCATGGCCAGGCGGGCCGACCGCATCCCGAAGTCATCGTCCGCCACGGTGTCGAAAGCAAACCCATCCCGCAGAGCATAACGAATTCGCTACCCTGGCCCAAGCAGGGATTTTCTAACGCAAAATTATCCGGCCCAATGCAGGAGAATCGGGGCAGGCGCATGCAAAACGCCTTTGGATTCCCAGTCTCTCATTAGCCGCGAGGTGCGTCTCGCGGCGAACCGCCGCCGCCTTTTGCCTTTCTCCGATTGTTACGTTCCCGCATCCTGTGGGCATGTCAGGTTTAATCGCCATTGTCGGCCGACCGAATGTCGGCAAGTCCGCGTTGTTTAATCGCATCGTGGGGCGGCGCATTGCCATTGTGCATGACCAGCCGGGCGTGACGCGGGATCGCGTGAGCGCCGAGGCCGAGTGGCGCGGGCGGCCTTTTACCCTGGTGGACACCGGTGGCATCGGGTTGCTGCGCCGCGAGAAGGCGGCGGATGTCATCACCAAGGCGGCGGTCGAACAGGTCGAGCTTGCCATCGAGGCGGCGAGCGTGATTGTGCTCGTCGTCAATGTGCAGGAAGGCATTGTGCCGCTGGATCGCGAGGTGGCGCAACGATTGCGCAAAAGCGGCAAGCCGGTGCTGGTTGCGGTCAACAAGGTGGACACGCACAAGGTCGAGGCGCAGGCCCTGGAGTTTTCGCAACTCGGGTTTGAGAAGATTTTTCCGGTCACGGCGATTCATGGCGAGGGCACGGAGCCGTTGATGGATGCGGCCTGCGCCCTGCTTCCCGAAGGTTCAAGTGGGGACGCGGCCAACCTGGAACAGGAAACCCGGAACGCGAGACCGCTCAAACTCGCCATCGTCGGCCGGCCGAATGTCGGCAAGTCTTCCCTCATCAACGCGCTCACGAAATCCGAGCGGGTCATCGTGAGTCCCATTCCCGGCACGACGCGCGATGCGGTGGATGTGCCGTTTGAGGTAAAAGTCGAGAGCGGCGACGGCGGTGTTGCCACCACGCAGAAATACATTTTGATTGATACCGCCGGGATGCGGAAGACGCGCCGGGTGGATGATTCCATCGAGTTTTTCAGCGTGCAACGCAGCGAGGATTCCATCGCGCGGGCGGACATCTGTGTGCTGGTGCTGGATGCCGAATCGGGAATCCTGGAGCAGGACAAAAAGATTGCCGACCGCATTGTGGAGCATCGCAAGGCGTGCATTGTGGTCGTCAACAAATGGGATTTGTATGACGAGGCGGTGCGGCAAGCGCGCGAGGAGGAGATCGGGCGGCGCCAGGACAAGAAGCGTTACGAAGGCAACCAAGGTCCGCTCACGATGCTGGGCGAGTTCGGCAACTGGGTGCAGGAGAAATTGTTCTTTCTCGATTATGCGCCGGTGATTTTCACATCCGCCAAGTCCGGCTTCCATCTGGAGCGCCTGCTGGAGGCGGTGCGTTACGTGGCGGCGCAGTTGCAACAACGGATTCCCACGTCGCTGCTCAATCGCACGATCAACGACGCGGTGGAACGGCGGCAGCCGGTGAGCGCCGTGGGTCATCGGTTGAAGTTTTTCTACGCCACGCAAGTGCGGCAGTCGCCGCCGACATTTTTGTTGTTCGTGAACCGGGACGAACTGTTCTCCGATCCCTACAAGAAGCATCTGGCGGGTGAATTGCGGAAGGCGTTCGGTTACGAAGGCTGTCCGATCGTGCTGGTGCCCAAAGCCCGACCGAAAACGATTGAACCGGTGCGGAAGTTCGTGAAAGACAAACCATTCAAGGATGGCGTGCGACCCAAACGCAGCGGCAAAAGTTTTCGGTTTCACCGGGACAAAAATCGGAGCCGGCGATCATAATCCAGCGGGAAGGCAGTTATTCACCGATGGGAATAACTTTAAGAAAACCCTTGTCGCACAGGCCAATCCGACGCGGTCGTCCGGCGAATAATAAGGCGGAAATTATTTTTTGAAAAAGTTCTTGAGCGATACAATCTGTGGTAGCAAGATACGCGCGCTCCCCCACTAATAGGGGGATTTGGAGTTTGGAAATTGGCCCGGTTTTCAGAGGAATTCACGATTTGTTTGCTGTTTTGTCGTGTCGTATCGTCCTCAGGTGACTTGGTAAGTAAGGCACGGAATAACGTTCAACCACAGGATTTACCATGATTGATGCTCGTGAAGATGTTTTGACGGCTTCGGCCACGCAGACCCGCCGTCGTTCCCCGTCGGTTTCCGCCAACCGCAATGGTCGGCCGGCCGCCACCAACAGCAAATCGCTTCCTCTCAAGCGTGTCTTCAGCGACGCCAAAGTGAAGCCGTTCGACCAGATCGAATGGGATCGGCGCGTGGCTGAAATCACCGACGATGGCGGCAAGGTGATTTTCAAGCAGGAAAACGTAGAGGTGCCGAAATCGTGGTCGGTGCTGGCGACCAAGGTGGTTGTATCCAAATACTTTTATGGCGAGCAAAACACGCCGGAGCGCGAAACCTCCGTGCGCCAGCTCATCCATCGCATCACCCGCACCATCACCGACTGGGGCGTCAAGGACGGCTATTTCAGCAAGGCCGACGGCGAAGTGTTCTACGATGAGTTAACCTGGCTTTGCCTGAACCAGCATGGCGCGTTCAATTCGCCGGTGTGGTTCAACGTCGGGCTGCATCACCAGTACGGCATTGGCAGCAAGTCGGGCAAGGGCAACTGGTATTTCAACCCCCGCACCCGCGAGGCCGAGCGCGCCCGGACGCAGTATGAGTATCCGCAGTGCAGTGCGTGTTTCATCCAGTCCGTGGAGGACAACATGGAAAGCATCATGAAGCTGGCCTACGCCGAGGCGATGCTGTTCAAGTTCGGCTCCGGCACCGGCACGGACCTGTCACCGATCCGATCGGCGCGCGAAAAACTCAGTGGCGGCGGGCGTCCCAGCGGCCCGATGAGCTTCCTCAAGGTCTATGATCAGGTGGCGAACGTCGTAAAATCCGGCGGCAAGACGCGGCGCGCGGCCAAAATGAACACGCTGCGCGACTGGCATGGTGACATTGAGGAATTTATTGATGCCAAGCAGAAGGAGGAAAAAAAGGCGTGGGCCTTGATCGAACAGGGCTACGACGGCTCCTACAACGGCGAGGCCTACGGCAGCGTGATGTATCAAAACGAGAATCTTTCCGTCCGCGCCGGCGATCAATTCATGGAAGCTGCGCTCGCGGGCGGTGAGTGGTGGACGCGTTCCATCACCACCGGCAAGCCGCTGGAAAAGAAGGATGCGGCGGCGTTGCTGACCAAGATTGCCGAAGGCACCTGGGTTTGCGGCGATCCCGGGATGCAATACGACGGGGCGATTGAAAAATGGCACACATGCAAGGGCACCGAGCCCATTCATTCAACCAATCCGTGCAGCGAATACGTGTTCCTCAACAACACCGCGTGCAATCTGGCGTCATTGAACCTGATGAAGTTCAAGCGCGCGGACGGCACGTTCGACATCGAGCGCTTCAAGGCGGCGGTGCGCATTTACATCACGGCGCAGGAAATTCTCGTGGACAATGCCTGCTATCCGACGAAGGAAATTGCCGAGAACTCGCACATCTTCCGCACGCTGGGACTTGGCTTTGCGAATCTCGGCTCGCTCTGCATGAGCTACGGTCTGCCCTACGACAGCGACGAAGGCCGCGCGCTTGCGGGCGCGATTACCGCCATCATGACCGGGCATGCCTACGAGCAGAGCGCCGAACTGGCCGGGGCCATGGATGCGTTCCCGGGCTACCGCGATGCCCGCTGCTCCGGGGTGTCCAAGCCCGCGAAGAAGGATAACGTGGATTCCATGCTCGGGGTCATCAAACTCCATCGCGCGGCGGTCGAGGACATCCATCCGAGCGCGGAGTTTGGTTATCTCAAGGAAGAAGCCCGACGTTGCTGGGATCGGGCGCTGGCGCGCGGCAAGCAGGTGGGTTACCGCAACGCGCAAGTCACCGTGCTGGCGCCCACCGGCACGATCGCGTTCCTCATGGACTGCGACACCACGGGAGTGGAACCCGACATCGCGCTGGTGAAGTACAAACTCCTCGCCGGGGGCGGCATGTTGAAAATTGTCAACCGGACCGTGCCCGAAGGTTTGCGCCGGCTGGGATACGCGGCCAAGGAAATCGAGGAGATCATCGCGCATGTGGAGAAGTTCGACACGATCGAGGACGTGGAGGAAAACGGAACTGTGCTGCGCAGCGGTTTGAAACCCGCGCATCTGCCGGTGTTCGATTGCGCCTTCAAACCGTTCCGTGGCCAGCGCAGCATCGGCTATCGCGCGCACCTCCAGATGATGGCGGCGGCGCAGCCGTTCATCAGCGGGGCGATTTCCAAAACCGTCAACATGCCCAACGAGTGTAGCGTGGAGGAAATCCGCCAGACCTATGTCGAGGCGTGGAAGCTGGGGTTGAAGTGCGTGGCCATTTATCGGGATGGCTCGAAACGTTCGCAACCGCTCAACACCAAGAAGACCAATGAGGCCGGTGACAAAACCGCCGCGCCCGAAACCGCGAGTCTCACGCCGCGACTCGCCGAACTGGAGGCTGAGATCGCGCGCTTGCAGGTGGAGAGCGGCAAGCCGTTGCGCCGTCGGCTGCCCGACACGCGCACCGCGCTCACGCACAAGTTTGATATCGCCGGTCACGAAGGCTACCTCACGGTCGGGTTGTTCAATGACGGCCGGCCGGGAGAGATGTTTGTGACGATGGCCAAGGAAGGTTCGACCATCGGCGGGTTGATGGACGCCATCGGCACGCTGACCAGCATGGCGCTCCAGTATGGCGTGCCCTTGGACGCGCTGGCGCGAAAATTCGCGCACCAACGCTTCGAGCCGAGCGGCTTCACCAAGAATCCGGAGATTCGCAGCGCGTCCTCCATCACGGATTATGTCTTCCGTTGGATGGCGCTGCATTTCATCCCCGGCTACCGTGAGACGAACGCTGGCGCGCGCAACCAGCCCGAACTGGCGATTCCCGGCCTGATGGAGGAACAAAAAAAAAAGATGAACCGGCCGGTGCCGGAATTGCCAATCTCGGAAGACACTGAAACCTTGGAACTCGCGGACACCGCCGCGCCGGGAACGGAGTCCCGGGCCGGACGCACGGTCAAATCGTTGAGCGAATCCGTGGCGCACTTCCAGCAGGACGCGCCGACCTGCCCAAACTGCGGGCACATGACAGTGCGCAACGGGGCCTGTTACAAGTGTCTGAATTGCGGCGAGAGTCTGGGGTGCTCGTAATCACCCGGCGCGCGGGAGCGGCGGCATGACTATGCGTCGGGCAAGCCGGGCGTTTGTTGGTCTGAGCGTGTTGCTTGGCGCGCTCGCAACCAGCAGCTTCGCGACAGAAGTTCGCGATGTTTTCCCGGACACCTGGGTGGCGACGGATGCGCTGGACCGCAAATTGCCGACGAGCGACCAGGTCGGCCCGCCGCGCGCGGGCCGGACGGTGGGCATCTTCTATTTCCTCTGGCTCGGCGCGCATATTCAAGGCGGCCCCTTCGATGTCAGCAAAATTCTGGCGCAAGAACCGGACGCCATGAGTCATCCGGGCAGCCCGCTCTGGGGACCGCTGCACGCGCCGCATCACTGGGGCGAATCGGTGTTTGGCTATTATCTCACAGACGACGAGAGCGTGTTGCGCAAGCACGCACAGATGCTGGCGGATGCGGGCGTGGACGTGGTGATCTTCGATGTCACCAACCAACTCACCTATCCCGAATGGTATCGCGCGCTGCTGCGGGTGTGGAGCGAGCTGCGCGCCGCCGGCAATCGCACCCCGCAGATAGCGTTTCTGACGCCGTTTTGGAATCCCGCCAAGGTTGTGCGTGAACTCTGGCATGACCTGTATGCGCCCGGGTTGCAGAGTGATCTCTGGTTTCAGTGGGAAGGCAAACCGCTGATTCTCGCCGACCCCGCCATGCTCGCGACTACGGAGGAGCATGCGGAACAGAATATCGCCGTGGCGATACCGGCGGGGCATACGCTGGGGCAACGGTTCACCGCCGACAAAGCCTTTCACACCGTGGGCGGTCGTTTCCCAACCTACCGGACGACCAACGCCGCGGTGACGCTGCGGCTGTTTCGCGCGGAGTCGCCGACGACTCCGCTCGCGGAACGACGCTTCGAGAAAGTGGCCGACAATGCCTGGCTCATCTTGTCACTCGATCAGTCCCAACCGCCGGGCAGCTACATCCTGGAAGCTTCCGTGCCGGCCGGTCAGATCGGCTGGTGGAGTCACACCGGCGATGTTCAGCCGCATGGGCAGGCGCTTGCCGACGGTCAACCGGTCGCCGGAGACCGGACTTTGCGGCTGACGGTGGCGGATTCCGAAACCGAACGCATCCTCAAGTTTTTCACCTTTCGCAAACCGCAACCGGATTATTTTCGCGGACCGACCCAGCCGGACATGTGGGGCTGGCTCGAAGTTTGGCCGCAACATGTGTTTCGCAACGCGCGCGGCGAGGCCGAGGAAATGTCCGTGGGCGTGGCGCAGAACGCGGTTGGCAACCGGCTTGGTTCGATGAGTGAAGCCAACGCGCGCGGCCGCAGCTTCCATGATGGCCACACCGATAAACGGCCCGACGCGGTTTTGCACGGCTACAACTTCGCGGAGCAGTGGGCGCGCGCGTTGCAGGCTGACCCGCGCTTCATCTTCGTCACGGGTTGGAACGAGTGGATCGCCGGTCGTTTTGCCGAGTTCAACGGCATTCAAGAACCCGTGATGTTCGTGGATGAGTTCAACGAGGAGCGCAGTCGCGACATCGAGCCGATGAAAGGCGGGCACGGCGATAATTATTACTACCAGTTCGTCAACTATGTCCGGCGCTACAAAGGGGTGCGCCCCATTCCGCGGGTGAAACCGCACGCCGTCCACATGGATGGGCAGTTCGACGACTGGGATCAGGTGGAACCGGAATTCCGCGACACGGTCGGCGATCCGGTGCGCCGCAATCATCGAGGCTGGGATGCCAAAGTCATTTACCGAAACGAGACCGGCCGCAATGATTTGGTGGCCGCCAAAGTCAGCTTTGATGCGCGGAAGATTTATTTCGAGGTCAGGACGCGCGCGGCGATCACCGTGCCGATGGGCACGAACTGGATGCTCTTGTTTCTCGATACGGACGCTAATGTTCAAACTGGCTGGCTGGGCTACGATTTTGTCGTGAATCGCGCCGCGCCCGGCTCCGTGGAGCGGCACACCGGCAAGGGGTTTGGATGGGAAACTGTCGGCCAGGCGGAACTGCGCGTGGCGGGTTCACAACTTGAGCTGTCGTTGCCCTGGGCGGCGCTGGAATTGAAATCACCGCCGGCGAAACTGGATTTCAAGTGGGCGGACAATTGCATTGCCGCCGGCGACTGGACGGACTTCACCCTGAACGGCGATGCCGCGCCGAACGACCGATTCAATTACCGCGCGATCCTGCGTCCTTGAAAACAAACCGCCCACCGGAGGCGCTTGCTTGACTGGCCGATAAGCGATGAAGCAATCCGCGGCTGCCATGCACCCGCGTCGTCCGGTTTGGGTCAACCAATAGTGTTGCGCAGGCCAGAGATCGGTTGGACAATCCGACCACTATGCGTGCTTGCAAAACTTTCTTGCAGTCGTGGCCAAAGCCCGCCTTCAGCCTGCTCCAACTGCTCATCGGCGGATTGAGTCTGCTCACGGCGAGCGCGGCTGGGAACCAAGTGCTCTGGCAGATTGGTCAACCGGATGGGAACAATGCTGAATTCGCGCTCGCGCCTTCGGACTATGCGAAGTTTGCTGGAGACGCGGTTTATTTCGTCGGCGAATCCGATGCGAAGCGTGACTGGCCGTACGTGCAGCCCGGTCCGGCCGACGCCTGGGCCGGCAATGTCAGTCATATCTTCCGGGTGATCTTTGGTGTGCAGGGAACGCCGCCGGCGGGCGAGGTGCGGATCGAGTTGAAGTTGCTCGACACTCATGCGAGCGGGCCGCCGCAACTCGAGTTCCAATTGAACCAGGCCGTGGTGACCCGCGACCTCCCTGCGGGGGCTGGCGATGACAGCCTTCACGGCCAGCCCGCGAAGGGCAGGCCGTGCGCGGTGGAAATCCTGTTCCCGTCGGGCGCGCTCAAGCAGGGCGAAAATCAATTGAGCATCACCACCAAGACCGGGAGTTGGATGCTTTACGATTCCCTCGCGCTCGAAGCGCCCGCAGGCGTTGCGTTGGCGCCGGTGCGGAATCACACACTGGTGATGAGCATCACGGGCGTGCGGGCGTTGAAGGAGGTGCGCGGAAAACTCTTTCACCCCGTGTCGGTTGCCCTCCGGCAGATCGGGGCGACGGCTGAAGCTACCGTTCACATCGCCGGTGGAGCGTCGCAGACGGTGCGACTGGTCCAGGGCGAAAATTCCGTGGAATTGCTCGTGCCGCAGGTGATGACAAATACGAGCGTCCAGGTCACGGTGGAAATGGGCGGGCGGCAACTGGCGCAGCGCGACGTGGAAATCAAACCGGTGTTTCCGCTCACGGTTTACATCCTGCCGCACTCGCATACGGACATCGGCTACACGGAAATCCAGACGGCGATCGAAAAGAAGCAGGTGCAGAATCTTCTGGATGGGATTGCCGCCGCCCGGCGCACGGCGGATTATCCCGTCGGCGCACGATTTGTGTGGAATGTGGAAGTGCTCTGGGCCGCCGATCTCTATCAGCGCCGGCTCAACGAGCAGCAGCGCGCGGAGTTTCTCGACGCGGTCAAGCGCGGCCAGGTGGTATTGAACGGCATGTATTTGAACGAACTGACGGGTCTTTGCCGGCCGGAAGAACTGATTGAATTGTTTCGTTGCGCCACGCGGTTCGGAGCGGGGACCGGGCGACCCATTGATGCGGCGATGATCTCCGATGTGCCGGGCTACACCTGGGGCACCGTGACTGCAATGAACCAGGCGGGCATCAAGTATTTCAACCCCGCGCCCAACTACTTCGACCGCATCGGCACGATTCTGCGCGAGTGGGAAAACAAGCCGTTCTGGTGGGTGGGGCCGGACGGACACACCAAGGTGCTGACCTGGATCCCGTTCTGGGGTTACGCCATGTCGCATCGTTACGGCAAGTTGTCGCCCAAGCTGGTGGACGATTTTTATGACGGGCTGGAGAAGCGCGGCTACCCGTACGACATCGCGCACGTCCGCTGGGCCGGTCACGGAGACAACGCGGTGCCTGACCCCGCCATCTGTGATTTCGTCAAAGACTGGAACGCGAAGTACACCTGGCCGCATTTTATCATCTCCGGCGTGAGCGAGGCGTTCCGCGCCTTCGAACAACGCTACGGGGCGAAACTCCCGCGCGTACGCGGGGACTGGACGCCCTATTGGGAAGACGGCGCGGCTTCGTCGGCGCTCGAAACCGCGATGAACCGTCAAAGTTCGGACCGGCTCACGCAGGCGGAGGCGTTGTGGGCCATGCGGGATCCGAAAAGCTTCCCGGCGGCGGCGTTCACGGCGGCCTGGAAAAATGTGCTGCTTTACTCGGAGCATACGTGGGGCGCGTATTGCAGCATCTCTGAGCCGGAGCGAAAGGAAACGATCGAGCAATGGGCAGGCAAGCGCGGCTATGCGCTGGCGGCGGACGAGCAGTCGCGCGATTTGCTCGCGCGAGCGGCCGAGGCGGGCCAGATCGCTGGCAACGCTCCAGCCCATGCGGTGGATGTTTTCAACACCACCTCCTGGTCGCGCTCGGAATTGGTCACGCTGTCCCGGGAATTATCCGCCGCGGGTGATCGGGTGTTGGATGATCGCGAAAGACCCGTGCCCTCGCAGCGCCTGCTCTCCGGCGAACTCGTGTTTCTGGCTCGAGATGTTCCGCCGCTCGGTGGCCAGCGCTTCTCCGTCGTGGCCGGGGCGGCGCCAGTTGGCGGCCAGGCTTCGGCCCACGGGAACGTGCTCGACAGCGGACGGGTTCGGGTCCGGCTTGATCCCCAGACCGGCGCAGTGGATGAGCTCACGGCCAAAGGCCTTGACGGCAACTTCGTGGACACAAGTTCTGGTCGCGGGCTTAACGATTATCTTTATCTGGTCGCCGATGATTTGAAGGATCTTCAGCGGAACGGCCCGGTGACAATCCGGGTGGGCGAGCCTGGTCCGCTCGTGGCGTCATTGATCATCGAATCTTCCGCGCCGGGTTGTCGCAAACTCACCCGCGAGGTACGAGTGGTGGCGGATGCGGACTACGTCGAGTTGATCAATGACCTGGACAAGGAACGTCCGCCGCGCCCGGCGAATGGCGATTATCATGAGCGGTCCGCCAAGGAGAGCGTGAACTTCGCCTTCGAGTTCAATGTGCCTGGTGGCGACATGCGGCTCGGCCTGCCGCTGGCGGTGATCCGGCCCGAGGTGGACCAGATACCCAGCGCGTGCAAGAACTGGTTCGCTGTGGGTCGTTGGGCCGACGTGGCGAATCGCGAGCGGGGTATCGAGTGGGTCACGCTGGATGCGCCGCTCGTCGAGGTCGGGGGCATCACGGCGACGTTGCTCAATTCGCAAACCAACCCGGATGTCTGGCGCAAAACTGTCGAACCGACGCAGAAGCTTTACTCGTGGGCGATGAACAATCATTGGGGCACTAACTACCGCGCCTACCAGGAAGGCTTGACCCGGTTTCGATTCATCCTCCGGCCGTATCGCCAGTCCGATCCCGCGGAAAATTCTCGTTTCGCGATTGCCTTCAGCCAACCGCTCGTAGCCGTGCGTGCTCGTGGCGCCAAACTATCCAAGTCGTCGTTGTTCCGACTCGGCTCCGACGAGGCGCTGATCACCGGCCTGAAACCCAGCGATGACGGGCGGGCAGTCATCCTGCGACTGTTTGGCGCGGCGGGAAAATCTGGGACCGTGAAACTTGCTTGGGGCAATTTGAAGCCGAAGGCCGTATTCATCACGAACACAAGTGAAGCACCGGCCACGAAAATCGGCAACCGCGTGTCCGTTCCCGGTTATGGCTTGGTAAGTCTGCGCGCCGAGCTGAATTGAAGCGCCGGTTGAATCGGCGACTCGCTTTGGCGAGCGCGGACCCGACCCGGCTCCTCGCCGGACGGCGACCTTCCGTTACTTGGTCTGGGCGAAGAGCATGAAGAGCCGCGGGCCGCGTGGAGTCGGCATCGAGAATTGCTCCTCGTTCGGCCCGTGCGGCACGGCATAGCCATCACACGTCTTGTCGTTCGTTGGGATTCCATCCACGAGCAGCATGTAGTGGTGCGTCCGGTTGCCTTCGATGTGATGAATCGTCCCGTGCCACGCATCGAGTTTACCATCGCGCATAAGCGGCACGCGTTGCCAGTGGGTGAACGAGCCGACGATTTCCACCGTGGTGGGGTCCTGATCGTGCCCGTCGGGCAACCGCCAGCGGAAGACCTTGGAATAGGTTGGCTTTCGGTCGGCGGCGCTGCGGGCCAGGCCGGAAGGAGCGGACCGGATTTCACGTTGCAGCGGCGGAGTTTTCATGCCGCCGCCGCGCGACATCATATTGCTCAAACGATCAAACATATTTTACAAACGACTTGTGACTTGGTGCGCGGAAAGTAGTTGCGGCACGGATGCATTGCAATTTTTTTTGTCGCGAACGGAAATTTTTTTGCTTCGCGTCAGGAAAAAATACGGAGCGACGTGGGACGCGCTCACAGCAAAAGATTGAATTGCGCCCGCGGTTCCGCCCATACTCGGAAGTGAATATGAAGAGTAGATTCCGCGGAATGGTCGCCGGCGGGTTGGGTCCGGGCATCGGGTCCGGGTTGTTGATGTTGGTGATCGTCGGCCGCGGCGTCGCGGGCACTCCCGCCAGCACCAATGCCACCGAATGGATCAGCCGGCCGCTGTCGGTCGCCGACGCGCTCAATCTGGCGCTGCAACAAAACGGCACAATCCTCAAGGCCAAGAGTGATCTCGAGGGTTCGTCCGGCTTGATCGCGCAGACGCGCGCCATTTTGTATCCCAAGGCGCAGGTCACGGGGCAATACAAGGCGGTGCAGGACAGTTCGATTGATTCGCCGGCCGGGGCCACCTTCGCCTTTGGTACGGACCAGGGCTGGTTTGCGCAAATTCAGGTGGTGCAATCGCTCTATGAAGGCGGACGGATGAAATCGGCCTATCGCTCGGCCAAACTCACGCGCGAGCAGGCGTTGCTGCAATATCAGACCATCGTCGCCGACACGTTGCTCTCGGTCCGGGTGACTTATTACGACATTTTGCTGGCCGCGCAGCAGATCACGGTGCGCGACGCGTCGGTCAAGCTGCTGCAAAAGGAACTGGACGATCAGCAGCGCCGTTATGATGCCGGCACGGTGCCGCGTTTCAACGTGTTGCGCGCGGAGGTGGCCGTGGCCAATGCCCGGCCTGAGCTGAGCCGCGCCCGCAACGCCTACCGGATCGCCAAGAACAATTTCGTGAACCTGCTCGGCTACAATGTGTCGCGGACGGTGGCGGAGAATGTGCCGGTGGAATTGACGGACAAACTAAATACCGCGCCGTATCCGGTGGACCTGTCGGCCGCGCTCGAACAAGCCATGGAAAATCGGACCGAACTGGGGGCGCTGCGCGCGGCCGAGCGGTTGCGGAACGAAGATGTGATCACGGCGCGGGCGGGTTATCTGCCCAGCTTTCAAGCCTTCGCCGGTTACGGGGACAAGAGTTCAGCCTTTGAGAATGACCTGACGGCGGAACGTCACGGATGGTTTGTGGGGGCGCAGGTCACCTGGAATATTTTCGATGGGATGCTGACGAAAGGCAAAGTGGTCGAGGCCAAAGCCGCGTTGACCAAATCCCAGACCGAACTCGAGGACACCAGCCGGCAGGTGGAACTGGAGGTGCGCACGGCCTATTCGGATTTTCTCGAGGCGCGCGAGGTTCTGGAGGCGCAGGAAAAGAACCAGGAACAGGCTGAGGAAGCATTACGACTGGCCACGGCCCGAGCCGATGCGGGCACCGCGACGCAACTGGATGTGCTCAACGCCGAAACCGCGCTGACCGAGGCGCGCACCACGCAAAGTCTGGCGATTCGCAATTACGATGTGGCGGTGGCTCGACTCGAACGTGCCATTGGGATTTTAACCAAACCTGCCAGCAAATAACGCGTCGGGAAGGCGTGATTGTTCTTCAACTTCACCGGACGAGGGACGCCGTCGGCCCGTCAGAGTTGCGGATCAGTTTTTTCTCAACCGTCGAATGCTCAGGAGGAGTGAGCCGGCCAGTATCAGTGCCAGCGAGCCAGGTTCGGGCACGGAGGTGGCCGGTTGAACCATGAGGCCGTCGAAGAAGCCATAGCTGGAGTTGTTGTTGTTGCCGCCGGTGGTCATGCCGACCTGAATGGTGTAACTGCCGGCAGCCGGAGTTTGCCATTCCCATAAGCTCCAGTTGGGCGGAGTCGGCGTGAGTGGAGGCGCGACATTCCCTTGGCTGCCAGACATGGCCTGCCACGGGGTCGCGAGTTGGTTCCCGCCGAGATCAAAGATTTTAACCCAGGCCGAGTCCTGCGGTTCCAGGTCGCCGTTGTAGAATGAGGCCCAACCGGAAACGAGGTCGCCTTGATCGAGTGAGATCGTCTGGCTCAGAGTAATGTCATACGTGGCATCACCGGTGAAATTGGCGTTGGGTCGGGTGTGCAGCGCGACAAACCGGAGTCCGCTTTCGGGCAGCATCGGCACCGCGCTGCTGACGGGATCAGCCCAGGAAGCCACGGCGCTGGCGGAACCGGCGGTGCGAAGGTACGGTGCGGTGGCGGAGGTGCCTTGCCCCAGATCAAGCTGCCAGCCGTAGAAATTCATGAATTCAAAGCTGCCGTTGACCAGATCGCCGGCGGAGCTGGTTGAGATTCCGAGCACCGCGAGGCACGCACCGAATCCTAGGGACAAAAGGGTTTTCATTCGCCAACTAGAATTCCTTTCCCGGTAATCAGGCTCAACCCGGGGTGAACCCGGGATTAATGCCCGGGAGTGCGCCGTCGGGTCGAAGCCCGAGTCAGGTGATTCCACGCCAGACTCGGAAACATGATCTGTCTTTGACGAAACCCAAGTTCAAATCCTCTGGAGTGCAGGGCTGTCGCCTGGCGGAGAACGCCGAGAACTCGTTTCCGTCCTGGGGACAGCTTGTTTGGAACACGCGGCCGGTGAATCTCTGAAGCCTGCGAACGAAGGTTGGAATTCTTACGAGCTCGCTGCTAACTCACTGGGATGAGCGAGACCCGCTCGTTCTGGTCGTTGCGCGTGATGCCTTGCGCCCGGGGATCCAACGTCAACTGGCCATCCACCAGAAATGCGTAACGATGGTGGCCGTGCTTGAGTTCCACCGTTGTCATCCAGGCCCGGTCCGGCATCTGTTTCAGCGGATGGGAAGTGGAGTTCCATTGATTGAAGTCGCCGACCAATGTGACCGCGTGCGCCTGGGGCGCGTGGCAGATGAAGTTCACCGCCCGCAGATTTCTTTGAGCTCCGTAACGATTCAGATTCATGGCGCAGAGACGAAATTCAACCCAACAGATTTTGCAAAATAACCAGCGCGGTCCGGCGGATTTGCGCGGATTGCGCTTCGAGGACGTGGAAACGCTCGGCCCAGTTGGCGGTGGGCTGGTTGCGTTCGCGCCAGATGGTCTTGAGCACCCGCTCGGTGCGCTCGACCTGCTGCCAGGCGGAGGCCAGGGATTCGCGGCCTTCCGGCAGGTCGGAAATGTTGCCCACGAGGAACCGGCTGATGCGTTTGCGCCCGAACACGGCGTGCAACAGCATCACCACCGTTTGCTCGTAGGCATACCAGCGGCGGCGCAGCACTTCCTGGAGAAACTCATGGCGCACGGCGAAAAACTCGGAGCGCGGGCGTTCGGTGTATTCCCGGATGATCTGCGCTTCAATGGGAAACCAGTTGTAGAGCAGCGCAAAGGTGCCGTACGTGTCAATCAATTGTTTGGAGTTGTTGTGATCCGTGCCGATCTCGCCGATGCACAAGTCTTGTTGGAGTTCGAGGCAGATTTCCGGCAGATCGTGCAGCCGGCTCAAGACCTCCTGGCCGACCGTGGTGCCGTAATTAAAGTCGCCCGGGATCAGCCAGTACACGTCTCCCGGCCGGCCGCGTTCAAAGGCCGCCCCCAGGCCGGTGTACCACATTTGACACGTATCCACCCCCCACGAATCCAACACCTCCGAGTGACGCTGCACGGCTTGTCGCCGAAATTCCCGGTAGGTCTTGTTCCGCTCATTCGTGTAATGCGTCTTGCGGTCAATCACCGTAATGGGCCGCGCGAAGACGTCGTTCTGCCGGTTCAACTGGGCGACCATCTGGTACAGCGGTTTCAGGTTTGCATCATCGTCCGGTTGGCGGAAGGGGTAGATGATCACGGGATGGATCGTGCCGGTTCGAACCGCCCGTGCCGGCTTGCGCGCGGGCTTCAGTCGGTGAACCGATCGGCCGGCGACGGAAGGTTTCATGGCGCGATCATCCTCCGATGGCCTCTTACTGCCAAGCATTTTTGCGCAACTGTTTTTGCGTTGGTGTCCGGATGCACGGCCCTCTCCGGGGCAATGGGTATTCCAGTTGCTTCCTCTGGGAGATGGTTGTGCGGCGCAGGGGCAGGGGTGGCAAAATTTTTTCGTGTTGAACATTGCTGCGCGCGGAGGCATCCGCTAATTTGCGCGTATCGTATTCGTTTCCAACGGTGGCGCCGCTCCTGGCATCCATCGGAAAGTGATCGCGGTATTGTTATGAATGAAATGAGTGAATCAAGTCCCGCCCAAACCGAAGGCGCCACCGACGTCTCGACCTGGAAAGAGATTGTCGCCCGCTACCAGAAGTCTTCTTCTGCCCGGGCCGTCTGGCAGCTCTTGAACACCTTGCTGCCTTATGCCGTGCTTTGGTATCTCATGTACCTGAGCCTTGGCGTGTCGTATTGGCTGGTCGTCCCGTTGGCGATTCTGGCGAGCGGTTTCCTGGTGCGGGTCTTCATCATTCAGCACGATTGCGGGCATGGTTCGTTTTTCAAATCCCGTCGGGCGAATGATATTTGGGGATTCATCACCGGCGTGCTGACCTTTACGCCGTACCACCACTGGCGCTGGGAACACGCGCTGCATCATGCCACCTCCGGTGACCTGGACCGCCGCGGTACCGGCGATGTCTGGACGCTCACGGTGCAGGAATACCTGGAGTCCTCGCGCTGGAAACGCTTCTCCTATCGAATGGTGCGCAACCCGGTCATCCTGTTCGTGATTGCGCCCATGTTTCTGTTTTTAATCTGGCAACGCTTCACCAACCGGAAGGCGGGGTTGCGCGAGCGGCTATCGGTGTATTGGACCAATCTGGCCATCCTCGGTGTGGCCATCGCGATGAGTCTGGCGATGGGCTGGCAGGCGTATCTCGTGATCCAACTGGCCATCGTGTGCCTGTC
>CAZLOH010000063.1:0-22538 GCA_964561105.1 uncultured Bifidobacterium sp. | reverse complement strand
CGCAGCCACGGCCAGCGTTGGCTCGGCCGCTTCAGATACTCCGGCCAACTGCTCCTGAACGTGAACGTGAACGGGTCAGTTCTTGGTATTGACATATTTGGCATATTATTTCGCCTGCCGCTTCCGGCGCTGATACAGCAGATGGTGGACATGACCAGGCGCGCCCATCTGCAGCCGTTGGGCAATCCACTTCACGGTCATCGTCGTCTCCGCCCGTAAGCGCACCGCCATCGCCACCTTCTGCGCATCGCCCTTGGCCCGCCGTCCCAATTCCGCTTCGTTCCATTTGCGCCGCTTCATTTCCTGCGCCACGACCGCTTCCGCATGTTCCGCCATCGTCTCCGCTCGCTCCGCCCCGTAGTGCTCCGCTCCCAATCGTGCCTTCATCTGCCCCAGCAACTCTTTGCGAAATGACTCGCCGCCCAGACACCAGCCCCGGCGCACTCGTTGGTATTCCGTCCCGTTTTCGGCAGCACGCCGCGCTTCCAACGCCGCTTCCAGTTCCCGGCGGCCCGCCGCGCTGTCCTTGGGGATCCGATACTTCCCCAGCACCCGGTCCACCCGCAGCCACGGCCAGCGTTGGTTCGGCCGCTTCAGATACTCCGGCCAACTGCTCCAACTATAGCGGTTCAACGGCTGCTCCGGCTTCAATAATTTGGCCCGGGCCGGATTCAAATGCACATAGTCGCACACGGTTTGCAGGTACCCGGTGGCGCTGCCCTCCACGACCAGCGCCTTGTACCGGCCGCTGAACAGGTGGCCGAACAGTTTGTGTCGGCGATTGAAACGTCCGGTGTAAGTGCCCAGAAACCATTTCATGCCGGCCACCAGGTTGCCCTGCGGCGTCTCGACCACCAGATGAAAATGATTCGGCATCAGGCACAGCGCGTGAACCTGCCAGCCGGTCTTGCCGCACGCCTCGCCCAACGTGGCGATGAACCGCTGCCGATCCTGGTCATCCCGGAAAATCGGCTCCCGCCGATCGCCCCGGTTCATTACGTGATAAATCGCTCCGGGATACTCCACTCTCAGCTTGCGCGCCATGCACAGCAGATTGTGCCAGCCAAACCAATATGTCAATATCAAGAACTGACCTGTTTTCGTTTTCGTCTTCAGCGTTTCAACCAAAAAGGAAAACTTCGCGAGCATCGGCAGTTCGCCGTCATTAAGTGCCACCCTCTGAGCGGGTTGAATCGCTTCATGAATTACCCGTGTGGCTTGCGTTTGGCGGCGATGCGGCACGGCGCAGTTGGCTGCTGCTTGGATCAGGTTGAGCGACGGGTCCGGAGTTATTCGAGCGACACCAGTGACGGGCACATTCAAAGCCAGCCGCGCGGCACCGCGATGCGCTCCTTCAGGTAGTCCGCTCCGCCCTGCATCGGCGCAATTTGCTGGCAACCCCGGTGAGCAACAACGCCACCCCCAGAGTGCAGACAATCGCCGCACCGGTCGGCACATCAAGTTTGAACGAAGCATAGAGTCCAGCCAGGCTCGCCAACGTGGCCACGCACCAGCCCATCGCCAGTCGCGCGGGCAACGAGCTGACCAGGTATGTCCCGCACGCCGCCGGCACGATGAGGTACGAGAACACCATCAACACTCCGCCCACTTGCACAAAGCTGGTCACGATCAGGCCAAACAACGCGTAGAAGCAAAAATCCCAAAAATGAACGGACATCCCGCCCTTGGCTCCGTGATCGTGGTCGAAGGAGAGGCGGATGAATTGTTTCCGGAAGATGAAATGCGCCACGGCGATCACCGTGTAGAGCGCGGCGGTTTTCCAGATTTGCCCGGGTGTCACCGTGAGCAAATCGCCAACGAGCGTCCGCTGGAGTTCCTCTTTTCCGTGCGGGCTTTTGCTCAACAGGAGGATGCCCGCCGCCGCCGCCACGACGTAAGTGATGCCGATCAGCGCCTCTTGGGGAACTTTCGCGTGTTTGCTGGAGCGGGTGAACGTGAACACCAGCGCCCCAATCAGCGTGAATCCGAGCGACCAAAAATAGTTGTGCGGATCGTCCGGTTCGTGCCCGAGATACAGGCACACGCACGTGCCGAGGGTCGCCACCTGCGCCAACGCGAGGTCCACGAATATGACTTCGCGACGAATGATGTGCAGCCCATAGTAAACGAGGATACCCGGCAACAGGAGGCAGGCCACGAAGGGCCATTTCATAACGGATAAAATTTCAGTCATAATGTTGGAGCGCCGGTTGCTGACCCGGAGCGTTGTCCATCATGGGGCTCAGTGCGCGGGGCCAACGGTGGTCGCCCCCAGCGCCTTGGCCATCGAGTTCACCAGATAATCCATCAGGGCAATGTAGCCGCCCTCGGTCCCTTTGATCGCCCCGGGAAATTGCGCCACGTCCACCACGATTGCATTCGTGTCCCGCGCCACCGTCTCGGCGGTGCGGCGATTCAGATACGGGTCCACGATGATCACGCGCGCGTTCTCCGCCTTCATCTGGCTGATGACCGACGCCAGGTGCGCCGGCGAAGGCGGAATGCCGGGCTTGGGCTCGAGAAACAAATCAATGCTCAAGCCAAACCGCTTGGCGAAGTACACCCACGAGTTGTGGTACGCCACCACATGCCGCCCTTTGAAGGGGGCGAGTTGCTGCTCCCACTGCGCCATTTTCGCATCCAAGGCGCCGAGAAATTGTTTGAGGTTCGCCTGATAGCTCGCGCAATCGGCCGCATCCAGCGCGCAGAACGACTCGGCGACATGCTGGGCCACAATCCTGGCGTTGTCCGGGTCCACCAGAAAATGCGGATTGCCCGCGGGATGGATGTCGCCGAGGGAACGATCCAGCGTCGTGGGCACTTCCAACATGCGGATGCCTTGATTGGCCAGGATGCGTCCCGGTTGCCCCGACTGGATTTTGTCGTTGCGCGCCCCTTGCAACAACGGCGGCAACCAGCCGATTTCCAGTTCCGCGCCGCCCTCCACCAGCACATCGGCCCGGTTCAACTTCACGATGAAGCTCGGCTTGGCATCCACGAAATGCGGGTCCTCGGTGGGCCGCGCCAGGGTGGTGAGCTTGATCTCCTTGCCGCCGACCGCCTCCACAAGGGACGCGAGGTCCGGCGTGGTGCAGACGACGTTGAGTTTTGCCTGGGTCGTGCCCGCGCCGAACATGAGCGTCGCGACCAGGATTGACTGAAGTGCGTGTTTCATAATTTTCGATTGGTTGATCGGGTTGCCGAATTTGTCTTTGGTTAAAACTTGTGGGCCGAATGTGCGCCCAGGAGGAACTCGAATTGAAACCAGACCGAGTTCTCTACGCCAACGCCCTGGATGTGGTCATAGTTGTATTGCAGGCGCAGCTTGGAAAACTCGCTCGGGTAAAAGGTTATCGCCGGCGAGATGCGGGACCGATCATCCAGCAACGGGTCCGCCCAAAAATCGCCCGGCGGACCGGTCACATAATCGCCGCGCAAGGATGCCACCCAGCGGGGCTTGAAGCCGTACGACACCTGCGAGTAAACGCCCCAGTTGTTGATGGTCGTGGCCGGCGTCGCCGGAAAAACCAGGTCCCCCGGATAAGCGGCAGCCGAGTAGTGACTGTAGAGATATTCCGTCTGCCACGTCACAAAGGGAAAGCCCTTGTCGTGATGACGCGATTTCCATTTGTAGAACAAGTCCGCACCGTAGATTGCCGTCCGCCCATCCTGACCGCTGGCATTCGGCCCGAACGCCGCCGACGTGCCCAGCATCACCGTTTGTTCATCCGTCAGATCAAACGACATCACGTAACGCGGCGCGTATAGCAAATCGCCAAGGTTCTCCACCGACGTATCCACCCCGGGCCGTTGGGTGACCAAGGTCGTGCCGCCCACGTCGCGAAAACTGGTGGCCGTTTCGCCGCCACTGTTTTGCACGGAGAGAAACAACTCGGAATAAAACGGCGTCGGCGCCAGCCAGGAAACCTGCGCGCCCGGATTCCGCAAGCCGTCCGGCCCCAAAAAACGCCCGATCACCAGCGGCTGGTCCACGAAATCCCAGGTGTGCGGATGCGTCGCGTTGATGCGACCGAACTGCGTGTAGTACTGTCCCGCCTTGACCTGGAAGTTCCACGGCAGTGAAATTGTTTCCAGATACGCCTCCTCCGCCTCGAACGTCGTCTCGCCCTCCGGGTTGATTTGGAGCACCAGGTTGGCCTGGCCTTTGAAATACGGGTCCACCTTGCCATCCAGCGTCATCTCCAGGTTTTGCACGGTAAATCCGTTTTGCTTCGGATCATGTCCGCCATACTCCAGCGCCTCCACATTTTCGGCCGTCGAACCGCCGACCGCGAACATGCCGTCAAAACTCAGGTTCAAGTAGGACGAAGCGCCGCGTGCCACCGTGATCGGTTGCGACGGGGTCCATGGCGCGGGCGCAATTTCAGGCCTGGGCGGCGGTGGCGATGGCGTCACCTCGGCTATCGGCGGCGGGACGGATGGGACAACGGGAACGGCGGGTGGTTTCTCCTGTAACGACTCGAGCTTTTGCTCCATCCGCTGCATCTGCTCGCGCAGGTCTCGCATTTCGCGCTGGAGTTGCTCCACTTCATTGGTCCCCTGCGCCGAGACCGCGCTCACCGACAACGCACACCACACAAACACCAGCTTCCAAAAATCTGCTTTCATAATTGTTCTTCCACGGTTCATCCCGACCGAGGCCATCACGGGCCGGTCGGTTAAGGTTTGGGAAAAGGCTCCAGCCCACGCGGGCCGGACCAACGAACGTCGAACGACGAATTACAGGGAAGAGCCGGAAGCCGGCGGACCGCGGCAGAACGCGACCGAGCGATCAACGTCCGTCAGCGGAAGTGACTGGAGAACTGACAGCGTCCACGATACGGACAGGGGTGCGAAAACTTCTGGCGTGACATCAACGAGCGTTTCCACCTGTCCGTGCGCGAAGGAACAAATCGCGCATGTGCCATGCTGGGAGGACGAGCCGTCGGTGTGGAGCTTGAGATGCAAGGCACCGCTGGCGGCAGACACCGCGAGCAACACCATGATCCCTGACATCAAACCCGCGATCGCGGGTCTGAACCAGCGGACGTTCCGGTTGCGCAACGGCTGCATCTGAATGGATTTGAGCAAACGCGATGCCGCCGCGCAAGTTTTTTGCGCCACGGCTCGCGTGTCCGTCAGGGCTTGGGCCGGTGACGCAGCAGGTAACACAGGAACGATCCCAGTCCGGAAAATTTGTAGCCGGGATCCACGTAATTCTCGATGACGTAAAAGGCGAAGTAGTAAAACCGGCAAAAGCACCAGATCGCGAGCGCCAGCAACCACGACACTTTCCACGTCGGTTGCTCCAACCACAGCAACGTGGCGGCGGCGATTCCCAGCAACAGGAAGAGCGTTCCCTTCACCTTGATCCACGTCGCGCTCGTCAGGTCTTTCATGGCAGCAAACCCCCAATCGCTTCCGCCGCGCGACCGGCCGCGCCCGGTCCGCCGAGCGACGCGATGACGCTTGCCAGTTTCAGCTTTACCTCGCTTCGGCGGGCCGTGTCCCGCAACAAGCCCAGCCCCGCGCGCGCGAGGTTTTCCGGCGTGGCTGCTTCTTGAATGAACTCGGGATAGACCGCCTCATCCGCGAGCAGGTTCGGCATCGCGATGTATTTCACCGTGATGATCCGCTTGCCGATGAAGTAGGTCGGCCACGACGTCTTGTAGAACACCACCGCCGGCACGCCGTGCAGCGCGCACTCCATCGTGATCGTGCCGGACTTCGTGATGGCGAGGTCGGCTTGCGCCAGCGCGGTCGCGAGTCCACCCACTTGCACCTCCAACCCGGCGATCGCTCCCAAATCTGTAGTCGCCCCTGCCAGCGCCTCGTCCGGCAAAATTACCTTGCCCCGGAGCGTGGGGATTTCCCGCCGCAACAAATCAAATGCCCCTCGCACCACCGGCCAATGCCTGCGCACCTCACCCACCCGACTCCCCGGCAACAACACCACGTTTCGAGGTTCGGATTTCGGATTCCGGATTTCGGATTTCTTCTCCCTTCCCACCATCGGATGTCCCACAAACTCCACGCGCAGCCGCGGCACCCGTCGCGCATACCACTCTTTCTCGAACGGAAAAATGCTCAGGAGCAGGTCGTAATTGTTTGCCAGCGTGTAGGCCCGTCCGGGCCGTGACGCCCACACCTGCGGCGAGACGAACTGCACCAGCTTGGGATTCCACGGCACAAACTCGCTCCGATGCCGTCGGACGTGCTGCTTGATGGCCGCCCCCAACCGCAGATTGAATCCACCGTAATCCACGCCGATGATCACATCCGGCTGTTGCTCGATTGCCAGTCGCCGCAACTGCCGGAACAACTGCCGGAACTTGTCGAGATTCTTTAGCACCTCGGCGAAACCGATGACCGAATGTTGCGTCAGATCAAACGCGAGCTCCACGCCCGCCGCCGCCATCTTTGGTCCGCCCGCGCCGAAGCATCGTGGCGCGAGCGCTGTGCGCAACGGCTGCACATCCTGCGTGGCATCCAGCGAACGCGCGATCAACAACCGCCGCAATTCACCTACGAGTTCCGCCGCGAGCAAATCGCCGCTCGCCTCGCCGGCAATGAGCATGATGGACAGTGGTTTCATGCGGCACGAATCCCCGGCGCGAAATCAAACCCAAGCGATTCGCACGGTAGCCTCGCCGGCTCGGCAACCTTGGTCTCGGGGGCGGAATCCCGCCAGGATTTGAGCAGCACCAGCGGTGCGGCATCTTTGTAGAACGTGATACGAAAACAACCACAGCTCCGTAGGAGCGACATCGTGGCGGGGTCGTAATATGTCGCCCCTACGGGGCTGGCGATTTGTTTGCCGGCGGATTCTACAAAGATGTTGCGCCTACGGCGCTGGGGACCGCACATTTCACCCGCAGCTTGGAATATTGACACCCCGCCGCGTGGGGGCACGCGGCCTACAAGCCGCGTTCGCCCAGTCCTGAAGGCCGGGTTCCCCAACCCGGCGTTACGCGTGTGAAATTTCCAGGCTAGGGTGAGAATTCGCCGAACGCAAGTTCGCGCTCTGCACCCTTGAACCGGAACGTCGGGTCTGGGAGCGCCGGCGTCCCGCCGGCGAGTTTCTTCGTTGCGAGCCTTCACAAGCCGGCGGGACGCCGGCGCTCCCAGGTTTAACGCGAGGACTTGTTGGTTCCCAACGATTGGTCGGCGAATACCCCTTCGACAAATCCAGTTGCACAGCTTTTCGGAAAGGCGGCGAGCGATTCCCCCGCTCCTTGGGGAGAGCGCTGATTCCCTCACCTGCGGGAGCGGGAGAGGGTGGCCGACGGCCGGGTGAGGGAACACGGGGAAAAACCAATTCCTGTGTGTGAGGGAGGTCGCCACACTCACTTTCCGCCCTCCACCAGTTTGATTTCAACGCAGGAAGTATTCTTCAACCCGCCCGCGCGGTCGCCGAACGAGGCGACCAGACGATTGAGTTCCTCCTGAAACAACGCGAATGAAGCTGGGTCGGTCATTTGCTCGCCTGCGCCTGCCGCGTGATCTCGAAGGCCAGGTCCAGCGCCGCCTTGGCCGATTCCCCGCTCACGCGCGGCGTCTGCTTCTCCCGCACGCAATCCACAAAGTGCTGCAATTCCAATTTCAGCGGTTCCTCCCGCACCAGCGGCACCGGCTCGCGCACGATCCGCTTCCCGGCAAACTCGCTCACGATCGTCGAATCACGCGAGGCGAGCAGTTTCTTGAGCAACGAACTCTCCTCCTCGCCATCCCGCGCGATGCGATAGATGAATCCCTCCTGCGCGCGGTAATCAAGCGAGATGTAACTCGGGGTTTCCCCGCCGCTGAACACCCGGATTTTGCGCATCCGATCCGGACTCACCCGGCTGACGGTGAGATTGGCCACGCAGCCATTGGCGAAACGCAAGCGCGCGTTCGCAATGTCTTCGTTCTTGCTCAACACCGGCACGCCGACCGCATCCACACTCGTCACCGGCGACTTCACAAACGCCAGCACCACGTCGAGGTCGTGGATCATCAAGTCGAGTACCACCCCGATGTCCGTGCTGCGCGCCGGGTACGGCGAGAGCCGGTGCGTCTCGATGAACCGGGGGTGCGTGGCGACCGACTCCAGATAGTTGAACACGGGATTGAACCGCTCGACGTGACCGACTTGAAGAACACAATTCTTTTCCTGCGCGAGCCGGACCAGTTCCGCCGCCTGCTCAGCATTGTCCGTCATCGGCTTTTCGATCAGGACATGCCTACCCTGCTCCAGACATTTCCGGGCGAGTTCGAAATGGGTGACCGTGGGCGTGACGATGCTGACCGCTTCCGCGTCCTCGATGGCTTGCTCCACCGAACTGGCGGCCTGCGTTTGATATTTGGAGGCGATGTGGCGGGTGACTTCGTTGTTGGTATCGTAGATGGCCACCAGGTCCGTCTGACGTTGTGTTCCCAACTGCGCGTAAATCCGAACATGCTCCTTGCCCAATGCGCCCGTGCCCAGAACGGCCACTCTGATCTTCAATGCCATTCCGCAGATTAGGCGTCAAAAGCGGGGCTTTGAAAGCGGAAAGTTCGGTGGCGGGTAGCCGCTGACGTAAGGAAGCGGAGGTCGGAATTGCCGGCCACTTGGACTCCACCTCCTCACGTCGGTGGCTACGACGATCCGCGCTTGTGCCGGATTGGGGAGCGCGCGCGCCATCGCTTGCGACCTCGCCGCGCCTCGCGGCCGGGCCAACGCGCGCCATCACGCATTGAAACTCGCGCGATGGCTCGCTCGGGTGCGGCGGAGAGGGTAGCCGACGACGTAAGGAGGCGGACGAAAAAACCGCGTGGCGGAAAAAACCACCTCCTCACGTCGGTGGCTACAGCTACGCTCGTTTGAAAATCGGCTTCTTGACTACGACCGCCCGCGCGCGTTTGCCGCGCGCCTCGATCTCAATCGCCGTGCCCGCCTTCGCGAATTCCGGCGGCAAGTAACCCATCCCAATGCCAATTCCGAGCGACGGACTTTGCGTTCCGCTCACAACCTCACCCACGGCGGCACCGTTCGCCCATATCGGATAATGCGGTCGCGGCGGCGCGGATTTTTCCGTCAGCTTGAACGCGACACATTTCTTCTTCACGCCGTTCGCCTTTTGCTCCGCCAGAACCGAGCGTCCGATGAAATCACCTTTATCCAATGACACGAAGAATCCCACGCCAGCCTCAATGGGCGAGGTGTTCTCGTCCAGTTCATGCCCGTAAAGCGGGTAACAAACCTCCGTGCGCAACGTGTCACGCGCACCCAGGCCACAGGGTTTGATGCCGAAGGGCGCGCCCTTCGCCAGCGCATCGTCCCAGACCTGTTGAAGGGCGGCGTCCTCGCCAACAATCTCGAAACCATCCTCGCCCGTGTATCCCGTGCGCGACACCAGCACGCAACCCTGCGCGAACGGGAAACCGCCAATCTCGTTCTTCTTCAACTCGGTCACACACGCGACCCGTTTGGCGGACATCGAAGCGCCGGGAATGCAATCGTTGATGAAGTCCACCACACGCGGGCCTTGGACGGCCACGGCGGCGTAGTTGTGCGAGGCATCCGTGAGGCGCAGATCCGCGCCGCGTTGTTGGAATTCCGCCGCGCGCGCCTGCAACCACGCCACGTCGTCGGGAATTCGCCCGGCATTGATGATGAGAATATAAACCCCCTCGGAAAGTTGATACGCATAGAGATCGTCCACCGTCCCGCCGCGCTGATTGCACATCAACGTGTATTGACCCAGGCCCGGCGTTAGGTTGCGGACGTCATTCGTCAGCACGTAATTCAAGAATTCCACCGCCGCCGTGCCGCTCACCGTCACCTCGCCCATGTGCGAGATGTCAAAAATTCCCGCCGCCGTGCGCACCGCCTGATGTTCGTCCATGATGGACGTGTATTGCACCGGCATTTCCCAACCGCCGAATTCGATGAGTTTGCCGCCAAGCTTTTGGTGGGTCGCGTAAAGTGACGTGCGTTTCAACATGGTCGCAGGGTGACGGTTGAAAGCGACAAGTTCAAGCCTGCGGTGCTGTTGCTGCCGAGCTTGCAACCTTCAACCCGCAACTTGCAACCAAACTGTCAACCCCACTTCTCCGTCTTCATCTGCTCCTTGGGCACGTTTAGTCCGTGCAACACCAGTTCCTCGGCGAACTCCACCAGGGCATTCGGGCCGCAGGCGTAGAAGATCGTGTTCGGCAGGTCGTGGACCTGTTCGCGCACCCACGCGGCATCAATGCGCCCGCGCCGCCCGGTCCATTTGTCCTCCGGATGCAGGCGCGTGCAGGTGACATAAAAATTGAAGTTCGGATTCTCCACCGCCAGTTCGCGAAACTCCCGCTCAAAGATGATGTCGTTCGTCGTGCGGACGCTGTACATCACGGTGATCTTCGTCTCCAACTGCCGCTGGTTTGCCTCGCGCACAAACGCGCGGAACGGCGTCACGCCCGAGCCGCCGGCAATGCAGACCAGTTGCTTGTCGTATTGCGGCAGAAATTTTCCCGCCGGCGGCAGAACGAACAATTTGTCGCCCGCCTTCGCCCAATCCACGATCCGCGTGCCCATCTTGCCCTCGCGTTTCACCGTGACCTCGTACCCGCCGCGATCCAGCGCGCAGGACGAGAGCGAGTAGGCGCGTTTGTAGCCCGGCGTGTCCGGCCAGTAAATTGTGATGAACTGCCCCGTCTTGAAATCGGGATTGTGCCCCTCCGGCCATTGCAGGCGGAGAGTCTTCGTGTCGGGCAATTCGGTTGTCACCGAGTCCACGACCATCTCTATTGGTTCACGAGCCATCGGAGTTGAGCGCGGCGAGCATCGCGAAATCCCCCTGGCCTGTAAAGCCAATCTCGAACAGCCAATCTCGAACAGGGTCACCTCAGTTTCTTGCCGGTGGTGCTGGTCGTGCTGCGACCAGCCCGTCCGCGCAGAGCGGACGGAATTGAGCGAGCGGGACGTTCCGACGCGCCGTTCCGCACGGCGCAACTTCTCGCAGCGCGAGGATTTCGACCGCCCGAACTTGACGCCCTTTGCAATACGCTGGGAGTCACCCACCCCAAACTTGTGGTCAGTCAGACGCGCCTGCACCGAGGAGTTCTCCCCGCCGCACGTTGAGTCGCTGTGGTAGTGGTTTTCGCGCTGCGAAAACCCGCACCGCGTGCAGCGAGTGCGTTGTTTGGCTCCCTCGCGCCACGCTCCTCCGCCCGCTACCGGCAACTTGAAACTTCGAACTTGAATCTTGAAACTCCTTCCCGGTGGGTCGAGCGTCCTCGCGAGCCAAACCTCTGTTAAATCCGAAATCAGAGTCCCCGAAACCCGAAAGAAGCCCGAACTCCGAACTCCGAAAGAACTCGCACGAACGAGAGAACCAGCGGACGATATCTCCTCACCGGTGATCATTCGGCCATCGGGCTTCGGATTTCTTTCGGCCCTCGGATTTCGGGCTTCGGAATTTGCGTATCGGTGGGTCGAGCGTCCTCACGAGCCGGAGCAGTTCCAGAGTCAGAATCATGGGGTCAGAATGATACGCTTGTCCTGGATTTCGCAGTTGGAATGAACAAACCACGGATAAACACCGATGCACACGGATGGGAATGATCCTCGGTTCGTTCACCCGTCGGGGGAAACGACTTCAACATGGTTTTCCCTTCTTATCCTTGTCCATCCGTGTCCATCCGTGGTTGAACTCCCGTTGTTCGGGTGAGGATTCTGCCCCCATCATTCTGCCAAAAGTCGCGGTGGGAATTTGCGGAGGCGCGAACCGGTGGTGTGTCGGCGCGGCGAGAAAGCGATCACGGCGATGGCACACACTTGAGCGGCTTGGGAAACCGCGAAAGGAATTCGACTGAAAGGAGAAGGCCCGCAGGGCTGAGCGAGCGGGAGCGAACGAGTCCACTTGGCGCGCACCCTCTGGCATCTGTTCAAGTATCGGCAGCGTTCAACCCGGAAGTGTTCAAGCGGGAGGAAGAAAAGAGGCAGCGCAAGAAACTCGTGCGCCTCCACAATACCGCCGCTGCCCTCGGCCTCAAACTCGTCCCAGCCGAATGACTTACACCGTCAGCTTATCGGGAGCACTCCAACCGCCTGACGGCGGCCCCTCGCGCAAAAGAAACATTCACACTTGCCAGCGCCGACGCGTTTTGGCCTGCGCGTGCGCGAACCGGAAGGGAAGCTGCAAACCGGCCTGCCACTGGTGTTCAACGAACCCGTTCGTGGAGCTTGGTTCCGCCTGCGCCGTCCTTCACCTTGGTGGCGTCCGTGATTCTTGAGGAACGCGGAACGACCCCGTTTACGAGATTGTTCACTTGCGATTGACCATGCGGCCCGCCTCCGGTTCCACAACTTGATTTGCCGACTTGGCCGAGTGGGATTTTTTGAAAGCCACGACCGGCCTTTTTGTGTTGCCTGCACCGCCGCCCTCCCAAAACACGCCGCGCAAAAAGCCCAATGAAAACGCGCTTCTGAATTCGACCATGCTTATTACGAGGCGACTGGTATCTCTTCGACGTGACTCGCATAAAAGTATGTGCTGCCGCTGTGCGGATGCGTGACCTCGATGGTCGCTGTCTCCCAGCCCTCGTCGGAATGGTCCTGAATCTCCAGGGACGGCGGCACGAGATACTCCATGAACTGAATGCTCTCGTGCGGGACGGTGAACCGTAGACTCCGCCTCGCTCCGTCCTTCGCTAAAACGAATGTGATGCGGGCCTCGCCGCCCTCGGTCGGCTGATCGAACTCGTAGCGGGCGATGCGAGCATCCTCAAAACCGTGGAGTATGGCGTGCGGCTTCATAGTCGCCTAACTTCCAGCAGTGTATCCCGCAGGCCGCCGCGAGCAAGCGTCGCTTTTTGAGGGAGGTGGCGCGGCGGGCTGCGAAATACACTGCTAGAAGTTGAACTGAGCCGCTGAACCCGCGACGTCCGTGCTACTGGGGAAAGTAGTTCCGTGCCACAGGTTTCACAACGCCCGCGCCAAGGCCGATCGTCTCCGCGCGGTTTGAACGGAGGCAGAATGGGACGCGGGTGGAACGCGTCCCTCCCGGGAGCGACGGCGTCCCGCCAGCAGGGTGGCAACGGCCTGGCAACTCGCCGTCGAGACGACGGCGCTCCCAGGCGCGGCTCAAGAGGACGCTCGCACCACGGTCGAAGGAGTTTCAAGATTCAAGTTCGAAGTTTCAAGTTGCCGGTTGCGGGCGGAAGAGCGTGGCGCGAGCGTGAATTCCGAAGACCGAAATCCGAGGGCCGAAAGAAATCCGAGGCGCGAAATCCGAAAGATCGCTGGTAGGCCGCATGCGGTCCGCGTGTATGCGCTAGCTCACCGACACGGATTCGGAGTTCGGATTCCTTTCGACCTTCGTGGTTTTGGGCTTTGGATTGAATGGAAGAATGGGACGCGGTGGAACGCGTCCCTCCCGGGAGCGCTGGCGTCTCGCCGGCGTGGCGGAAACGGCCAGGCAACTTGCCGTCGAGACGACGGCGCTCCCAGGCGCGGCTCGCGAGGACGCTCGCACCACGGTCGAAAGAGTTTCAAGATTCAAGTTGGAAGTTTCAAGTTGCCGGTTGCGGGCGGAGGAGCGTGAGCGTGAATTCCGAAGGCCGAAATCCGAAGGCGGAAGGAAATCCGATGACCGAATGCCGAAAGATATCCGAATGACCGTCGGTGGCCGGGACCTCGTCGCGCGGGTTCGCTCGCTCGCGTGAGTTGTTTCGGATTTCGGACCTCGGATTTCTTTCGGGCTTCGGGGATTCGGATTTCGGGTTCAACAAACATTCGGCTCGCGAGGACGCTCGCCCCACCGATGCGCGGAGACGATCTCACCCTACATATTTTTCTCTCCCGCCCGCGGCGCGATTGTGACAGAGTGACCGCCAATACCAATGAAATTGCCGAAGCTAAAACTGATTCTCGCGTTCAGCCTGGTTGGCTCGAACCTGCTCCCGTCCGCCAACGCCGCCGACAAAGAAACGATTTATCAAGTCGGCGTCGCACGCCGCGACATCACGCCCACCTTTCCCATCCGCCTCAGTGGTTATGCCGTCCGCAAAACTGAATCTACCAACATCGCCCAGAAGCTCTGGACCAAGGCCCTCGCCATCGGCAGTGACCGGGAGGGACCGGCCATCCTCATCACCGTGGACAATTGCGGCGTGCCGAAGCATGTCCGCGATGAAGTCGTGACGCGCTTGCAGAAGCGGGGAATTGATCCGGCGCGCGTGGCGCTTTGTTCGTCGCACGTCCACACCGCCCCCTGTCTGGACGACTACCTGCCCACGCTGTTTGGCGAGCCGTTGCCGCCCGAACATCAGGCGCACATCGAGCGGTACACGCGCGATTTGACCGACGCGATTGAAGGCGTGGCGCTCGAGGCGTTGAAGAATCGTCGGCCGGGCAAATTAAGTTGGGCGCAGGGTCAGGCCGGTTTCGCGGCCAATCGTCGCACCAAAGGCGGGCCGGTGGATCACGATATGCCGATGCTGACCATCACCGACCTTCAAGGCAAATTGCGCGCGCTGTTTGTCAATTACGCGTGTCACTGCACCTCCATTGATCCCAAGGACAACGCCGTGTGCGGCGACTGGGCCGGTTACGCCCAGGAATATCTGGAGCGCGATCATCCCGGGGCGACGGTGCTGGTCGGCATCGGTTGCGGGGCGGATGCGAATCCGTCGCCCCGCTCCGGCCTGAATTTTGCCCAGCAGCACGGCGCGGAGATTGCCACCAACATCAACCGCCTCCTCGCGCGTCAACTCAGCCCGATTCGCGGCGCGCTGGCGTGTCGCACCCAGGCCATTGACCTCCCGCTCGACACCCTCCCCACGCCCGCCGAGTTTGAATCGAAGGCCAGACAAACGGATTACGTCGGCTATCACGCCAGATACAACCTGGCCAGACTCGACCGCGAAGGCGCGTTGCCCACGAAAATTCCGTATCTCGTCCAGGCCTGGAATTTCGGCGACGATCTCGCCATGGTTTTTCTGCCGGGCGAAGTGGTGGTGGACTATGCGCTGCGATTGAAGAAGGAGTTCAATCCCGAAAAGCTCTGGGTGAACGCCTACGCCAATGACGTGCCGTGCTACATCCCGTCCGAGCGCATCTTGAAGGAGGGCGGCTACGAGGGCGGCGGCGCGATGACCTACTACGGCTGGCCCACCCGCATCGCGCCCGGCGTGGAAAAGCTCATCATAGACACGATCCATCAACTCGTACCGAAGGAATTTCGTCTGTATCCACGGCAAGGCGCCATGACGCCACCGAAATCGCCGGCGGCCTCGCTGGCGGCCATCGAAGTGAAGGCGGGGTTCGAGGTTCAACTCGTCGCCAGCGAACCGCTCATTGTGGACCCCGTCGCCATTGACTGGGGTGCGGACGGAAAATTGTGGGTCGCCGAGATGCGCGATTATCCGACCGGCCTGGACGGCAACTGGAAGCCCGGCAGCCGCATCAAGTTTCTGGAGGACACTGACGGCGATGGCCAATACGACCAGGCGACAATCGCCGTGGACAACATCCCATTCGTGACCGGCGTGACGGCATGGCGTGACGGCGCGCTGGTTTCTACTGCGCCGGACATCTTGTTTGTGCAACCGCAACCAGCCGGGGGAAAGCTGAACGCCGGAAAGCAGAATAATGCGGCGACTGTTTCTCCCTCGCCCCGCGATCGTAGCCGCCGACGTGAGGAGGCGGATGCCACCACTCAGGAACATCCGCCTCGTAACCTCGGCGGCTACCAGCAGGCGGGCCAGGGTGAGGGCGGGCGGTTCACCGTCACTAAAATCTTCTCCGGCTTCGTCACGGAAAATTATCAGGCGCGCGTGAACAGTCTTTCGCTCGGACTCGACAACTGGATTTACGGTGCGAACGGTTTGCTCGGCGGCAACATTCGCGGCGTCGCCGGTGGCAAGGAGGTGGACATTCGCGGGCGCGACTTTCGGATGAATCCGGACACCGGCGCGTTCGAGCCGGTCAGCGGCCTCACGCAACAAGGCCGCGCGCGCGACGATTGGGGCAACTGGTTCGGCTGCGACAACAGCGTGCTCGCGTGGCATTATCCCCTGCCCGACCACTACCTCCACCGCAATCCCTACGTCACCGCGCCCTCGCCGCGCGTGGCCATCGCGCACGGTGGAAACGTCACGCGGCTCGATCCCGCGAGCCGCCTCCAGGAACGCTTCAACCATCCGGAATCCGCCAACCGGCCCACCTCCGTCTGCGGTCTCGGCGTGTATCGCGACACGTTGTTCGGCCCGGATTACCGCGAGAACCTGTTTGTCTGCGAACCGGTTCACAATCTCGTCCGCCGGCTGGTGTTAAAACCCGATGGCCTCACCTTCGACGCCGAACGCGCCTCCGACGAACAACAGAGCGAATTCCTCGCCTCGCGCGACAACTGGTTTCGCCCCGTGCAGGCGCGCACCGGGCCGGACGGCGCGCTGTACATCGTGGACATGTATCGCTTCCTCATCGAACACCCGCGTTGGATTCCCGCCGAACGCCTCGCCCAACTCGACGTCCGGGCCGGCGCCGACAAAGGCCGCATCTACCGCGTGGTGCCGAAGGGAACGAAAGTTTCTCCCCCGATAAATTTTCGCAAACTCTCCACCACCAAACTGGTGGCCGCACTGGACACGCCAAACGGAACGGTGCGCGATCTTGTTCACCTCGAACTGACGCAGCGCGGCGACAAGACGGCCATTCGCCCGCTTGAAAAATTGGCGGCCAAAGCCAAACTGCCCGCCGTGCGTTTGCAGGCGTTGTGCGTGCTGGATGGGCTCAACGCTTTGCCGCCCACCCTGCTTGTGAACGCGCTCTCCGATTCGCACCCCGCCGTCCGCGCCAACGCGATCCGGCTGAGTGAACGGAGCGCGGCTGTGTCGCAGACCAGCCGCAGCGGGTTGCACGATGCCGCGACTGGCTCTCAGCCCAGTCGCGCTCCGGCTCCTGGAACAGGCGGACGTTTCGCGGACGCTTCTCTGACCACCGCCCTCCTCAAACTCACGGACGACCCGGAACTCACCGTCCGCTATCAACTCGCCCTCTCGCTCGGCGAGTGGAACGACCCGCGCGCCGGCGAGGCCCTCGCCCGACTCGCCGTCCGCGATTCCGGTGATGCCTGGATGCGCGCCGCCATCCTCAGTTCCGCCATGGATCAGGCCCCAACAATCCTCGAGGCGGTTCTGACGATGCCGGCCAAAACCCCGGGCCGCAGCGAGATGATCAACCAATTGATTGCCACAGCGGTTGGCGGAGGCAAAACCGATTCACTGCTGACGGTCGCCCGCGTGGTCACCGAGCGGCGCGGCGATTCTCTCGAAGCCTGGCAGCTCGCCGCGCTGAACAGTTTATTGGACACGATGGATCGGCGTGGGATGCGACTGGTGACCGTGAGCGGTCCAGGCCAGAGCGACGCGCTTGACGCGGAATCATTGACGCCACTGCTGGAAGCGGCGGCACGCCTGGCCACTGCGCCCGACACTGCCGACGCCTTGCGCGACCCGGCGATCCGCCTGTTGGGTCGCCGCCCCGAGCGCCAGACCGCCGAGCTGCCGGTGTTGACCAAATTGCTCGACCCGGCACGTTCGCAGCACACGCAGGATGTCGCCCTCGACACCCTCAAGCGTGCGCGCAGTCCGCAAGTCCCGGCTCTGTTGCTCGCCGGCTGGCCGCAATACTCGCCGGCCCTGCGCCAGTCGTGCCTTGAAGTGCTGCTAAGCCGCGATGAGTGGCTCAACGATTTCTTCACCGCGCTGGGCAAGCAGACCATCGCGTTGAGTGAAATCTCTCCCGCCAACCGTCAACGCCTCCTTCATCACCCAGACAGTGCGGTTCGCCAGCGCGCCGAGCAGCTTTTCCCCGCCGCCTCCAACCGAGCTGACGTGCTGGCCAAGTATCAAGCGGTCTCCACACTGACCGGCGACGCGGCGCACGGTTCGGAAGTCTTCGCGCAACAATGCGCCACCTGCCACGCCGTGCGCGGTCAGGGCCACAACGTCGGGCCGGATCTCGTCGCCCTGTCGGACAAGACTCCCGGCGACTGGCTCGTGGCCATCCTCGATCCCAACCGCGTCGTCGAGCCGCGTTACGCGGCCTACAATCTCGAAACCCGCGACGACCGTTCCCTCACCGGCATCGTCAGCGCCGAGACCGCAACCACGCTGACGTTGATTCAAGGCGGTGGCGTGCAGGAACAAATTCTCCGCAGCGACATCGCCTCGATGCGCGCGTCGGGCTTGTCGCTCATGCCGGAAGGATTGGACCAGGGCATCCCGCCGCAGGCGATGGCGGATTTGATCGCCTTCTTGAAAACCAGTCCGCGCGCGTTCGGGAGCGCGACGGCGGACCAGGCTGAAGCGGCGCGCACAAAATTCCTGGCCGATGGAATGAACGGTCTCGCAAAAGTCACCACCGCCGCCGAACAGCTTGATTACCCGAGCTGGCTGGGCGAATTACCGCTCGCGCATTGCCGCCAAACGGACGGCAAGTCGCGACTCGCCTGGCAGACCGCGCCCGCGCCCGCCGATCTGAAACCGGATGCCATCGTGCAATTTCGCCTGCCCGTCGGCATGGGATTTCAGTCGCAGCCGGCGGGAACATTCGACTTGCGCTTGAACGGCAAACACGCACTGACGTTCGAGGTGGCGCTCGCCAGCAAATCATGGTCGGGCGACGACGGCCGGGTTTCGATGCACTACACCGTGATGGAAAACAACACTGAGGACAGCAACGGCGTGTTGCTCATCAACGTCGCCGGCGCGCTGCTTGAAGCGGGCAAACCAGCCACCTTCGAGGTCGTCGGCTCGGCATCCGGCAGCTCGCGCTGGTTTGGAGTTTATCAACTGTCGTCCCGCCCGGTGCGAGCGCTGACCGCCGCAGGTTTGCCTCAGCCGGCCGCGCTGGTCGAGGACGTGGCCGACGACGCCACGCCCGCAAAAGAACGCGAAGCCATCATCAACGCGCATCGCGAATTGTCGGCGGAGTTTTTGACGGCGCTCACGGCCGGGTTGCCACCGGGCGCGGACGAATACCAACGCATCCCCTGGATCTGGCGCGTGGCGGTGGCCGCCGGCAAGCGCGATGACGCGGCCGAGCTCTTGCGAATTCTCGAGCTGTCTCTTCCGCAAGCCAGTGAGCCGTTGCGCGACTGGCAGGCCGTGGTCATTGGCGGCGGGATTGTCAACGGCCTTGGCCTCGTCGGCGTCTGGCCGCGGGAACGGGTGGAGGAAATTTTGACCGGTCGCGCCGAACTACTGGCGCGCTGGCACCGGGCCAATGACCTCGCCGCGACCATGGCCGATGACGAAAACGTGAAGACCGGCACGCGCTACGATGCGTTGCGGATGATCGCCATGGATTCGTGGGCGAAGCGCGGCGCGCAACTGACGAAGTATCTCGCGCCCGGAGTGAACGCGGAATTGCAGCAAGGCGCCATCAGCGGATTGTCCGACGTGAGATCGCCGGAGGTTGCGCCCGCGTTGGTGGCCGGCCTCGGGCATTACTCGAAATCCAATCGCGAGTTCGCCCTGGACGCACTCGTGCGCGACGAGGCGCGCATCGGCGTGTTGCTGGATGAAGTGGCGGCGGGGCGGGTGACCCGGGCGGAGCTGGGCGACAAACGTCTGGAACGATTGAACAACGCCGGGAATGTGGAGCTTCGCGCGCGGGTCAAGCAGTTGACCGCGAAGTAACGGCACCGGGGCGGTCTGCCAGGTTCAGCCGCCGGGCCACTTCGCCCGCCAGCACTTCGTAAGCGGCGGCGCTGGCGCTGTATTTGTCGTAATGGATGATCGGTTTGCCAAAGCTCGGGGCCTCGGCCAGTTTGGTACTGCGCGGAATGACCGTCTCAAACACGCGCTCGCCCAGCAGATTCCGCACTTCGCTCACGACTTCGTTGGAGAGTTTCGTGCGCGCATCGAACATCGTCATCACCACGCCGAAGATGTCCAACGCCGGGTTCACGCCGGCTTCGCGCAATTGCCCGAGGATGCGACTCATCATCGAAATGCCTTCGAGCGCGTAATACTCGCATTGCAACGGCACGAGCACGCCGTCGGTGGCCGCGAACGCGTTCAACGTGAGAATGCCCAGCGACGGCGGGCAATCTATCAGGATCAAATCGTACTGCCCCGCGTCCCGGATCGGTTGCAGCGCCAGCTTCAGCCGCAGCAGATGATTCTCCGACCGTGCCAGTTCCACGTCCGCTCCGCACAAATCCACCTCGCTCGGGATCAAGGAGAGCCGTTCGAAGGCCGTGGGCTTGATCTTCTCCGCCAGCGCGCCTTCGCCGAACAAGGGACGGTAGGCGCTGGCGCCCTCCACCTTGTCCACCCCGACCCCGCTCGTCGCGTTGGCTTGCGGGTCGAGGTCAAACAGCAGGACGCGCTGCCCGGCGGCGGCGAGACAGGCCGCGAGATTCACAGACGTGGTGGTTTTCCCGACACCGCCCTTCTGATTGGCGACTGCAATGACTTTGGTTGTCACGCGCCAGATTTAAGGCGAACCGCCGTCCTGATTCAATTTTTCTTTCGCCCGTTTTCTTTCACTGGATTTTGTCCCGGGCGCGGAGCATCCTTGAACCATGAAATTGATCATCATTCCGCATGGCGTGACTTTGACCAAGGCCATAGAAGATCACATCGTGACCAAGATTGAGAAGCTCGACCATTTCGACAAGCGGGTCATAGACGCGCGCGTCACGCTGGAACACGACCACAACCGCGCCCCGGAACGGGCCTTTTCCTGTGCGATGCGCATCGCCGTGCGCGGGCCGGATTTGTTCGCCGAAGACCGGGAGGCCGACCTCTACGCCGCCATTGACATGGTCACCAAGAAAATCGCCCAGCAGATCCGCAAGCGCCACAACAAAGCCAAATCCCGCCACCATTCAGAGGCCGCCAAGTCCAAGCAACATCTGAAAGACCGCGGCCTCTGATGGCAGACACTCCGCTCCTGATTCTACGCGCCCGCGTCGTCCTCCCGGTCTGCCGACCGCCCATTGAGGACGGCGCGGTCGTTGTTTCCGGCCCACGCATCGTGGCCGTCTGCAACTGGCGCACGCTCCGCACCGAATACTCCGGCCCGATGTGCGATCTCGGCGAAACCATCCTCATGCCCGGCCTGGTGAACGCCCATTGCCATCTCGACTACACGAACATGGCCGGCCTGTTCCCGCCCCGTAAAAGCTTTTGCGACTGGATCAAGCTCATCACCACCGAGAAGGCGCACTGGAGCTACACCGATTTCGCGGAGTCCTGGCTCGCCGGAGCGGCCATGCTGCTTCGCACCGGCACCACTACCGTGGCGGACATCGAAGCCGTGCCGGAATTGCTGCCCGAAGTCTGGAATGCGACCCCGCTGCGGGTCTGGTCGTTGCTCGAGATGACCGGCGTGCGCAGCCGGCGCAATCCCGACCACATCCTCGCCGATGCCGTGCGCACTGCGCAATCGTTGCGGCACGACCGTTGCAGCACCGGCCTTTCCCCCCACGCCCCCTACTCCACCACCCCGCGCCTCCTACGCCGCAGCGCCGCCGCCGCGCGCCAACGAAAATTGCGAGTCGCCACCCACGTCGCCGAATCCGCCGCGGAAGTGGAAATGTTCCAGCACGCTCGCGGCGAAATGTTCGAATGGCTCGAACGCAATGGTCGCGACATGACCGACTGCGGCGATGTCTCGCCAGTCCAACACCTCGCCCGCCAGCGCCTGCTCGGCCCCCACCTGCTCGCGATACATGTGAACCACCTCGCGCCGGGCGATGCGCGCCTGCTCGCGCAAAAGAATGTCAGTGTCGTCCATTGCCCGCGCAGTCACGACTATTTCAAGCATCACCCGTTTCCTTACCGCGCGCTGACCACTGCCGGCGTGAATGTTTGCCTCGGCACGGACAGCCTCGCCACCGTGTGCACCACCCGGCGCGTCCCACCCGAACTGAATCTCTTCCGCGAGATGCAGGTGTTTGCCGATCAGCACCTCGCCGTGCCCGACCACAAGATCATCCGCATGGTCACACTCAACGGCGCCCGCGCGCTCGGCTTGGCCGGAAAAATTGGTGAATTGAAACCGAACGCGTTTGCCGACCTCGTCGCAATTCCCTTCACTCGCAAACGCTCGGAACTGTACGAAGCGGTCATCTATTTCACCGGCCAGGTCAGCGCGAGCATGATCGGCGGGCAATGGGCCGTCGCGCCCAAATGACGGATTCCAGGCGGCGAGTTTGCGGCGGCAATGCGACTCTTGCAAATGTCCTGCAATTGACTCATGTTGCACGGTATGAACGCCACGTTTGCCGTCGGCAGCCCAACCCAACGGAAAGAACTGCCGCAGACTTTTGTCGGTCAGTTGAACGCCGTGCTGAAGATGTGTGACGATTTCCTTGGGCAACATCGCAAGCAAATCATCGCCGCCGAGCCCACTCCCGAGCAGCTTGCGGACTTTCGTCTCGCGCACAAATGGATGATGCGAATCGTGCGCGCCCTCCATGCACAGGTCTCCGACCCGGACTTTCCAGATCGCCAGTTCGTGCGAATCCTTGGCGGCCGGCTGATGCAACTTGAAGAATTGTGGGAGA
>CAZLOH010000062.1:0-28777 GCA_964561105.1 uncultured Bifidobacterium sp. | reverse complement strand
TCTGGGGCATGGGGCAGATGATGTTCACCAAATACATCGTGGTGGTGGACGCCGACGTGGACGTGCACAACACCAGCGAAGTCCTCTTCCGCCTCTGCGCCAACACCGACCCGCAACGCGACAGCATCTTCACCAAAGGCCCGGCCGACGTGCTCGACCACGCCACCAGCGAAATCGCCATCGGCAGCAAACTCGGCATTGACGCGACGAAGAAACTTCCCGGCGAAGGCTTCAAACGCCCCTGGCCGCCGCTCATCAAGATGGATGAAAGCGTGAAGGCGAAAGTGAAAAAACTATTTGGCCTGTAGCAGCCGATGAAACGATAAGGCAATCTCGTAAACGACCATGACGGCAACTCTCATTCTGATCGGCATCGCCGCGTTGATATTTCTGGTCCTCAAGCTCAACAGAAAAATCGACGTTGAGCGGGCAGAAAGACTTGCTATGGAACAAAAGCGATCAAAAGCAGAGCGGGAAGCACAGCTCGCTCAAGAGCAATTAAAGCGAACAAGCCTTTCTGAGTGGAAACATGTTTTGGAAGTCGTGGAGACGCCTAATTTTTTCAACCCATTTAAGGGAGGAAACGGCGAACAGCCGGTCACCGGACAACACTCTTACAAAGCAAAGATGGAAGGCGGTGAACTGACTGTTCGTGATGAAAGCGGGCGATCTGTCAAAGTGAAAATTGGTTATGACGAGATTTCCAGAACCGCAGCAGTGTTTTTGGAGAGCGGCGAAATCATCGGCGGTTGGCAACTCGCGCACACGCGACTTCCGTCGGAACTTCTCGTGGCTTTGGTGAATGAAGGCAAACTCTACAAACAAGTTTTCGACTTGCCTACGACCCTTCCTCGGCTGACGGGCATCAATAATTCTCGAATCATCGAGTGGAAGATTCACATTTTAGAGAAAGTCACACTCGGTCCTTACTTGGAAACGGCAATGGCGGGTGTGCTTGCCAACATGGATTCTCAAGCAGATGCCAAGGACTTGAAGTTTTCAAAGACGGTGATGCAAGCGCACCTCGATTTCGCCTAGATTCGACATTTAACCAACCTTTTGTTGCATATGCAACAAAAGGTTGTCTTTAGTCACGCGCGGCCTGCGCCGGTTTTTTCGGGGTGGAACGTGCGCAGTTGCCGGCCGGCGTCGCGCAGCACTTCCACCCGCCGCCGCCTCGCCACGCGTGGCTGCCACGCCACAACGCCGTTGGCGTTGTTTCCTATTCCGAACTCGAACCCAAGGTCGGCGCTGGCGCACCAACCTTGGGCTGAACGACACAATCCCTTCGGGATTGCTGCGACGCGCCATCCGAGAATCCCAACGGGATTCCGTCCCAAAGCCCAGGGTTGCGAGGTACGAGCTACCCTGGGGCAACGTCCGCAAGTGATTTCCAACCGCAACGCGGTTGCGGCTATTTCGTTTCCGTCCATCGCGGCGAATCCGCCACAACCGCGTTGCGGTTGTTTCCCATCTTGCTCGGTTACCCAAGGTAGGCGCTGGTGCGCCAACCTTGGGCTGGAGGGCGCAATCCCTTTGGGATTGTCCGCGCGCGCGTTACGCGCTCGAATGCTTCACCTTCCCGCTCGCAAACATCGTCATGATTCGCCATCCTCCCGCCATGCCACAATCCTTGTCCGCCGTTTACATCCATTTGGTTTTCTCCACCAAGGACCGGCGACCTTTGCTCCGCGACAAGCCGACGCGCGACGCGTTGCACGCGTATCTCGGTGGCATTTCCAATCAACTGGAATGTGCGCCCATCCAGATCGGCGGCGTGGAGGATCACGTGCATGTGTTGGCGCGGTTCGGTCGCACCATCACGCAGGCCGAATGGGTGAAGGAATTGAAGCGCGTCTCGAATCTCTGGCTGAAGGAGCGCGGGCGCGATTACGCCGACTTCGAATGGCAAGGCGGCTACGCGGATTTCTCCGTGAGTCAGTCAAAACTTTCCGAGGTGAAGGATTACATCGCCGGTCAGGAGGAGCATCACCGCAAGATTGGATTTCAGGACGAACTCCGCGCGTTGTTGAAACGACACGAAATCGAATGGGACGAGAAATACGTGTGGGATTGAATTGTCGCCGCCGAGAGGATTGCCGCAACCGCGTTGCGGTTGAATCCATTTCGATTCATCACCCAAGGTAGCTCGTTCCTCGCAACCTTGGGCTGGAGGACGCAATCCCTTTGGGATTGTCAGAATGTGTTTTCCCGCGCCACGACAACCTTTTGTTGCATATGCAACAAAAGGTTGTCCGGCGTCACGCGCGGCCTGCGCCGGTTTTTTCGGGGTTGAACGTGCGCAGTTGCCGGCCAGCGTCGCGCAGCACTTCCACCCGCCGCCGCCACGCCTGTTGCCCCAGATAAGCCGACGGCAGAAGCCGGCCCGGCAGCAGCGGGTCGTTCGTCACCGCGTCCAGCCACGCTTCGCGCTCCGCCGCCGCCCAGCGCAGCAACGCCTTCGCCGCCGCGTCGTTCCGCAGCGCGCCGCCCGGTCGCTCCTTCAGCACCTTCAGATGCCGGGCATAGCGGCGGTTGATACGTTCGAAGTCCCACGCGCCCGCAGCGATTTCTGCGTCCGACTCGCCCGCACACGGCCGCGCCTCCAGCAGGATGAGCGATTCCACATTGATCTTCCCGCCGCCAAGAATCTCGCGTTCCTGCGCCAGCGGATCGGGGCTGATCCACACGCTGTTTTGCAGGTAGCCGAAGCCTTTGTCGCGCAGGTTGCGGCGCAGCCGTTCGCGCTGGGCGTTCTGTCCCGTGGGCACGTCGAAGAGCACGAGCCGCCATTGGCCGTCCCAAGGCCGCGCCCATTGCGTCTCGGGATCGCGCCCGCCCAGAACGTGCAATCGCCCCTGCGCCGTGAGCCGGTAAAGGCGGTCGCCAGGAGTGGCGTCGTCACGTTCCAGGAGTTGTTGCCGTTCCAGAGTGCCGACTTGCCGCATGAGGCCATTGCGATAGGCCCAACTTTCGTAGGAGTCGGTGAGGTTGCAAAAGGTGGGCCGCGCCAGCATGTCACCGGCCCAAAGGAGGAGGTTCAGGAACTCTTCGGTCTTGGGTTGCACGGAACAAGCCTGCACCACCGTTTACGGCAAGGCAATACAACCTTTTGTTGCATATGCAACAAAAGGTTGTAGCAGGTTTTATAGTGCTTCCGTGAAAGTGTTCCCGCCCATCTTCAACATGAACTTCCCCGAGATCGTGAACATCGCGCGCTTCTTGCGGATGTTTTGACCCAGGCAACAGGTGAGATCGCGATTGGCTCATAGCTGGGAACTGACGCCACGCGCAAGCTCGCCGGTGAAGGATTCAAAAGGCCGTGGCCGGCCGAGCGAGGAAATGAGATTGCAGAGTCGGCGGAAGCGGGACAACGTGACGGGGCGAGCTGGTCGGGATGAGGTTTGATTTTGACTCGGGCAGAAGGCCGGATCGGGCCGCACCACCGCCGGTTGACCGAATATCCGAATGAAAACTGCACTGACATTCTTGCTGATCGGATTTCCGTGGCTGGTCCGCGCAGCCGGGCTGGCGCCGGTGGTCGAGGTTGAAGAAGATGTTTATGCCTTCACTCCGGCCAACAACGGTGCCGATCCCATGTGGTGTTCGGGCTCCACATCGCTGGTGCGCTCGGGCGAGCGCGTGTTTGCGAGCGGGCTGGAAACCATCCCCGACGCCCGGCCGCTCAACAATTGTCGGTGGATGCTGTTTTGTCGGGAGACCAACGGCTGGCGGCGCGTCCGCATGGACGAGGGGCGCACGCGCGAGCCGTCACCGCTTGCGGCCTTTTACGATGGGCGGGTGTTCCTCTCCGCGAATCCCACCCTGGGCACCGGCCCGCAGCCCGACGGCGGCCCGGCGCGTCCCGAGGTATTCCAATTCCCGGCCCGCGATCCGGACGTTGCCCCGGTTTCGCTGTCCCCCGTGTGGCAGGGCACCCCGCCGTTTCGGGAACATTCCTATCGCAGTTTTGCCGCCGACGGCGCGGTGGGCGAATTGGTGCTGTTCCAAAACATCGGCTATACGCACGCCGAGTGGACATTCCGCGACCCGGCGGGCCGATGGAGTGCGCAGGGTCAACTCCAGTGGCCGTGGGGTGCGGAGTATGACAAGCCCGAGCCGGTTCGTGTCTGCTACCCCAACGTGGCGTTACATGATCGCGCAGTTTATTTCTTCGGCGTCAGCGACGTCGTCGAACCGTACCAAGCCTGGCGTCAGTTCAAGCGCGAGTTGACCGGGCGGGAGTGGGATTATGATTTCCGCCGATTGTTCTTCACCTGGACCCCCGACATTACCCGGAAGCCGTTTGCAAAATGGGTTGAAATCGCGAGTCGCGACAAAACGGCCGGCTGGATGACTCCGGGTGATCTCTGGCTGGCGTCCAACGGCGACGTGCATCTCCTCTGGAGCGAGCGCGCGTTGGACGAGCGTTTGCGGCCGAAGTTTTTTCCCAAGGCGAAACAAAGCCACGCGTTGAACTACGCGGTGGTGCGTGACGGTGAGGTGATTCGCCGTCGCACTCTCATGGAATCAACGGAGGACAAATCGGGCCTCATCGGGTCGGCGGGCCGGTTTCAAGTGACACCCGACCATCGCCTCTTCGTTGTGTGTTACGCTACGGGGGTCACAGGTGACGGGCAGTCGGTGTCGGAGAATCGCGTGTTCGAGATTCTGGCGGACGGTTCGATGGGCGGGCCGATCCGATTGCCATTAACCAAACCATTCACGCGATTCTTTACGGCCACCGTGCGCGGAGGGTCCCCGCCGTCGCGAACGCTGGAGATGCTGGGAACGCGGGCCGGCACCGGTAACACGATCAGCTATGCGCGCGTGCGATTATTTTAGCGCCTGATTCGGTCTTCCGTTCGATCCTTCACTGAGCAGTAGCGGTATTGTCTGCCTTGCCGTGGCCGCAAAACCGGCCGCGATCGATTTTCTCGATTACTACCACGCGCGCTGGCAGGGTACGCATCAGTTGCGATGCCAGCTTGCCGCGCAAGTTTCCGCCGTCACGGTCCGGAAGCTCCTTTCCGGTATTGCGAATTTTCTGCTTTGTCATTTGCCCGACGGCGGACCAACCGCAGCCGATTGGGTGCGACCCTGTCGGGCACACTGACTTTTCGTGCGCGACGTCGGAAACATGGGTCGCAGTTTTGGCGACCATGTGCTCCGCATCGCCGTCAAAGACGCGGCAGCCAACCGGCGGATGGGGCGCATTCTGGCCGGGGTCAACAATCACTTGCTGCTCCAACCCGAATCGCTATCGTACCCGCAACCAACATGAACGATCCCGCACCTCCGCCCGTGCCTGCGCCGCCGTATTTCAACTGGCTGCTCTTCCTCGCGGTGATGTTGTCGCCCGTGGTGTTGACGATGCTGACTGTGCTGCTGGGGGACAAGTCCGGCGATGCCGCGCCGGCGGTCGCATTTTTCGGCGGCGGCGCGGCGGGAATCGTCTGCGGCATTCTGTTGGGGCGAAGGCTCGGGAAAACGATGCCGCTCAAAGTCCTGCTCAGCCTCGTGTCCACGTTCGTTATGGCCATCGTGTGCATCGGTATGAGTTGCGGCGGCTGTCTCGTGAGCGAGTACCAGCTCAACTTTCACTGAAGCACATGAACTGTCCCGGCTGCCAAAGAGAACTGCCTGGATTTTCGCTCGCCACCCTCTGTCCTTATTGCGGAGCGGAACTGCCAAAGCCCATGTTTCAGCCGATCTGGGTCAGTTGGCCAAAGTTCTTTGCCGTTCTAGTTGCGCCCGCCGTCGTATGCTTTCTGGCCGGTACGATTGATAGTCTCGGTCTGGTAATTCTATCCGGTTTGTTCGGCAGCCTGATTTCCGGTTTGGTATGCGCCCGGATGTTGATGAACGGTGTTACGCTGCAGGGCTACCAGCGCGCTTTGGTCCATTTCTGTTTGGGCTTGGCCATGTGCGGTCTGACCTGGTTTCTCTGTTTTCTCGGTTGCACCGCGCAATCGCGGTAACCGACAAAAGTTTGCGGGACGAATTCCATCGTATGAACACCACCCAAAAAACTCCGAGACCGGCCGGCTTCAAACTCACCGATGAACTGCTCAAACGCACCACTTCGCGCTGCCCGGTTTGCCATGCGCCCTGCCCGGCTGAAGTCTGGCGCACGGGTGGGATTCCGGCGAAGGTTGTGCTCAAGCGCACTTGTCCCGAACACGGCGAGGCCAGCGCGTGCATTGCTTCCGATGCCCGCTTTTACTGGCTCGCGAAAGGGAAGTCCGAGAACGGCGCGTGCTGCGGCCACAGCAATGAGGCGAGCGGCCTCGCGCGCCGGTCTGGGAACGAGCGCAGTTCGCCAGCCGGCGCCTCCGGCCCAAACACCTGCTGTTCCGCCGATGGCAGCAATACCGGCACGCTCGGGCGCAACGCCGAGCCGGGCGACGCTCTCGGCGTGATGGAAAAACTTTCCACCTGCCTGGCGCTCATCGAGATCGTCCACTCCTGCAACTTGAGCTGCCCGACGTGCTATGCGGATTCGCCCGTTGGCATCGGGCATAAAGTGGACGCCGTGCCGCTCGCGGATTTGCAACGCCGGATTCAGGGCGTGATTGATCGCAAAGGCGGCATCGAGATTCTCCAACTCTCCGGCGGCGAGCCGACCCTGCACCCGCAATTCTTTGAATTGCTCCGCTGGCTGCAAGCGCATCCCGCGATTGACTACGTGTTGCTGAACACCAACGGTGTCCGCCTGGCAAACGACGATGCCTTCGCGCGCGAACTGGGCGCGGCGTTTCGATACGGCGCATTTCAACTCTATCTCCAGTTCGACGGTCCACAGGAAGCGGCACAACAATCCCTGCGCGGGGGCGACTTGCGCGCCACCCGCGAGCGATGCCTCGAACGCTGTCGCGAGTGGAACCTCCCCGTCACTCTCGCCATGACGGTTACGCCGGAGAATCTGCCGCATCTGTGGGAGGCCATCGCCTACGGCCTGCGCTGGCCGAACGTGCGCGGCATTTCATTCCAACCCCGGTTCACCAGCGGGCGCGTGCCCGGAGCGGCTGCGGGTTTGCCGAGCGCGAGGCTCAACACCGCCGACATCATTCTCGCCGCCGTCGCGCAAGCGGGCGGCAAACTGCGCTTCGACGACTTCACCCCGCTGCCCTGCGGCGACCCGAATTGCGCCACCATTGGCTACCTGCTCAAAGTGGACGGACAGGTGCGTTCGGTGAGCGACTTTATTGACTTCACCGCCGTACAAGGTTTTCTCGCGAACAAGGTGCGTTACAAACTCGAAGACCTGATGAAATGCGGCTGTGAATCCGAACCGCTTGGCGAACTGCTCAAGCAATTCGAGCTGGATGAATCACACACGTTCCGGCTGTTCATCAAACCGTTCATGGATGCGGCCACGTGGGATGACGACCGCATTGATCGCTGCTGCACCCACGTCATCCGTCCGGATGGAAAATTGGATTCGTTCTGCCGCTACTACTCCGGATTTGCCGATTGCAAGGCGAAATGAGAAAGGGAATTTATGAATGAGGAAAACGACCCACCTCAATTTCCAGTCAACAATGGTGAGGGGCCGGTCGAAGAATCCTTTGGTTGTTGACCGCATTTGTTCCGAGCTTAATTGGCATTGTGTGCTTCCAGTTAAAAAATATCGGCTCTTGGTTGCTCCCGGTTTTGATACTTTTGACCTTGATCTGCTGCGTGGCTGCCAGTGTCGGACTCGTGCGAGGGATGAAAAACAAAGCCGCCAACCAATCGTGGGACTTCTGCTCATCCCATTCTTTATTGGGCTCAGCGTGCTCATCGTGCTTTTTATCGGCTGCTCTGGAACGGGTCGAATTGCACCATGAGAAATTGCTCTGAGTGGCCCATGCTCGCTGGATTTTCTCACCCGCAGTTTGCATCTTGAGCCTGCCATGAATCCAGCCCTGCCACCGCTTCCACCGACGAGCGAAAAGCCGGCGAAGAAATCGCCTTCGCCGCTTCAGCTCGCGCTTCGGATTGGATTCTTGCTTGTTTCCTTCCTGCCGGCCGTCTGGTTGCTCACCCATCAGAAGGCGGAGCCAAAAGTCATCATCATCGCGCTGATCGGGGCGGCGATGCTTTGCGTGATTTGCGCTGCCGTGATGTTTCGCGGAGTGTTCCGGACCAGGGCTTCATACGTGCTGGTCAGTCTGGCGCTGGGCGCATGTTTGTTTGGCGTCAACCTCGCCGTCGGCCTGTTTTTGGGCTGCCTCCATCTGCTCAAGGATGTTTGAAGCATGAACCCACCGCCCACCACCGCCTACGGTTGGCTGATGCTCGCCGGCATTTTTGTGAGCATTACGCTCTGGTCGCGCGTGGCGAAGCGCGATGCGCGACTGGTGCTGATTTATGTTGCGGCGCTGGCGGGGGCGTTCCTCGGCGCGAAATTCGTTTATCTCGGCGCGGAAGGCTGGTTGCACTGGCACGACGAACAGCGCTGGCTGATTCTGGCCACGGGCAAATCCATCACCGGCGCGTTGCTCGGTGGTTATGCGGCGGTGGAGATCGCCAAACATTTGCTGAACTACCGCAGCGCCACCGGCGACTGGTTTGCGATCATCGCGCCCCTCGGCATCATGCTCGGACGGGTGGGTTGTCTCTTGCAGGGTTGCTGCCTCGGCCGCGTGTGCGAGCCGGCCTGGTACACCCTGAACGATGCCACCGGCACGGCGCGCTGGCCGGCGGTGCCGGTGGAATTCTTGTTCAACGCTTTGATGCTCGGCGCCATTTTGCTGCTGCGCCGAAGGCATATTTGGCGTGGACAATTATTTCACGTGTACCTGATGGCGTATGGTGGGTTCCGATTCCTGCACGAGTTCTGGCGCGACACGCCGCAGATCCTTGGACCGATTTCCGGGTATCAAATCGCCGCGCTGGGTCTGGTGGCCTTGGGCGTCATTGGCTTCGTCCGGCGCCAACGCCGGCAAAGCCACGCATCGCTGCAACCGAGCGAGCCGATGGCGACGCACGCCCAATGATCAGGGCAGGATGGGCGCGCGCAGTCTGGTCAGGTAGTCCAGCGCCATTGTGTTCGACGGGTCCAAGCGCAGAGTTTCCCGGAACTGGGAGATGGCCTCGGGCAGATGGTTGAGTTTGGCCAGGGCCACGCCCAGGTTGAGGTGCGCCCCCGCGTAGTCCGGTTTCAGACGCACCGTTTCGCTCAAGTGGTCGCGCGCCTCCGCAAGATTACCAGCCATCGCCAGTTCAACGCCCAGAAGGTATTGCGCCTCCCAATAATCAGGCCGCGACTGGACGGCGCGGCGCAGGCTCGCCACCCCTGGCTCGATCTGATTTTGTTCGAGCAAGGCTTGGGCGAGATGAAAATGGAGGCGCGCGTTGTCCGGTTGCAGCGCCAACGCGCGGTGGAATTGCGCGAGCGCCGCAGCCGGTTTTTTTTGCGCGGCCAGGACCTGACCCAATTCATCCATGACCTCCACCGTGTCGGGGCGGAGCTGCAAGGCGCGGGTCAACTGCTGTTCGGCTTCGGCGTTGCGTCCGAGGCGAGCCAGCAATTTGCCCAGATAATAGCCCGGCCCGAAATGATACGGCAGCAACTCCACGGTGCGCTGCCACTCGGCGACCGCCCCGGTCGGGTCGCCCGTGTCCTCCAACAGCTTGGCAAAATTGGCGCACAGAATGAAATCGTCCGGCTGCGACCGCAAAGCTTGACGATAGAGCGCGCGGGCCGGCTCGACGGCGTCAGGTGTCATCTTGGAGCGCGATTGAGTCAAATCACCAGCGATCAACTGCATTTGTTTGGCGTGATCCAGTTGCAGCGTGAACGGAGGTTGGGACTCCCGCTGTCGTAAATTCTCGTAGATGCGATGCCGATCCCACGGTGTGACGCACAACCGCTCATCGCAGGTCGCGGCCGGCGCCCACTCGGTGGATTCCTTCTGGGAACGCAACATTGGCACCAGGCGCGCCGCCTGCCCGGCGACCAGCCGCGCCAATTCGTAGTTGCCGTCATTGTTCAAGTGGACGTGCTCGTAGAAAAATTCGTTCCCGTTGATGTTGTGCGGACTGGACTGGGCCAGTCCCTGCTCCGCGTCCAGCAGCGTCACGCCTGCGTCGGCGAACCGGTGTCCGGCTTCCTGAATGATGGTGTTCATCGTGGAAGTGGCGCGGAACGGCAGCGCGTCAAAATCCCGGGCGCGCTCGAAGCAACGCCGCGCCTCCTCATTCTGGTTCCGGGCCAGGTGGCAACGGCCCAAGCGGAATTGCAACTCGGCGTATCCGTCATCCAGGGCGGCGGCTGTTTGATACTGCTGGATGGCGGCGTCCCATTTTCCCGCCGTTTCCAGTTTCACGCCGGCGTCAAATTTTTGTTCCCACTCCAGCTTGCGGCTCTCCGGGAATTGCGCCGGATGCAACGACGCGAACGGCGCGCAATCTTTCAAGTTCGACGCCACCGTGCAGAGAATCACCGGCACATCCACCCCCTGCGCCACCCGGAGCATGGCTTCCAGATTTTTTCGGAAATGCTCATCCGTGCGCCGCCGGTTGGGTTCGGTGGGACGGGTCTGCGCGTCCATGAACATTTTCATTCCCTGCCAGGAATTGGCCACGGGCGGCGTCGGCAGGACCCGGTCAATCAACGCGTCCAACAACTGGCCGAGCCGGGTGGTTTTCAACGCGAGGCTGGCGCGAATCGAGAACAGCGAGGGCGAGCGAGGCCCCAGGACGGTGCCGGCACCAAACGGGCCGACGACTTCGTTGTTGCCCATGTAGATGACCCAGAGATCACCGTCGCGTCGCGCGCAATCCCGCGCGATGGGCAGCAGCGCGTGGGAATTGATGGCCGTCATGGCGGCGCACACGACCTCGAATTGTTTGTCCGGGTAGCGTTCGCGCAGCAGCGTCTCGAGGTAACGCCCGAATCCGAACGCGGGTTCCGGATCTCCCAGGGCAGCGGATTCGCCGAGAATAAAAATGCGACATGTGTTGGTCGGCTTGGTCGCGGGCATGACGATGGGCGAAGCGACCCGCGTCAGGGCGGGCGGAAAGAAACGGAGGCCAAACTTGTCGTTTTCCACGTACACCGCGCGCCCGGCGATCTGGGTTTTGCGGAAAAAGCCGGTTGGATAACCATAGTTGGCCAGACGCAAACCCAATTCCAGGCCGGCAAAGAGCAGCGCGGGAATGAGAGTGATGGCCAGCAGGCGAAACAGCCAGACGCGCCGGGTCGGAAGCGCCGCCCGTGGCGCGGGCAACGGCTCGGCCGGCGGTCGCGGGCGGGATGGACGGAGTTTTCGCTTCACCGCCGAACACGCTAACAAAGCGTCTCCACTGAAAAAGAAAATTCAGCCCCCGCTGGCGCTGCGACCCGGAATAGTTCACGCTTCCGTGGTTCACTCAACCACGACAAGCCATAATTAGACCAATCCTCCGGCTGGTTCATCGGAAAAAAGTGGACGGATCGTGCTGACGGCCGACACGGTCGAACTCCAGCGTTTCATCCTCGAGCATCTCAAGACCGAAGAGGCCTGGGGCGAACCCATCGTATTGAAGTCATGGCCGTGAGTTTGATTGCGCGGACCTTTCAGCCACGGGCGGGCATCCCCCGCGCCGCTTTCGATGGCCCGAGTAGTTTTTTCGATTATCGCTTTCGTGGGGACGAGTCTAATCTTGCCGCCGATGAACGCCGCGCCTCGAACCATCAAACCCGTCACCCTGCTGCTGATCCTCACGGGACTGAATTTGTTCAACTACCTCGACCGCTACGTTCTGTCCGGCGTGCTGACACCACTCCAACATGAACTCGGGTTGAACGACGCCGAGGCGGGCCTTTTGGTCCCGGCGTTCATGATCGGATACTTCGTGACTTCGCCCTTCTTTGGCTGGCTGGGAGATCGCTTCTCCCGCAAATGGTTGATCGCCGCCGGCATCCTGGTGTGGAGCCTGGGCACGGTGCTGACGGGGTTCGCGCCCACGTTTGTTTCGATGATTTGCTTCCGCGTGCTGGTGGGCCTGGGTGAAGCCAGTTACGCCACGATCAGTCCGGGTTTGATTTCCGACAGTTACGGGCCGCAGAAACGCAACAATGCGCTCACGATCTTCTACCTCGCCATTCCCGTGGGCGCCGCGCTCGGAACGATTATTGGCGGTTACATCGCGGAGTACTGGAGCTGGCGGCACGCGTTCATTTGGGCGGGCGCCCCGGGACTGCTGCTGGCTCTGGTGATGCTCCCCTTTGCCGAACCGCAACGTGGGCTGGCGGATGGTCGCACCGCCGAAGCGACCCGCAAAGCCACCGTGAGCGACATCGCGAAGCTGTTTTGCCTGCCGGACTATCTCCTGGTCGTGCTGGGTTACACGGCCTACACCTTTGCGCTCAGCGCGTTTGGCTATTGGGGACCATCTTTTCTCCTGCGCGTGCATCATGTCCCGTTGCAAAACGCCGGCGCGTTCTTCGGTGCGGTGCTTTTTGTCGCCGGTTTGGTTGGTACCCTGATCGGTGGTTTTGCGGCCACGGCGTGGCAGAAGCGGAATCCGTCTGGTTACGCGTGGACGCTGGGCCTTTCGACGCTGCTCGCCGTGCCGCTGGCTTTCGCGGCCTTGATGGTGGCCGGGAAACTTTGGTCCATGATCTTCCTGGCCGCAGCCATATTTCTTTTGTTTCTCCCCACGGGCCCGGTCAACACGTTGATTCTTGAAACGGTGCCAATCAATCTGCGCGCGAGTGCAATGGCGGTTTCCATTTTCATGATCCACCTGTTCGGCGACGTGTGGTCGCCGGCTATTGTGGGTTACCTCGCCAAGGCGACCGGCAGTTTGCAGAAGGGGGTTTTGATTCTCCCGCCCGTGCTGATTGTGAGCGCGGGTTTGTGGCTCGCGCTGGCCGTGAAGACCCGGCGCGCCCATTTGCCGGCCGCCGCCCCGGCCTCAATGACCTGAACCGCCGATCCGCCTTCGCAGGTGGAGCAAAAGCGCCTGGATTCGCTGGAGTCGCAGTGTCCTCACCTCCGCAGGTATTTGGGCCAATCCTTGTACTTGTAACGCGGCTCGACCCACTCGAAATCACGGTCCCGCGGCGTTTTCTTTGGCCAATTGAACTGTGTGTCCACGTTGTTCTCGGCCGCTTTCGATTGCTTCAGCGTGGTGTCTTCAAGCCATTTGTGTGCTTCCACATGGCCGTCAAAAAAACTGATGGTATTGGCATTGAGGTGGAAGGAGGCGACCGGATCAACCCAGCCGTGTGAGTCGGCGTTGATCACCCAAGTGCCCAGGTTGTAGTTGCGGGAATCCGGTTCTTCCACAAAGACCATCGTGTTGGCCGGCTCCGGAACATTCACGGCTTTGTAGATTGGCGCGGTATTCGGATTCCAGACGGCCGGTCGGCCCGCGTCGGTAAAGCCACCCATCCCATCGGCTTTCGAATAACTATCATACGCCCAATGAGCGCCGGGTCGGCGCAACTTAAACCGCCGGTCGCCGGGACAGTGGTAGGCTCCAAACGCCGAACAGTATTGCCAGAGCGGTCCCATTTTGAACCCCTTTTGCACCGCTAGCGTCGCCGCTTCCACGGACATGCTCGACGAAATATCCGGCGAAGGTCCCGGCCAATAGCCGCCCGCGAAAGTATCCACGTTTATCGTCCGCGTCCCGTCACTGTAAGCGTAAACTCCGCCGACCATCCTGCCGTTGCTGTCGTCGGCGTACATGGTGAAAGCCAACTGAAGCTGCTTCTCGTTGCTCTGGCAGTATGCGCCCGTGGCCTTCATCTTCGTCTTGCCGAGTGCAGGCAAAAGGAGCGACGCCAGGATGCCAATGATGGCAATGACGACCAGCAGCTCAATCAGGGTAAAACCACATCGTGATTGCGTCTTGGTTGATACAAAACGGGTAATCGTATTCATAAGCGCTTGGGTTGCTGGCCAACAAACTAACCGCCTCCTCAAAGATGTAAACTGTTTATCTGCCTGGCTCCGCCTGGCGCTGCGATGGTGCGCGGCTTGAGCGGTGATTGGGAACCACCGGAGTTGTCATTGCCTCACTCAATGAGTCTTCAGGTTTTTCAATTCCCACTTCCACCCGGCATCGGCTAGTTTGCGACCATGTTTGAAGCCGAACACACCGCGCCGGTCGAAAGCCGGAACTCAGCAGCGCCGCCGCCGTCGCCGCCCGCGCGACTCCGCGGTTTCTGGGGTTTGTTCACCACGCAATTCCAGGGCGCATTCAGCGACAACGTCTTTCGCACGCTGGCGATGTTTCTCATGGTCGGCATGGCGCTGCCCCGCTTTGCCGGCGATTCGCGCGAGCTGCGGATGGCGGCGGTCGGCGCGCTGTTCGCGCTGCCGTTCATCCTGTTTTCCATGGCGGGCGGTTTTCTGGCCGACCGTTTCAGCAAGCGCTCCGTGGCCATCGGCACGAAGGTGGCCGAGGTCTGCATCATGGGCCTGGCCTTGCTGGCGCTGACACGGGATGAACCCTTCCTGTTGCTCGCGACGGTGTTCTTGATGGGGGCGCAAAGCGCCTTCTTCGGCCCGACGAAATACGGCCTGCTGCCCGAGCTGCTCCCGGAGCGAAGACTTTCCTGGGGCAACGGGATCATCGAACTCGGCACCTTTCTGGCCATTGTCATCGGGACCATTGCCGGCGGCTGGATGTTTGAGGTGTTCGCCGGCGCGTACCATTGGACCGGCGGCATCCTGATTCTCCTGGCGGTGGTCGGCACGATGGCGAGTCTGGGGATTGACCGCGTCCCGGCGGCGGACCCGGGCAAGAAATGGCAGGCGAATTTCCTGGCCGATTTGCGCGGTCAGTTGAGCGTGATCCGGCGCGACCGGGTGCTGACATTGGCCGTGCTGGGCAATTCGTATTTCTTTTTTCTCGGGGCGCTCATCCAGCAGTACAACATTTACGCCTACGGCAAGGACATCCTGGGTTTGGACGAGGGGCAGATCACCCTGTATTTGATGTCCGCCGTCGCCCTTGGCATCGGGGTGGGCAGTTTTGCGGCGGGTTATCTTTCCGGCAACAAAATCGAATACGGCCTGATCCCGCTCGGGTCGCTCGGGATGACGATCTTCGGATTGTTCCTGGCCTGGCCGGGGCATGGCCTGGCCGGCGTGGTCACCGGGCTGGCGCTCTACGGCTTCTTCGCCGGTTTTTTCATCGTGCCCATCTCGGCCTTGATTCAACACCGACCGGACAGCGGCGAAAAAGGGGCGGTCATTGCCGCCAGCAATCTGTTGTCCTTCGTGGGCATTTTCCTCGCCGCCGGAGTTTTCTTCGTCCTGGCCGGCGTGTTCAAACTCAACCCTCGCCAGGTCTTTGCCGCCACCACCTTGCTGACGCTGGGCGGAACGATCTACGTCCTGCGGCTGCTGCCCGATTCCCTGCTGCGGTTCATCATGTGGGTGGCCACCCATTCGGTCTATCGCATCAAGGTGCTGGGACGTGAAAACATTCCCGCCAAAGGCGGCGCGCTGTTTGTCTGCAACCACCTGTCGCTCGCGGACGCCTGCCTGTTGCAAGCGGCGGTGGATCGGCCCATACGCTTCATCATGCTGAAGGCGATGTATGACAAACCGATCATCGGCACCTGGGCCAGGATCACGGGCGCGATTCCCATTTCCTCCGAGTTGCGTCCGCGCGAAATGATCAAATCCTTGCAGGCGGCCAGTGACGCGCTCGCGAACGGTGAAGTGGTCTGCATCTTCGCCGAGGGCCAGATCACGCGCATTGGTCAGTTGATGCCGTTCCGGCGCGGCTTCGAACGCATCATGAAGGACGTGGACGCCCCGATCATCCCCGTTGGCCTGGATGGCGTCTGGGGCAGCATCTTCAGTTTTGAGGGGCACAAGTTCCTGTGGAAGCTGCCGCACCGGATTCCGTATCACATCACCATCAATTTCGGCCGGGCGCTGCCGGCCAGCGCGACGCCGTTTGCAGTGCGCCAGGTTGTGCAGGAACTGCTCGCCGAGGCCTGGCAGCAACGCAAAGCCCGCATGCTGCCGTTGTCACGACAGTTCCTTCGCACCGCGCGCCGGCATCCCCGCCGGTTTGCCCTGGGTGATTTGCAAACCCCGCGGGTCTCGTTTGGATCGGCGCTGACGCGCGCCGTGTTTCTGGCCCGGCGGTTGAAACAAATCTGGGCCGGGCAAAACATGGTGGGTTTGCTGCTGCCCCCCAGCGTCGGCGGCGCGCTGGCCAACTGGGCGGCGTTGTTGAGCGGGAAGGTGCCCGTGAATCTGAATTACACCCTGTCGGCCGAAGGCATTGCCTCCTGCATCCAGCAATGCGAAATCAAAACGGTCCTCACCTCGCGCGTGTTTTTGGAAAAGCTCAAGCTTCAGCCGCCGGGCGAATTGATTTACCTGGAAGACTTGATCAAGGCGCCCGCCTTCAGTGAAAAAGCCGCCGCCCTTTTCATGGCGGGTCTTTCGCCGGCCCGTTTCCTGGAGCAATGGTTGGGCTGCAAACGGAAACCCGGATTGGACTCGCTGGCCACGGTCATCTTCTCCAGCGGCAGCACCGGCGAACCCAAGGGCGTGATGCTCTCGCACTACAACGTCAGCTCGAACTTCGAACAGCTTGGCCAGGTCTTTGGCTTCCGTTCGGACGACCGCGTGTTGGGCGTGCTGCCGTTCTTCCATTCGTTCGGTTTCACCGGCACGCTGGCGTTGCCCGGGGCGCTGGGGGTCGGCGTCGTTTATCATCCCAACCCTCTGGACGCAAAAACCATTGGCCCGCTCGTCAGCGAATACGGTGTCACCTTCCTGCTGGCGACGCCCACGTTTCTCCAACTCTACCTGCGCGGCTGCAACCCGGCCGATTTTGGCAGCCTGCGCCTCGTCACGGTCGGCGCGGAAAAACTGTCCGAGCGGCTGGCGAGCGCGTTCGATGAGCAATTTGGCATCCGCCCGTTCGAGGCGTACGGCTGCACGGAGTGCGCGCCGGCCGTGACCGTCAACACCCACGATTTTCGCGCCGCCGGCTTTCGCCAGGTTGGGGCCAAGCGCGGCAAGATCGGCCATCCGCTGCCGGGCATCTGCGTGCGGATTGTTGACCCCGCCCAACCACGCGCCGCCGGGTCATTGCCGTTGGGACAAAGCGGTCTGCTGCTGGTGCGGGGGCCGAACGTGATGCTCGGTTACCTGGGCAAGCCGGAGAAAACGGCGGAAGTGCTGATTGAAGCCTCGGGCAGCGCCGGCGCTGCCGGCGACAAATGGTATGTCACCGGCGACATTGCCGCGCTCGACGAAGACGGCTTCGTGCAAATCACCGATCGGCTCAGTCGTTTCAGCAAGATCGGAGGCGAAATGGTGCCGCACATCAAGGTGGAGGAGAAACTGCACGAACTCGCGGAAGCCACCGAGCAGACCTTTGTCGTCACCAGCGTCGCTGACGAAAAAAAGGGTGAACGCCTGATGGTGTTGCACAAACTGCCGGACGATAAATTGCAGCATTGTCTCGCGAAACTTACCGCCAGCGATCTGCCCAACCTGTGGAAACCAAAGGCTGATGCGTTCATCCGCGTGACGGCGTTTCCGATGCTGGGCACCGGCAAACTGGATTTGCGGAAGGTGAAGGAGGTGGCGCAACAGAGTTCCGCCCCCGGTGAGCGCGAAACCCTGGAACGCAGTTAACGCCGGAGTTGCGACTGGAGCCGAAGGCGTACGGGCTTCCGGAGCGAGGAGTCATTTATCGCGTGGATGAGTCCGACCGGCGGCGCATCGGGAACTTCGCCGGCAGCCCGCTGGTTTTGAAGTTGGAACTGTCGCCGCGAGACGCCGGCGTGTTTGAATTAAGGTCCGAGTAGCGAATCCGTGGAGCTTTCCAGATAAATCTATCGTGAGGAGCAATGGCACTGCAACCCAAGGCGCAGGCGCGCGGCCGACCGTCCGATTTGCCCCGTTAAATTGGCGGCTGGCCGGGTTGTTTGCGGTCATCGCGGTGGCGTGCTTTCACGCCGCCTACACACCGGCGAAGCCCGGGCTGCTGGCGTTTGGCATCGTTGGGTATGTCGTCTGTCTGATGCAACTCGCGCGGCTGCCGACCACGCGCCGATGTTTCTACACGGCGCTGACGGTCGGGTTCGCCTGCGCCGCACCACAACTGGATTGTTTCTGGCGCATCTTTGGAGCGGCGGCGATTCCCTTGTGGCTGGTGCTGGCGGTTTGGATCGCCCTCTTCGTGGTCCTGGCGCATCTGGCGTTGGTCAAGCTCGGCCCGAAGGGCACGGCGTTCCTCATCCCCTTCCTTTGGATCGGACTCGAATACTTCCGCAGCGAACTCTACTTTCTGAAATTCTCCTGGTTGAACGTCGGATACGCCTTTGCGGAATCGCCCGTCGTGCCCTGGCGCTGGCTGGGGGTGTATGGCGTCGGTTTTCTGGTGTCGGCGTGGTCCGGCCTGTTTCTCACCTTCCCGGCGCGCCGGGTCCTGGTTGGCAGCGCGCTGACGCTGGCCGCATTGCTTGCCCTTTCATTCCTCTTGCTGCCGGCGGCCAAACTGATGCGACCACTACCCAATCTCCGGGTGGCCGGAGTTCAACTGGAGTTTCCGGGTCCCGGCGACATCATTCACGCGCTGGACCGGGTAGTCGCCGAGGACAACACAATGGTCGCCAATCAAATCGGCAGTCGCCCGTTGACCAACGTCAACTTGATCGTCCTCAGCGAATACACCCTCGACGGCGAGCCGACGGATCAACTCAAGGATTGGTGTCGCCTGAATCAAAAGTTTCTAATCGTGGGTGGCCGGCAGCCGCTCGGTGGCACCAATTACTACAACACCGCGTTCGTGATCGGCCCGAATGGCCAGGTCGTTTTTCAACAGGTGAAAAGCGTGCCCATTCAGTTTTTCAAAGATGGTCTGCCGGCGCCGGAACAAAAAATCTGGGAATCACCGTGGGGTCGGATCGGCATCTGCATTTGCTACGACCTGAGCTACACGCGCGTGACGGACGAACTGGTGCGGCAGGGCGCGCAGATGCTGATCGTGCCCACGATGGATGTGGCGGATTGGGGGCGGCATCAACACGAACTGCACGCCCGTGTCGCGCCGGTGCGGGCGGCGGAATATGGCATCCCGATTTTTCGGCTGGCCAGCTCGGGCATCTCGCAGGGTGTGGACAAGCATGGCCGGGTGCAATCCGGCGCGCCGTTTGCCGGCGAGGGCGAGACGATATACTTCGACCCACGCGTGGGGGAACCAGGCTCGGTGCCTTTGGACCGCGTGCTGGCGCTTCTCGGTGTGGGCGTGACGGTGGTGTTCGTGGGCTGGCTGGGCCTCGGTAGCTTCAGGTCACGCAAACGGAATGACGCGTGCTGACCGAGCTCATCGTCGCGGTCGTTGTGTCGCGAGAAAATTTGCCAGGAACGAGGAAGCCAGGATGCCCAGGGCGAACAAACCGAGCAGGGAGAAGGCATTGTTCGCCGTCGTTTCCACGTAACGATTGCCGTCCCGGGCCGCCGCCCAGATCAGCGCGATCGCCGACCCGCCGATCAGCGCCAGGACCGCGACCACCGCCAGCATCGTCTGGCGCGGCCAGCCGTGGGCGCAGCGGAACAGCCCGCTCACCGGCAGCAACAGCAGTCCAAACACCGCCAGCGACATCACCCACGGACTACCGAAACCCTGGACGAGACAACCACCGAGGGAAATCAAAGCGAGCAGGAGCGACGCGCCCACCCAGTTGGATTCCACGGTTTGCTGCGGTGTCAACGCCAGCCGGCCAAAACGGTTCAAGCGCAACAGCAGGTTGAAAACCGGATAGGCCGTCCACGTCAACACCGCGAACGCGACGTAGAAGATGCGCAGCGGCAACACCCATGGCGCCAGGCCGGGGTAGGAATCGGCCACGGCGCCCAGCAACCTGCTGCCAAAGTAGCCACCGAGCACGATGCCCCACTGCGCCCGGCGGCTCAGTTTGGACATCCAGAAAAAATACTTCAGCATCGCGGCGTAAATGAGGTTCCGCGCCTTGAGCGCCTCGATGATGCCGCGCCGCGCCCAGTCGTTTTCCGGATCGAGCCGGAGCGCCTCGCGGAAGTGTTCGAGCGCCTTGCGGGCCTCTCCCTTCTCCAGCAACGTCCAGCCCTGATTGGCGTGAGTGGTGGCATTGTCCGGATTCCGGGCCAGCGCGGCGTCAATCGTCGCACCGGCCTCGGCCCGGCGTCCCAGCTTGACCAACGCCATGGCGCGCAGATTGGTGCAACCGATGTGTTCGGAATCGAACTGCAAACCCTGTTCCGCCGCCGCCAACGCCTCCGGCCAGCGCTTCTCGTCAAAGTGAATCATCGCCAGCAACGCGAAATAATCCGCATCCGTCGAGTCGAGCCGGATCGCCTCCTCGATGGCGGCCCGGGCCTCCGGGTAATGATTGCGATCATACAGCACCCGGGCGTGGGCGTAGTGCGCGAAGGGAAAGTCGGGCGCGAGATGGATGGCCTGCTGCGCTTCGGCCGTGGCGTCCTCAAACTTCTCGCGTTGTGTGAGACACAAGGCCAGCAGCGCGTGGGGATAGGCGTCCTGCGGTTCGTGAGCCAGGGCCTGCCGCAGTTCGCCCTCGGCCTGTTCATGGCGCGACTGCTGGAGCAGCAGCAGGGCGCGTTGGAGGTTGGGGTTTATCAAAGTTTCAAGTACTGCAGAATATCGTCGTAGATGCCGCCTTGATTCGAGTAGAGCGCGTAGTTGCGGGCGGTGGCGAACCATTCCTTGGTGGTGGGCCGCAAGGTGCCGAGCGCGGCGGTAAAATCCTTCGTCGTCAGCGGTTTTGGGGAGCCGGCTTTCAACGCCTCCTGAAGTTTGCGTTCCACGGCCACATCCACCACGGCCTTCAGGTCCGCGCCGGAAAATCCCTCGGCCTTCCTGCCCAGCGCGTCAAAATCAATTTCGGCCAGCGGTTTGCCTTTGCATTGCAGCCGAAGAATCCCGGCCCGCGCGACGGCGTCCGGCGGCGGCACGAAGAGCACCCGGTCAAACCGGCCCGGACGGCGGAACGCGGAATCGAGATGCCACGGCGCGTTGGTGGCCGCCAGAATCAACACACCGTCGTTGGATGATTTCACGCCGTCCATCTCGGCCAGAAACTGGTTGATGAGCTGGCGGCCGGCGTGCTGGCGCATGTCGCTGCGGCTGGCGCCGAGCGCGTCCACTTCATCGAAGAACAGCACGCAGGGTTTGTGATCGCGGGCCTGCTCGAAGAGGCTGTGCAGGTTGCGTTCACTGTTGCCGATCCACATGTCGAGCACGTCGTTGATGCCCACGGAAATGAACGCGGCCTTGATCTCACCCGCCGTGGCGCGCGCCAGGTACGTTTTGCCGCAACCGGGCGGGCCATACATCAAGATGCCGCCACCGACGGGTTTGCCGTAGGCTTTGTACAGATCGGCGTGCGTGAGAGGATGAATAATCTTGAGACGGATTTCCTCCTTCACCCGCTCCATGCCACCAACGTCGTTGAACGTAAGCTTCGGCCGCTCGATGGCGCGGGCCGGTGGCGCTTCGTCCGCCTCACCCCACGCGGCGCGGACTTTGCCCTCGACGACTTCGCTTTCCGCCTCGTTCGCGCCGATGCCGAGGCGGGCGGAGAGTTCCTCGTCCACCAGGCCCGAATCGAGTTCGAGGGCGCGTTTGTATTCCGTCACCGCCTGACCGATTTCGCCGATGCCGAGCAGCACTTTGGCGTGGAGCAAAAAGGCGCGGGCCGGCGCCTGCGGTTGCTTGACCAGGTCTTCGAGGATCACCAGGGCGTGGCTTTGTTTGCCCTGCTGGAAAAAGGCGCGGGCAAGGCCGAGTTTCATCGGCAGGCTGTTCGGCGAATGGGCGAGGCCGGCGCGAAACTCTTTCTCGGCCTCGTCCGCGTGCCCGTGGCGCAACAAGGTGTCGGCGAAATGCAGCCGGAGGGCCGTGTTGTTCGGCGAGACGCGCAACGCCTCACGCAGGGCTTGGAGGGTGTCGTCCCCGGGAAAATCTGGCTCGGCAGAGTTGCTCATGTCCGGGAAAGGAAAGCGCGAATGTGCGGGGAGGGCAAGCGCGGAGCGGAATTCCGGTGGCCGCCCGGGATCGCCGGCTCATTCGGCATTGGGATACGAGCCGAGCACCTTGACGTAACTGCACTCGCGTCCGAGTTGCTCAATCGCCCTGGCCACCATGCGGTCCTGAACATGGCCGTCGCAATCAATGAAGAAATAATATTCCCAGGCCTTTCGCTTGCTGGGGCGGGACTCGATCTTGGTGAGGTTGATGCGATAACGCCGGAACGCGGCCAGCGCGTGATGAAGCGCGCCGACCCGGTGACTGATGCTGACCATCAAGCTGGTGCGGTCTTTGCCCGTGGGCGGACTGCACTGGCGGCCGAGCACGAGAAAACGCGTGGCGTTGGCGGCGTTGTCCTGGATGTCGAGTTCGAGTAGCGCCAGGCCGTATTTCTCGGCGGCGAGCAATCCGCCGATGGCCGCGCTGCCCTTCTCCTGCGCCGCGAGTTCGGCCGAACGGGCGTTGGAGGAAGTCTCGATGAGTTCGACCCGAGGCAGATGATTTTGAATCCATCCGCGGCATTGCGCGAGCGACTGCGGGTGGACGTAAAGTTTCTTGATCCGGGTCCGCGGCGTGTTGCTCATCAGGCATTGCTGCACCTTCAGGACAATCTGCGACACGATCTTGAGATCGCTGTCCACGAACATGTCGAGCGTGTGCGTGACGACGCCCTCGGTGGAATTCTCGACGGGCACGACGCCGTAATCCGCGCGGTGTTTGCTGACCTCGGTGAACACGTCGGTGATGGTTTTCTGCGCGGTGTAGCGCAGGCTGGAGCCGAAGCGTTTGATCGCCGCCTGGTGCGTGAACGTGGCTTCCGGGCCGAGATAAGCGATGGTGAGCGATTTCTCGAGGGCCAGGGCGCTGGACATGATTTCCCGGTAAACGGCCCGCAGTTGGTCGTCGGTCATCGGGCCGCCGTTGAGCTGGCCGATGCGCTGGAGCACGACGCGCTCACGATGCGGGGCGTAGATTTCCTCACCCGCCTTGAGTTTGATTTCGCCGATCGCGAGCACATGACGCGTGCGTTCATTGAGCAACTGGACGATCCGTGAGTCCAACTGGTCTATGGCCTTGCGATGTTCCGATAGGTTCACGAACCCGAGCCTAACGAAGTCGGGCGCCGGAATGGAGAACATTTTTGAACGCGGGCGGCCCGGGACGGTTTGTGTTTGTTGGCCGGGCGCCTTTCGTCCATAAAGACGGCGCTGAAATGAAAATACTGGTCATCTCGCTGGCGGGCATCGGAGACACGCTGCTGGCCACGCCGTTGATCCGCGAATTGCGCGCGAATTTCCCGCAGGCGACGCTGGATGCGCTCGTGCTCTGGCCCGGCGCCAAGGACGTGCTGGAAACCAATCCGCACCTGAACCGGGTGTTCCAGAAGAATTTATTCACGGCAACGAAAAGCGATTCGCTCAAATATCTGTGGGCCCTCCGGCAGGAAGGTTACGATTTCAGTCTCAATACGCATCCGCAAAGCCGGATTCATTACCGGCTCGTGGCGCGGATCATCGGGGCGCGGGTGCGGATCAGCCACGCCTACGACTGCTCGGGCTGGCTGGATGGCTGGCTGGTGAACCGGCAACACCCGCAGGATTATGCGCGGCACACGGTGGTCAACAATCTGGACCTGCTCGCATATCTGGACGCCAAACCGCTGCTGGGTCGCAACGAAATGGAGGTGCATCTCAAGCCGGCGGAAAGCGCCTGGGCCGAATCGTTCCTGCAAGGACAACAATTGTCGGGGCGGAAGCTGCTCGGGATTCACGTCGGTTCCGGAGGCACAAAAAATCTGACGCTCAAGCGCTGGCCGCTGTCGCATTATCTGGAATTGATTCAGCGCATCAATCAATCCCAGCCCGGGGTGACCGTGTTGTTGTTTGGCGGCCCGGGCGAACTGGCGGAGCACGAGCGGATCCGGGCCGCGACCGATGCGCGGCGCACCCTGCATGTGCCAACGGAGAATCTGCGCCAGACGGCGGCGCTATTGCAGCGATGCGACGCGTTCTTGAGCGTGGATACGGCGTTGATGCACCTGGCGGCGGCGATGAAAACGCGCGGGCAGGTGGTGATTGAAACGCCGACGCTGAACCTGACCAACCCGCCGCATGGAAATGATTTCCAGCTCGTGCCCAACGCGGCGGTGGCGGGGCGGCAGTTGGAGTATTACCGGTTCGATGGCGCGGGCATCAAAGGCACGCGAGCCGAATTGCTCCGGTGCATGGCCGCCGTGACGCCGGACGCCGTTTTTGAGGTGGTGCAGCAAACCTTGGCGCGCGGGTAGGCGGGCGCAACCGGGATACCGGGGCTACTTTTTTTGGAGTAACGCTTCGAAAAATTTCGTCTGCACCAACGCTTCGCGCTGAAAAAGCACATGCCAGTCGGACATAGGATATTCCTCCTGTCGGACAATCACGTTCTCAAACGGAATATACGAGACCTTCCATTCCTTGAGATAGAACCATCCCTGGTCACGAACCAGCCGGCGAATCTGCTGGAAATAGTAACGAATCTGGTCGAGCCGCATTTCATGCAGCGACGATACGTTGACGAAGAAATCGAAGCACCCGTCCGGCAGCAGCTCGATCTGCGAGGGCAGAAGAAACGCCAGTTCCGCTTGTTCAAACTCCGCCTGAATCTCGGCGTAGCTTGTGAATGGTCGCCAAGTGAATGTCTTGCGGTTGGGAAAGACCTCGGAGAGGTAACGCTGCGAAACGTAGAGCGCGGGCGGAATGTCAATGACCACATAGCGGACTTTGGGCAACAGGGAGAGCAGGGCGTGGGCGTTGCGGCCATAGCCGGCCCCGAGTTCGCCGATGCGCTTGATGCCGTCGGTGCCGGGCAACCCGCCTAGTATGGACTGGGCCTCCAGCGCGGAGTTGGCGAGATCCTGGGAGATCAATCGTCCCTGACGATGGAGGCGCAGCGGATTGCCGGTCTCCGGTTCGGTCAGTTGCTGCAAAGACGGACAAGTACGCGACGCATAGTCCCAGACCATGTAGGAAAGAAAGTTGACGGCCAGCGATCGAGGGATGGACATGTGCTCGTGCTTGAGCGGTCGGAAGGTGCGAAAAACATTAGCGACGGTCGCGGTCAATGGCAGGTGCGACATCAGGAAGCGCAGTTGACTGTCCCACGGCCAGATCGCCGTCCAGGTGAAATAGTGCAGCGCGACCGTACGTTTGAAGTTTTCGAACCCAACCGCCATCAGTCGGGATTCATCACTTTGATTTAATTCCACCCAGTATTTGGAAGGCTGCACCTCGGGGCGTCCGCGTTGCAGCTCGGCAAACATCGCTTTGAGATTCTGGCGGATGGACTCCGCGTTGGCGGCGGCGGCGTTGGTATCGCTTGGCATAAAGTTCAGTAACGGACAACTCGCCGTGGAGCGGCATCGCCCGGCCACCTACTCATTTGGAATGGCTCGGGCGACGAAAGTGTATAGGATGCCACCGCCGGTTGGGAAACAATTTTGAACTGCCGGGAGTCAAATTCAGGTCAAGACCATGAACAAATGTCGAATCTGCCAGAGCGAAGCGGACCATCCGGTTTACCGGGCCCGGGAGATGATGTTCGGTCGGCGCGACGAATTCGTTTATTTCGACTGCATCCACTGCGGTTGTGTGCAAATCCAGGAACCGCCCGTGAACCTCGCTCAGTATTATCCGGACAACTACTATTCGTTTCGGAAACAGGGGGCGGTCACGCGGTTCTTGAAGCGCTGCTGGGCGCGGTATTCGTATGATGGCAGCAATCTCCTCGGCCGGATGGCCGCCGTACTCATGGGCAAAAACGAGGCGGTGGAATCCGTGGCCCGGGCCGGGATCAAGCTGGATGCCGCCATTCTCGATGTCGGGTGCGGCAGCGGTGATCTGCTCCGGCTGTTGCACTCGCTTGGATTTTCCAACCTCACCGGAGTGGACCCATTTCTGGAGGCTGACCTGACGACGCCAGAGGGGATCCGAATCTGGAAAAAGGACCTCGCGCAGTTGGCGGGGGAGTTCGATGTCATCATGCTGCACCACTCCTTTGAGCACATGACGACGCCCGTGGAGATTCTGGCCAACATCGCCCGCCTGTTGAAACCGGGTGGACTGGCGATTATCCGCGTGCCTGTGGCGGGCTCGTTTGCATGGAAGCATTATGGCGTGAACTGGGTTCAACTGGACCCGCCCAGGCATATTTTTTTACCGTCGGTCAAAAGCATCCAGTGGCTGGCCACCCACTCTGGATTGCAATTGGGGAAAGTCATCCACGAGTCATCGGACTTTCAATTTCGCGGCAGCGAGCAATACGTCCGTGACATTCCACTAATTGACAAGCGTTCCTACGCCGCGAATCCATGGCGACATTACTTCCCAACCAACACCATCCGGGAATACCGCGCTCGGGCCGCCGAGCTGAATCGGAAAGGTGAGGGAGACTCGGCCTGCTTCTATCTGCACAAGGCCACGGAATAATTTTTTCCGGTCCACACCAGACTGCTGACTGGTCGCCGGAACCTGATGCGAATCGGCTAGGGGCCGGTTGATGCGCGACGCTCGGGAACACATACCAGGTAGCCGAGCAACGCCACACCCAGCAACAAGGCGGCGAGACTCACGTAAAGCCCGGTCAGCGATGGCGTGAAGCGAAACTCCACTTGATGTTCACCAGGCGGAATCTGCACTCCGCGCATGATGAAATTGCATCGCAGCAACGTCGCCGGCTGGCCATCCACCCAGACCCGCCAGTTGGGATCATACTTATCATTCAGCAACAAAATGGCCGGCGCCTGTGCTTTGGCCGCGAGCAGAATGCGCTTGGGGGCATAACTCACGAATTGCACTTCACCCGCATTCTGGTTTGTTGTTCCCGATCCGGCGATGGGCTTGGCCAGCAATACGGTTTCCTGTGGATCAAATGACTTCTCCCCGAGTTCCTTTAGTGTCGCCACATCGGTGGGACTTTGCACAGCCAGAGCTGAGGCCATTTCTGCGGACAGACGTTGCTGCAGGTCTTTCACCCAGCTTTGAAGCTGGGCCGGGTCATTCGTGGCGACCTGCCAGTTTGCATAGAGCTTGGCCCGCGGCAATGCGCCGGTGAATTCGAACACGGCAAACTGACCGTTGGTTTGCGCCGTCGCGGTGATTTGCTCCAAGCTCGGAGATTCCCCCGCGCCTGGTTTGGCGACCAGGTCAAACTCCGTGGCCACGCGCAGTCGCTTTTTCACGGGGTCAATTTGCTGATTGAACAGCTCCAGCACCGCAGCGGGACCAATCAGATACCGGGTGTTGGTCAGTTCCCACCGACGCACCGGAGTCATGACCAGAGCCGCCTCGAAGGCGGCCTTGTCCACGGGGACGCGCGGCTCCTGAACGATGTCCAGACTTTGAATGTCGTAGAAGGGGAACAGGTGCTGCATCCATTCGATGCGGTAGAGTTGCGCGAAGATTGAATATTGTTGGGCCAGTGGTTGAGCTTCGCGCGGCAGGCGGCTCAAATTGATGAAACGCTCCAGGGGGAAAATGGTGACCCGACCTTCGGGTGTGCGTTGGTGCAGAAATTCGATGACCGGATTCGTTTCGTTCTGCTGCTTCCAGTTTACTGCCACGACCCACTTCTGGCCGATCGGCAACAAGTCGGCGATCAGCAACGTAACGAACAACGCTCCTCCCAATTTCGCCCGTGAACCACGGAAATAACCGCTCAAAGTCAGGGCCACCAGACCGACCGCTGGCACCAGGAAAATGAATGTGCGTGCCACCTGGCCTATACTGAAACTGGCGGTCTTCCGGGCGTATTCAATCACGGCCGTTGTGTCTGGCCGCTGACCCATGGGTGCGTACTGGAGGTTGGTTAGTTCGATGAGATGTCGTTCCAAAGACTCCCGGGACGAAGCGTAGAACAGCCACGCCAGACCGAAGAGTATCAACGCAACGACGGAACCAATCACCCAACGCCGGTCGAAGCCCCGCACTCGCGCCCACCAGGACTGCCAGTGCGTCATCAGGCCTTGAGGCGCGCCCATCACGCCGCTCATCCCTGAGCGGCAAAGCGCATCGGCCCCATACCCGAAGAGGATCAGGAGCGACCATTCGGCAATGTGCAGGAACTTGGCTGGGTTGCGAATGGTGGAGACGTACGGGAGCGCGTAGAAAAGCTGGTAGAATGGGGCGAAGCGTCCAAACATCAGCAATAGCGCTACGACCACCGCCGCACACCAAAACCAGATAAGTTTCCGCTGGGAGCCATCGAATAGACTGCCCTGCCGACGGAACGACTGAGCGACACCAAAAGCCGCGATTAGCAGAACGAGAACCCCTGCATAATTGCTCCCCGCTCCGGCGCGAAATGCGCGGCTGGGTTGCCCACGCTGGCCACGCGAATCCACGTATTCGTCCCATGAAATATCGCTGCCCGCGCGTCCCCAATACGCGCCGCCGTCCGGCGAATCGGCTCGCAAGCCGAACAAGCCTGGCACCAAAATGCCAAGGGCCTCCGCTTTGGGTAGGCTGTATTGGGTGGCAAAACTCCAACGGGCTGACTTTGATTCTGTGTCGCGCTCGGCACCAACCACACCTTGAACCTGCGTGCCGACCAGTGTGCTCAATGCTGCCGCGGAAATTAATCCTGCCGACACTGCAACCAACCCCAGACGACTCAAACCGGTCAGAACCCGCCGACTCAGCGACTCGGTTGTCACTAGTGATTGAAACACGATGAATGCAGCTACGAAGAGACTAAACAAGGCACCGATATCAGCCGCCTCCATGACACCCAATCCGATGGCAAAACC
>CAZLOH010000061.1:25106-28847 GCA_964561105.1 uncultured Bifidobacterium sp. | reverse complement strand
GCCTGCATGGGACTTCAACCCACAAGTCAGTGCGCCCTGCCGGGCGCACAAAAAAGAGACCGGGTTTTGCAACCCGGTCTCTGAAATGGCCTCGCAATGCGAGACTACTGGGTTAATTCGCCGAGCGATAGAACTGCTGCGGCGCGGAACCAGTCGGGATGGTGTACGGGCTGGTGGCACCCGGAACATCGGTGTAGGTGCCGTTCGCCGTGGAACTGGACTTGAGCGTTCCCGTGAAGGTGATCTGATACGAATTGCCCACCTTCGAGACGCTGATGGTCGGCGGAAGCTGCACGGTCACCGCCCGGTAAGCCATGATCGAGCCGGGCGTGTTGACGTCGTTCACGAGCACGCGCGTGCCATCTGCCAGGTAATTGGCCCATTCCAAGCCGGCGCCGCCGCCGCCCTGTTCATAGATCAGGTTGATCGGATAGACACCCGCCTGAGGCACTACGAATAGGAAGTCCTGCCAACTCATGCCCTTGCCGTAATCAGCGGAGCCCAGCGCGATGGACTGGCTGGCGCCAATCGTGGCGGTCAGCGTCCCATTGGTCAGCCAGAAGTCTCGTTGGCCGGCGAAACCGCTCACCATCAGAACGGGGATCGTGATCGGCCCGGGCGCCGTGCCGCCAACCGTGTACGGGAAGCCATTGGCAGGTTTGTTGATGAGGATGATTGCCACAGCGCCGTTGGTCTGGGCGACATACGTGGCCAACTGGTCACTGGCGCCGTAAATGCCCTCATCTACAACTGCAATCTTGCCACTCACATTTGGCAACGGGGCCGGGAAGCCCGCCCAAGTCGTAGTCGTGATCGGCACGACTTCGGCAGAGAACGGCACCACCGGGAGATCAACTCCCAGGTTGTTCGCATTGCCAGCCTTCTGGCTGACCACCGCGCCGACATCCGTATTCACTCCCGTGCCCGTGACGTGCAGCACCTGGCGAGCCGGGCCGAAGCCCTGACTGACCCGGAATCCGTCGTCACTACTCACGCCCATCTTGTAAAGCCCCGCCGTGGGGAAGACCAAATAGGTCTTGAACAGCGCCGCGATGTTATCGTTATTGACTGTCGGACTCGTGTTCGTACTGGGAATTCCCGGCATGTAGTAGTCACCGGGGAAGTCGCCTGGACTGGTGACAATATTGAAATTCACCGAGTTGCTCCAGTACCATGTGGTGCCGTACTCAGCCGGGTAACCGCCAAAGCTCGCATTAAAGGTATCGAACGGATCCACAATGTTCGTCGAGTAGAACGGGAAGAACAGTCCAGCAATGGCACCATTGGCTTGATCCACCTGATTGGGGGTGCCATCGCCGGGGTTGGAGTAGGCGAAGTAGAATTGCGCCACGTCGAGCACAAACCCGGGCTTTGAAACATCCTCCGAGCCGAGCGGAGCGGATTGACCGGGGTCCAAGGTGGCGTGAGGCTGCGCGCTGAACGCCCAATAATTGCTATGGGAGGCTCCACCGCTGTCGCTCCAGACCAGGGCGGCATTGTTGGCACCGCCCGGCAGCAGATTGCTGCTCCCGAGCGTAAGTTGCACGCTGGTGACGCCACCACTCTTGGTGATGGTGGGAGAAGTAACCGCACCGTTCACGTAGAGTTGAACCGTTCCAACGGTCGTGCCGCCATCCGTCAGTTGGGCGAACACGCTGTCCGGCATGGCCCCGCTCGAATTCGGATTGGGCTGGACAGCCGAGACGAACGCCGGGAGCGCCGGGCCGCTATAGAAGGCCTTCACGCCGCTGACGTTCGTACCACTGGGATCGTTGAGGAGGTATTTCACGCCGTCCTTGATGGTGAACCATTCGCAGTTCGCGCCATTGCCGGGAAGTTCGCCATTGCCGTTTTCCCAAGCCATGCGCACCGGGTAGATGCCGGCCGTGGGCACCACAAAGGTGAAGGTGGTGTCCGACGAACCGCGGCCACCGTTAAACAAGCCCAGCCAATTGCCGAACCAATCGTTGGGGTTCTTGCCTTCAGAAACCAGGAAGCCGTCGTCGCTGTTGACGCCCATGGTGTAAATGCCCGCCGTTGCGAACTGCAAGTAGCATTGCACGTTCAAGGCCGCATTGCCATTCTGACCGAAAATGCCGGGAATACCGGGAAACAGGGAGTCGGGATATCCGTTACCCGTATTGAAATTTCCGGCATCGCCGCCACCCGCTGAGGCGGGGTTGTTGTTGTAGTTGATGACCGCTGTGGAGGTGGTGGGAACGGTGATGGAAGCGTCGTTGGTGCCATGCAGACCAGCCAGTTGTTCCAGCATCCAGTAAACCGTGTTCGGCTCGGCGCCAGACTGCCAAGGCAGGATGGTGAAACCGGGCAGGGTCGTATTGACGCCGGTCACCGCGTCCGCCGCCGGGATGGTTCCGTACGGGGCTACAATGAATGACTTGGTGCCGGTGATGTCATTGGCATTCGTGTCTTTGGCCGCCACTTCAACGACATTGCTCGAGCCGATGGGCAACAGAACCGGGAAGCCATGATAGACGACAGTGGTGACGGTGCCGTTCTTGGTGACGGTCAGCGGTGTCGCCGTTACGCCGTTCAATTTGGCCGTCACCGTGTTCGGATCAACCACACTCGAACCGGAGTCGGTGAGTGAGATGGTAAATCCATCCGGAGAACCGGTCGCCGGATTCACCAGGGCCAGGGCGGCCGGAACGGTGGTAATGGAAATGTTATCCACATGTTGATTTTGCCAGCTACTACCGCAGCGGCCGGTGAACATCAAGCGACCCGGGCTGGGGAAGTAGGTGGTCGCGTAGTTGGTCAGAAGCTGTTTGCCCTTCCAAAAGACGCTCAACTGGGCTTGATCGTCCAACACGACCTTGAGGTGCGCCCAGCACAGACCGGTGAAGCTGCCAGTGCCGTCATACGGCCCGGTCTGGAGCGACGTCGCGTCAGTGCAGTCCCCGTTAAGCGTGGGCATTGGGAATTGGGCAATCAAGATCCCATCCACCCGAACGCTCATGCCGATGATGTCCGGTCCGAGGTTCGCGGCGCTGGCGACACCTAAACCATCGCAGTAGGGAGCGGTGCCGCCGCTGTTCCAAGCGTCCAACCCGATGCTGATACCGGTCTGCGCACCTTCTTCAGGCAGGTTGGCTTCGCAGTTTGGACCGGTGGCCCAACCGGAAATCTGGGGCGAGCCGGGGCCGCCCACGGTAGCGAGCGCATTCGCCAGCGCGGGATCATTGGCGCGAACGTAGTTGACGCTGAAACCGTCGGCCGGCGATTGGGTGCCGTTACCGACGCGCAGGTCACATTCAAAGGTGAACGCCTTGACGACCGCACCCGCGTCAAAATCGTTGAAAAGAATGGTGCTGGCCTGGCTGGTGCCATCTGAGACGGACAAATATCCGTCCCCGGTGGCTCCGCTGGCGCCTCCATCGGGATTCCACTCCGCCTTGCCGTAGTTGGTGGACGTGCCCGACAGTGAGGGGTCGGTGTTGAAGTCATAAGTTGCGGAGCCGGCGTACGCGGAATGGGCGCACATCAAACCGGCGGCAACGGTAGTCAATACTATTTTACGAAGCATAACTTTTCCTGTAGCTGTGGTTTTTTTCTAAGGTTTGGACTGTGAACAAAGCCGTTATAGGCGAACCGAACCGGTCAGGCAAGCAAAAAATTACATGACACGATGCGGTGACGCACCCGGTCACTGCTCCGGCTCGACACGTCCGACGGGGCGCGGCTGTGTCGTCCTCGACCAGCCGCAGCGGGTGACAACCT
>CAZLOH010000061.1:392-25006 GCA_964561105.1 uncultured Bifidobacterium sp. | reverse complement strand
GCTGCGACTGGCTTTCAGCACAGTCGCGCTCCGGGACAGTGTCAAGCTACGCCCCACGCGACGACGCGGCAGTCACCCCCGGTCACTGCTCAACTCGTTGCGTCTGATGGGGCGCGGCTGTGTCGTCCTCGACCAGCCGCAGCGGGTGACAACCTCAATTCGCGGGGCAAATCACTGCGGCCCACGTTTTCGCAGGGCTGCGACTGGCTTTCAGCACAGTCGCGCTCCGGGACAGTGTCAAGCTACGCTCCGATCCGGCAACACGGTGGGTACATCCGGTCACGCTCCGTCTCGACACGCCTGGCGGATCGCCGACCTACACTCTGGCGAGTTTCCGGGTTTTTTACGTTCGTGCCGGGTCGGAGACCGGCGCTCCGGCGGCAGGGCCAGGACATCCGTAGAGGAATCATCGCGATTTCAATGGATTTGGCTTCCGTGGTAAGTGGCTGAAACGGCTGTTTCCATCCTTTGGCCCGCAATCCCCTGGCTGGAGCCATGGTGCTATTGAGTCGCATCATCATAGCCACTCACAATGGGGCGCTCCTGCCCGGGGTGGAAATCCAGACGTACGAGCCGATGCCGACGGGTCTGGGGCGGGGTGTTGGTGTCAACCGGATCCAGGGTGCAGAAGTCGAATTCAAAATGTTCGACGCGCTTTTCCGGTGGATGATGCGCGTTCCAGTTCCGACAAAGGTATTCTGCCACCGGCGCGCGCCACACTTGGAAACCTTGTTCGTCGAAATAAGTCATCTCGCGAAAAAGTTTTTGCCAGTAAAGATTGGGAAACATCTGCGTCGGATGCGCCGGCCGCCTCCAATCCAGCGGCGCCCCCCGCCGAAGCAAATCCACCTGCGAACCGTCCTTGAGTTGCGCCCGGGCGACATACCATCCGTCATGGGAGGGAATTTCCCCGAACATGCCCAAACTTTGCGTCAGGCCAAGACCGCGCGACAGTGCTTTCCACCGATCGGGCGACAGCGGCGCGAGCGGATGACCCGGCAGGCTGTCAAGGGTGACCGCGAGAACGTAAATCAGCGCCAGGGCACTGGCTGCCCGGGCAGCCTGTCGCCAAGGCACTAGCTTGGAACTTGGAACACGGAACCGGGGATTAGTGATCGCCGTTTCGGGAGACCGGCGGAAGCGGGCGAAGACGCGGCAGTCCCAAAACGCCGCAGGCAGAAACAGAGAAAGTCCGGCCAGCGAGATAAACGAGAAGAGGCCGACCTCGAGAAAAACGGCGATGCCCACATGCATCGCGGCCAGGAGCGCGATCGTGACGAGTCGCAACGGGGCGTTGGCCCGGGGGGAAAAAAACAGGAAGGGGACCAGCCATTCCAGGAGCAACGTGCCCCAGGTGAGGAGGGTCAACAGACGCGGAAAAGAGAGCAGCCAGGCCGCGCGGGGGGAGGCGAAGAAATCGTTCTGCAGGCTGCCGGCCAGCGCTTCACCATGCAACCACTGGCCGTTGGTCTTGGCAATGGCGGAAAAAAAATACATCAGCGCCAGCTGCAACAGAATGGCGGCCGAGGCAACCGAGAGCTCCGGCGAACCCTCGTTTGGCCCGCGGATGTGCCCCCGGCGTCTGGCCCGCCATTCATCCAGGGACCAGACGCGCTGGAGCGGCAAGAACATGGCCCAAAACAACAGCATGCGGAGGAGCAGTTCCCCGCCGCTCAGAATCGCGGGCACGCGATGGTGGATCGAGACCAGCATCAACCAGGACCCGATGGTGGCGAGGCGCGTCTGGAAGCCAACCAAGAGCGCCAGCGCCAAAACGGCTGCCAACCCGAAGAGGATTGCCTGATATTCCCACGAACCACCCCACATATGAAACGACCAGTTCCACGAGGTGATTCGGTACGCAATTTCCGCGCGGGGAAACATGCCGGTATCGGTGTACATCGCCCGCAAATCGGTGGCGCGAACGGCCAGATCGGCCAACAGCAGAAACCCCATCGCAATGCGAAACAAAGCCAGCGAACGCAAATCAATCGCAAACACGTCCTTCCAGGGCGTTTTAAGGGGCCCGCTGAAAGCCTTCTCCTTTGGGGAAGGTTGGCTCGTGGCACCTGCTCCCACCCGGGGCGACGCTTTTCTGGCTCGATGGGCAACTGTTTTTTTCACGGGTGGTTGAGGATAGTCCTCTGCGCGCTTTGAAACAAGCCATCCGGCCAGAGAGGTTTCAACTGGCCAGGCTTGCTCATGAACCTTCCCGCCGTAGCCGACGTAGCTGCGCCGAGGTAACGAGGCGGACGCCGTTGAGCAGCGGATTTTCCGCCTCCTTACGTCGTCGGCTACGGTTCTGGGGCCAACGCGCGAACATACGTTCCGAACATTTTCTCCCCGTCGCTGCTGGCGCAGGGAGCCGTGACGCGCAAGCTGACCGGGTGGTATTGAAAAAGGCGGGCAGTGACCGGCCCGCCTGACACTTGCTCCGACCTTTCGGCCGCTCGCAGTTTATTTGGCTTCCTCGCCGCGCGCTTCGTCAGCGGCGTCGAAGGCGTGCTGCAACGCCACGAGGTCTTCACCCGGCTTGAGGGCGTCCAGCACCGCCTGCTCGGCCTTGAGCTGTTCGGGCGAGTAATTCGCCGCCTTGATGGACAGCCCAATCCGGCGGTCGCCTTTGTCAATCTTGATGACGCGAGCGTTCACTTCCTGGCCCGCCTTGAGGACGTTCTTGATCTTGTCCACGCGTTCCTCGCTGATTTGCGAGATGTGCACCAGGCCGTCAATGTCGTGCTTAAGCCCGATAAACGCGCCGAAGCTCGCGAGCTTGGTCACCTGGCCGGACACCAGGTCGCCCACCTTGTAGAGTTCATCAATTTGATCCCACGGGTCCTGCGAGATTTGCTTCACGCCCACCGCGATGCGCTGGTTGGCCTTGTCCACTTCCAGCACCTGGGCCTCGACTTCGTCGCCCTTCTTGAAGACCTCGCTCGGGTGGTTGATCTTGCGCGTCCACGAAATGTCGGACACGTGAATCATGCCGTCCAAACCTTCCTCCAGTTCGATGAACGCGCCATAGCTGGTCAGGTTGCGAATCTTGCCCTTGACGCGCGTGCCCGGGGGATACTTCTGCTCGGCGTGATCCCACGGATTGGATTCCAACTGGCGGATGCCGAGGGAAATCTTCTGTTCGTCGCGGTTGATGCCGAGCACGATCGCCTCGATTTCCTGCTCCGGCTTGAGCATGTCGCTGGGCTTGGCCGTGCGCTTGGTCCAGGAAAGCTCGGTCACATGCACCAGGCCTTCCACGCCGGGCTCGAGTTCCACAAAGGCGCCGTACGGCACGAGGTTGACCACCTTGCCCTTGACCTTGGTGCCCACGGGATACTTCGCCTCGATGTCGGCCCACGGATTGGCCATCTTTTGCTTGAGGCCGAGGCTGACGCGCTCCTTCTCCTTGTTCACATCCAGCACCACCACGTCAATGTCCTGCCCCACCTTGAGCACTTCGGACGGATGCCCCACGCGCCCCCAGCTCATGTCGGTGATGTGCAGCAGGCCGTCAATGCCGTTGAGGTCAATGAACGCGCCAAAGTCGGTGATGTTCTTGACCGTGCCCTTGCGGATGTCGCCCGGCACCATCTCGGCCAGCAACGCCTGGCGGCGTTCGCTGCGTTCGGCCTCGATGAGTTCGCGGCGGGAAAGCACGATGTTCTGCCGCTCCTGATTGATTTTGACGACCTTGAATTCGTAGGTGTTGCCGACGAATTGGGCGAGATTCTTGGGGGTGATGACGTCAATCTGCGACGCCGGCAGGAAGGCCTCGACGCCGATGTTGACCACCAGGCCGCCTTTGACGACGGACTTGACCCGGCCGGCAATGCGCCCGCCTTCGTTGCAAATCGTGAGAATTTTGTCCCAGTTCTGCTGGAACTCGGCCTTCTCCTTCGAGAGGATGACCATGCCTTCCTTGTCTTCGAGCTTCTCGATCAGGACGTCCACTTCATCGCCGACCTTGACCGTTTTGATGTCGTCGAACTCGGAGCCGGGGACGACGCCTTCACTCTTGTAACCAATGTCCACCAACGCTTCCTTGTTGCGGACTTCAATGATGCGACCTTTGACAATTTCGCCGGCGGCAAAGCGAATGGGCGCGGCGCTTTGCTTCAGGGCTTCTTCCATCGTGAGCATAGTATTCCTGTGAACTGAACTGCGGGGCTAGGCGGGACCAACGTCCCCGGCGAAGCTCCATTGCCTAACTGACCACGTTGCACGGCAACGGAGGTTTACCCGGGCTTCCGGGCCAACCCGGATGACTCCGGGATGAGGTTAGGTTGCTTGTTAACTTTTTTTTCTCAGCCTCAACGAACAGCCGCACACGCGGCGTTCAGGCAGGGTGGAGGATAGGGCGCGACCCGGATTTCGCAAGCTCATTCTTCAGTGTTAAACCACTTCCATCGGGCATGGCGGCAAGGCATCCAGAAACGCCTGCCCATAGCGCTTTTCAAGAATCCGGTTGTCCAGCACCACGACGATGCCGCTGTCCGTCTTGGTGCGGATCAACCGGCCCACGCCCTGACGGAATTTCAGAATCGCCTCGGGCAAAGAAAACTCGCTGAACGAATTTCCGCCGCGCGCCTCAATCGCCTCAATCCGCGCCTCAATCAATGGATGGTCTGGCACGGCGAAGGGCAGCCGCGTGATGATGACGTTGCTCAACGTCTCGCCCGGCACATCCACGCCCTGCCAGAAACTGTCCGTGCCGAACAACACCGAGTCGGTGTCGTCCTTGAACTTCTCCAGCATCGTCGAGCGCGGCGTGCCGGTGCCCTGCACCAACAGCGCAAGGCCGAGCCGGTCAAAGAACGGTTGCATCCGTTCGCCCAGTTCCTGCATCAGCTTGTAGTTGGTGAACAACACGAACGCCTTCCCGTGCGTCTGCTGGATGAAGTGTTCGATCCATTGTTCCAGGGCGGCGGAGTAACCCGCTTCCCGCGGGTCGGGCATTTTTTTGACCGCAAACAATTTCATCTGCCGCTCGTAATCAAACGGCGTCCCCACCTGCAACTGCGTGGCCGACGCGCAGCCGACGCGCTTCGCAAAGTAGCTTAGCGGTAGGTTCTTGGTTGGTGTTCGGCGCTCGGGAACTCTTTCGCCAGGCGTTTCCCCCGTTTCTGACTTCTGACTGCTGACTTCCTCCGGATGCGCCGCCTGTCCGACGGTGGCCAGCGTCGCGCTCGTCATTACCACACTCGTGTCGCTCGCGAACAGTCGCCGGCGCAAATAATCCGCCACGTCAATCGGCGCGGCGTTCAGCGCGAGGCTCTTCTGCGCCTTGCCGGTGCGCTCCACCCAATACACGTGAGCCTCCGCCTGCTGACTCAAAAACTCGGCCACCTCGACCTTGAGTTCGCCCAGCCGCCGATTGCACTCGATCAGTTCCTGCCCCATATCCTTGTCGTCGCTGGCCTTGATCAGTTCACTCACCGCCTCGCGCAATCTCTGGATCGGCAACGTGACGTTGTCCGGCACCAGTTCGGCCCGGCGGATGCGCAACTCCGTCCACGCCCGCCTGCGATCCCCGCCCCCAAAGGAATTTTTCTTCACCGCCCGCGCCAGTTCTTCACACGCCGTCTCGACATTCGCGAAAAACTTGTCCGACTCGCCCAGGATGTCCGACACCAGCCGCACCGCACTGCCCCGGCGCAACGTGGCCAGCAGCCCCTTTTCCGTGCGCGGATTCCACAGCCGGTTCAACGCATACCGCACCTGGCCGCTCGACACGCTCAGCCCGATGTGCCGCGACGCCACCTGCTCCATCGTGTGCGCCTCGTCGAAGATCACGAAGTCGTTCTTGAACAGGATGCCGCCCGCCGGCTCCTCGCTCACGCTGCCCAGCAGGGTGAAGAACAGCGTATGATTCAGCACCAACACATCCGACGACAAAATCCGGTTGCGCGCGCGTTGAAAGAAACAAACCCCGTGATCCTTGCCAAAGCCGGATTGGTAACCGCAAATCTTCGGCGAACACAGCCCGCGCTCGGAACATACCTGCGCCCAGACTTTCGGGTCTGGTTCGATCTCGAAATCCGACAGACTGCCATCCTTGGTTGCCTTCGACCATTCGAAGATGCGCTGCAATTCCTCGGCTTCCGACGAGGTGAACAGATTGGCGCTTTGCTGCCGGGCCTTCTGCAAACGTCGGGTGCAGAGATAATTCGCGCGTCCCTTGAGCATCGCGAAGTTGAACCGCACCGGCGCCGGCAACGAGCCCAACACGCCCGCCAGCATGGGCAAATCTTTTTCCGTGAGTTGCTCCTGGAGATTGATCGTGTGGGTGGAGACCACGGCCTTCTTGCTCTGGGTCACCGCGAAGAGGATGGCCGGCACGAGATACGCCAGCGACTTGCCCACGCCGGTTCCGGCTTCCACGGCGAGGTGTTCCCGATGCTGCAAAGCCCGCGCCACCGCCACCGCCATCTGCTGTTGCTGCGGGCGAAACTCGAAATTCTTCGCCCGTGACAGGATGCCGGTGGGCGAAAAAATCTCCTCCACCCGCGCGACCAGGTCCGCGCCGGCGGGTTGCGGTTCGACTCCGGAAATCATTTTCGTTCGCGGCTGCGCTCCGGGGAGCGCGGCTATTGAAGGAGAAGTTTGCCGCGTTCGGGCGAACGCAGCCACAAAGAATTACGTTTCCCTCGCCCGCCGCACAACCACCTCAATTACCGCCTTGTTCTTGGCGATCATGTTCGCGGGTAAGATGCCGCGCCAGTTGACGCCGGGATAAATCACCGCCCCACGTCCGATGATGCTGCCGGGATTGAGCACGCTGTTGCAGCCAACCTCCGCACCGTCGCCGATGAGCGCGCCGAATTTGCGCAGGCCGGTGTCGAACGGCACGCCCTCCTTCTCCACCGTCACATTGCCAGGCCACGCCTTGAGATTGGAAGCAATCACGCCCGCGCCGACATGCGCCCGGTGGCCGATGATGGAATCGCCCACATAATTGAAGTGCGGCACCTGGCAGTTATTGAACAGCAGCACATTCTTCAGCTCGCAGGAATTGCCCACCACGCATCCGTCGCCGACGATGACCGAATCGCGAATGTAGGCGTTGTGCCGGATCTGGCAATTCTTGCCGATGATCGCCGGCCCTTTGATCATGGCGCCATCCTCCAGAATCGTGCCTTCGCCAATGAAGACCTGATCACCGATGAACGCGACGCCCTCGACTTTGTTGCGCAAGGACGGCTTCACGTTCGCCGCGACGTACGCCTTGATCCGGCGCAGCGCCTCCCAGGCAAATTCGACATCCTGGAAGAGGGCGGCATGTTCCGTCTGGCTTAAATCAAACAGGTCGGCGGGTTTGAACATGAGCGCAGTTTAGGGCAGTGGCTGGACCTGATTCCATTTAATTCTGTGCGGCCAGGTTCGGCTTGGTATGCTTAAGCGTGACCGGCGCAGTGCTGGTCGGACGATGAAAGCAAGTTACCTCACCGCGAAAGAACGCTGGGCTGCAAAGATGGCAGGCCGGGCCCGGCCCACCGTCCGCTCGCAGGACCGGCTGCCACCGGGCCAGCGGCAGGTTCACAATTTTCCCGTGCTCGACCTCGGCCTCCAACCGGAGATTTCCCTGGACAAATGGGAGCTTAAGATCGGCGGCAAAGTGGAAACCCCGGTGACGCTGAACTGGCAGCAATTCATGGCGCTGCCACAGTTCACCGATGTAAGCGACTTTCATTGCGTCACGACCTGGAGTCAGTTCGACATGCAATTCTCCGGCGTGGCGTTCTTCACGCTGGCCGAACTAGTGAGACCCAAGCCTGAGGCCGCGCAGGTATTCTTCAAGTGCTTCGACGGTTACTCGACCAACAATCCGCTGGCGGTGTGCCTGGACGACGATGTGTTGGTCGCTCATTCCTGGAACGGCACACCGCTGACCAAGGAGCACGGCGGCCCGGCGCGGGTGATCATTCCGAAGCGCTACGCGTGGAAGGGTGCGAAGTTCATCCGCGAGATCACTTTCATGGACCGCGACATTCTTGGCTTCTGGGAAGTGCGGGGTTACTCGAATTCGGCCGACCCGTGGCTCGAGGAGCGTTTTGCCGACAAGTCCAACATCCCGCCCGGCTTCGGCAGCGAAACCGCCGTTTATTAAATCTTTGTGTACTTTCCAAAGCTCGCCCTCCCCATGAACCTCGTAGCCGCGGACGTGAGTCCGCTCCATCTGGACAGGGAGGGAAGTTTGAGCCGACTCACGTCGGTGGCTACGGTTCTGGGATTCAAAGCGCGAACTTGGGTTGGGAGAATTCTCTCCTCGGCCCTCTCCTCCAAGGAGAGGGAGGCGTGGTTTCCGCTTTTTGAAAAATTCTCTGCGCTGGGATTTACGACTCGATCAGATGAGGAACTGGGGACGCCCATTCATTCACCCTCTCCTAGCAGCCTGTCGGACTTAGAAAAAGTCTTTTGCACAACATAGTCAGCTACAGCAACTAAACGTTTATCTTATGACTTCATCAGCACAGACAATGAATCTGGCCTTCAGGTACTTACGCAGAATTTCCATGCTAAGTCCGACAGGCTGCTAGGGGAGAGGGTCGGGGTGAGGGCGGACTTCCCGCTAACTATTCTTTTTCCTCCAAGACACAGATATTGATGCAGTGATAACCCAAACCATGCCGCGGACGATTTACTTCGATTACAACGCCACCACGCCGCTCGACCCGGCGGTGCGCGAGGCCATGCTGCCATACCTGGGCGAAATCTGGGGCAACCCTTCGAGCGTGCATCATGTCGGCCAGCGCGCCCGTGCCGCATTGGACGACGCTCGCGATCGAACTTCTGGGGTGCTCAAGTGCAAACCAAGTGAAGTGATTTTTACCAGCGGCGGTACCGAGAGCAATAATCTGGCGGTCTTCGGCGCGGCCCGCCTGCTGGCTGGGAAAGGCAAACACCTCATCACATCCGCCATCGAGCATCATGCCGTGTTGCATTGCTTTGACACGCTGGAGGCCCGGGAAGGCTTTCACGTCACGCGGCTGCCGGTGGACGCTTCGGGTCGCGTTTCCCCTGACGATCTGAAGCAGGCGATCCGGCCGGATTCTACGTTCGTTTCCATCATGGCCGCCAATAACGAAATCGGAACCCTCCAGCCGGTGGCGGAGTTGGGCGCGATTTGCCGCGAACGCGGCGTGATTTTCCACACCGACGCCGTGCAGTGGTTTGGCAAAGAACCTTTTGCCAGCATCGAACAATTCAACGCCGACCTTGTTTCCGTTTGCGCCCACAAGTTTCATGGACCGAAGGGTTCCGGCCTGCTCTACATTCGCTCCCCCCTTCATCCCCTCCCGATCCTGTTCGGCGGCGGCCACGAGAACGAACGCCGCGCCGGCACGGAAAATCTCCCCGCCATCTTTGGCTTGACCGAGGCCTTGGAGCGCTTTGTCCCCAATCCGGTCTTTGGCCAGCCAAACCTTGCTTCTTTTTCGGCGATGCTCTTTGCGGTAGTGGATGCCATTCCTGGTGTTCGCTTGGTCGGTTCGCGTGAACATCGCCTAACCAACACCGTTTCCTTTGTGGTCCAGCGCGCTGACAGCATCGCGTTGTTGGCGGGTTTGGACATGGAAGGCATTTGCGCTTCGAGCGGTTCCGCCTGCTCGGCTGGTTCGCTGGAACCCTCCCACGTGGTCGCTGCCCTTGGGGTTGACCCGCGACTGGCCAATTCACTCGTGCGCTTCTCCCTCGGTCGGGAAAACTCGCTTGAAGAGGTCGAATTCGTTGGCAGCGTTCTTCCGGGTTTAATAAGTCGCGCACAACGTGTGAAGTGATCCCGGGCGGCTGGTGAATTCTTTTGGAATGGTGTGAAGAACTCCAATAACTTTTCCCTTTTTGGCTGGTGTTGGGCTTTTGTTTTTCGTTTCCTTCCACCTAAGTCGTTGTGGCTTCCTTGACGTGGAAGTTTGTGTGGCTTATTCACACGCCTTAATACGGATACATTTTTGGTACAAGAAACATCTATTAACCCGGCATGAACCTGACCATCTCCAAAGAGCAACTGCTTAACGGCCTCCAAGCCGTCCAAAACGTCGTGAGCACCCGTACGACGTTGCCCATCCTGTCCAACGTGCTGATACGCGCCGAAGCGAAACAGGTTGAGTTCACCGCCACGGATCTTGATGTGACCGTGTCCTGTGGGGTCGAGGCGACGGTGGCCAAAGCCGGCTCGGTAACTTTGCCGGTGAAAAAGCTTTTCGGTATTGCCCGCGAACTGGCGAGCGGGGAAATCGAGATGGAGGTGGACGACAAGAATGTATGCAGCGTTCGTTCCGGCCCTTCCTTCTACAAGATTCACGGGCTGGCGGCGGAAGAGTTTCCACCCCTGACCAAGTTCAAGGAGGACAAGCAGGTGACGGTGACGCAAGAGAAGCTGAAGAGCATGTTGCGCAAGACGTCCTATGCCATCTCCACGGACGAGGCGCGATATGTTTTGAACGGCATCTTTCTCAGTTTGAAGGATCATAAGATGACGATTGTGGCGACGGACGGAAGGCGGCTGGCGTTGGTGGATGAAGAGGTGGATGTCTCGGAAAAAAGCCAGGGAGAATTCATCATTCCCGCCAAGGCCGTCAATGAATTGAACCGGCTCTTGCAGGACAAAGGGGAATTGACCATCCGCTACACGGACAATCAGGCGGAGTTCACATTGAAGGACGAAAAAGGTTCGGCCGTGGTCATCGTGACCAAGTTGATCGAAGGAAATTATCCGAATTACCGGCAGGTCATACCCGGCGAAACCAAGGAACGGGTCAGCCTGCCGCGGGAGGAATTTCTGCACGCCCTCAAGCGCGCGGAGATTATGACCAGCGAAAAAGCCAATTCCGTGAGGTTAAGCTTCGGGAAAAATAATCTGGCCATCACCGCGAACAGCCCGGAGGTCGGCGAAGCGCGCGAAAGCATAGCGGTAAATTACAAAGGCAAGGAGATGGCGATCGCCTTCAATCCGAAATACATGATTGATCCCCTCAATGCGCTGCCGAACGACGAAGTGTTCATTGAGTTGATAGACGAGTTAAGTCCGGGCGTCCTCAAGATCAACGGACCGTTTCTCTACGTCGTCATGCCCATGCGCTTGAGTTGACGGAACCGGCATAGGCCCAGGCAGGAAAAAATTTTTCGAGGACCGATTCTACCGCGAGTCATTTCGAACTGATGGCAGGCGCAATCCTGTCCTCTGATGCAGATCCTCGGCGGAGCGAAACACTTGAAAAACAGCCAGACATACCTGTGCTTGGTCCGGGTCATTCAAGCAAACCGCCCCTTCTGAAATTCGATTAGTTGGGTTGGCAGCAAAGCGGAGTGGGAATTTCTCACGCAAATGACGGGCGAAGCTCACAAAGTTCTCGCACCCCTCCACTCGCAACCGCGCGCGGTTCATCAACCGAAACAGGCCAAAACTTCCGTGCGCGGCGCGGGCCATCAACTCGACCGACAAGCGGCCCATCGTGTAACGCGGGTTGATCTCCACGACAGGTTTGAGTCGGCGCTCGCCCATCGCTGTGCGATAGATGAACGCATCAATGCCGATGGGTCCGATGAAATTCACCACACGCAACTCCGCCTCCAGCGCGGAGAAGATCCGCTCGTGGAGTCGTTGGACCATGTTGCCAGGTGTCGGGAGAACTCCGAGCAGCGAAGTCACCGCGGTCGGAAGCTTGCGCTCGAACTTGGGTTCGGCCCAGTTGCCGAGGAACTGACCACGGCCGTCACTGAGCAGGCCCGTGTAACCGCGCAACTTCAGACCCGTCGGCGTCATCTCCAGTTGCACGGAGAAATCCAATTCGCGTTCCAACCACGGTTCGACCACGAGTTGTTGACCAGCAGCCACGACATTCGCCATCCAGCGCTTTTGGTTCTCGGTCATCTCCGGCTCAAATAGGCGCAACGCATTGCTTCCGGCCACGCCGATGGATTCCTTCACGACCACTTTGTGATGGCCGCGCGATCTGATGATGCTGATCGCGTCAAGTGCGTGGTTGAGGGAAGCGACCGCGACCCCAACTTCCCTTTCCGAACACAGCCAGCCTTCAATGTAGCCGACGTGAGGAGGCGGAAAGTCGGGCGAGGAGAAATCCGCCTCCTCACGCCGGCAACGGAGGAATTTCCGAAAGAACTCCGCGCTCCATGCCTTCGAGTAAAGCGCGGCGATCCGATCATTGAAACAAGCAACAGCCGGACGTTGTTGACCGGTAATGTTTGCAAAGAGCGGTTGGAACAGTTCCACACTGTCCGGTCCCCAGGCCCACGGTCGCAAGCCGCCGAGCTTACGTTGAAGAAGGGAATCAGATCGGCGACTGGGAGCGCTGTCGTCTCGATGGCGAGGAGCGCAACTGGCAGCAGGACGCGCCGGCGAGACGCCGGCGCTCCCGCATTGGAGACCAGCGTTCCGGTCGAGAGCGACAAACTCCGGCAACACAAAGCCGGCCTCCTTGAGTTCGCTGAGGAAATGGACCGACGGTGGTTGTTCCACCACCACAATGTCGTCCTGCCGACACAGAAACTGCGGCAGGTTCGCGAGATCGCGCACGAGCTGGGTTTGATGCTTGGTGGGAGAGAACCCTTTGCCACCGGCGATGCGCGCTTCGACCAACGGGTTGAAGACAAACACCGTCGGCGTGCGACCTTTGGATTGCGAAAAGACATTCAGGTGTTCGATGAAGTCTGCGCCCAGGCCGGCGGCGCGGCGACCCTCGACGTTAAGCGAAAACCCCTTGGCGCGGGCGGGTGACAGCGGAAATCTCAATTGCCGACAAAAGGCGTCCCAGTCGCTCTCACTCGGATTCTTCCAGCGACGAAGCCACTTGAGCCCATAAGCCACGTGACCAATCTCATCGCGGTAGATTTGCTGGAGCAGTTTTGCGGAGTCCGCATCGCCCACCTCGGCGAAGCAATGGGAGAAGTGGCGGGCGAAATCCAGGTTGGCCTGTTCAAACGTCAGGCTCAGGCCGGCGACGTAGTCCAGCGGACTTTCCATGCCGGAAACCGCGCGCCAGAAGTAGCCGCTCACCGGCAGTTCGCCAAACTGAATGTCGCTGGCCTGCATGCGTTCGACGTACCAGCGCGTGTGCTGCTGTTCGTCCTTGAGCGTTGCGAGCACGCCCTGGCGAAAGGCGGCGGGTGCATCGGGAAACTTCAACAGCACCAGCGCCATCAACTCCGTGGCGAGCAGTTCGTGATTGGCGAAGAAGTGCAGCAATCGGCCGCGCTCACGCGTCTGCTCCAGATGTTGCGTCCCGGGAAACTCACCGCGCGCCGTGCCAGTGGTTTTGAAGATCAATTCCCTCGGTCGCCCCGGCATGGCGGGCGTTTCCATCGCCGTGCCCGGGCGTTCGTCGGTGATGCTGGCCGGACACTGGAGTTTTTCCTCCAGGGTCGTGGCGAACAACACCCGCTCGGCCAGTTCACGCAGTTCCATGGGCGACAGGTTGCCACCGATTTCCGCCAGAGCAAATCCGGGAAGTGGCCGGCCGCATGACGGTTGAATTCTTGCCAGGGAGCGCGTGCTTCTGGCTTAATGGATTCGCCACATGAGCGGAGCGAAACGAAAAAAGGAAACGAACCAGCCGGAATTGCCGATTGACGGCACGCCGCCGGGAACAACCCCCAAGCCACCCAAAAAGGGAGCGACGAACGGCAACGGCGCGCAACACATCGTCGCCGAAGCTGTCGAGGCCGTCGCGTATCGGCCATTCGATCCCAAAAAAGTTGGGCTGGGCCTGCACACCCGCGTGGATCGCGGGTTTCTCGATTACGCCAGCTACGTCATTCGGGATCGCGCGATTCCGAATCTGGCGGACGGTTTGAAACCGGTGCAACGCCGCATCCTCTGGGCGATGCACCGAACCGATGACGGGCGTTTCACCAAGGTCGCCAATATCGTTGGCGACACAATGAAGTTTCACCCGCATGGCGATGCGTCCATCGGCGATGCGCTCGTGGTGCTGACGAACAAGCGTTATCTCATCGAAGGGCAGGGCAACTTCGGGAACATCTACACCGGCGACCCCGCCGCCGCGCCGCGTTACATCGAGGCCCGGCTCACCGAGCTTGCGCGTACGGAACTGTTCAATGACGAGATCACCGAGTTCGTGCCGAGCTACGACGGGCGCAACAAAGAGCCCGTCACGTTTCCGTGCAAACTCCCGCTCACGTTGATGCTCGGCACGGAGGGCATCGCGGTCGGATTGAGCGCGCGGATTCTGCCGCACAATTTCCCTGAGTTGCTCGAAGCGCAGATTGCGATTCTCAAGAAGCAACCGTTCAAATGTCTGCCGGATTTCCAGACCGGCGGCCTGATGGACGCGCGCGAATATCAGGACGGCAAAGGGAGCGTGAAGGTGCGGGCGCGCATCAAGTACCGCGACGAAAACGCGGTCGTCATCACGGAACTGCCACCCGGCACCACGACCGAATCCCTCACCGCCTCCATCGAAGCCGCCGTCGAGAAGGGCAAGCTGAAGGTGAAGTCCATTGACGATTTCACCTCGGAAAGCGTGGAGATCGAGATCCGTTGTCCGGCGGGCGTGGATCAGGATCAATTGATTGACGCCCTCTATGCGTTCACGGACTGCGAGGTGACGATTTCGAGCCGCATCGTCGTCATCAAGGACAACCGCCCGGTCGAACTGACCGTGAGCGAGGTGTTGCGCGAGAACACGGAACAACTCGTCGCCCTCCTCAAGCGTGAACTCGAACTCCGCGAGCAAAAGCTTCAGGACGAACTGCATTACCGCACGCTGGAGCGCATCTTCATCGAGGAACGCATCTACAAACTCATCGAGAAGTGCAAGACCGCCGAGGCGGTGGTCGCCGCCGTTTATGACGGTTTCAAACCGTTCAAGAAGGAACTCCTCCGCGACATCGTGGACGCCGACGTGGAGCGATTGCTGCAGGTTCGCATCCGCCGGATTTCGCTCTTCGACATCAACAAGCACCACGAGGAAATGGAGCAAACGAAGGCCGACCTCGCCGAGACGCGCAAGCATCTCAAGAGCCTCACCAAGTACGTGATCGGACATCTGGAGGCGTTGTTGGCGAAATACGGCCCGCAGTATCCGCGCCTCACGACCAAGAGCAGCCGGCACGAGGAAATTGACACCAAGGCTGTCGCTTTCAAGGCGTTCAAGGTGGCGTATGATCGCGAGAGTGGATACGTGGGCTACAAGGTCTCGGGTGAGGAATTCAAGCTGGAATGCACGAAGTTCGACAAGATCCTGCTCGTGTTCAAGGACGGCACTTACAAGGTCACCGAGCTGCCCGAGAAATTATTTGTTGGCCCGGAGTTGTTCTATTGCGGGCTGCCGGATCGCGAAACCGTTTTCACCTGCGCCTACACGGATCGCAAGGCGAGCTACCTGAAGCGTTTCAAATTCGGAGGCACGATTTTGAATAAGGCGTATCTCTGCATCCCGGACAAGTCGCGCATCCTGTATTTCGCGCCGCAGACGCCGAAGGTGCTGTACGTCCGCTACAAACCCGCGCCGCACCAAAAGATCAACCAGCAGACGTGCGACCCGGCGAAGATTGAAATCAAATCGCCCAAGACCCGTGGCCGGCAGATTTCCATCAAGGACATCTCTTCCGTGACCGCCGAGCCGACGCGCGGCTGGGATGAGCGGGCGACGACGACGGAGATTGTCTTTGCCTGAGCCATCGGAGGAGGCTCTGGCTGCCGTCGCGAACGTGTGATCACGGACGCAGGCTTACAACCGGGCGATTTGTTGCAAGATCGCCGTCGTGGATTTGCCGGGCACAATGGGGACGATCACCACCTGGCCACCGGCGCGCTCCACCACGCCGCGTTCCTCCTGGTTGATGGTCTCCAAGGTGTAGTCGCCGCCCTTCACGTAGATGTCTGGTTGCGCATGGGCGAGAAACGCGGTTGCGGTCTTGTCCGAAAAGATGCAGACCGCATCCACGCTCTGCAACGCCGCGAGCACGGCGGCGCGGTCGGCCTCGGCATTGATGGGACGGTCGCTCCCTTTCAACTGACGCACGGCGTCGTCGCCGTTCACGCCGATGAGCAGGGCATCGCCCAGGTTGCGGGCGGATTCCAGATAAGTCACGTGCCCGAGGTGCAACAGATCGAAGCATCCGTTGGTAACGGCCAGCCGCCGACTGCGGGCGCGAAAAGCGGTGCGCCAGGCGGGCAGGTCCGGCCAGGCAATGATCTTGTCCCGAAAATTCACGAGCGCAGTCTGGTGGAGACGGTTTTGGCTTGGCAACGATTATGATTGGGCGGTCACGGCCTTTTCCCCGTAGTTGATGCTCATGGCGCCGCCCAGGAAATTTTCGGTGCGAACGTTCGTCAGCCCCAGGGTGCGCATCTTCTCCTCCACGGCGCGCTGCCCCGGATAGTGTTTCAACGATTCGAGAATGTAACGGTAGGCGTCGGCGCGGCCACAGAACAGCAGTCCCAACACGGGCACACAAAGTTCGAGATACCCAAAATAGAACGCCCGCCATAAAGCGTTGTCGGGCTTGCCAAATTCCAGCACGAGCAGACGCGCGCCCGGTTTGGCGACGCGCAACATTTCACCCAACCCGGTTTCCCAATCCGCCAGGTTGCGCAATCCGTATCCGACCGTGACGACATGAAAGGACTCGTCCGGAAACTGGAGTTGCAGCGCATCGCCCGCAAGAAAGCGCAGGTGGGAATCTTTTCCGTTTCGTCGCGCCCGTTCGCGCGCCACCGCCAGCATGGGTTCGCTGAAATCCAGCCCGGTCACCTCCGCGCCTTGCGCGGACAGGGCGAAGGAAATGTCGCCCGTGCCGCAGCACAAATCCAAGGCGCTTTCTCCGGCCCGGGTGGCGGCCAGTTGCGCCACGCGCCGTTTCCAGCGGCGGTGCAGCCCCAGACTTTGGAGATCGTTGATCAAGTCGTAGCGCGTGGCGATGGTGGCGAACAGTTTGTTCACCTGGGTGGCGCGTTGCGCGCCCGGCCTGTAAAACTCGTTCTCCATGCGGGACAAAAACCGTCTCAATACTGGCCAGCCAGGGTTGGTGAGGCGACCAAATTCGTGGAAACGCGACTTGGTCTGGGCGGGCGGGATTCTCGGCGGCTGGCCGGGGTGCGGCTTGGTTTGAATGTTGCTAGATTCGACCTGACCGCGCGCGCGGCATAATCATGAGTGCCAAGAAAAAGAAGATTTTGGTGGTGGATGATGACTCGGTGATCTTGAAGGCTTTTTCGCTCAAGCTGAAAGCCGCGGATTACGACGTGGTCACGGCGGCGAACGGTCCCGATGCCGTGAACGCGGTGCGGACGCAAAAACCCGATGCGGTTCTGCTCGACATCAATTTTCCCCCGGAATTTGAAGGCGTGGTCTGGGACGGATTCCGCATCATGGAATGGCTGCAGCGGCTCGAAGAGGCGCAAGACACGCCGATCTTTATTGTCTCCGGCGGCGATCCGGAAAAATACGTGCAGCGCGCGCGCGATCTGGGAGCGGTCGCCTTTTTCCGCAAACCCGTGGCGCACGAACAACTGGTGGCAGCGCTGCGGCGGATTCTGGCGGAAGAGCCGACACCGACCGTGTAACCCGGCCTGCGAATCCAATTTATGCCGTCGCCCACCCAACCCGTGACCTTGGATGTCGGTCAGATCGAAGAGTTGAACCGGCAGCTTTCCACCATGCGGCACGACATCAACAATCATCTTTCGTTGATCATGGCCGCGCTTGAATTGATCCGCCGCAAACCCGAAGCCGCGGAGCGGATGTCCGGGACGCTGGCCAATCAACCCGGCAAGATCAGCGATGCGATGTTGAAGTATTCGCTCAATTTCGAGCAGGCCGTCGGCATCACCCGAAACTAATTCCGGTTGCGCCAGCCTCCTGCGGCTCGACTGTAACCAATCTCACCGCGGCGGCGTCCAACCCGGCACGGACTGGTATTGCATCCGGCGCGGCGGGCCGATCGCAAGCCGGTTTGCCTTGAGATGGATTGCCGCGCGACAATCGAGCCGACCCTTCCGGGCGCAATGGCTTTTGCCGTTGTCCGCGAGTCGCCCTCTGGCATAGTCCCGGCAATGGAACGCACCGAAGCGGAGCTGATCGCGGCGGCCGTCAAGGGCGACCCCGCGAGCTTCGAGCCATTGATTCAAAAGTATTCCCCCCGCGTCTTTGCCACCGCGCGCCGTTATGCCCGGCTGGAACGCGAGGTCGAGGACATCGTCCAGGAAATCTGGATCAAGGCGCACCAGAAACTCCCGAGCTTCCGGGGCGACGCCCCATTCGAGCACTGGCTCATGCGCCTGGCCGTGCGGACCTGTTACGATTTTCTCCGCGCCCATCAACGCAACCGAGAAACGGCCTTCTCGGAAATCTCCGAACCCGAGGAGGATTGGCTGGAGCGGTTCGCCGCGGCGCCGGATTCAGTGAGCGAACACGCCGCGGCGGCCAAACAACTGATTGAGCGTGTGCTGGCGGAGATGTCTCCGGCCGGCCGGTTGATTATCACGTTGCTCGAACTGGAGAACCGGAGCGTAAAAGAGATCGCGCAACTCACCGGCTGGTCCGTTCCCCTGGTGAAGGTGCGGGCGTTCCGCGCCCGCGCGGAGATGCGGAAGTTGCTGGCGCGCATCACCACGGACAAGTATTTGTAACCCACCGAGCGAGCCGCCCGTCTGGAAAACTGTCATGAACCTGGACCAACTCCAAGCCAAACTGATCGCCGCCGCGCGCGCTCAGCCGGCGGACGACCGGGTGCCCTACGCCTTCGAGCAGCGCATTCTTGCCCGGCTCGCGGCCCGGCCGGCGGTGGATGTTTCGGCGTTGTGGGCGCGCGCCCTCTGGCGGGCGGCCGTTCCGTGCGTCGTCATCACGATTCTGCTGACGGCGTTGTCGTTTACCACCGCCGCACCCGAGACTTCCCTCAACCCGGGCAGCGACAACCTTTCCCAACAGTTCGAGCAGACTCTTTTTGCGCCTGCGAATCAATGGGAGGAAAACTGGTGAACGCCTGGAAAATCGTTTGCGCCACGCTGGTGATTTTTCTCGCCGGAATTCTGACCGGAGCCACCCTCGTCCGCTTTGCCCAACGCGGTGGCAAGCCGCTTCGGAATTTCCAGGCCTTCCCGGGCGGCAACCGGGTGCAGCCCAAACCACCGAATCCGAACGGGGACAATCCCGCGCATCCGGTGGCCGGCCTGCTGAACCGCGAGTTCCTCCAGCTCCTCGAACGCAAATTGCGGCTCACCCCCGAGCAACGGGAGGAGATCGGCCGCATCATGGCCGATGGCCAGGATCGCGTGCGGGAATTGCGCACCCAGATTGAACCGGGGATGCGCCGGGAGTTGCAGCAAACCCGGGAACAAATTCGCACCGTGCTCACCCGCGAACAGCGCGAGCAGTTTGAACAGTTGATGAAACGACCGGCCCGCCGCAACGTCCGCGGCGAAGCGTCGGGCTTGCCGGAGCGGCGTTTCCGGGATCAACGCGCAGCGCCCGATCAACCGCCCGCCCCGGCGGAAGAACGGCGCGATCCGCAACCGGAACCTGCCCAGCCATGAACCAGGCCCCGCGCCCGCCGCAAAAACGTGAACTCCCCTCCGGGCCGGTCGTTTCCGCCCCTCCGCCCCAGGCGGCCGACCTGGAATACTGGCGCTGGTGTCCGCGCTGCGGCCATGAGTTGCACAATGAGAAATGCAAGCTCCGCTGTCCGCGTTGCCATTATTTCATGAGTTGCTCGGACTTTGATTGAGGCCGAGCCGGAACGGTTTCGTCACCTGCGTTCAGTTCTCCGGCACGCGTTCCACTCTCAGATCGTCGAAGCGGATTGGAGTGCTGGCGAAAGGACTGGCCAGCACGGAAGCTTTGCCAAGGATCGGCTCTTCCTCGGTGTCGAGCGCAATCAACCAGGCCGCCGGCTCCGGCGTGTCCCCGGCCCACGCCTTGCCTTCAATCTTCCACGCGTCGTCCTTGATTTTGCGAACCTGGAGTCGGAGTCGGGTCCAGGTGCCGGATTTCCATTGATAAGTCACGTTGGTCTGCGGGGACTGATCCTTGAGCATCTCCAGCGCTCCCTTCGCCGGGGACACCTGCAACTTGAATCCGGCCACCCCTCCGAGTCCCACGCCAAAAGTGGGCGCCCGCCGGCCTTTGGCGGTGGCGAAGATCCGCGCGCACACGGAATCATTCTCCTTTTCCGCCGGCCCGAATAGAAACTCATAACTGTCCAGCGGCGTGCCGGGTAACTCGAGGAACTTGTTGGTGCCGTCCGCCTTCACCGTGAACTCGCCGTTCAACACCATCAATTCGTCCGGCAGCGTGTCCACGGCGAGACTGTCAAAATTCTGTTGGTAAAGCACGGTCGCCCCTTTTGATTCCGCTGCGCCTTCGGAAGCTTTGTCCTTGGCCAGATTCGCGGCGATCCAGCTTCGCAAGGTGGAACTCCCGTGTCCGTAGCCATCCGGCAGTTCCACGTAATCACGCGTCTGAATCGCGGGAGGCTGACCCCAGTGCGCGGGATATTCCTTTGCCTGCGCCGCGAGCAACATAGCGACCAACGCAAGACCCAGTATCGGCCCCAGCAGTTTCGTTTTCATCTGTGATACAATCTATTCGTTCCGCAACGCCGCCAGCAAATCACCACGCAACGCCAGCTTTGTCGCCGCCCAGGTCCAGAGCATCCCGTTCACCAACACCGCGCCCAAGGTCAGCGCCAGTGACCCGACTGGCAGTTGTGCCTCCGGCGCCAACACCGCTGGCAACACGGCTACGGCAGCCGCGACCATGCCCAGGGCCAATCCCGCCGCCAGCAGGGCGACGTTTTCCGTCAGCAACAATCGTTGCACTTGGAGTTTGCGAAAACCCACGGCCATCAGCAACGCCAGTTCGCCGCGCCGCTCAAGCACGTTGCGCAACACCACGATTCCCAGACCCACACTGCCCAATAGCAAACCCAGCCCGCCGAGCACCTGGAAAGTTCCGAGATACGTGTTTTGCACGGCGTTGAATTGATCGAGCCGTTGCGCGGCCGGCGTCAACTCCAAGCCCACATCCTGCATCGCTCGCGACAAGGTGGCGGAGACTTGCGACACGGCGTTCGACGGCGCATCAATCAGGAACATTCGATAACCACTCTCACTGGGAAAGCGCTTCACGAACTCCGTTTCGTCAATGATGAGCTGGCCTTGCAAAATCGAGTTCGCCACCGCGCCGACGATGCGCACCTTGAACGGCTGCCCGCGCTCGTCCACGTAATCAATCGTGTCGCTGATCTTTTTGTGCATCGCCCACTGGATGGAGTTCGCGTCGCCGATGGCGGCCACCTCATTTGTGGCGAGCGGCTGGCCGTACTTCGGATAGAGCTCTCCGGGCTTTAGTGCCAACCACGGTTTTTGCCGCATTTCGCCATCAATCAACTTTGCAAATGCAAACCGTCCCTCCAGCATCTCCGGCTTCACGCCCAGCAAACGCGGTCGTTGGGCTGCATTCAAATTCAGGCAACTTGCCTCATCCCCTTCACGCACGCGGAACGGAACAAAGTTCACACCTTTCAAGTCCTGTTCGTTCAAGGCAAAGAAATCCCGCCCGGACGCAGAGTTCAAGTCCTGCACCACCGGCATCGTTGTTTCGCCAATCAAGGCGAACCCGCCGGTGCCTGAACTCCGGTGGCTGGCGTCGCGGTCCGCATCCAGCCGAAACACGCCGATGGATGCGATGAGAAAACTGCCGCACGCCAGCATCGCCATCGTGCCCAGGCTGCGTTTGCGTCGCCGCATACAGCCGCGCAATCCAAGCGAACCAAGCGTCAGAACATGGCCCCTCACCCGTCCTGCGGACACCCTCTCCCCATCCGATGGGGAGAGGGAAGGGGTGAGGGGGTCGCCCGTCAATTTGGCAAACCATGCGCTCGCAAGACTCAATCCCGCGATCAACACCAACGCACCCGCGCCGAAAAAGATTGCTGCATTTGAAGTGTCCCCCGTGGCCATCGCCCAGCCGACAAGCGCCACCGCTGAAACCAACGCCACCAGCGCGAGCCTTTTGGAGTGCGGCGGCTTGACGCCGCTTTTCCCGCTTGGGCGACTCGTCGCCCGAGCAGCGCCGCGTCCAGCGGCGCGACGAATTGTGCGGACAATGCGCTCCACCCACGTCGCGGCGTGTCCCGCGTTTGACGGCGACAAGTCGCCTGCCAAAAGCGGTGACAAGTCCCCGCCCTCCAAATCGCCGACCAACAATTCCCGCGCGGGCCGCTTCACAAACTTGCGCAACGTCAGCCAGATCGTGAGCGTGGAAACCGCGGTGCTGGCCAGCACGCCGATGGCGAGGGTCTGGCCGGCGACATGAAAGTGGAGCGCCGTTGCGCCGACGGCCTCGCGCCAGATCGTCGTCAACCCGTGCAACATGGCCTTGGCAAAATAAATCCCGCCGATGGCGCCAAGGATTCCGCCCAGCAGCGCCAGCACCGCGCCCTCACGCAAGAACAGACTGCGGGCTTGCCGTGGAGCGAAGCCCAGCGCCAGGAGCGTTCCGATCTCCGGCGCGCGCTGCTCCAGACCCAGTTGGAACAACAACGCCATCAGCAACAGTGCCGCCACGATGACGAAGAAACTGAACCCGAGGAACAACCCGCCGAAGTCCTGCGAATTCTCCGCCGCCCGCAAGGCCTGCTCGCGCACCGGCTCGAAACGCAGACCCAGTACTTCGGGTTTGAGGTTGGCGAGGATTTTGTGATCCAAGTTACTGCGAAAAATTTCAATCGAGTTAGTTTTGCGCTCGCCCTCACCCTGACCCTCTCCCCCGGGGAGAGGGGACAGCGATGGCGCGCGTTTCGATGGCTCCAAGTCGCCCGCGCGAACTGCGGTTTGCGGTTTCTCCAGGAGTGGCGAACGATTCTCCCTCGCCCCTTCGGAAGGGGAGAGGGCCGGGGTGAGGGGTATCGCGTTCGTCGGAATCGGGAAGCGAATGGCTGTCAGGTTCCCAAACCGATTGCCCCACATTTTCTGCCCGGCGGCGAGCGTGATGAACGCCTTGGGCGTGCCGCGATGTTTCTTCCAATACTCCTCATCCTGCTCGCGAATCTTGTAAACGAGCGGGAAACCGGCATCCCAATCGCTCGTGCTCTCCGCCTTCTCGATGCCCGGAAACTCCGGCATCAGCGTCCGATCCGCCCACGGCATTTCTGTGGGCACGATGGAACGAACGCGAAACAAGTTGGTCTTCTCGGTTAAATTGCCGCCGGACTCGGGGTCAAAATAACTCAGCGCGATTTCATCGCCGGACTTCAGGTGCAAATCATCCGCGAGCCATTGGCTGACCATGATTTCATTGTCACGCATGTCCGCCGGCGTCCAAGGCGCACCGGCGGCGGTGACCATCGAATACGGCGTGGCGTTCGTGCCGGCGCGGAGCAACGTGGCGAGGTAGGTGAGGATGGGTTGGGCGTTGGAGTCGGCCGCCAGCGCCGCTTTGACAACCGGCGGATCGAGAAAGACACGCGGGGTGCGCAGTTCCAGAGTTGTCGTGCCCGCAGCGTTGGTGAGACTCGTCTCCGTATCGGCCAGTTGCCACGCCTTTTCCAAACGAGAATTTCCTTCCGCCGCCGATTGACTGGCGGCGAGCAACAGGTTCACGCGCCCAGGCTGGCCAAGTGCGGATTGCAAGTAGTCCAGAGGGACGAAAACATTGTAGGGCGATTGTCCGGCGTGAAGGCTGAACTGGGCGGGGATTTCGTCTCCGGACGCAATCCGGACAACTTGGAGGCGCAAAGTGACGGAGGAATTATTCTTTGGAGAGATGGCGGCATCGCCGGACAAGGCGGTCGGTTTGCCGATCCGCAACAAGATTGTATCTCCGGCGACGGCGCGCAGATGGGAAGCGAGCGCGGTGTTGAGTGTGGCTGCGGCGCCGTGGGGCATGGCGGCGTTGCCTTTGGTTGTCTCCTCGTCGCCGAGCGTCGCGAACTGCGAATTGATGCCCAACACCTGCACCTGGTTGGCTCGCGCACTCGCGTCCTGCTTGCTGACGGTACCGGTGGCGCGGAGCACGGGGACAAATCCTGGCCCGAGGGTGCGGGCAAGTTCACCGCGAGCGAATCGGTCCCTGACGTCCAGCGCCACGTCAACTTTTCCCAGCCGGGCCAACGCCTGCTCGCGTAAACTTCCCTTCACCGAATCCCCTACCACCAGCGCGCCGATGAGTGCCGCGCTACCAATGGCCGCACCGAGCACGACGCCCAGATGTGAGCGCCAATGAAAACGCAGGCTGCGGCGGATGAGTGTGCGGAAGGTCATCGTGACACGCGCTCCCGCGCCTTGGAGTGCGGCGGCTTGACGCCGCCTTGTCCGCTTGGGCGACTGATCGCCCAAGCAGCGCCGCGTAGAGCGGCGCGGCGAATCATCTGATGCGTGCGCCTCACCCGATGCGCTTGCGCCAACCCGCTCGACGGCGGCCAGCCGCCTGCGGAAAGCGATGTCAAGTCATCGCACTCCAAAGAACGCCAGTGAAAGCGCAGACTCCGTCGGATGAGTGTGGCGAAGGTCATGGACGAATGCGCCTCCGCGTTTTGGAGTGCGGCGGCTTGACGCCGCTTTGTCCGCTTGGGCGACCAGTCGCCCAAGCAGCGCCGCGTAGAGCGGCGCGGCGAATCATCTGATGCGTGCGCCT
>CAZLOH010000061.1:0-292 GCA_964561105.1 uncultured Bifidobacterium sp. | reverse complement strand
CACCCGATGCGCGTGCGCCAACCCGTTCGACGGCGGCCAGCCGCCTGCGGAAAGCGATGCCAAGTCATCGCACTCCAAGGAGCACCCGTGAAAGCGTAGGCTGCGACGAATGAGCGTGCGGCAGGTCATGGCCGAACGCGCCTCCACGCTTTGGAGTGCGGCGGCTCGACCTTTGCATTACCCACAGATTGTTCTATTTTGATGTTGTACATCAATGGTTTATGTAGTTTATGGCGGGATGCTTTCACGCAATGCATCCATTCAACCCACTCCCCACTCCACTCCCAACGAT
>CAZLOH010000060.1:0-29372 GCA_964561105.1 uncultured Bifidobacterium sp. | reverse complement strand
TCATCGGCTTCCTCATCGAACATTACGCCGGCAACTTCCCGCTCTGGCTCGCGCCCGACCAGGTCCGCGTCATCACCCTCAACGACGACGCGGCACTGATTGATTACGCCCAGCCCATCGTGAACGAACTCCGCGCAAACATGGTCCGCGTGGATTCAGATTTTTCCGCGACACCGTTTAAGGCGAAGATCGCCGACGCCGAAAAACTCCGTGTCCACACCATGCTCATCATCGGCGGCAAGGACATGGAAGCTGGCAACATTTCCGTGCGCCTCCACCACGGCGGCCCGCAAGGCGCAAAGCCGAAGGCGGAAGTGGTGGCGGAGATTCTGGCGAAGGTTCACGAGCGGAGGGCGTGATGAAGGTCGTGCTCGACACCAGCGTGCTTGTGGCCGCAGCCCGGTCAAAACGGGGTGCGTCCTACGCGTTGCTGGCGCGACTGCCGGACGCCGGGTTTCGACCAGTCATGTCCGTGGCCTTGTTTGCCGAGTATCGCGCCGTGCTTCTGCGACCGGAAAACCTGCTCCAACGGACCGAAGCCCAGGCCGAAAGCTTTCTGGACTTTCTGATCTCGACGAGCCACTTGCAGGAGGTGTTCTTTCGCTGGCGTCCCGCGCTGACCGACCCGGATGACGATATGATTCTGGAACTGGCGGCAGCAGCGAGTTGCCGCTACATTATCACGCACAACGTCCGGGATTTCGGAGGCGTGGAGCAATGGGGAATCGCACCGGTGACGCCCGGAGAATTTCTGAGACGGATTGAAGCAACATGACAACATGAGTACACTGACCATCCAATTGCCAGAAGGTGTCGCCCGCCAGTTGCGTGAATGCGCGGACAGGGAGGGCGTGACGGTAGATCAACTGATGTCATCCGCTGCTGCGGAAAAACTGAGTGCGATGCTGACGGTGGAACATCTTCGTGAGCGTGCCAAGAATGCGAAGCGTGAGGATTTCGTAGCCTTTCTGAACGACTCTCCGGAAGTCCCGCCGATACCCGGTGACGAACTGTGAGCGTGCGCGTCCACCACGGGGGCCCGCAAGGCGCGAAGCCGAAGCGGGAGGTCGTGGCGAAGATTCTGGCGAAGATTCGGGAGCGGCGGGCGTGATGTCGAGTGTTCGACGCAGGCGAACACTCGCACAAGCGATGTTCAATCAATCTCGCCCATCTTGCCAAGTTGGTAGTCCTCGAACGCCTGCTGGATTTCCGCACGGCTGTTCATCACGAACGGGCCGTGACCGACCACCGGCTCGTCGAACGGTTCGCCGTCCATCACCAACAGCTTCGCGTCAGTCTTAGCTTTCACGGAGATGCCGTCACCTGCACGGGCGAAGATTGCCAAATCGCCTTCGCTTGCATCGCGCTCACCGTTCACAACAACGTCGCCGCTCAAAACTAGGAACGTGGTGGTGTGCCTGTTCGGCAGCGCCAATTCAGCCGATTTGCCGGCGCGCACATTCACGTCCCAAAGATTGATGGGAGTGAAAGTCTTGGCCGCGCCTTTCTTGCCGCCAAACTCGCCGGCGATGACGCGGACCGTTCCCGCGTCGTGCGGCAGCGCGACGTTCGGAATCTGCGCCTTGAGCAGGGTTTGATAACCGGGCTTCGCGCTCTTGTCCTTCGCTCGCAGGTTTACCCACAGTTGCACCATTTGCAGCGTGCCGCCTTTGCGCGAGAACACGCTGGACATGGCGTTGCACGTTCTGGTGTCGCCGCGAGTGCTGGCCGAATTCACCATTGAGAAACTTTGCCGTTACCCGGTTTGCGTGGCCCTGTTCAAGGAACATCCGCTGGCGCGGGCGCGCGAAGTGGGACTGAAACAACTCGTGAAGGAACGCCTCATCGCCTTCACGCTCGCCGACCATCCCGAATATCACGCGTGGATTGCGGACATGTTCGCGCCGTTCCCGCGCCCGCCGCAGATCGTCGAGGAGCACGACAGCGCCACCAGCCTGATTGCCGCCGTCGAAGCGGGCCACGGCGTGGCGTTGGTTTCGGAGAGTCTGGCCTTGCTCGCCGGACCACGATTAAAACTCCGCCCGCTGTAACCCGCGCCCGCTCCGCTCACCGTCGGTCTCGTCTATCGCAAGACCGCCAACTCGAAGGCCACGGAAAGTTACATTGCGGCAGCGCGACGCGCGAAGGAGATGTGAGTTTGCTGGAAGACGGAATCGAGTTTGAATGAGCGAGCAAGCGGCATTTGATTCAATGCGTTGACGGAGTTGGGCCTGACCTATCGCGACCGCGACAACTCGAACAAGACGCCGCTGTGCATCCATCGCGCGCCGCTCGGCACGCACGAACGGTTCATCGGCGGAAGCCAGTCACCCGCCTCCTCACGTCGTCGGCTACGAGCCGGCAACTTCCCACTCTGGCTCGCGCCCGACCAGGTCCGCGTCATCACGCTCAACGACGAAGCGGCGCTGGCCGATTACGCTCAGCCCGTCGTGAACGAACTCCGCGCCCATCAAGTGCGCGTGGACTCCGACTTCAGTGCCACACCATTCAAAGCCAATTTTACTGTCGCAGTGTAGCCTTTGAGGTAACGAGGCGGGGCCCTGGCGTTGACGTGTTCTTTAGCTCCGCTTCCTCACGTCAGCGGCTACGGCTCATCATTCGTGGCAGGGTTATGGAAACGGACGGCTGTGCGGTCGGAACTGAATTGTGCGAGTGTGGTGCGCTTCCACGCGTCAAAGGCGGTTCGCAATGCCTGAGGCCGCAATAACCACTTTGCTTTTGGCCGTTTTGGTGTAATTTGGCGCGGTAATAATCCGGTGTTAACGCAAGCGATGAAGTATTATTGTCTTACGGCCTCGAGGAGCCGGTCTTTGGTCAATCCGCAAACGGATCTCCCCCCCACCGCACCTTCCAAGCCAGCCGCGCATTGCCATAGTTGAAATTCCCGACCCAAGGAGACTGAGCCGATTTATGACACGATTCCGATATTTTTTGTGTGGACTGTTGTTGGCGTCGGCAACTTTCCCGGCGCCAGCCACCCAAATTTTCAACACCGGCGCCACCTGGAAACTGTTCAAAGGCCGGTCGGAAGCCTCCACGCCGGACACGACGGCCTGGCGAGGCATCAATTTCAACGACGCAAGCTTTACCAGTGCGCCCGCGCCGTTCTGGTTTGGTGACGTTCAACCCAGCGGGACCCAGCTCACGGACATGCACAATCAATACACTTGCATCTTCCTGCGGCGGACTTTCGTTCTCACCAACATTACCGAGTTCAGCGCTCTGCGGCTCGGTGCGTTTGTGGATGACGGTTTTGTGGCGTGGATCAACGGCACGGAAGTCCAGCGCGTGAACATGGGAACGCCGGGCAGTGCGGTTTCCGTCACTTCCCTGGCCGGGTTGGCGAGCGAACCTCCCCCCTTCGTTTATTATGACCTGCTCACGCCGACCAATTATCTGGCGCTGGGCACGAACGTCATCGCCGTCCAGGTTTTCAACTACTCGCTCAGCAGTTCGGATCTGGGATTTGATTGCTCGTTGAGCACAACCGCCCCCGATCCGACGCCACCGACCGTCGCGGCCAGCAGCCCGGCGGCAGGCCCGGTCAACCAATTGACCCAGATTACCGTCACCTTCAGTGAGCCGGTCAGCGGCGTTAACGCCTCGGATTTTCTGGTCAACGGTGTGCCGGCCGTCAGCATGACGGGCGGGAACGACACTTACACGTTCACATTTTCCCAACCCGCTTATGGCAATGTCACCATCACCTGGGTGGGAGGACATGGCATTGCGGATTTCGGCGTGCCGCCCAATGCGTTCAACGCGACTGGCCCCGGCGCCACCTGGCAGTACACGCTGGTGGACACGGTCGCGCCGACCATCGCGTTTCAACTTCCTTTCGCGGGCGTCACGGTGCGCAGTCTGGCCCAGATCGAAGTGGATTTCACCGAAGCGGTCAACGGAGTGGACGCCGCAGACCTGCTGATTAACAACCTCCCGGCCACGGGCGTCACGGCGCTCGCTTCGACGCAATATGTCTTCAGCTTTGTCCCGCCCGCGGCCGGGCCGGTGGCGGTGCAGTTCGCGGCGAACCATAACATCCGTGATCTGGCGACAGTCCCGAATAATTTCGCGGGCGGGAGCTGGAGCTACGTGCTGGATCCCAATGCAATCGTGGATTCGGTGCGGCTCAACGAACTGGCCGCCGCCAATGTCAACGGATTGCGCGATGAGGATAATGAGGTGGAGGACTGGGTGGAACTTTTCAACACGAGCAGCAACACGATGAGCCTGGCGGGCTGGTCGTTGACGGACGATGAAAATGAACCGGCGAAATGGGTTTTCCCTCCGGTATCCATCGGGCCGCGCGGCTACCTGATAGTATTTTGCTCCGGCAAAGATCGTCGGCCGACCGCGCCCGGCGCGAAACTGCACACCAATTTCAGCCTCAGTCCGAATGGTGAATTTCTGGGCCTCTACAATGCCGCCGTCCCGCGCCAGTTGGTTTCGTCGTTCGATCCTTACCCGAACCAACGCACGGATTATTCCTGGGGTTACGATCCGGTTGATCAATTGAAGTACTTCCAAACGCAAACACCCGGCGGCACCAACGGCGCCAGTACGATAACCGGCGTGGTGGCGGACACCCAGTTCAGTCACAAGCGCGGCTTTTATGACGCCCCGTTCTCCTTGTCCATTACCAGCGCCACGCCAGCCGTCACGATCCGCTACACTACCAACGGCACCGCGCCCACCGCCTCCAGCGGACTCATCTACACCGCTCCAATCCCGATCAGCAAGACCACCGTGATCCGCGCCGCCGCGTACGGAAACGGTATGCTCCCGACTGATGTTGACGCCGAGACGTACTTGTTCCTGGACGATGTGATCACGCAGTCCGCGAACGGCGCGGCCCCGCCCGGCTGGCCCGCCACCTGGGGCAATAACGTGGTGGACTACGGGATGGACCCGGACATCGTGAATGCCCCGGCCTACAAGGACACGATCAAGAGCGATCTCCAGGCGATTCCGACCTTCAGCATTGTGGCGGACCTGAATGATCTTTTCGGACCCAACGGGATTTACGCCAACCCAGGTGGGGACGGCAGCGCCTGGGAGCGGCCCTGTTCCATCGAGTTGATCTACCCCAACGATACGGAGGGATTTCAAATCAACTGTGGAATTCGCCTCCGTGGCGGATTCAGCCGGAGCACGGACAATCCGAAACATGCGTTTCGGTTTTTCTTCCGGCAGGAATACGGCGCGTCCAAGCTGAACTACCCCTTCTTTGGCCCGACTGGCGCGGCCAGCTTTGATAAGTTCGACATGCGCACGATGCAAAACTATTCCTGGTCGTTTCTCGGTGACAGCCGGATGATTTGTCTGCGGGACGTGACTTCACGGGACGCGCAACTGGCGATGAACGGCCTCGGCACGCGCGGTAATTTTTATCATCTCTACCTTAACGGCCAGTATTGGGGGCTGTACAATTCCGAGGAGCGACCCGAGGCGTCCTTTGCGGAATCCTACGTCGGCGGCAACGCGGATGACTACGACGTGATCAAACAACTGGATGGATACGTCAGCGGCGCGACGGATGGCAACACCGCCGCCTGGTACCGGCTTTGGGAAGCGGCGACCAATGGCTTTGCCAACGACTTGGACTACTTCAAAGTCCAGGGGTTGAACGTGGACGGCACGCCCAATCCGGCGTACGAGAATCTCGTGGATGTGGGGAACTTGATTGACTACATGCTGGTCATCCTCTACGGCGGCAACCTGGACGCGCCCATCTCGAATTTCATCGGTAACGATTCACCCAACAATTGGTATGGGTTCCGCGATCGGACGGGGAAGCACGGCGGCTTCCGTTTCGTTTCGCACGATGCAGAACACACGCTGTTGAACATCAATGAAGACCGGACCGGGATCATCAACCTCGCCAACACGACCCCGCCCAACACCTACGGCGTCATCAATCCGGACTGGACCTGCGGCAACCCGCTGACCCAGTCGGGTGGTCCGGTCGCCGCCATCCAACGCTCGACCCCGCAGTATATTTGGTTTCGCATGATCCCGAACGCGGAGTTTCGGATGCTCGTGGCGGATCGGGTTCAGAAGTATTGTTTCAATGACGGACCGCTTTCCGCGCCGGGCGTGCGGGCCATCCTGCAAACGCGCAGCAATGAGATTCAGCGCGCCATCGTGGGCGAGTCCGCCCGTTGGGGTGACGCCAAGCGCGCGACGCCGTTCACCCGCGTGGATTGGGTGAGCGCGATGAACAATGTGCTCAACAGTTTCGTGGGCGGGCGCACCGGGGTGTTTATCAGTCAACTACGCGCCGATGGCCTGTTTCCATCAGTCAACGCGCCACTGTTCAGCAGCTATGGCGGCGGGGTCGCCAGCGGGTTCGCCCTCTATCTCACCAACAACAATGCGGGCGGCACCATTTATTACACCTTGGATGGGAGCGATCCGCGCCTGCGTGGCGGCGGCACTTCGTCCCGCGCCGTTGCGAATACGCCTGGCACACCGCTGGTGATAAATTTTCCGACCACCGTGCGCGCGCGGGTGCTGAATGGCACGGCTTGGAGCGCGATTGTCGAGGCGACCTTTTACCCTCCACAGGATTTGAGCGGTCTGATCTTCACCGAAATCAATTACAACCCGCCGGGGGTAGGGGCGACCGCGGGCGACGAGTTCGAGTTTGTTGAATTGAAGAACGCCGGCACCAACGAGATTGATCTCGGCGGCCTGAGTTTCACCAGCGGTATCAGTTTCACCTTCACCAATGGCACGCGCTTGAACCCGGGACAATTCTTCGTGCTGGGCCGCAACCCGGCGATGTTGCAGGCGCGCTACCCCGGGTTGATGGTGGACGGCGTGTACACCGGTAAACTGGATAATGCCGGCGAAAAGTTGACCTTGTCGCACCCGCTCGGGACGGAAGTTGTGACGGTGGAATACAAGGACAGCGGAGCCTGGCCGCTCACACCGGATGGTTTCGGCTATTCCCTGGTCACCAAAGATCCGAACGCGAATCCCGATCCGAGCCACTCCCTTGGCTGGCGGGCCAGCACCAACCCGTTTGGTTCGCCGGGCGCGGATGATCCGTCACCCACGGTTCCCCGGATTGTGATCAACGAGGCGCTCACACACACGGATCCACCCTTGAGCGATTCCATCGAGCTGTTCAACCCCACGGCGTCGGCGGTGAACGTCGGCGGGTGGTTTTTGACCGACGACAACAAATACCCGTGGAAGTTCCGCATCCCCACCGGCACCACCATTGCCGCGGGCGGTTATCGTGTTTTTACGGCGTCGGATTTTAATCCCCAACCCGGCACGACCAACAATTTCCTCCTGAGTTCGTATGGGGATGAAGTTTATCTCTTCTCCGGTGACGCCAATACCAATCTCACGGGGTACAGCCACGGATTCAGCTTTGGCGCATCCGCGAACGGAGTTTCCTTTGGTCGCCACGTCCTCAGCACGGGCGACGAGGATTTTGTGTCGCAGGTGGCTCGCACTTTGCCCGGGCCCAACGCGGGTCCCCTCGTCGGTCCGATCGTGATCCGTCAGATCATGTATCATCCGCCGGACCTGCCGGGCGGCCTCGACGACACCGACGATGAATTCATTGAACTGCGCAACATCACGGCCTCGACTGTGGCACTCGTCGAGCCGACGTTTCAGACGAATTACTGGCGCGTGCGCGGCGGGGTGGATTTTGATTTCCCTGGAGCCGTGACGCTGAGCGCGGCGCAATCGCTGGTCCTGGTGAACTTTAATCCCACCAACACCGCACAGCTCGCCGCCTTTCGCGCCACCTCGGGTTTTGCGACCGAACCCGTCTTCGGCCCGTATGGTGGCAAGCTCAACAATTCGAGTGACGACATCGAATTGCAACGGCCGGACGTGCCCGACACCAATGGCGTGCCATACATTCTGGTGGACAAGGTCAGCTACCGGGATTCCGCGCCGTGGCCACCGTTGGCCGATGGTGGCGGGGCGACGTTGCGGCGCAAGCAGGATGCCGCCTACGGCAATGATCCCGCCAACTGGGTGGGTTACACTTCATTGCTCATCGCCACGCAGCCACTGGGCGCAAGCGTCCACGCCGGCACCAACGTCACGTTTAGCGTGGAGGCCGTTGGTACGGGTGCGTTGCAGTATCATTGGCGCAAGGACGACGTGAACCTCGCCGGGCAAACCAATGCCTCGCTGACATTGACGAATGTGCAGTTGGCGGATGACGGCAGCTACACCGTCCAGGTCAGTGATATTTTGAGTTCAATAACCAGCGATCCCGCACGCTTGGCCATCCTTGAGGAACTCCAGATTATCCAGCCACCTTTGGACATGACGGTCGTGGCCGGGAGCGTGCTCACGCTGAGCGCGGAAATCTCCGGCAACCCGCCGCCCTTCACCTATGAGTGGAGCAGCACCGGAGCGCCGTTCGTGACCAATACGATCGTGTCGAACGAGCGCAATTCGTTTTATACCTTCGTTGCGACTCAGAGCACTTCACTCCTGCTGGTCGTCCGAAATGAAGCCAGTCCAATAGGCGTCGCGGCGAGCGTCAACCTCACCGTCCTACCCGACACCGATGGCGACGGGTTGCCCGATGCGTGGGAAACTCAACACGGCCTCAACCCGTCCGACCCGCTGGATGCCGCACTCGACCGGGATGGTGATGGCATGAGCAACGGCCAGGAATACCTTGCCGGCACCGATCCCGGCGATGCGGCCAGTTATCTCAAGATCGAACAGGTGGTTGTCGGCGCCAGCAACATCACCCTTAGCTTCATCGCGCAAGCCAACAAGACCTACACGGTCCAATGCAAGGACAGCCTCGATGCTCCGTGGCAACGCCTGGTTGATGTCCCCGGCCGAACCAGTACCCAACTGACGACGGTAAGCGATCCCAGCCTGCTGACCAGCCGATACTACCGGCTCGTCACTCCGCGGGTGCCATAACGCCAACGCGCATTGGTGCGAAGCAACCGGGATGCGTACTGCAACCGTGGCGATGGGATTTGCCGTGCTCCTCGGCTCACATCGCAATCGCCAGGATGTGGCTTCAAAACGGATGTTGTCGCTGATTCGCGGGCATCCAAGCAGAGACAGGGCGTGCGATTGGGACGGCAGCAAGCGCGTGCCAACGAGGCGTTGCGGGTTCCTTGAGTTCAAGTTCGGTTGCGGCCGCTTTGGCCTTGCTCAATGAGCATCCCAGGCGCAAAACTTCCACAAAGCATGAATACAAAAACTCTCCTCACGACGGTTGCCGCCGGACTGCTGTTCGCCTTGGTCAGTCAAACCAGGGCCAAAGACTGGGTCGTCTATGAAGGCACCAAGGGTCCGGGCGTTGGCAAGCACATCGTTTTTCTGACCGGCGACGAGGAGTATCGTTCCGAAGAAGGACTGCCCATGCTGGCGAAAATCCTCGCCCAGCGACACGGATTCACCTGCACCGTGCTGTTTGCGATTGATCCCCAGACCGGCACGATTGACCCGAACAATCAGACCAACATCCCGGGCATTGCCGCGCTCGACACCGCCGACTTGTGCGTGATGCAACTGCGCTTCCGCGAATGGCCGGACGCACAGATGAAGCATTTCGTGGATTACCTGAATCGCGGCGGGCCGATCATCGGCCTGCGCACCGCCACACATTCGTTTGCCTACACCCGGAACAAACAAAGTCCGTATGCGAAATTCGACTGGAATGACAAGGAATGGCCCGGCGGCTTCGGGCGCCAGGTGCTGGGTGACACCTGGATCAATCATCATGGCGACCATGGCAAGCAAAGCACGCGCGGCATCATCAACGACGAATTCAAATCCCACCCGGTTCTGCGCGGCGTCACGGATATTTGGGGGCCGACCGATGTTTACGGGGTGATCCATCTGCCCGCCACCGCGTCGGTTTTGGTCCGGGGTGAAGTGCTCACCGGCATGAAGCCGACCGACCCGCCGTTGCCCGGCCCCAAGAATAATCCCATGATGCCGCTGGTTTGGACTCGAGAATATACCGGCGAGAACGGCAAGACTTCGCGCATCGTTGCCACGACCATGGGGGCTGCCGTGGATCTGGAAAACGCCGGATTGCGGAGGTTGCTGGTCAACGCCTGTTACTGGACGACCGGCCTGGGCGACAAGATTCCCGACGCTGCGAACGTGGACTACGTGGGCGAATATCACCCCACCTGGTTTGGCTTCGGCAAATTCAAGCCTGGCGTCAAACCCGCGGATTTGGAATAGCCGGCACCGGCGCGGTCGTTGTGACGCCGTCGGTTAAAGCAAGCGTTCGAGCGCCAACACGGCGCTGTTCAGCGAGATCGCTTCCGCCTGAAAGTCCGCGGCACCGAGCGAAGTCGCGCAAGGGCAAATCGAGCTTTACTTTGCCGGTGGGCGCGCAAATCCTTCCGTAGTTATGGATACATTCTGGAATTTTCTTACGATGCCGATTGGCGTGGCGTTGTGTTTTGGCCCGGCGATGATCGTCTGGTGGTTCAGCAAAGATAACAAGCCGGATGACGACAGCCCAACTACCGGGCACTGATCTCTGCCGGAGAAAATCTGACCGGGATCGCTTTCCCACTTCCAAGGAAAGTTCTGAGGGGCCGCGTGAGCGTGTCGCAATCAAAGCGTGCTGAACCTGCTGGCGGCACATCTGCGATCCAACCGTGCTGTAACGCGCGTCTTCAGCTTTACATCCGGGAGAATGGAAACCACGCCGCACAAAAATCACGGCTTGATCTGCGCGAACACTTGCACGGCAACGTCTGCTTTGTCAAATCGCGAGTAAGGATGCGGAAGAAGGCACTGAAGCGTGGGTGTGTCGCGGCACGACCCTTAACGCGCCAATGCAGAAAGTTGCTCAGGCCTTTCGCCGAAACAGCTCGCTGGGGTCGGCCAGGTTCAGCACCGAGAGATCGAGTCCAGCGGACGGATCCCGCTCCTGCGCGGCTTTTAATTGCGCGGCAATCTGCTTGCGCGCTTCCGTGGCGTGGTATTTGACCATGCCGACGCCGACCTTGGAGGAGAAAATCACCATTAACAGACAGGACTCATCCACGTTCGTCACGAACATGCTGAAATGTTCGCCCTGCTGATAGACGCTGTCGAAGTTCTCCTCGTGAACGAGGTTGGCAATGGTCTGGTTGGCCAGATAGGCGCCGGAAGCGAGCGCCGCAATCGTGGTGAGATCGAACCGGCGCGAGTCGCCGTGGTGGGTGATCAGAAAGCCACCCTTGTCAATGATCAGCGCCGTGGCGGCGTCGCTGCGCTCCAGATACTCGCGCAACACCTCATCGAGCCGCTGGATGTCTTCCTCGAGTAGTTGGGGTAGAGTGCCCATGTCATGCGTACTGTGGCTGGCCTTGGTTGACGAATTTGTGAAGCAACATGCGGGTGATCATGTTGAGCGTCTCGAACACCCCTTCACATTTGTGCGCGGCCGCCGGAAAGGCCGGGACCTGCACCTCGCGGTTGTTCAGCAGGAAATCCATGTATTCGACCGGCGCGACGTTCGGCAGATCGCGTTTGTTATACTGGAGCACATACGGAATCTCGTTGATGTTGAGTTTCAAACTCTTGAGGTTGTCGGCGAGATTTTGAAAGCTCTCGGCGTTTTCCGTCATCTTCTCGTATTGTGAGTCCGCGCAAAAAACGATGCCGTCCACGCCCCGCAGCACGAGTTGGCGGGTGGTGTTGTAAATCACCTGGCCCGGCACGGTGTAGAGTTGGAACTTCGTCTTGAAGCCCTTGATGGACATCGCCTCGATGGGCAGGAAGTCGAAAAAGAGCGTGCGATCCGAGCTGGTCGCCAGCGAGACGAGTTTGCCCTTGTTGCCCGCGGCGGTTTGCACGTGGTCGTGAACCTGCACGAGGTTCGTCGTCTTGCCGCACATGGCGGGCCCGTAGTAAACGACCTTGACCTGTAGTTCCTTGGTTGCCTGATTGATGATGGCCATAACTGATTTACTTATTGTTTTTACGATCGAGTTCCCCCGCCAGACTCACCAGTTGGGGCGTGGGCAAGGCTTGCGCCGGTTTGCCGAAGACGGCGAAGAAAATCGCGTTCACGCGGAAAATTTTCCACGGCACGTTGCCCACGGTGAAATTCAGATTGTTCAGTTCGCCCATCCGCAGTTCCTTGGTGCACAGGCTGACTTTGTTGAACAGTTGCGGGAGGAAGGCCGCGAGGGTGTCGGCGTTCAATTCCGCGGGAATCCGGCTGGCCACCATCAATCCATCGGGCAACGCGATCAACGCTCCGGCCACGCCATCCAGCGCGGCGGCGCGTGAAACAATTTCATTGGGAGACGCATAGCGTTTGACAAACTCCGTGCCGGACGGGCCTGAGCGTTTGATGGCTTCGACATGCAACTGCGTCGTTTCCGACGTGTCATCCCAAATATAGTAATTCGTCTCCACCGGCTTCGGCGCTGCGGGCGGCAACGAGGCCGTGGGGGCGGCGAGGACGGGACTGACGGGCTCAATCGGCGCCGCGATTGCCGGTGCCGGTGCCGGCGGCGGCAGAGGTGTCGGCGCGAGCGCGGGGGTGGGGGCTGCGGCGGGCGCTGGTGCGTCGGGTTGCGGGAAGCCAAAGAAGAGATTGGGAATCTCCTCATCCACCGTAAGCTTCTGCTGAACCTGCGACTCGGATTTCTTGCGCGCAATAAACAGCGGCGCGATGACTTTGAGCGGGAGTTCGAGCTCGGTGGCGTCCAACTCCGAAACCGTGGCTGGGATTGCCGGACGAATCCAGGAACGGAGCACCTTCCAGGCAAAAGCAACGCGCCCCTGCTTGAGTGCGGTTTCGACCGCGTCCACGGGCAGAGCCACCCGGGCATCCGCGAGTTTTTGCTGGGCGATTTCTTGCTGCACTCCATCGGCCCAGGATTCGGAAAGCGCACTCAGGGAGACGGCCAGGACCGCTTTCTCGGGAGCGGGCACGGAGACCGCAACGGGCTTCGCGACAGGTGCCATTTTGAAATGCACGGCCGCCGGCGCGGAAGCCGGAGGCGTTACCGTCGGCAGCGGGGCTGCGGTCGGCGCCACCTTTTTTGTGAAGGTGAAGGGAATCGTCGCCGGCGTCGTGGGCGTGGCGGCGGGCGGTGGCGGCGTGGGCACGGAGGAAATGGAGCCGCGCGCCGGCATGGTGGATGCGGGCGCGGCTCGGCGCGGTGCAGCGGGTTGCACCGGTTTTGCGTTCCCCACCGAAATCGAAAGTCCCGGCCCGGGCGATTCAAACGGACTCGTGATGTCGGTGGGGACTTCGACCTGCTTGCGTGCGGTGCGGCGCACCAGCAGAGCGGGGTTGATCCGGGAAAGGATTTCGTTCAGCGGCAGCGGAACGGGGATGCGATCGCTTTCAATCCCCGGCGCAAAAACCTGGGGTGCCGCCTGTCGGATTTCGCCAAATGGAACATGCACCAGGCCGTGCGCGAGCTGCGAGAGAATCTTGTCGAGCGTAATGGTGATGGTTAAATCACCCACCGTCTGCACGCGCACTTTTGGGCGCAACTCGACCGGAAAACCGTTGAGGATGGATTGCAGCGGAATGGCGATGCCGGCGATGCCGGAGCTGGCGCCGTTTCCATTGTGATGACGGGCTGCCGCCATCGGAGCCGCCACCGGGCCGGGGGCCGTTTCCACCACCGGCGGAGACAGGGGCGCGGATGCCGCAATGAAAGTTTGCGTGTCTCCGGATTGATCGGTCTCCGCGGAGCGTCCGAAGAGTCCTTTCAGCCTGCCGAAGAATCCTGCTTTTACGCCATTTGATGATGCGCTCATGTTAGTGCGACCGTTCAGATCTCAACCGTCCTTGTTTTGATTGGAAAGCCATGTTCAAAGTGCGGGCGACCCTGCGCGGATCGGCTCCAGTTGCTGGCTGTTACGTGTTTGATCACGACTTGTATTTCCATTACGACTTGAAACGAGGTCTTCGCAGAAGACATGCCAGCAGCGTTGGTTTCGGGACGGAAATCGTTTGACCCCGCGTCGTTACCGTGCAACCGCGGAGTCGGTGACGGCTTTACAATTCGCCTTGCGCGACCGTTTGTCCCAACGCTGGACTGTTTGTCCCTTTAAGTGCCCTGCTTCCGCTCCCGGACAGGAAATAATTTGACATGCCTCGTTGAGCCACTCCGAAACCATCACTGCGCCCAAAGGTGGTCGCCCGGAACGTGGCTCCATCCCACCGGGAGGAATACCAATTGCTTCCGAAACGGGGAGCGGCGCGGCCGGGGTGGGCCGGCGAAGGCCAGGCGCGTCGTCGCAACCGATCAATAATGGAATTAAGTCACAAGATTTTGTTGGTGGACGACGATCCGGATTTACTCGAGGTTTATCGTGCGACCTTCGAGCTGTTGCCGAGCAAGCCGGAGGTGCATACCGCCACCTCGGGCGCCCGGGCGCTGGCCATGTTGGAGTCCGATTCCTACCGCCTGCTCATCTCGGATTTGAAAATGCCCAAGATGGACGGGCTGCAATTGCTCTCCATCGTGCGCCGCAAATTTCCCGAGTTGCGCACCGTGGTGCTGACGGCGGTCGTGGATGAACAGTTCCGTTCGCGCGTGTACGCGCTGGGCGTGGATCTCTACTGGCACAAACCGGGGTCGGACCCGGAGATGAAACAATTCCTCGAATGTCTCGAGTCCCTGCTGGAGCGCGAATCCGGGCCGGGCTTTCGCGGCGTGCAGAGCAAGAGCCTCGTGGATCTCGTCCAGCTCGAATGTATTTCCCAAAGTTCCTCCGTGTTGCGCATCACCAACGGGCCGTTCACCGGTTGCATCTGGGTGAACGCCGGAGAATTGACGGACGCCGAAACGGACGGCGTGCGCGGCGAGGATGCCTTTCAGAAAATTCTGCGTTGGAAAGCGGGAAATTTTGAGTTCCTCCCGGCGGAGCCCAACCGGCCGCGCACCATTTTCAAGTCGTACAACGCCCTGCTGCTCGAAACGGCCCAGGCCATTGATGAGTTTGGTCACAGCGACAGTGCCGCCCCGGGCGACCCCGCTCAAAACGGATCTGCCGCCCTCACCGCCCTGGCGGAAACGGATGGGGTGGAATTTGTCCTCAAGTCCGTCCCCGGCGGGCGCACGGATTCGCGCGGATTGGAAAACCCCGAGCGCCTGGCCAACTGGACGCGGCAGAGTCTCGAACGATTCCGGACATTGGGGGAGTCGCTCCACCTCGGGGTGCTCGAGCAAGTCACCGGTTTGGGAATGCAACGGCATGTGGCTTTGGCCCCCCAGGGCAAGGCGGAGGTGTGCGTGGGTTGGCGACACTCCCTGACCGTCACCGAGATTCGTGAGCGGATGAAAAAAGTCATGACGTTATGGGGCTCCTGAGCATTTTCTCCAAACCCGCGCGTCCGCTGTTACAACTGCCTTCGGGCAGTTTCAGCATGGATCGCAGCGGGCGTGTGCTGGCGGGCACACTCCCTTCGAGTTTTCCAGAACCGTTGGTGGAACAAATCGGGCGCTGTATCGCGGACACCTTTCGCGACGCGCACACCATCCAACTGCCCCTCGACGAACTGGTGATTTACTACCCTGGCTTCCGCATCACGGCGCGCGAGATGCGCGGCGGCGCCATGGTCTTCCTTTCCACGTCCAATTCCATGGCCACAACTCACATCAACCGAAAGTCCTATGAGCAATGCAAAACTCCATCCGCTGATCCAACAAACTGAGAATTATCTCGAGTGCTGGAAACAGTTCAACCACTTCATCACCCTGGCTCGCACCAAGAAATTTGGCGCCGACGACGAGATTCATTTTCTCGAAATCAAAAGCGTGCTGGTCCAGGAACTGGAACTCATTCTCGCGGGCATGGAAGTCAGCTCGCCCACCAAGGATGAAATTCACGGACTGATCGGCAATTCGCCCTCGCTGCGCTATCTCAGCGAGATGAGCGACGGCGCGCTGCGCAGTCTGGAGAATCAATGGCACAAGATTTACATCGGCTGGCACGCCATTCTCGGTCAGCTCAAGGTGCGCCAGCACGAAGACACGCCAAAATCCGGCATCGCCGGGATCATGGAAAAACTGGTCAAAGCCTGACCGCTGCCACCCGCTCGCGTCAGACAAAAACCGCGCCTCGAACGGGGCGCGGTTTTGTCGTTATTCGAGTGTCAGAACGTGGCCGGGGCGGATCAAAGCTGATTGGCTGGCGGAACAACTCCGGTCGCCACCGTTTCCGGAACCGACGCCGGTTCGCCTGCTGGTGCAGCAACCGGGTTGGCAACTTCATTTGACGCGATCTCCGGCGCGGTTGCCGGAGCAGTAGCGACCTCCGCAGGCGGCGCCACCTTCGGTTCGGGTTTCGGCGGACGTGGCAATGGCTTCTTGGCCGTCTCGAGTTGTCCGTTGGCAAACTCGATGACGTGGCCCTGATGCACTAGCCAGTGTAGATCGGCGATCAACGCCGTTTGCTCCGGAGTCGGTTCGGCTGTCGCTGGAGCGACCACCGGTGCGGACGCACTTGTCTCTCCTTCCGCCACCGGCACAACCGGGATCGGAGCGGGCGGCGGCGTTGGCGCCAGCGCTTCCATGAGTTTGCGCCGGTTTCCTTTGGGATGCGCATTGATGAACTCCACGATGCGCTTCACCCCGGCGGAGACTGGCGTCGTTTCCAAGTCGAGAAAGTGCGGCCGCGCCACGGCTACGTGCGTGACGGTCTTGTTCACCTTGAAGAATTGCAGGCCCTGTTGCGCGAACGCCTGGCTCAACGCCGTGGCGATCTGCATGGGAAACCGTCGCTGTTCGGCGAGAAGCTCCTGCACCAGACGCCCCAGACCTCCCCGCAACGACCGGCACGCCACTCCGCTGACCACCTGTGACTCGACCGGCTTGATGATGCTGTCCTTGTGCGTGGCGCGAAAATGTCTTTCGACCTCCTCGCGACTCGGCAGGCGGAGCGGTTCGGGCACATTGAGACAGATGTATTCCGTCTTCCAGCTCTGCTCCTCGACCCATTGCTTCACCACCGCCTCGTCTCGCACGATCTTCACGCGCGACTTGTAAACCTCGAACGGCATGCGTGCGAACCGTTCCGCGTGCAGCCGGCGCAACTGATTCTGATAATCATGGTGATTGGGCGGGCCGAACACCACGCCGCTCATCCCGCACTGGCCGACAAAGGTGTAAACGCCCTTGGGCGGCTCGGTCGCCGTCTTCTCAGCCTGATAAAACGTGGCGAAATGCCGCGCCAGAATGTGCGCCACCGCCTCGTCCTCGCTCAACCACAGCGTCTCGTCCAGCGCACAAAGGAACATTGGCTGCGCCAGCTTGCCTTCCGCGTTCTTCTTTGTGGCAAAGCGGATCGCATAGCGCTCCGGCTTTTGAATCACCAGAAAGGCAATATCAAATAGCGGGAACGCCCGCCCCGTGACTTTCACCTGCCTGGCCATGGATTCAACTCCCCGTTCGTCCGGCACCAGCGCGGCATTGATTTCCGGCAACGGCGGCGCCGCCACCCGCTGCTCGTCGCGGCGCGGTCCGAAATCGCGGCGGTCATCCCGGCGACCCCTGCCCTCACGCGGCGGCCGACCGCCCTGGCCGGCACTCTGCCCGTCGCGTCGGGGGCCGCGGCCAAAGTCTCGGCGCTGCTCGCCGCCTTCGCGCCGGGGTGGACGCGGTCCGCGCCGGTCGTCACGTGGCCCGGCGTCGCGGCCGCCGGCGCCTTCGTGGCCGGTGAATTTGGCGTAGCGGTTGGTGTCTGACGTTCCCTGCGCCCAGGCGGGCAGGAACAACTTTTCCAGGTCAAGGTCCGTTTCCGGATTGATGCTCATAAATGACAACAGCCCCACGATGGGACTCGATAAATCGTTACGCTGCCAGCATGAGATTTCGTCCGGGGAATTGCAATGAAAGAAACTCCCGTCTCACCGATCAATGATGGGGCGGTTTGGGGTTGGTGGCTTTGATGCGATCCAGTTCGATGCCTTCGAGCGTGGTGGCCATCCGTTGCAGTTGCTTCCGCATCTGCTCGCCCTGACGGCCTTGTTCGATAATCACCCCGTTCAACTGCTCAACCTGGTGTTCCAAATGGGCCAGGTTCGACTCCATCCGATGCAACCGTTCCAAAACATCGTCTTTCATCAGCAAAGCTCCGAGTTTTCGGCCTGTAAAACAAACTGACGGTGTTTCCCGAACACGCCGCGCAATGACCGGGACAAGTCGTCCTGCATGGCCTGCAACTCCCGGTAAGTCTCCACCGCTTTCGGCGACGGTTCGGCGGTTTCCGCCTGGTTCAATTCCACGAACTCGTCCGTGATGTCCTCGATGCGCACCTTCTCGCCCTTTTGCAATCGCCAGCACCACAGTGCCTGCAAGGCCGCGCCGTAAGCCGCGCCTTCGCTCACTTTCAGCGTCACCACTTCGGCGTTGAAAACGTCCGCCATGATCTGCCGCCACAGTTTCGACTTGGCGCCGCCGCCGGTCGCGCGGATTTGTTTTGCCTTCACCCCCAGCCGGGCGAGCCGCCGCAAGCCGTAGTTCATTCCGAGCGTCACCCCTTCCATCGCGGCGCGGCAGTAGTGGCTCGCGCCAAATGTCCGGGTGTTGATGCCGATCATGACGCCGGTGCCGTCCGGGACATTGGGTGTGCGCTCGCCTTCGAGATAGGGCAACAACAGCAGACCGCCCGCGCCCGCGCCCACCTTCGCCGCCTTGTTATCGAACTGCTCGTGCGTGTAGCCGAAATCCATGCGCATCATCTCGGTTGCCACCGTCACGTTCATGGTGCAGAGCAACGGCAACCAGCGGTTCGTCGAATCGCAGAACGCGGCGATCTCGCCCAGCGGGTCCACGACCGGTTTGTTGGCGCAGGCAAAAATCGTCCCGCTCGTGCCGAAGCTGGCGGTCACAATGCCGGGCCGCGTATTGCCCGTGCCCACGGCGCCCATCATGTTGTCGCCGCCACCCGCGCTGACGAGCACGCCGGGATTCAGGCCCAGTTCCCGCGCCACGGCTGGCTGTAATCGGCCGGCTGGTTGTTCGCTCGAGATCAGCGGCGGCAGCTTGTCGGCCAGGTCGTCGTCAATCGCCGCCAGCGTGGTTTCGCACCACCGGCGTTTGCGCACATCCAACAGCGCCGTCCCGCTGGCGTCGCCATATTCCATCACGCGCTCCCCCGTCAGCCAGAAGTTCAGATAGTCATGCGGCAACAGGACCGTGGCGAGCCGGGCAAAATTTTTAGGTTCGTGTTTTTTCAGCCAGAGGATCTTGGAGGCGGTGAATCCGGGCAGTACGCCCAGGCCCTGTTTCTTGATCGTGCCCTTTAACCCGCCGTGCGCGTCCATGATTTCCTCGCACTCGGCGGCGGTGGTGGTGTCGCACCATAGTTTGGCCGGGCGGATGACCTCGCCGTGTTTGTCGAGGGGCACAAAGCCATGTTGTTGTCCGCTCACACCCAGGGCAACCACCTCCGCTGCCACCGCCTTGGCCTGGCGCAGCGCCTGACGAATGGCGCTGGCGGAGGCTTCCCGCCACGTTTGCGGATGCTGCTCCTTCGCCCCCGCCGGGAGACCAGAAATCAACTCGTAAGCTTGCGCGCCGGCCCCAAGAACTTTGCCGGTGGCGGTGTCCACGACGAGCGCCTTGGTGGATTGTGTGCCGCTGTCCACGCCGATAAGAAGTTGTCGCATGGGTATGGTTTAACCGCTCGCCGCGCGGCTGTCACGCCGAAGCGCAGGCACGATGGGCACGTCGCACTCGGACTGCGGATCTGCTTGAAATACTTGAGGGCGGTGGCGCAGCGGCAACGTCACGACCTGCCGGCGTTCCGAAAATTGGTGGCGGCCAAGTGTTCAGTCCTGATAACTGTCCATCGGTTCCGCCCCGAGCGTGCCGGTGAGTTTTTGCAGGTAATCGCCCGCCTCAACTTCGTTCAAGGTATTTCGGGCGCGCTCCAACCGGGTGCGGATGCCGAGTCGTTCTGCTTCCTCCGCGTAATTGGTATGTTTCAAAAACTTGTCGAGATATTCGACGTGCCGCCGCCACAGCCGGCGGTCCACCGCCTGTTTTGCTTGCAACCGCGCGCCATACCAGTCGCTCGCCAGCAACGTCTCGCGCGTGAACAACTGGCGGACGGCGGGATGGTCCAGGCCTTTGCCCTCCCATTCATCCTGGCGCATGATGTGGAGCAATGCCTGCAACGGCGGGCATGCCTGCCGGATGCTCCCGTCGTCAAAATACATCTGGGCCACCCGCTTTTGCGTGGCGACGATGTTGTCCATGCCGTCCGCGAAGATGTCCAGACCTTGCAATTCTGGTTGCAACATTTCCTTGGTGAAGACGGCATGTGGATGGTTGAACACGCGGCCAAAGTAGAGGCGGACGAACCGGGCGTTGATGCGATAGCCCAGCCGGCTGGCCAGGACTTTTTTGCCCGCGTGCATGAAGTCCTGGCATTTTTCCAGACAACGGTCGGCCAGGAGAGATTTCGGGTCGCGCTCCGCGGGCGACATGTGTCCCCACACCTCCGGCACGAGCAGGCTCACGTCGTGATCCACGCGCACCTTCGGGCCGACGTAACCGGCGGCGGTGACGAAGGCGTGGTGACCCGTGAGCAGAAACGACACGAGCGCGTTGTTCAGGTCAATGATCGGTGGTAGCGCGTTGAACGGCCCCTTGGTCAGCGCGCCTTCCGAACCGGCGCCGGTGGTGGATGGCGATTTGCCGGTCATGCTGCAAATAAACTCCATGAACAACTCCGGCAGTTCCATGTAGTGAATCGGGTTGTAGCAGGCGAGCGGGCGGATGCCGGGTTCGGGCGGATTATTGCGGCGACCGGGCAGCACGGCGGCGACGGGATTGAGAATTGGTTTGTCTGGTGGCAGCCGGCGGCGCAGGCGCGTGGACATCTCGGCGAGATAGCTCTCGCGCGGTTGGAGGAGGTCGGGCCGGATTTGCAGATAGCGGGGATTCTTGCTCGGCTTGCCGTCCACGAGCCGTGGTTGGGCCGGGCAGACGAAGAAGTTTGGCTGTCCCGCTTCCGCCACCTCGCGGATCAGTGCTTGTATCGGGGTCGTGAAGTGCGAGAACCCGACGGCGTCCTCGAGCAGCTCGCGCGCGACCGGGGCTGGCAACGGTTCGTAGTTGGAGAAGAAATTATCCGTCCGCGTGAAATCCGCCTCCGTGGCCTGGTCGTAGCCGCGATGAATGGCATCGTCCGGTCGCTGGAACAGCCTTGCCTCGGCGTTCGCCACAAACTTGAGCGACACGGCGTGGGGATCGGTCTCCCCGGTGAGCGGGCCGGCCGGAACCACCACGGACGCCGTGATGTCGTCCTCCATCTGAATTTTTATCGTCGGATGAAAATCCTTCCGCAACCCGAAGGTGCGCCACGCTCCGTCGGCCTCGAAACCCACGCGCAGATACGTGGTGACGAGCTTGCGATTGTCGCACTTCAATTCGTTGGCCGGGGTGCCGTTGATGAGGTCCACGCTGAAATGTTCGCGCCACTGCGCGCCCCACTCGGGCTTGTAGTAACGCTTCACCACAAACACCAGCTCCTTGAGATACTGCGGCGTGGCCTCCAGCCAGGCGTTGTACTCGGGCTTGTAATCCTGTTCATAGGGCGTGAGCAGTTTGATCACCGAGCCGAGCGAACGCTCCGTGCTGAGGATGGCGCGGTGGTCCACCCGCGCGGGGTCGCGGAATCGCTGGCTGTAATCGCGCTCAATCAGTTCCGTCACCCGGTCGAAATCCTTTTTGAAATCCGCCACGAACACGCTCCCGACTAGGATTGCGTCCGTGATGGGTTTGGAAATTTCCGACTTGCCACCGCCGGAAACCGTGCAGGGTTTGTGGCAGAGCAAACCTTCGGCCGCCGCGCCCACCAGCCGCCACGAGCGGAGCGGTCCGGGCTTTTCCATCCGGACCTTGTAGCCGGAAGGCCGCACGTAGGTTTTGTCGGCGAGCAGCTTGATCCCGCGCTCCGCTGGGCCGTCGGACCAGGTGACCCGCTGTGTGTTCAGATCAAAGCGCGCGTCCTCCGGCACGTAAATGATGTCGGGATATTTCCGGTCCTGCGCCCAGCCTTCCGGCTGCATGACGAGCTGATCCCGATGCACCGTGCGAACTTCGGCAAAGGTGTGGCCCATCCGCTTGACATGTTTATCCCCGCTGAATTCTTCGCCCAGATCATAGGCGGTGAACACCAGCGCGCCGCCCGCGTGCTCCTCTTCGGCCAGGCCGAAAAGATTGGCCGCATAACTGATCTGCGTCTTGACCTCCTTTTTGCAGTAACCGAAATAGTTGTCGGCGATGAGGGTGACGATCACGCCGGAGGCATCGCGGCAGGTCAGTTTGAACGCCTGGCCGTTGTTGTAACATTCGCTCGCGTCCTTCCAGCAGGCGCCGTCGTGCCGCTGTCGTTCGGTGGCTTGATCCCAATGTGGCAGGCCGGCTTCTTTTTTCGTCACCTTCGTGAGCTGCGGCGCAAGCACGACGCAACCGGTGTGGCCGGTCCAGTGATCGCTGTCCAGCCCGGCATCGTTTTCCGGCAGGTTCGGATCGCCGCCGTTGCCGAAGATGTTTTCGACAAAGTCCAGGTTGCTGACCAGATTGCCCGGCGCGAAGAAACGGATTTCCATGCGCTTCTCCGGCGTGAACCCGGGCACGGCGGGACAGACCAGCGGCCGCAACAGGAGCGACACCAGGCACTCCGCCGGTTGCGCGAGGGTGGAGGTGAACGGCAGCCGGAGCAAAGAGCGCGGCGGGGCAAACGCCAGCCCCAGCATTTTGGCGAAGACCGCCTTCGGCACGCCGATTTTGTCCGCCGGAATCGGCAGGCCGCCTTCGGCGACATGGAAGATGCCGGCGGTGGTGCGCCGGTCACTCTTCGGGTTATGCAACACCCCCTGTTTGACCCGATAGGAGTTGATGATCTCGGAGGAAAATTCATCGCGATCCACGGGCAGCGACAGCACGCGCGCCAGGCCGGGGCAATCCAGCGTGAACGTGTGCGCCGGCAATTTGGGCACCGGCACATCTTGCAGGTAATCGTAGAGGAACGACTGAATCCGTTGATCGGCCGGGCAAAGATGGCTGGCCAGCAGGCGCTCCTTCTCGCGGTACTGCGCCACCAGCATGGCCACGAACTCCTGCAGTTGCGCGTTGACGGAGATGGGTTGATGCCCCAGCAACTGGAGTTTGACATTGATGTACGGAAACAGCCGGGCGTCAGCGTTCATGTGCCCTCCATTCTGCGATTGTGGGAATGGACGGGTATCCGCTTCGGGCAGGCGATGGCGATGCGTGTCGCTCACGCTCGGGTCGTCCGCGTAGTTCAGTTGCCAATCATCAGTGTTCATTCGTGTAGATTTCATGCGCTTGGGATTGCGCCGTACCGGGCCTCTCGTGAGCCGGGATTTAATTCGCCGGCCGGTAAAACGCGTCCTGCGTTTGCCCGCTCCACGAGCAGGCACTTTCAGGCTGACAACCTTTTACCGTGGATGCAACAAAAGGTTGGCAGCGCGGACAAGTCAGCGCCTCGTTGCATCGGTAAGTCGTGAGCTGATCGGAGAATTTACCGCTACCGTCTGTGCTCCCGCGTTGTTCGGAGAAGGGAGTCTCGGCTACTTTGCGCGTCAAAGAATTGTTTCGCGGACCTCAAAAATGACTCGGCTGGCGCTGGAGGAATTTTCCGTGCCCGGGCTTGCCGGTGAATCTTGCGCCGAATGACCGACCGGGCTTGCTCAGTCCTCCGGGTGGTCCAACAAATCCTGCAACCGCACGGCCAACTCTGAAGGCAGCCGCTCAATCCAATCGGCATCCACCAGTCCGACCCCAATCAAGTCGCGCAGATGGGTGCGATCCTTGTCCCGAAACGCGGTGAGTTTCATCCGCACCAGCGCATCCAGCGTCACCAGTCGAAACGTCTCCGTTGCTTCCGATTCGGTTACATCGGGCGCTGGCGCGAGGGAGTCGGCTTTGACTTTCTCCAAGGCGAAAACGACGTGTACCGCGTCGCGCGCTTTCGCATCCGGACCGTCCAGGAACCTGTCAATGCTCTTGACGTGTCGGTGGACAAAACCAGCTTTGGACATCGCGTTGATTGCCGCGGGCAAATCCGAGCGGCGCAGGAGGATGTCCACATCCTGTGTGTTCCGCACCGCCGCTTCGTCCACGCGCGAAACCCAAGCGGCGACCGCGTTCCCTCCAGCCACCGCGTAACGGATACCGGCCGCTTCGAGGGCGGCCACGGCACGGAGCAATCGTTCGCGTACTTTCTCCACGGCGCGGATCATCCTTTCCCAGGAAACTTCACCGACGGCTGTTTGCATGGGAACAAACTAATCATATTTAGGTCCGCCGCCAACACCCGATTCATCTGTGCAACCTCGTGCAATCCGTGGTCAAAAATGACTCGGCTGACGCTGGAGGAATTTTCCGTGCCCGGGCTTGCCGACGAATTTTCCATCGCGCACGGCCACCTGTCCGCGCACGGTGACGTGCCGCGGGCGGCCTTCAATTTTCCAGCCTTCAAACGCGCTGTAATCGAGGTTTGCGCTCTGCGTCTTTACGGAGATTTTGCCGCGGTAGTCCGGGTCATACACCACGAGGTCGGCGTCAGCGCCGGGTTGGATCGCGCCTTTGCGCGGGAACAAGTCGAACGTCTTTGCCACCTGCGTGCTCGCCACGTTCACGAACGTGGGCAGGTCAATCTTCCCCGCCTTCACGCCGTAGGTGTAGAGCAGGTTCACGCGTTCTTCGAGCGACGGAATGCCGTTGGGAATCTTCGTGAAATCATTTTTCCCCAGCTCCTTTTGCTTGCGAAAATCGAAGGGCGCGTGGTCGGTGGCGACGGTTTGCACGAGGCCGTCACGCAAACCGTTCCACAGGACCTGCTGATTCCGTTTGTCGCGCAGCGGCGGCGACATGACATATTTGGCGCCCTCAAACTTCGGCCGCTCCGCGTAGGATTTGTCGAGCGTGAGATACTGGATCAGCGTCTCGACGCTGACGCGCACCCCGCGCTGTCGTGCGGCGATGGCTTCGTGCAACGCCTCCTGGCAGCTCAAGTGGACGATGTAAGCCGCCGCGCCGGTAAGTTCGGCGAAGGTCAGCAAATGATGCACGCCCTCGGCTTCGACTTGCACCGGCCGGCTTGGCTCGTGAAATCCCGGACCGATCCGACCCGCGGCAATCAACTCCCGGCATCGCTCGGCCACGAGCGTTTCGTTCTCGCAGTGCGCGGTGACGATGACCCCTAGTTCCTTCGCCAGCTTGAGTGTGCGATAAAGCTCGGTGTCGTTCACACCAAACACGCCCTGGTACGCCAGGAATACCTTGAACGAGCTGATGCCGCGCTTCACGATCTCGCGCAGTTGTTGTGCGGTTCGGTCATCAAACCGCGTCACGCCCATGTGAAACGAGAAATCGCACGCCGACTTGCCTTCCGCGTGGTTCCGCCATAACTCGAAACTTTCCAACGCATCGTCCGACTTCGCGGGACAGCACATTTCCAGGAGCGTGGTGGTGCCGCCCAGGAGCGCCGCGCGGCTGCCGGTGCGATAATCGTCCTTGGCGTAAGTGCCCATGAACGGCAGGTAAATATGCACGTGCGGATCAATGAAGCCGGGGAAGACAAACTGGCCCTGCGCGTCAAGCACCTCCGCGCCCCGGGGCGGCGTGAGGCCGCGATCAATGCGCGTGATGGTTTCATTCTCGCACCAGATGTCGGCCACGTAGCGTTGGCTGGCGGTGACGATTTCGCCGTTTTTGATGAGAAGCGACATGGCTCGGATTGATTGTCGTGGTGCGCTTTTAACACGACCCGGATTCGCGCCGCCAGCCAATTCCGACGATCCGGCGTTTTCGGCAAGCTTGCTTTGCGCCCGTTCACCTGAAAAACTATCTGACCGGCTGGGAAAGCCGGGATCAGCCCAAACCATGACTGACACGAAAGCAAAACCCCTCGCGCCAACCTTGGAAGCTTATCGGGAAAAGTTCGGCCCGCTGGAAGCCCAGGCAAACCAGCCGGCCTGGCTGCTGCCGCTGCGTCGGGCGGGTCTGGCGCGGTTTGGCGAGCTCGGCCTGCCGACCTTGCGCCACGAGGACTGGCGGTTCACGAATATTGCACCCATCGCGAAGCTGCCGTTCAAACCGGTGTTTGATTCAACGGCGGAAGTCGCGGCCGACCAGTTGGCCGACTTTGCCTTTGCCAAATTGCCCGGTTCCCGGCTGGTATTTGTGAACGGCCGGTTCGCGCCCGAACTGTCCGTCATCCACAAACTCCCGGCGGGCGTCCGGGCCGGCAGCCTCGCGGCGGCGTTGACCTCGGATGCGGCGACGCTCGAAAAACATCTGGGTCGTTACGCGCAACCGGTGGACAACGGCTTTGCGGCGCTCAACCAGGCGTTCTTCCTGGACGGCGGTTTCGTGCAGGTCCCGGCGGGCGTGGTGGTGGAGGAGCCGATTCAATTCCTCCATGTCGCCACCACCAAACAGAGCGGCGCGACGTTTCATCCCCGCAATCTCGTCCTGGCCGAGGCCAACAGCCGGGTGACGATTCTGGAAAACTATGTCGCGCTGGGCGGCACGGGTTACTTCACCAACGCAGTCACAGAATTGTTCGTGGGGGACGGCGCCCAACTGGAGCTGGTGAAATTTCAGGATGAAGCGCCCGATGCCTTTCACCTGGCGGCATTCCACAGCGAGTTCGGACGGGCCAGCAAGGTGTGGCTTCATTCCTTTGCGCTGGGGGCCAAGCTTTCCCGCAACAACATCCGCACCAAACTGGCGGGGGAAGGCCTGGAGTGCGTCCTCAACGGGCTTTATCTCACGCGCAACGAACAACTGGCGGATCATCACATGGTCGTCGAACACGCGCAGCCGCATTGCGCGAGCCACGAGTATTTCAACGGCATCCTTGACGACAAGTCGCGGGGCGTCTTCCATGGACGCATTCTGGTGCAGCCCATCGCGCAGCGGACTGACGCCAAGCAGACGAACAAAAATCTGCTGCTCTCGGACGACGCCACGGTCAACACCAAGCCGCAACTGGAGATTTACGCCGACGATGTGAAATGCACGCACGGCGCAACCATTGGCCAGTTGAACGCGGATTCCATTTATTATCTGCGCTCGCGTGGCCTCGGCCCGGAGACGGCGCGCCGGATGTTGATCCATGCCTTCGCCGGAGAAATCATCGAGCGCATCCAGCAGGAACCGGTGCGGACGGAACTCGACAGTCTGGTGTGGGAGCGGCTGGAGGCGAATCCGCATCTGGCGGAGAAGCAGTGAAAACACCAAACACTGAACCCCAGACGCCCGCCAACTGTCCGGCTGCAATGCGCCCGGGAACAGCACGCGGACGGCTGGCGCGGCTGGAGTTTGGCGGTGGGAATTTGGAGTTCTGAAAAATGTTCGACGACCTGAACGACCTTTACCAGCAGGTCATACTTGACCACTGCAAGAAGCCGCGCAATTTCCACGAACTGCCGCGGGCGTCCTGCTCGGCGCAGGGTCACAACCCGCTGTGCGGCGATCAACTCCAGTTGTTTCTGGCGCTGGACGGCGAGCGAATCACCGATGCCAGTTTCGTCGGCTCGGGTTGTTGCATCTCCAAGGCGTCGGCTTCCTTGCTTACGGAATTTGCGAAAGGCAAGACCCGGGCGGAGGTGGAAAAAATGTTCGACCGCGTTCACGACATGGTCACGACGGGGCGGGTGGCGGACGACGTGGGCAAGCTCGCGGTGTTTGCGGGGGTTCACAAATATCCCGCACGAGTCAAATGCGCCATCCTCGCCTGGCACGCCGTGATGGGCGCACTCAAGGGGGATTCCGGCTCCGTGACCACGGAGTCCGAACAGATTTGAGCCGGTTGGCCGCGGTCACTTCTTCGCCAGGAAAATCTGGAATACACCAGCGGTGCCTAGCACCGCTCCGCCGATATACAACCACATGGCCTTGTCGGCCGGCGCGCCGGTGAAGAGGCGGTGAAATTGTCCGCTGACCGACTGGGACAGGTTGTAACCCCAGACCAGCAGCAGCACGCCGACGATCAGACAGACGATACCGAATCCTTTTTGCATGAGTCAAAGCTCCGCAGCCCGTTCAACCGGCCGGCGGCACGGACGAACTGCTCCGTGACGATCCCATTCCTCGCGCCCCAGATTTTCACCTGCGTTGAGCGTTTCCATGACGTCAGAATCCCCTCACATTTTATTTTTGGCAAGCTGCCAGGCAATACGCACCCCGTGGATCAAGCCCAGACCCAGCAGCCCCACGCCGGACAGATGTTCGATCCGCAGCAGCGACTTCTCACTGAACCGCCCATGCCCGCGCGATACCATCCAACTCAGCCCAAAAAACCACAGCCCCGTCCCCACCGCCACCCCGCCGACGCAGGCGAATTTACTCGCCCAGGTGGGCAGCACCCATTCGCGTGAGGTGAAATTGACCGCCAGAAAAATCCAGAACAACAGCACGCCCGGATTGGCCATCACCCGCACCAGACCGGTGAAGAACGCCGAGTGGGGGTGAAACTTTCCCTCGATCCGGTCTTCCAGCCGGTCCGCCGCCGGACCGATGTGCATGGCGGCGCTGACCGTTTTGGCCATCAGGAATTTCACGCCGAGGAACAACAGGAACGCGAAGCTGAACACCTCCATGGCGGCCTTGATGTAGCGGTTGCCGAAGAAGGACGAAAAGCCCGTGAAGGCGATCGTGCAATAGATCACTTCCATCACCGACGCCCCCAGGCCAATGAGCGCCGCCCAGCGGAAACCGCGGCGCGCGCCCTCGTTGATGATGGTCAGATTGATCGGCCCGACCGGGATGGACAGCAACAACCCGCTGATGAAGCCAGTGAGCGCGGCGACCAGAATGGGCGGCAGTTCCGGCATGGCCCTCAATCCGGCTGGCGGGCGTCGTCCTCCGCCTCGTCATCGTCCTCTTCAATTTCCCGCCGCATCCGCCGCGAAATGCGCGGTCGCACAAAGCCATAAACCAGGTAGGTGGTGAAGAACAACGGCAGCAGATAATACAGCACCTTCTCGCGCAGGATGAGGATGCCGCCCACGATCCCCGCCGTGACAATGGCCTTGAGGAAGGTGCTGCTGGAGCGCAACCCCAGCGATTTGAAGCTGGGATAGCGCACCGTGCTGACCATCATGGCGGACAGGAACACCAGCACCGCCGCCGGCACGTACTGCCACGGGCCCAGGCCGCGCTCCTTCTCGTTGAGATGGATGATGAGCAACGTCACCGAACCCACCAGGCCCGCCGCCGAGGGGATTGGAAAGCCCAGGAAATCCTTGCTGCCACCGCCCGGCAGGGCGGCCAGGCAATTGAAACGCGCCAGCCGGAACGCGCCACACAACAAATACATGGAAGCAATGAACCAGCCGACCTGCGGGATGCTGCTGAACACGTCGCCCAGCA
>CAZLOH010000059.1:0-29460 GCA_964561105.1 uncultured Bifidobacterium sp. | reverse complement strand
CCCGCCGCCAACGCCCACTGTCACACCGGCAACGCATGTTTTGAAAGAGCCTCCCTTGTAACTCAATTTCCGTGTCCACAACCCGACTCTGCCACGGGAAGAACACGGTAGTCCAGCAAAATCACCAACAACTTCGAGATGCACCGCAGGCGAAGGCGGCCGCAACAATTTGCTTTTGCTTTTCCGACGCCGGGCTAGTCTTGGGAAAACATTTACCATGAAATTTGGCATCAACACCTTCCTGTTCACCTCGCCGTTCAACAACGCGAGCACCAAACTTTTCCCGCAGTTCAAGCGCTGGGGCTTTGACTCCGTGGAAATCGCGATTGAAGACCCGTCGCACATTGATCCCGCCCGGGTGAAACGGGAGCTGGACCGGCACGGGCTGGTCTGCGGCTCGGTGTGCGCCGCCATGGGACCGGACCGGGATTTGCGCGGCACGCCGAAACAGCAGCGAACCGGGCTGGCCTACATGAAGGCGTTGCTGGACCAGATGGTCGTGCTGGATTGTCCGTCGTTGATTGGCCCGGTGTATTCCGCCGTCGGACGCGCGGACGCCGTGCCGGCCAGGGAATACAAAAAGCAGTGGGCGACGGTCACCCGGAATCTCAAGGAGCTTTGCCGGCACGCGGAGAAACGCGGACGGCAGGTCTGCCTCGAACCGCTGAACCGGTTCGAGACGGATTTCATCAACACCTGCGAGCAGGCGCTGAAGATGATCAAGGCCGTTGGCAGTCCGGCGCTCAAGCTGCACCTGGACACGTTCCACATGAACATCGAGGAGAAATTTCCCGGCGCGGCCATTCGCCGGGCGGGGAAACATCTGGCGCACTTTCACGCGTGCGGCAGCGACCGCGGCACACCGGGCAACGATCACACGGACTGGAAGTCCATCGCCCAGGCGTTGAAGGACGTTCGCTATGATGGTCACGTGGTGATTGAATCCTTCACCACCGACGTCAAAGTCATCGCGCGCGCGGCGGCCATCTGGCGGCGCATCGAGCCGACGCAGAATGAGATTGCGGTGAAAGGCGTCCAGTTTTTGAAGCGCACCCTCAAATAAACCGTCAACTCTCACGACCATGAAACGAATCATTCTCACCACATTGGCCCTGACCGGGCTTGGCCTGCGCGTGCTGGCGGCGGCACCGGAAGCGGGATTTGAATCTCTCTTCAACGGCCACGACCTGGCCGGCTGGGACGGCAATCGAACCCTGTGGTCCGTGAAAGACGGCGCGATTGTCGGCCAAACCACGAAGGAACATCCGGCCAAGGGCAATACATTTCTGATCTGGACCAATGGCCGGGTGGCGGATTTTGAGCTGCGGCTCAGTTACAAGATCGTGCCCAACAACCCGGTGGGCTTCGCCAATTCCGGCGTGCAGTATCGCAGCAAGATTCTGGATCCGGCCAACTGGGTTTTGGGTGGTTATCAGGCGGACTTCGAGGCGGGCAACACTTACTCGGGCATTCTTTACGAAGAGCGGATGCGCGGCATCCTGGCCGAGCGCGGGCAGAAAGTCGTCCTCAAAAATGTTGACGGCAAACTGGTGAAGGACGTAACCGGCTCGGTCGGTGATTCGGCGGAAATCCAGGCCGGCATCAAGAAGGAGGATTGGAACGATTACGTCATCATCGCCCGGGGGAATCATTTGCAACATTTCATCAACGGCCGGCAAACGGTGGATGTGACCGATGAGACCGGGGCCGACGCCGCCCAATCGGGCGTGCTGGGATTGCAACTGCACGCCGGCCAGCCCATGACGGTGAAGTTCAAGAATATCCGGATCAAGCAACTGGCCGGCGACGGAGCGATGAAAGCGGACGACGCGCAGAAGTTGCAGGGGAAGTGGGAGGTGGTGAGCGCGGAAATGAATGGCAACACGGCCACGGCCGCGGACATGGACGACATCACGATCACCATTCATGGGAACACCTTTGAGTCCAACCAGGGCGCACAGACGGATCGTGGCGCGTTTACCGTGAACCACGCGCGCCAGCCGCACGAGATGGACGTGAAGGCGGAGACCGGCGCGTGGGCGGGCCGGACGGTGCCGGCCATTTATGAATTCGTCGGCGACACCCTGCGGATTTGCTATGCGGTGGAAGGGGAGGAACGGCCCAAGGTATTTACGACCGAGCAGGACTCGGGACGATTGACGGTCAGCTACAAGCGCAAACAGCCCTGACCCGGCGGCGTCTGGACAAGCTTATGAAAAAAACATTGCTGAGTTTGCTGTTGGTGATCGCCTGGTGCGGCGCAAACAGTCAGGCGGCGGACAAGAAAATCGTTTTCATCGCCGGCAATCCCAGCCACGGGCCGGGCGAGCATGAGCATCGCGCCGGATGTTTGTTGTTTCAAGCCTGTCTGAAGGACGTGCCCGGCGTGACCACCGTGGTTTATTCCAACGGCTGGCCGGCGGATCCGAAGGCTTTCGCGGGGGCGGCGGCGGTCGTCGTTTACAGCGACGGCGGCGGCGGCCATCCCTTGTTGCAGGGCGACCATCTCAAAACCCTGGGCGCGCTGATGGACAAAGGCGTGGGGCTGGCGTGCTTTCATTACGCCACCGAGCCGACGCTGGAGAAGGGGCAGAAGGAATTTCTGGACTGGATCGGCGGCGCGTTCGAGATCAACTGGTCCGTGAACCCGACCTGGACGGCGGACTTCAATCAGTTGCCCCCGCATCCCATCACGCGCGGCGTGCATCCGTTCAAGACTTACGACGAGTGGTATTTCAACATCCGCTTTCGTGAGGGGATGAAGGGCGTGACGCCGATCCTGACGGCCATCCCCACGCCCGGCACAACCAACCGAAACGATGGTCCGCACGAAGGCAATCCGGCGGTGCGGGCATTGGTCGCGCACGGCGAACCCGTGGTGACGGCGTGGGCGGCGGAGCGCGCGAATGGCGGCCGCGGCTTCGGCTTCACCGGCGGGCATTATCACAAGAATTGGGGAAACAATGATGTTCGCAAGCTCGCGTTGAACGCCATCCTGTGGGTGGCCCATGTGGAAGTCCCGGCAGACGGAGTGGAAAGCAAAGTGACGCCGGAGGAACTCCAGGCGAATCTTGATCCCAAAGGGCGGCGTTGATAGGACGGACTTTCCGTGCCGTCGGAATCACCTCCACCAATCATCGAAGTCACCGCACCGCGACGTGCGAAGCGCGATGAATATGGGGTGATCAGTCAAATTCATGGCTGCGACCCAGCCAGCCAAAGCGCCAGCCCGGCCCCAAATAAGAAGAGTCGCCAGCCCCAGCGATAAGATCCCCGCAGAGGCTCCGGCACTGATTTGAGCCCAAACGCAAAGAACCGACCGCTGCGATAAACGGGAATCTTTGCGCCCCCGATCAAGCAACCGCCGACAAACATCAGCGCGAAGCTGGTCGCGAACAGGGCGATCCAATGTGAGCGGGTCAACTGTGAGAAGAACATGAGGCCGTGCGCGGTGAGGAGGACGAGCGCGGACAGGAGCAGGAATCCCCAATGTTCAAGGAAGGTCTGCAACCCGTTATTTTGGCGGTGCGTGTCCATCGCGACTGGATGTTAACAGTGAGCGGCGGATTCGCTGCGTCTCGCTTTCGCTCTGTCCGACCTTAAATCCGCGATCTGGCCTTGGCAAGCGGGGTTGCGACGGAGTTCAGGGCTACAAATTGTTCAGGGCGTCAATTAGCTGGCGCAGCCGGCCATAGTCGCGACGGTTGAAGCCGAAGCCGATGCGTTGCAGGTCCAGGTAGTCATTGTCTTCGCGCTCCTCCGGCGTCGGTTCGATGCGTTTGATGGGCGCACCAATGGTGATGTCGGCAAAATCCTCGTTCATGGCTTCGAGGGCCGTGTCGGTCGGCGCGTGTTTGAGCCGGATGATGAACAGGTCTTTCACGAAGCGCGTGGAGTGAAAATTGCGATAGAAGCGCGTGATGATTTTCACCGCTTCATCGGCACTATCGGTGATCCGATAGAGGTGAAGGTCGTCCGGCGAGATGAGTTGATCGCGCAGGAGATGTTCGCGGACCTGTTTGTCCCACGTCTTCCAATAGGTGCCGCCCGGTTTGTCCACCAGCACGAGCGGCATGAGCTGGCTCTTGCCGGTTTGCATGAGCGTGATGGCCTCGTAGCCTTCATCCATCGTGCCGAATCCGCCCGGGAAAAGCACGATGGCATCCGAGTGCCGGACGAAGATGAGTTTGCGGGTGAAGAAGTATTTGAAGGTGACGAGCTTCTTGTCTTCGCGGATGACGGGATTGGCGCTCTGTTCCCACGGCAGGCGGATGTTGACACCGAAGCTGTTCTCCGGCCCGGCCCCCTCGTGGCCGGCCTGCATGATGCCGGGACCGGCGCCGGTGATGACCATGAAACCGGCCTTGACGATTTTTTGCCCGAAGTCAACGGCCTGCTGATACTCCTGCCGGGTGGGCGCGGTGCGGGCGGAACCGAAGATGGTTACCTTGCGGACCTTCGCGTACGGCGCGAAGAGCCGGTAGGCATAACGCAGTTCGCGCACGGCGGTCTGGATGACGCGCACGTCGCCGGTGTCCGTGACATCGGTCAAAATCTTGAGCGAATTCTCGATGATGTCGGCCACGGCTTCCTCGTTGGCGCCGCCGCCTTTGAACTGGATCAGCTCCTGCACCCGCCGCCGCAATTCCGGATCCGCCGGAGTTTTTTCTACCTTTTGAATCACGGCGCGAGGATAGTCCGGGCGGACGCAAATGCAATCGCGCAGCGGAACGCTCGTGGCGCGCGCGGGCTTTTCCGATCCGAAAAAGAGATTTGACCTGTCGGGTTGGATTACCTACCGTTCGGTAGGTTCGATGGCTGGAATCACCCCCCACCGCATAACGCCGGGACGTTTTGCGTGCCTGGGCGATGCTCCCCAACGGCCACCGGCGGGGGCGATTTCGCCGGCGACCCTGCAACCTGATATGAAACCGATTATTTCAAAGACCCTCGTGCGGTGCCTGGCGACGGCGGGGTTGGGCGTTTTTCTGGGCGCGTGCAGCAAAACGGCCAGCCAACCAGCCGCGCGTCCGCCGGCGGAAGTTTCGGTGGTGGCCGTGCAAACCGAACGGGTGGAGCGCACGACCGAGTTGCCGGGACGGATCAGTCCCGTGCGGGAGGCGCAGGTGCGTGCGCGCGCCACGGGTATTTTGTTGAAACGCCGGTTCGAGGAAGGGGCGAATGTTCAGGCGGGCGACCTGTTGTTTGAGATTGATCCCGCGCCGTTGCAGGCGAGCCTCGCCAGCGCGAAGGCGACGCTGGCCAAAGCCGAGGCATCGTTGAAGCAATCGAAAGCCAACATGCAACGGATGAGCGAGCTGGCCAAGACCGATGTGGCCAGCAAACAGGATTACGACCAGGCGGTTGCGGCGCTCGGCCAGGACGAGGCCAGTTTGCTGGCGGGTCAGGCGGCCGTGCAAACGGCGGAATTGAATCTGGGTTACACCCGCGTGACCGCGCCGATTTACGGGCGCATCGGCCGGGCGCTGGTGACGGAAGGCGCGTTGGTCAGCGCCGCGGACGCGACGCCGCTGGCGATGATTCACCAGCTGGACCCGGTCTATTTTGACTTCACGCAATCGAGCACGGAAGTGTTGCGGCTCAAACGCGAGCTGGCGGCCGGGACGATTCAGAGTGACGCACCGGGAGCGGCGCGCGTGACGTTGATTCTGGAGGATGGCACGGTTTATCCGCACGAGGGGAAGCTCCTGTTCACCGGCATCGCGGTGGATCCCACGACGGGCATGATCACTTTGCGCGCGGAAGTTCCGAATCCGGAGAATCTCTTGTTGCCAGGCATGTTTGCCCGGGGGCAAATCGTGGAAGGCGTTAATCCCAACGCGCTCACCATTCCGGAACGCACGGTGGTGCGCGGGGCGGCGGGCGCGGCGACGGTGCTGGTGGTGAATGAGGCAAGCAAAGTGGAACTGCGGAACATCGAGATCGAGCGTACGGAAGGCCACAAAGTCATCGTGGCGCACGGGTTGAAGGCCGGCGAACGCATCATTGTCGAGGGTTCCCAAAAAGCGCCGCCGGGTTCGACGGTCAAAACCGTTCCCTTCACCCAATCCTCGGTGGCGGAGGTGCAGTTGCAGTCGCGTTAAGAAGTCGCCATGCCGCAATTTTTCATCAACCGGCCGATCTTCGCCTGGGTCATTTCCATTCTCATCATGGTGTTGGGTGTGCTGGCGATCACGCAATTGCCCGTCGCCCAATATCCCAGCGTCGCGCCGCCTTCCATTTCCGTGACGGCCAATTACGCCGGCGCCTCGGCCGAGACGATGCAGGAGACGGTGACCTCGATCATTGAGCAGCAACTCAACGGCATTGACAACCTGCTCTACATGTCGTCGAGCAGTGATGCGTCCGGGCTGGCGACGGTGACGTTGTATTTTCTGCCCGGCACGGACCCCGACACCGCGCAGGTGCAGGTGCAGAACAAGGTGCAACTGGCCATGCCGAGTCTCCCGCAAACCGTGCAATTGCAGGGTGTCGTCGTCGCCAAGGCCACGCGCAATTACATGATGTTCTTCACCCTCTCGACGAGCGACGACAGTCTCGATGAGGTGGAACTGGGCAATTACATCGCCTCCAGCGTGCTGGACCCGATCCGGCGCGTTTCCGGAGTGGGCGAGGCCAACATGTTCGGCTCCCAATACGCCATGCGGGTCTGGCTCAATCCCGACCGGTTGAACAGCTTCAATCTCACCGCCGCCGATGTCACCACGGCGATCGAACACCAGAACGCGCAGGTGCCGGTCGGCCAGATTGGCGCGAATCCCGCCGAGCCGGGACAGCAGCTCAACGTGGTGATGCAGGGCCGGACGACACTGCGCACCGTGCCGGAATTTGAGAAGATCGTGTTGCGAACCAACCCCGACGGGTCGCGCGTATTGCTGAAGGACGTGGCGCGCGTCGCGCTCGGGGCGGAGAATTATGGCACGAAGGCGCGGGTCAACGGGCATCCGTCCGCCGCGGTGGCGATCAAACTTTCGCCCAGCGCCAACGCCCTGGAAACCGCCGCGGCCGTGCGCGCGAAGGTGGCCGACCTGGCGCGGTTTTTTCCGCCCGGAGTGCGCGTGGATTACCCGCTGGACACTTCGACGTTCGTGAAGATTTCCATCGAGGAAGTGTTGATGACGCTGGCGGAAGCCATCGGCCTGGTTTTCCTGGTGATGTATCTGTTCCTGCAGAACCTGCGCGCCACGTTGATTCCCACGATCGTGGTGCCGGTGGCGTTGCTCGGCACGTTTGCGGCCATGCTCGCCTTTGGTTTCTCCATCAATGTGCTGACGATGTTCGGCATGGTGTTGTCCATCGGCATCCTGGTGGACGACGCCATCGTGGTGGTGGAAAACGTGGAACGCATCATGGCGGAGGAGGGACTGTCGCCGCTGGACGCCAGCCGCAAAGCCATGGGGCAGATCACCGGCGCGCTGGTGGGAATCTCGCTCGTGCTCACGGCGGTGTTTATTCCGATGGCCTTTTTCAGCGGCTCGGTGGGAACGATCTACCGGCAATTCTCCCTGTCGCTCGTGTCCGCGATGTTGTTCTCGGTGTTCCTCGCCATGTCGCTGACGCCCGCGCTGTGCGCGACCTTGCTGGAACCGATTCCCCAAGGCCACAAACACGAGAAGCGCGGATTCTTCGGCTGGTTCAATCGCGCCTTTGCCCGGAGCACCACGCACTATCAATCCTCCGTCGGCCGGATCGTGAAACATCAGCCGGCGGGCATCGTGGCGTTTGCGGTCATCATTTTTTTGGTGGGCCTGCTCTACGTCAAACTGCCGTCGTCCTTTTTGCCGGCGGAGGACCAGGGCTATTTCATCACGAACATCCAGTTGCCGGTGGGCGCGACGCAGGAGCGGACGGATGCCGTGCTCAAGCAGGTCGCGGATTATTTTTTGCAACAGCCGGAGATCGAGAGCTTCATCACGGTCGCCGGGTTCAGCTTCAACGGACGCGGGCAGAACTCGGCGCTGTCGTTCGGGCGGCTGAAGGATTGGAATCAGCGCCAGGGCGCGGAACACACCGTGCAGGCGGTGATTGCGCGCGCGGCCGGGAAATTCGCCTCCATCAAGGACGCCATTATTTACCCGATGAATCCGCCCGCCATCGTGGAGCTGGGCAACTCGACCGGTTTCGATTTCGAATTGCAGGACCTCGCGGGGCTGGGGCATGAAGCGCTGCTGGCCGCGCAGAAGCAATTGCTGGCCCTGGCGGCCACCAATCCCGTTGTGGTCGGCGTGCGCGTGCAGGGTCTGGAGGACGCGGCGCAATTGAAAATTGACCTGGACGAAGCCAAGGCCACCACGCTGGGCGTTTCGCTGGCCGACATCAACTCGACGTTGCAAACCTGTTTTGGTTCGAGCTACGTGAACAATTTCATCAACGGCAATCGCGTCCAGCGCGTGCTGGTGCAGTTGGACGCGCCGTTTCGCATGTCGCCGGAGGATTTGCACAATGTCTATGTCCGCAACCGGGCCGGCACGATGGTGCCGCTGGCCGCGTTCGCGACGGTGCGCTGGATTCATGGCTCGCCGCAGTTGCAACACTACAACGGGTTTCCCTCCTACGAAATCGTCGGCTCGGCGGCGCCGGGCCGGAGCACCGGCGAGGCGATGGCTGCCATGGAAGCCATGGCCCGCACGTTGCCCAAGGGGATTGGTTACGAATGGACGGGCCAATCCTACGAGGAGCGCCTGTCCGGCTCGCAGGCCCCGATGCTCTACGGCCTCTCGTTGCTCGTGGTGTTTCTCTGCCTCGCGGCGCTCTACGAAAGCTGGTCCATTCCGTTGTCCGTGATTCTGGTCGTGCCGCTGGGAATTTTGGGGGCGTTGCTGGCCACGAAACTGCGCGGCCTGCCGAACGACGTGTATTTCAAGGTCGGCCTGCTCACCATCGTTGGTCTGGCGACCAAGAATGCAATCTTGATCATTGAATATGCCAAGGACCTGCAGGCCGAGGGTCGGGAGTTGATCGCAGCAACGCTCGAAGCGGTTCACTTGCGCCTCCGGCCGATTCTGATGACCTCGTTTGCGTTCATCCTGGGCGTGATGCCGCTGGTGGTCAGCACGGGCGCCGGGTCCGCCAGCCGCAACGCCATCGGCACGGGGGTCGCGGGCGGCATGTTCAGCGCCACGGCCCTGGGAATCTTTCTGATCCCCGTCTTCTACGTCGTCGTCCGGCGTATTTTCAAGGCCAAGCCCAAGCCGGCCCTGGCGTCGCATCGCGGCCCGGACGGCCTCGTGGCCAGCCCGGAGCAAACAGGCTGAGGAACGGGTTTGCGCGCGGCGGCGCTGGCGAAGCCGGAAGTTCCGACGGCAGCGCGGAAAAAGATTTGACGCGTCGGGCCAGATTACCTACCGTTCGGTAGGTTCGATGACTAAAGTCTCCCCCAACGGCGCTACCCGCCAGGAAATTTTGCACGCCGCGCTCAAGCGTTTTGCGCACGGCGGCTATGCGGCCACGTCCGTGCAACAGATCGTGGACGATGCCCGGGTGTCCAAGCCGGCGCTGTATTATTATTTCAAGGACAAGGCGGGATTGTTCCAGGCGCTGGTGCATGAAGCGCACGACGAGCGATACCGGCTGTTGTGCGAGGCGGCCCAACGCCGGGAGGGCATCCGCGCGAAGCTGGAGGAAATCCTCCGCGAGCTGTTTGCCTACTTTGAGAAGAACCGCGAGCTGATGCGCCTGTCGTTTGCGACGACATTTGCCGCGCCGGGCGAGATTCCCGAAGACCTGTGCCTGGGCGACAAATGCGAACGGAATTTTGAGTTCGTTCATTCCCTCATCAAACGCGCGCAAGCCGCCGGGGAACTGGACAAACGGTATCGTGCCCGGGAACTGGCCTTCGGCTTTTACGGGCTGGCAAATTTTTATCTCGTGTCGCACCTGGTGGTGCGCGATTTCAAACTCGATCGGAAGGCGGCCGGGCGCATTGTGGATTTGTTTCTCCTGGGCGCGGTGGCTCGCAAGGCGAAGTAGTCGGACAGAACGAACCCTATGAAAAAGAAAGTGTTTCTCAGTGTCGTGGCCGTGTTGGTGGTGGCCGGCGCGTTGGCCGGAGTGAAAGTTTTACAAATCAAAAAACTCATCGCCACGGGCGCCAGCATGGTCCCGCCGCCCGTGTCCATTGCCTCGGCCACGGCCCACGAGGAACAATGGGCGGAGACCCTGACCGCCGTGGGTTCGATGGTCGCGGCGCAAGGCGTGACCGTGATGGCGGAGCTGCCCGGCACGGTGCGGGAAATCGCTTTTGAATCCGGCGCGGTGGTGGCCAAAGGCGATTTGTTGGTGAAGCTCGACACGTCGTCCGAAGCGGCGCAGTTGCGCGCGCTGGCGGCGCAGGCGGAACTGGCGCGCACGAATCTGGTGCGGATGGAGAGTTTGCGCCGCGAAAACACCGTGTCGCAGGCCGAACTGGATCAGGCGGAGACCACGTTGAAACAGTTTGTGGCCAACGCCGACAACGTGCGCGCCACGCTCGACAAGAAAGTGATTCGCGCGCCGTTTGCCGGGCGGCTGGGCCTCCGGCAGGTGAACCTGGGCGAGTATCTCGACGCGGGCAAACCGATTGTCTCGCTGCAATCCCTCACGCCGGTGTACGGCCAGTTTTCCCTGCCGCAACAAGACCTGGCGCGACTCCAGACCGGTTTGACCGTGCATGTCACCATGGACGCGTATCCGGGCAAGGTTTTCACGGGCGAGTTGACGGCGATCAATCCCGATCTGGATCCGGTGACGCGCAGCGTCCGGGTGCAGGCCACCTTTGCCAATCAGGATCAGTTGCTGCGGCCGGGCATGTTTGCGCGGATGGAAGTGGTGTTCCCGAAGCAACAACCCGTGCTGGCGATTCCGGCCACGGCCGTCTTTAGCGCGCCGTACGGCGATTCGGTTTACGTCATTGAGCCGGCAACGAACGCGGCGGGAGGACTGGTGGTGCGGCAACAATTCATCCAGGTCGGTCTGGCCAAGGGCGATTACGTGAGCGTGCTGTCCGGGTTGAAACCGGGTGAGCGGGTGGCCAGCTCCGGCTTGTTCAAGTTGCAGAACCGCATGAGCGTGGTGGAAAACAACCAGCTCGCGCCCAAGCCGGAAAAGTCGCCCCGCCCCTCGGATAGCTGAACCGATTTCCGCCACCCCCGCCCATGAAATCGTTTACCGACATTTTCATCCGCCGTCCCGTGCTGGCCGTGGTCGTGAATCTGGTGATTCTCATCGCCGGTTTCCAGGCCATCCGCTCGCTCAATGTGCGGCAGTATCCGCGCAGCGAGAACGCCACGGTGACCGTGAAGACCATTTACGTGGGGGCCAGCGCCGATCTGGTGCGCGGCTTCATCACCCAGCCGCTCGAACGCGCCATCGCCGCGGCCGACGGCATCGAGTATTTGCAATCCAGCAGTCAACTGGGCGTGTCCACCATCACGGCCCGGCTCAAGTTGAATTATGATTCCACCAAGGCGCTCTCGGAGATCAGCTCCAAGGTGGACCAGGTGCGCAACGACCTGCCACCCGAAGCCGAGGTGCCGGTCATCAACATCGAGTCCGCCGACACCAAGTTCGCGTCCGCCTACCTGAGCTTCACCTCGGACATCCTCAAGGCGAATCAAATCACGGATTACCTGGTGCGCGTGGTTCAACCGCGGCTGGCGGCGTTGGGCGGCGTGCAACGCGCGGACATCCTCGGTGGACGCACCTTTGCCATGCGCATCTGGTTGAAGCCGGACCGGCTGGCCGCTTATGGGATCAACCCCAACGAAATCCGGCAGGTGCTGGCGGCCAACAATTTTCTCGGGGCCATCGGTCGCACCAAGGGTTCGCTCGTTCAGATCAATCTCACGGCGAACACGGACCTGCGCTCCGTGAACGAGTTTCGCAACCTGGTCATCCGCAAATCCGGCGACACGCTGGTGCGCTTGAGCGACGTGGCGGACGTGGAGCTGGGCGCGGAGGACTACGACTCGGAGGTGCGTTTCACGGGCGAGCGGGCCGTGTTCATGGGCATCTGGGTGCTACCCAATGCCAACTCGCTGGATGTCATCCGGGCCGTCACCAAGGAAATGGCCTCCATTCAGAAGGACCTGCCCACCGGGTTGTCGGGCCGTGTGGCGTACGACGCGACCAAGTACATTGACAACGCGATCCACGAGGTCATCAAGACCCTGACCGAGACGTTGATCATCGTGGCCATTGTGATCTTTCTGTTCCTGGGTTCGCTGCGGTCGGTGTTGATCCCGCTGGTGGCGATTCCCATTTCGCTCATCGGCGCCGTGTTTTTGATGCAGGTGTTCGGCTTCACGCTCAACCTGCTCACCTTGCTGGCCATCGTGTTGTCCGTCGGGTTGGTGGTGGACGACGCCATCGTGATCGTCGAGAACGTCGAACGCCACATCCGCGAGGGCAAGACACCGGTGAATGCGGCACTGTTGGGCGCGCGCGAACTGGTCGGGCCGGTCATCGCCATGACCATCACGCTGGCGGCGGTCTATGCGCCGATTGCCTTTCAAGGCGGCTTGACCGGCTCGTTGTTCCGAGAATTTGCGATGACCCTGGCGGGCGCGGTTTTCATCTCCGGCATCGTGGCGTTGACGTTGTCCCCGGTCATGTCGGCGTCCTTGCTCAACGCCGACCGCGAGGAACACGGGCTGACGGGCAAAATCAATCGCGGTTTCGACCGCTTGCGCCGCGGTTACGGCCGCGTGCTGGATGCCACGCTCCATGCGCGCCCGGCGGTTTATGTGATCTGGATCGTGTTGTCGTTGCTGACGATTCCCATGTTCATGATGTCGCCCAAGGAGCTGGCACCGACGGAAGACCAGGGCATCATCCTCGGCATCGTGGGCGCGGATGCGGATGCGACGATTGATCAGACCAGTTTTTACACCGACGAAGTGAACCGGCAGTTGATGAGCACGCCGGAGGCCGAGCGCACGTTTCAACTGACCTTTCCCGACAATGGATTTGGCGGGCTGGTGTTGAAACCCTGGGATGAACGCAAGCGGACCGTGTTTCAAATCCTGCCCGAGGTGGCCGCGAAGGTGAACGCCGTGCCCGGCATCCGCGTTACCAGCGTGCTGCCGCCCGCGTTGCCCGGCGGCGGGGAGTTTCCCGTCGAGTTCATGCTCTGCTCGACCGCCGAGCCGAAACGGCTGCTCGAATATGCGGAAGTATTGCAACAGAAGGCGGCGGCCAGCGGGATGTTCGCCTTTCCGCCGTTGATTGACACCAAGGTGGACCAGCCGGAAATCGAGTTGGTGCTGGACCGGGACAAGGTCGCCGCGCTCGGTCTGAACATGCAATCCGTCGGCGCGGACCTCGCCGCGCTGGTGGGCGGCAATTACGTGAACCGGTTCAACTTCGATGGCCGCAGTTACAAGGTCATCCCCCAGCTCAAACGCATGGAGCGGCTCAACCCGGCGCAACTGGAGCGGAATTACGTCAAAGGTCCCGACGGCAAGCTCGTACCCTTGAGCGCGTTCGCCCGTTTTGAGAAGAAAACCACGCCCCGGGCGTTGAACCGTTTTCAGCAACTCAATGCGGTGAAGCTGGACGGCGTCGCCATCCGGCCGCTGGACGAGGCGTTGAAATTCCTGGAAACCGAGGCGGCCAGGATTCTGCCGCAAGGCTATTCGGTGGATTACACGGGCGAATCCCGGCAATTGCGCACGGAGGGGAACAAGTTTCTGCCCGCCTTTGTGCTGGCGCTGGTCCTGATCTTTCTCGTGCTCGCCGCCCAGTTCAACAGCTTCCGCGACCCGCTCATCATCATCCTGGGTTCCGTGCCGCTGGCCATGTTCGGCGCGTTGATCTTCAGCTTCCTCAAGTTCCCGAATCCAAACCTGTCCTTCTGGACGGATGGCTGGACCACCTCGATGAATATCTACTCGCAGGTGGGCCTGGTGACGCTGGTCGGGTTGGTATCCAAGAACGGCATCCTCATCGTCGAGTTCGCCAACGAACTGCAACGCGCCGGGCTGACCAAGGTGCAGGCGGTGCGCCAGGCCGCGCTGGTGCGACTGCGGCCGGTGCTGATGACCAGCGTGGCGACGGTTGCGGGCCATTTTCCGCTGACGATGGTCAGTGGCGCGGGCGCGGCGGCGCGCAACTCGATCGGCATCATTGTGGTCGCCGGCATGGCGCTCGGCACGGTGTTCACGCTGCTGGTCATTCCCTCGATTTACATATTGATCGCCAAGGAGCATGGAGGGGAACAAGCCGGCGACATCGCGCGCGACTTCGAGTCACAGAAGACGGTGCTGGTGAACGAACCGGACGAAGTCGAAGCGCTGGCCGGGTAAGCCGTTAACCGGACACTGCAGGCGGTTTAATATTGGCCTCGCGTTGGCGCGGCAGCCGCCACTGGCCACTGGCGAATAAGGGTGCGAATTTTCCACCGGCCGGCTTCGTCGAAAGCCGGCCCACCCGGATGGCGCTGTTAGTTTCCATCGCCACAACCGGGGGCTTTGATTAAGCTGACACCATGAACATTGCCCGCTATTCATTCGGCTGTGCCGCCGCGCTCGGCGTGGCGTTGCTGGCCTCGTGCGGGAAGTCCGATCACGCGGCCACGACCCGAACGGAGCTGACGCCGCGCGCGGTTCGGGTGGTGACAGCCGCCCACCGGCCGATGGAGCGGGCGTTGCAAGTGGTGGGGACGTTGTCGGCGTTTGATGAAACCACCGTCGCCGCGCAGGTGGCCGGGCAGTTGGAGAAATTCCGGGCCGACCTCGGCGACCGCGTCACGGCGGGCGAGGAACTGGCCTTGATTGACACCAGCGCGTATGAGGCCTTCACGCGGCAATCGGCCGCCAATCTGGCCAAGGCCCGCGCAAGCGCCACCAACGCCGCGCAAAATCTTCAGCGCGTCCGGGAATTGCAAACCGACCGGATCGCTTCGGCCAGTGATTTCGACAGCGCCTTTGCGGCGGCGGCATCCGCGCAGGCGGAGGTCAAAGCGGCGGAGGCGGCGGATGCCATCGCGCGGCTCGATCTCGAACGCTCTCGGGTGAAGGCGCCTTTTGATGGAGCGGTCGCGGAGCGCATTGCCAGCCTGGGCCGGTATGTGGCGGTGGGCAATCCCATCGTGCGGATTGTGAAAACGGATCCGCTGCGACTGCGCGTGGAAGTGCCGGAGCGGGATTCCGTGCTGGTGCGCGTGGGACAACTGATCCGGCTGCACGTCGAGGGCGAAACGAACGATTACACGGGCAAGCTGGCGCGGGTGGCGCCCGCCATCCGGGAGTCCAATCGCATGTTGGCGGCGGAGGCGGATATTCCGGCACAAGGCGGTTTGCGGCCGGGCTTGTTTGCCCGGGTGGAAATCATCCTCGACGCGGATGAACGCGGAGTGAGCGTGCCCGTGGAGTCGTTGGTGACGTTTGCCGGTTTGGAAAAAGTGGTCACCGTCGTGGACGGCAAGGCGGTGGAAAAACCGGTGAAGACCGGCCGGCGCGGACCGGGCTGGGTGGAGATTACTTCCGGACTGGAAGCCGGTCAGGTGGTGGTGCTCAATCCGGCCGGGTTGCAAACCGGTCAGCCGGTGACCGTGTCCACCGCGAATGACCGAGAAGTCGGCATGGTGAACGCGACTCCAGCTCGTTGACCGGACCGGGTTGCCATGCAAAAGCTCGCTGAAATCTGCATCCGCCGTCCGGTCTTCGCGGCCATGATCATCCTGACGCTCGTGGTCGTGGGCGGCGCGGGCTACTTGAATCTGGGCGTGGACCGGTTTCCTTCCGTGGACATCCCGGTGGTGCGGATCAGTGCGCGGCTGGCGGGCGCGTCACCGTCCGAGATGGAAACCGAGGTGGCCCAACCCATCGAGGACGCGGTCAACACCATCGAAGGCATTGACGAGCTCCGGTCCATCAATGGCGACGGGACCACGTTCATCATCGTTACCTTCAATCTGAACCGCAACATAGACGTGGCCGCCCAGGACGTGCGCGATCGCGTCAGTTCGGTCCTGCGCCAGTTGCCGCGGGACATGGATCCGCCCACGATCACGAAGGCGGACGTGGATCAGCAGCCCATTCTTTCCGTGTCGTTGTCGGGTGATCGTTCGCGGCGCGAGTTGTTCGAGATCGCGGACAAAATCGTCAAGCGCCAGATCGAACGTTCACCCGGTGTGGGCGAGGTGAACCTGTTCGGCGGCTTGCAACGGGCGATCAATGTCTGGGTGGATGCCGACCGGCTCGCGGCGTATCAACTGCCGATCACCACCGTGCGCGACGCCGTGATCCGGCAGAACGCGAACACGCCGGGCGGCAACGTCACCACCGGGCAACGCGAGGAGACGTTGCGCACGATGGGGCGGCTGCCGGACGCCGAGGCGTTCAATGAACTGGTGATTGCGACGCGCGACGGCGCGCCGGTTCGGATCCGCGACGTTGGCGGCGCGGAAGACGGCACCAAGGAGGAACGCTCGATGTCGCGCATCAATGGCCGGCCCAACGTCACCCTGGACGTGATCCGCCAGTCGGGCGCGAACACCGTGGCGGTGATCGAAGGCGTGAAGGCGCGGCTCCTCGCCCTCGCGCCGCAGCTTCCGTCCGATCTGAAACTCGAAGTCATCCGCGACCAGTCGCGCTACATCTACGAGGCGTTGCATGAAATCAAACGGCATCTGGTGCTGGGAAGCATCCTCGCCTGCCTGGTCGTCCTGCTGTTCATGCGGAACTGGCGGGCCATGATCATCGCCGCCGTGGCAATTCCCGCGTCGGTGATCGCCTCGTTCGGCATGATGAAAGCCCTCGGATTCACGCTCAACAGTGTGACCATGCTGGCGCTGGTGTTGATGGTGGGCATCGTGATTGACGACGCCATCGTGGTGCTGGAAAACATTTTCCGGTTCATCGAGGAAAAAAAGATGCGGCCGTTCGAGGCGGCGAAGGCGGCTACGGCGGAGATTGGCCTGGCGGTCATGGCCACGACCTTGAGCCTGGTGGTGATCTTCGTGCCGGTGTCGTTCATGTCGAGCATCTCGGGTCGATTCCTCTACCAGTTTGGGCTGACCTCGGCGGTGGCGGTGCTGGTGAGTTTGCTCGTGTCGTTCACGCTCACGCCGATGATGAGCGCGCGGTTGTTGCGGGTGAAACGCGAGGAGGAATCGCCGGCGACACCGGACGCCGGCCGGCCCGAAGCCCGGTCACGTTCGGGTTTTTATCGCCGCATTGATTCCATCTACGCGGGCGCGCTCGGCTGGGCCATGCGGCATCGGCTGCTGGTGGCCGGCGTGGCCGTGCTGGTGATGCTGTCCTCCGTGCCGCTCTACAAACTCGTCCGGCAGGAATACCTGCCCAGCGGCGTGGACGAAGGCGAGTTCGATGTGCGCGTGACGCTGCCGGAAGGCACGGGCCTGGACGCCGTGAACGAGGTGGCGTTGAAGATCGAAGGCGAACTCAAGCAGGTGCCGGACATCCAGTTTGTGCTCACCACGCTGGGCAGCGGCTTCATCGGCGGCCTCAACAACTGTGGGTTCTTCATCAAACTGGTGCCGCACGAGGAACGCACCTTTGGCTGGGCGCGACTGTTGCATTGGCCGCCGTGGGCCGCTTTTCAGGGGAATCATTCCCAGCTCGAAATCCAGCAGGAAATCCGGAAGCGCCTGCGCAAGTTTCCGGGGATTCGACCCCAGATTCGCAACCCCCAGACTTTCGTCGGCGGCGGGCCGAATTTCGACATAGACTTTTCCATCCTCGGACCGGATCTCGACACGCTCTACAAGTACGCCGACCACTTGCGCCAGGAAGCGCCGAAGCTCGGGCTGGAGGACGCGGACATCACGATCAAACTCGACAAGCCCGAGTTGCGCGTGGTGATTGATCGCGAGCGTGCCGCCGACCTGGGCGTGGAGGTGGAGGACATCGCCACGGCCTTGCGCATCATGGTGGGCGGCGACGACCGCGTGACGCGCTATCGCGACGAGGCCATGAACGAGGATTACGACGTGCAGGTGCGACTCCGGGAAAGCGACCGGAACAACGCCGCGGGCATCGCGCGCTTGTTTGTGCCGCGAGCCAACGGCGGGCTGGCGCGTCTGGACAATCTGGTGAAACTGGTGCCGGCCAACGGTCCGTCCCGCATTGACCGGCTGGACCGGCAGCGGCAGGTGAGTTTGCGCGCCGCCGTGGCGCCCGGCTACGCGCAGGCGGATCGCGTGGCGGCGCTGCGGGCCGAGGTGGCCAAGATGGGGCTGCCCACCGGATACTCCACGCGCGTTTCCGGGCGGGCGCGGGAACTGGAGAGCACCTTCACCGAATTCCTCTGGGCCTTTCTGCTCTCGATTTTATTGATGTACATCATCCTCGCGTCGCAGTTCGAGAGTCTCATGCACCCCTTCACCATCCTGCTGTCGTTGCCCCTGGCGGTGCCGTTCGCGTTTGTCTCGCTGCTGGCGGCCAGCCAAACCATCAACCTGTACTCCGCGCTGGGCCTGCTCGTGTTGTTCGGTGTGGTGAAGAAAAACGCGATCTTGCAGATTGACCACATGAACAAGTTGCGCGAGCGCGGCCTGGACCGCTACGCCGCAATCATCCAGGGCAATCGCGAACGGCTGCGGCCCATTCTGATGACCACGCTGACCTTGATCGCCGGCATGACGCCGCTGGCGCTGGGCACCGGGCCGGGCGCGGAGGAACGGCGCGCGGTGGCGGTGGTGGTGATTGGCGGACAGGCGCTGTGCTTGTTCCTCACCCTGATCGTGACACCTGTGGCGTATTCGCTGCTCGATGATCTGGGCCAGAAATTCCGCTGGAAGCATTGGCGAATCGAGCCCGAGACCGGCGTCGGCCGTCCCGCCTCGCCGCCGGCGACCGTTGGTTGATTGGACCCTTCCTGGATCAATCGTGTCGTTCACCTCTTCCGCCGACCCACCGACGACTCGCAGAGTGCAGGGAGTGAACGTCCTTGGGGAATGGCATTTGACGCACTCACAACCAACCCCTAACGTCGCGCGGGATGAGCAGAACCAAACGCCCAAGCCATGAATAGCAATTTCATACTGCGCCTGCTTTGCGCCGCGGGGATGGCGGTCGCCAGTTGCGGCGTCGCCGCCGAACTCGGCCAGCCCGCGGCGCCGCTCAAGCTCAGCGAATGGATCAAGGGCAAACCGGTGGATCTTGCCGCCGTCAAAGGCCGGCAGGTGGTGGTCGTGGAATTTTGGGCCACCTGGTGTCCGCCGTGCCGCACGAGTATTCCGCACCTGGCGGAACTGCAAAAGAAATTCAAGGACGTGGTGTTCCTCGGCATCAGCAGTGAGGACGTCGAGACGGTGCGGAAGTTTGTCGAGCAACTGGGCGACCAGATGGATTACACCGTGGCCATTGATGACCAAGACCAGACCAACAAAGGCTACATGGGGGCGTTCGGGCAGAACAACATTCCGCACGCGTTCATCGTGGACCTGGCGGGTCGGGTGGTTTGGAGCGGGCATCCGATGACGGGGCTGGCCGAAGCGCTGGCCGAGGTGGTCGCGGGCAAGTACGATCTCGCCAAAGCCAAAAAGCGCGCGGGGGCCGAGCAGTTGCTGAACGATTTTTTTGAGGCGGCCACTGCGGGCACGAACGAGGTGCATTTGGAAAAGATGGGCCGCGAACTCGAAGCACTGGATGCCGAATTGGGCGGGTTGACGCCGGGACAAAAGTTCAACGCCGCCGAAGTGCGCAAGCTGGCTCGATTTCGTGGATTGTTGCGCGAATATCAAACGGCCGTGCAGGCGAACCCGGCGGGCACGAACCTCGACCGGATCGAACGCTCGCTCGTGGAGACCGCGCCCGCGTATTTCGATGTCAGCCAGTTCAAGGAGACCCTGCGGCTGAACCGGATCTTCAACGACTATTATCAGGCGGCGGCGGGACACGCCCCGACCAACGAGCTCGCCCGGCTGGCCCGGCAGCTCGCGGATGTGAACACCACCGATGGCGTGGTGCTCAATGAATGGGCGTGGACGCTGCTGACGGATCAACAACTCCAGACGCGCGATTATGCGCTGGCCACCAAGCTGGCCCGGGCCGCCGTGACGGCCACGGGCGGCAAGAACGCCGGCGTGCTCGACACCTACGCGCGCGCGCTGTTTGACTCGGGCAAAACTGCCGAGAGCGTCGCCTGGCAGCAGAAAGCCATCGCCGCCGCTCCCGACCAGGAGACGAAAGCGGAGTTGCGTCAGACGCTCACCCGATACGAGTCAAAACTCGCGCCCAAGTAGGATCGCCCCGCCGGTCACGCACCGAAGATGCGCTGCAGATACGCGATGCTCTGGCTGGCAATCTTCTCCGGGCCTTCCTCGAATTTGAATACCTCCACCGAGACGTAACCCTGATAGCCTGTTTTGCGCAGTGCCGCCGCAATCGGCTTGAAATCCACCGTGCCGAATCCCGGTCCTTTGAGATTCTTGTCGTTGGCGTGAAAGTGCGCGAAATGCGGCCAACTGTCCGCAATGATCCGCGGGATGGGTTTGCTTTCCGAACACATCGCTTTCACATCCAGAATGATTTTGAACGCGGGCGATTGGAACGGTTGCACAAACTCGATTGCCTCCGCCGCCGTGTTGATGAAGTTGGTTTCCACCGGAGACAACGGCTCGAAACAAATCGTCACCTCGCGATCCTCGGCGCGTTTCACCGCGTCCCGCAAGGTTGACGCCGTCCAGTCCCACGCCTGCTGCCGCGTCACCCCCGCCAGCACCTGGCGTTGTTTGGGCGAACCCACCACCAGGGTCGTGCCGCCCAGGTCCGCGCAACAGTCCACCAATTCTACGAAATACTTCGCCGTCCGGGCGCGGATGCGGGTATCGGTATGGTTAAGATACAGCCCCTCCGGCTTCACCAGCAACCAGTGGAGGCCGATGATGGGGATCTCTTTTCGCAACGCCAGCTCATGAATGCGCTGCCGCTCGAGGTACGAGATCTCGGTCACGGAATTGGCGAGGGTGAACGGTGCAATTTCCATCCCGGAGTAGCCGAGACGCGCGGCGTGAACCAGCGCGTCCTCCAGCTTCCAATCCCGATAAATCTCGTTGCAGATCGCAAATCGCATGGCCGGGAGATTCTGGAATTGGGCCGGCCGGTGCAAGGTTGAACTCGGGTCACCGGCCAAAAAACCCTGCGATCAAACGGCTGGCCGCAAACATCAAGCTCTCAGGTTGCCGCCGGAGGATAGGTGATGATCCGGGCGCTGCGCTTGTAGGCCAGATAGGAATATGCCCATTGAAACAACACGGCGGCGCGATTGCGGAAGCCGATGAGGAAAATCAAATGGATGAACAGCCACGCGAGCCAGGCGAGCAGGCCGGAGAATTTGAACCGGCCAATCCACGCCACCGCCGCCGAACGACCGATGGTGGCCATCGTGCCCTTGTCCCAGTACTTGAAAGCGAGCCGCGCGCCCGCCTTCGCCTTGGCGCTCAACTCAGCTTCAATGAGCTTCGCCACGTGTTTGCCCATTTGCATCGCGGCGGGTGAGACGCCGGGGACCGGCCTTCCGTCCGGTGCAAGCACCAGGGCCAGATCGCCAATGGCGAAAACTTCCGGATGACCGGGCAGACTGAGGTCGGGATTCACCTTCACGCGACCGGCTTTGTCGAGTTCCACCCCCAGCTTTCTCGTCAGCGGCGTGGCCGAAACGCCCGCCGCCCACAAAATGTTGCCGGCGCGGATCACTTCGCCGTTGTCGAGTTCCACTTCGCCCGCCCGCAGGTCCTTCACTTTGGTCGCGGTGCGCACCTGAACGCCGAGCGCTTCCAGTTGGCGACGGGCGCTGGCCGACAGTTCCGGCGGCAAATGCGACAACACGGTGGGCGAGCCTTCAATGAGAATGATGCGCGCCTGCGTGGGATCAATGTGCCGGAAGTCGCGGTTCAAAACCGTGCGGGTCAGCTCGGCGAACGCGCCGGCCAGTTCGACGCCGGTGGGGCCGCCGCCGACGATGACGATCGTCATCAACCGGTTGTGTTCGGACGCGTTGGTTTCGTTTTCGGCCCTTTCAAAGGCCAGCAGAATGCGGCTGCGGATGCGCAAGGCATCGTCGAGCGTTTTCAAACCGGGCGCGAATGGCTCCCACTCGGGATGCCCGAAGTAACCGGTCTGGCCGCCGAGGGCCAGCACGAGGTAGTCGTAGGCGAGCGAACCGTTTTCGAGGATGATTTGCTTTTGGGCCAGTTGCACATCCAGCACCTGGTTGAACAACACGGTGATGTCCGGCCGGCGGGAGAGGATGGCGCGGATGGGTTGGGCGATGTCCGGCGCGGAAAGTCCCGCGGCCGCGACCTGGTAGAGCAGCGGTTGAAAGAGATGATGGTTCGTGCGGTCCACCACCGTGATCCGGGCCTGGGGATGGCGGAAATGTTTGCAGAACGTCAACCCGCCGAATCCAGCCCCCAGCACCACGACGCGAATTTGTTTGTTCCCACTCACGCTCCCAATGTGAGTGAGCCGGGCGGAAATGCAATCTTCCGGGAGGAGCCGGGCGCGGATCACCGCCGGCGGGTTCGAGCGCCCGCGCCGGTGACGAAACGCAGTCAGGCCGGCGGATTGAGCAGGCGCACTTCGCGTTGCGGAAAAGGAATCGCAATCGTGCGCGCGCGGAATTCCTCGACGATGGCCTTGTTCACCTCGCCGCTGACCGGTCCGTAGTCCGGCACATTGACCCAGGGTTTCACCGCGATTTGAATGGCGGAACCGGCCAGCACTGAAACGCCCACCACCGGGGCTGGATCCTTCAACACCCGCGGATTCAAGGCCAGCACTTCATTGATTGCCGCGAGCGCGGCATTGAGATCGGTGTTGTAGGCCACGCCCACTGCCACGTCGAGTTGCCGGATCTTGCCGTAGTTGTGCATGATCTCGCCGACAATTTTGCGATTCGGCACCACGACCCGGGAGCGGTCGGGGTGACTCAGTTTGGTGGTGAACAGCTCAATGGTCTCGACCCGGCCTTCCACCCCGACCATCGAAACATACTCGCCCACGCGAAACGGCTTGGTGAAGATGATCGTCAAGCCGGCGAACAAGTTGCCGAGCACCCCCTGCATGGCGAACGCCACGCCCGCGCCTGCCACGCCCAGGCCGGCGATCAGCGGGAGCAATTGCACCTCGAGATTTTGCAGCGCCAGCAGCAGGAACAGGATCAACACGATGACGCGCACCAGTCGCAACAACAGCTCGCGCACGGGCGGCTCCAGTTCGATCTTGCTCAACCAGCGCTGCACCAGGCCCACCACCCAACTGGCGACGAAAAAACCCACCACCATGATCAGCGCGGCGGCGACGATTTTGGGCCCGTATTGGAGGCCCAGATCAACGACCTTTTCTTTGACGTGTTCCAAGGAAGCGAGTTGGTTGGTCATGGTGAATTGAAATTCAGTTTAGGTTTCTGCCGCGACCGCAGCATAGAAATTGGAGCGGTCGGCAACAAGTCTGATTCAGCGGCCGAACCCTGGCCGTCGCCGCAACCTGGCCGAATCGCACGCGGGAGCGCGCGCGCCCCCGCGTGCGGCGGCGGACGCCCATGTCCACCGCACCCGGGCGCGCCACCGCGCGAGGTTCACCACGCCGCCACGCGCGATGGCCTGTTCGCAAGCCGCGCCGCAGCCCGACCACCCTCGTCTCCTTCAACTTCAATGGAAGCTCCAGACCAAATGCATGCACCGCGACTCAGCGCGACTCAGCGATTGCCCGCCGCGACCACGCGCGGCATGATGCGTCGGCCAATCGGATTATGAACCGTTTCCCAAAGCAACTCCTGGTCTGCGCGATGATTGCGGCGCTGACCAGCCTTGTCCCGGCGGAAGCGCCGGCCGCCGCGACTTACTTTCGTTCGGACGCCGGCCTGGCCGCCACCAACACCCGTTCCTTGCCCGACCAATTTGACGCGCCGACCCAACTGCGCTGGCGCGTGCCCGTGGATCCCGGTCAATCCACCCCGATCGTCGTGCAGGACCGGCTTTTCCTCACCACCTACCGCCACCCGAATCGCGAGCTGGCTACCCTGGCGCTGGACCCGTCGAGCGGCCGGGTGTTGTGGAAACAAACCGTCCCCGTCGAACGCATCGAAGAACTGCACCCCACGATGGGCAGCCCGGCCGCCGCCACGCCCGCTTGCGATGGCGAACGCGTGTTCGTTTTCTTCGGCAGCTACGGCTTGCTCTGCTACGACCTCGACGGCCGAAAACTTTGGGAGCACCGGCTGGGTCCGTTTCAGGACGAATACGGCGCGAGCAGTTCGCCCATGCTGGTGGACGACAAGGTCGTTCTCTGTGAGGACCATGACGTGGACAGTTTTTTGATCGCTTTCGACGCGCGCACGGGAAAAATTGCCTGGAAAACTCCGCGCCCGGATGCCGTGCGCAGTTATTCCACCCCGACGATCTGGCTGAACGCCGGCCACCAACAACTGCTCGTGGCCGGCGCCCTGGAACTCGCGGGTTACGACCCGGCCAATGGCGAAAAGCTGTGGTGGGTCAACGGACTCGCGCGCATTGTCGTCCCCGTGCCCGTGCCGGTTAGAGATACCGTTTTCATGGCGTGCTGGGCGCCGGGCGGCGACGCCGGATCGAGATTGACTTTTGTTCCGTGGCCGACCGCTTTGGAAAAATGGGATCAGAACAAGGACGGCAAACTTTCCAAGGCTGAAATCAACGACAACGATGTCCTCGATCGTTACGTGCGCATGGACCTGGATCAGAATGGCCTGCTCGACCAAGTGGAATGGGAGCGGCACGCCAGGGTGTTTCAACGGGCCGCAAACATCGCCCTGGCCGTGAAACCCGCCGGCCGTGGCGATCTCACGGACAAAGCCGTGGTCTGGAAGTATCCGCGCGGCACCCCGTATGTCTCGTCACCGCTCGTTCAGCACGACGTGCTGTGGATGGTCAAGGATGGTGGCCTCGTGACGCGTTTGAACGCCGCGACTGGGGAGCGGCTGTCCGATGAACGCCTGCCCGGACCGGGCAACTATTACGCCTCGCCGGTTGCCGGTGATGGCAAAGTCTATTTCGCCAGCGAAGCCGGCGTGGTCAGTGTGGTGGCCGACCAGCCGGACTGGAGCGTGATCTCCTCGCACAAATTCGATGGAAAAATTTACGCCACACCCGTGATCGCCGGGAAGGCCCTCATCATCCGCACCGAAGCATCCCTGTTCTGCTACGAAAAGGAATCCGCGCGCAACGAGCAGAACCCCTCGCCCACCCCCAAGCCGTAGGGAGACTGCTCGCCCTTCGAAACCCCAGTCGGTTCGATAACTCGCAAGGCTTCTGGCAAACCGAGAGCTTCGACGAGCCGTAGGTCTGAGTCGTTACTGGCGCAAAGGCTGACGCGACTTGAGCCGTTTGGGAAATGGCGAAAGGTTTGCAGGTCGCGCGAGCGGGCGCGAGTGAGTCCATTGCGCGAAGCCAAACTGAATTGCCCCAACGGGGCAACGGCAATCAGCCCAGGGTTGGAGGTCCGAGCCAGACTGGCGAGGAGCACCTACCCTGGGAAAACGTCCCACAAAATAATTCTCCCTTTCCTCGCAATCCTTCGCTCGCGGGAGCAGGAGAAGGTGGTCGCAGACCGGATGAGGGCCGTTGAGGCGAAAACAAATTTCACCGAGGAGAGGGCCGGGGTGAGGAGTCGAATCCTTTTGGTTCGGGCTTCCTTGTAGCTCCCAAGCTGCATGTGTAGGATGAAATGCGAAACGAATGTTTCGTGATCCGCTATATCGACAGATTCGCCGCGGCTTGCGCGAACTCAAAGATGGAAACACCTTCGAGGCATGCGCAAATGATCTTTTGCGTAAGTTCTATCCTTCTCTCGCTCCGCGAGAGGGTGGAGACGACGCAGGTTTGGACGGGCTAATCGCGCACGAAGACAAGAGTTCTATCCAACTGATTTGCACGACTGGTGAAGATGTGCTTGGAAATCTGTCGAGGAGCATCGAATCCAATTTGAAGAAAGGCGGAAAGAGTCATGCTTGCATTCTCGCCATATCGCAGCGACTGACAAATTTTAAGAAGCGAAATCTGGAAGATCGCGCGAAGCAACTCGGTCGTCCCCTGATTCAGATTTATGATCAAGCAGCGATTGCGCAACTTCTTTACCGCGATGCGCGGTGGCTGAAAGAATTGCTGGGCCAGACTGGTGAGCCTCCGCCGCTCTCACTTTTTCCAATCACGACCCGCCCATTGTTTGACGTGCCGCCGTTGGGGCGAGATGAAGACCTCGCTAAGTTCAGGAATCTGGCAGAAGACGTTGTGCTTGTCGGTCAACCAGGATCAGGCAAGACGCATCTGCTATTTACGGCAGCGAAAAAATTCAGAGGCCGCTTCGTCGTGGACAAGGACCTCACACCGGTTGCCGACGGGGCGCGAAGCATCCGGCCACGATTCTTGATTGTTGATGATGCCCATTCGCATCAGGAATTTCTCAAGCGGCTTAAGCTACTGAGGCAACAAATTGGGGCAGATTTTCGAATCGTCGCAAGTTGTTGGCCTGGGCAGGAAGATGCCGTATGTAGCGCGCTCCAAATCATAAAAGACAAGTGCCATGTAATCGAAGGCTTGCTTCCAAAACAAATCAAAGAGGTTATTCAGTCGCAGAAAATTTTCGGCCCAGATCATCTCGTTGCTGAGATTATCCACCAGTCGCAGGGCAAACCAGGTCTGGCCGTCACTCTTTGCCGTTTGTGTTGGGAAACAGGAAATGCCCGCGAGGTTATGCTGGGCACGGCTTTGGCTCGCGACGTGAGGCTGTCCTTCGAACCCTTGTTGGGACAGGCGGCGACTTATTTGTTGGGCTGTTTTTCAATTGGTGGCGATGCGGGAATGACTCTCGAAGCGGTCGCGCGACTGCTTGGCGAGAATGCCTTGGAAGTAAAAAGCACCGTCGAACAACTTTCGGCTGCCGGCGTGTTGGATGTCTCTAGCGAAGGTAGAATTTCCGTTCATCCGTTTCGACTGCGCCAGGCTTTGGTTCGGGATATATTCTTAAAGCCTCCTGCGGTGGACTTGACTTCATATTTGTCTGAAGCTCCTGACTATGCTGCCGCCACTCGAGTGCTCATCGAAGCAAAACTGATGGGTGGGACTCTACCCGACGAGATATTGCGAGCGAGATTGCAGCAACTGGCTGAGACTCACGAACAATCTGCATTTGGGGAGTATGCTCATTTGGGACGGCATGAAACTGAATGGGTTTTGGATAACCATCCCGGAAAATTAAAGGCAGTCGCATCGGCTGCCTTGACCATAATTCCAGACAGGACGCTTAGTTTGCTCCTAGACGCAGCGGTGGCAGCTCATAACGAAAGGTCGTCACAAGGTTGGTCGAATCGAACAGAAGACTTAATGCCCGAGATAAAACAATGGGTGTTGGGGGCGAAACCAAACGACAACGAAGTGTCTGAACGGCGAAAACATCTGGCTGCCGCGCTGGAAAAACGGTTTCCGACAAGCAAAAATCTTTTCGTTGCCGTAAAAGCCGCCGAGTTAGTTTTGGCCATCAAGCACGAAGCCACCTCTACACCTCCGGGTGAATCGATGACGATGACATTTCATTTCGGTCTGGTAGCACAGAGCCAGTTGTCGAGTATCGCCGCGCTTTGGCCAAAGGTTTTTCCTGTTCTCCGCGAAGCTCCTTCAACTCAAGGCGGTGAAATTGCAGGTATTTTTCACGATTGGGTTTATCCAAGTTTTCGAAGCAAGGAAACACCCAAGGAATATGTGGCCGAAAGCCATTCGCACGCGAAGGCTATGATGACAGACCTGCTTGCTGCCTTCGCTGGAAATTGGACGATGCATCATAAGCTACGGCGCTACGCAGATGCACTCGGACTGCACGACGCTGTCCAGACTGATCCAATCGCGGAGGTGTTGTTCCCGTCGCGCGAACCAGACGATTGGCTCAAGGCGCAAGAACGGCAACGCACGGCAGCAGATAAACTGGCGGAGAAGTGGAGCAAGGACAAACCAGAGCAAGTTGTGAAAATCCTGACCTCCGTTGAATCACAATCTCGTTCAGCCGGGGTTTCTTGCATGTCGTGGGATAGACATGTCTGTTGCCGCATCGCCGATGCAACGAGCGAGGCTGAGGCTTGGATTGCAGCGCTGTTCAATCATGATGCCTCACCACAACTCATTGAGCCTTTCTTAGACAAGCTGGCAGCGAGCGCGCCGGAGTCTACCAAACCTTGGGTTGCTAACGCATTAGGGGTTCCGGGCCTTCAAGCTTTGGGCATCTTGATGGTCCTAAAGCACTACTCTCCCGAAAGTCCTCTGTGGGCTGCTGCTTCGCCATTCTTCAAATCCCACTCGTTTCAAATTGGTATTTGGTCGAGACGGAATATCAAAGTCGAGAGCGCACGGACACTTCTGCGATCTCCCGAAGCGTCGGTTGCATCGGCAGTCGCGGTAGGCTTGTGGAATGACAGTTCAACCCCAGCGATCCCAAACGAAATCTTGGAGGACTGGAAGAACGCCATGGTTAATCACGACGACGATAATGATGATCACGTCCTAGAGGGTGTTTTTAAGGAGTATCCAGACGTGGCGTTCCGATGGATCGCATCGCGCCTTGATGGAATCCGTAATGGCACACGATCGTTCTACTTCGGAGGCAAATACGACCGGGCGATGCCAACCGCAATCCAGACCTTCACACAAGAGCAAAGACGGGAGTTGATCGACAAGATGCCTCGATCTTCTGCCGTTGCCGAATTAGTGCGCTCACTTGTGGGTCGCGACATGGAGTTGTTTTCGCATTTGCTCGCGCGCGAAGAGCTTGAAGGTGTCAGGCTTGACCCGCTGCGCTTGGACTGCGATTTCGGTCCACAGGGTGAGAATGCAGTTCCAGAGATTGATGCAGAATGGGAACGGATGGCAATCGCCGCGATGGAGAGAGGTTTCTCACCAGAAGACATTTTCTCGGCCTCGCAAGCTGGCGGATTCGGTTGCTCTGGGCCGATGTCTTCGATGTTCGCGGCGCGCGCTGCTCCTTTCGAAAAACTATTACGGCACAGGGACATTCGACTTCGAAAAGTTGGAAAGATCGGATTTGAACATTATTCAGCACTTCGAGACGAACACCTAGCTCACGAAAAGCGCGCGGCAATACGGGGTGAACGTGGCTGATCATTATTCGACTCCTCACCCCAGCCCTCTCCTCGTTCGGCGAGGAGAGGGAGAATTATTTTGTGGGACGATTACCCAGGGTAGCTCGGTGCGAACCGCACGGGTCACGAGCAACCCTGGGCTGATTTACTTTACGCCTTCGGCGTAGCCGAAGCTCGGCCTGCCAATTGATTCGCGCCAAGTCGTCTCAGAATTCTGCGTCTCTGCGTCAAAACATCAGTCGAGTCGACAGTAAACAGCCAACCCCTGCAACCCGCCCTCGCGACCGAAGCCGCTTTCCTTGTAGCCGCCGAACGGACTCGTCGGGTCGAACTTGTTGTAGGTGTTCGCCCAGACGACGCCGGCGCGCAGCTTGT
>CAZLOH010000058.1:0-30006 GCA_964561105.1 uncultured Bifidobacterium sp. | reverse complement strand
CCCCGCCGCCAACGCCCACTGTCACACCGGCAACGCATGTTTTGAAAGAGCCTCCTGGTTGTGTTGTTTTCTTTCCCATGCGTTTGGAGGTGGGGGACGGAGGAAGGCCGGAGCGAAGCGGTGGCGGGCCCAGTCCATCGCGGTGGCGATCAACTGAATGGTGGTCGCATCCACGACGTGGATGGCGGTCTTGAAGCGGTGGGCGAGGCGTTGGCCGGCGCGCCCGCCGGCAAAGGCGAGCGAGAGCCCTTTGAGATGGTCGAGCGTCTGCCAGAAGAGTTGTTCGGCCAGGGCGGCGGGGCGTTCCTTGTTGGCGTTGGACAAGCCGTTGCGGCTGGGCGGGGTGGCGCCGCGAATGGCCGCGAGCGGGCCGGAGTGGAGACGCAAACTGTCGCAGACATCATTGAGGCCGACGGCGTGGGTGAACTGCGCGAAGAGCAGGCTGACGACATGACTCCACGGCGCGAAGGAGCGGGATTTTTCCTCCGCGCCGGGGGAACGGGCCAACTGCGACACCAGATGCGCAGGGATGAGATTGCAAAGTTGGCGGAAGACGGTGAGCGTGGAGCGGGTTGGCGTGGCGCGAGAGGTTTTTTTCATCCCTGCCTTGTCGCAGGAAAACCCTCCCGCGCCAACTCAACTTTTCATCCCGCTATGGGATGGTTGTGGAATAGGATTACGATTAAGATTAACCTGCATAGTTCAGACGCAGCTTGAAATGCTGACACGCCGCCGCGTGGGAGCACGCGGCCTACAAGCCCCGTTCGTCCGGTTCTGCAGGCCGGGTTCCCCAACCCGACGTTGCGAGTGTAAACTGTCCGGATTAAGAACACCGAGCTGTGGCCGTAACCGTCCTCGGTTCAACATTGTCACCACCGCGCAACTTGACGACATTATCCGCGATGTCCGATACGCTGGTCGTCAACGAAATCTACCTGAGTTTGCAAGGCGAAAGCACCTTCGCCGGGTTGCCGTGCATCTTCGTGCGATTGACCGCGTGTAATCTGCGCTGCTCGTATTGCGACACGGCGTATGCGTTCACCGAGGGGAAGAAACGCGAACTCGCCGAGGTGCGAGCCGAGGTGCAGCAACTCGCCGCGCGATATCACAATGAGTCCGTAGCCGCCGAGGTAACGAGGCGGACAGGCGAGTTGAAGCAAACAGTTCCGCCTCCTCACGTCGGCGGCTACCGATTGCCCCTGGTCGAATTGACTGGCGGCGAACCGCTGCTCCAACCCAACGCGCTGGTGTTGATGAAACAGCTTTGCGACGACGGTTTCACCGTGCTGGTGGAGACGAGCGGCGCGTTGGACATCTCCAAAGTTGACCTGCGCGTGCGCCGCATCATGGACTTGAAATGCCCGAGCAGCGGCGAGGTGGAGCGAAATCGGTTCGAGAACATTTCGCATCTCAAGGCGACGGATGAGATCAAGTTCGTCATCGGCACGGTGGAGGATTACGAGTGGGCCAGGGAACAGATCGTCGCGCACAAGCTCGACACTATTTGCCCGTTGCTGGTGTCTTGGGTGCATCCGTTGCGACCTGAGCAACAGGACAAATCGTTGAAACGCGTGCCCGCCGGGCAGACGCCCATCACGCGGAAGGAGTTGGCGGAGCGCATCATCGCCGACGCGTTGCCGGTGCGATTTCAAGCGCAGTTGCACAAGCTCATCTGGCCGCCGGAACAACGTGGGGTTTGAGATGAACACCAGACAAACTCTCGCCCTGCTTCGTGACTACGAATCGCGCAACGTGCTGTTCACCGAACTGGACGGCTCGTGGCCGATTGTGTGGGAACGCGCGAAGGGAGTTCACGTCTGGGATGCGGAGGGGAAAAAGTATCTCGATCTCACCGCCGCCTTTGGCGTGACAGCGGCGGGTCATGCGAATCCTGCCGTGGTGCGCGCTGGTCAGGAACAGATGGCCAGGTTGCTGCACGCGATGGGCGATGTTCATCCGCACGCGCTCAAGGCGCAACTGGCGCGGGAGTTGAGCCGGCTCACGTTTGAGCGTTGGTTCGTGGCTGCCGACGCGAGAAGGCGGACTTTAGGAAAACCAGCACCGAACCGCCTCGTCACCTCGGCGGCTACGGGCAAGGTCATTTTCAACAACTCGGGTTTCGAGGCCGTGGAGGCGGCGTTGAAGACGGCAATGCTCGCAACCGGGAAGCGCGGAATCGTGGCGTTCGAGGGCGCGTATCACGGGCTGGGTTACGGTGCCTTGAACGCCACGCATCGCGAGCATTTCCGTGGGCCGTTTCGATCACAACTGCGGGAGTTCGGCAGCTTTCTCCCTTTCCCAAAATCGAAAAATGACCTCCGCCTCCTCACGTCGGCGGCTACGCGAATTTTCCAGCACCAGAAGATTGGTGCGATTCTGGTCGAGCCAATCCAGGCGCGGGGCGGCATCAACATCCCACTACCGGAGTTTTTGCCGCTGCTTCGGAAACTCTGCGACGAGCATGGGGCGCTGCTGATCCTCGATGAGATTTACACCGGGTTCGGGCGCACCGGAAAGTGGTTCGCGTGCGAGCACAGCGATGTGGTCCCGGACCTGATCTGCCTCGGCAAGGCGTTGACGGGAGGCTTTCCGTTGTCGGCGTGCGTGGGGCGGGCGGACTTGATGGATGCCGCGTGGCCGGCTTCGACGGGGGAGGCGATTCACACCAGCACGTTCCTGGGGCATCCGGTCGGCTGCGCGATGGCGCTGGCGCAGATCGCCGAAATCAAGCGACTGAAACTTTGCGAACGCAGCGCGCGGCTTGGGCACTCGCTCTTACGAAAGCTCTCCATCCTCCATCCTCCATCCTCCATCCTCGCTTTACCGCGCGGCATCGGCTTGATGGCGGGGCTGGAACTGCGGAACACGGATGGTTCACCCGCGACGACGGAATCATTACGTGTCATCAAAGCAATGTTGCACCGAGGCTACATTTTGTTGCCGGAAGGCGAACACGCAAATGTCATCAGCTTCACGCCGCCCCTGACCATTACGGAGGCGCAACTGAGCCACGTTGTCGCTGAACTCCAAAAGGTTTTGAACCACGGATGAACACGGATGAACACCGATTGGAGTCGTGCGTGGAACGCGGACTTCAACCCGTTTTGTCGGACGAAATCCGCGCAGATGTGAATCCGCACGCACCTGGCTCGTGCGGGCAGCGAAGCGGGCTAACGAGCCTGTGGGAAAAAGTAGCCGCCGAGGTGACGAGGCGGAATAGCAGACGCGAGTTTTCGAACGAATCCGCCTCCTCACGTCGGCGGCTACCACGCGAAGCCGGATTTTTCGCACAAGCTCTAAAGTTCGCGCTCCTGTCTGAAATCCGTATTCATCCGTGTCCATTCGTGGTTCTGGCTTTCACCCTATGAAACTTTCCGAAATGCGCGAGTGGCTGGACCGGCGTGACATCCAGCTCACGAAATCGCTCGGGCAGAATTTCCTGCACGACGCGCATCAGTTGCAGCGGATCGTACAGGCGGCGGAATTGACCCCGTTGGACAAGGTGCTGGAAATTGGTCCAGGCCTGGGGCCGCTGACGGAGCTGATTTTAGAGCGAGCCGGTGAGGTGGTGGCGATCGAGAAGGATGCAAGACTGGTGGCGGTGTTGAGGGAGAGATTTGGTTCAACGCTCGCCCTCACCCCGGCCCTCTCCCCCGGGGAGAGGGGGAAGGCGACGGACACGCTCGCAAATCCAACGCGGTCGGATTCGGCGCTACGCGGCAACAAAGAACTCCCTCTCCTTGAGGAGAGGGTTGGGGTGAGCGAGGACCTGAACCCGAAAGCCGAGACTCGGAATCCGAAATTGGAATTGTTGCAGGACGATGCGCTGGAGTTCATCAAGCAGGAGCAACGGAATTGGAGCGAGTGGAAGCTGGTGGCGAACCTGCCGTATTCCGTGGCGTCACCGATACTGGTGGAACTGGCGCTATCGCCGCGGCGGCCGAAGCGGATAACGGTGACGCTGCAATTGGAGGTCGCGCAGCGATTGATGGCCCAAGCCGATGATGATGACTACGGAGTGCTGACATTGCTGATCCAACTGGACTACGAACCGCGCGGCTGGTTCAAAATTCCCGCGAGCTGCTTTTTCCCAGCGCCCGAGGTGGATTCCGCGTGCGTGACGCTGGTTCGGCGCGCGCAGCCTCTGCTGGCAGACGAGCAGCGCGCCGCTTTCGTGAAGATCGTGAAGCGCGCCTTCTCGCAGAGGCGGAAGATGATGTTGAAACTGCTCAAGTCCGAGTGGCCAGTGGAAAAACTGCAAGCGGCGTTCGCGACGCTGAGTATCTCGCCGCAGGAGCGCGCGGAGAAGTTGAGCACGGAGCAGTTTATTGAGTTGACGAAAACCCTGTTGACCGGGTAGCCAGGCTGGATTTGGATTCTTAATGGCAGGTTGACAGCATCCCATTCGGCGATAGTGTGGAATCATGAAAACGACAATTGATATTCCAGAAGGTGCGCTGGAAGAAGCCATGAAGTTCACCGGCGCCAAAACCAAGCGCGAGGCGGTGGTTACCGCGGTGGAACGATTCAACCGTCTCAAACGGCTGGAGAAGTTGAATCGCCGGGTGCGGGGACAGTTCCGCGACTTCATGACCCAGGCCGAACTCAAGACGATGCGTTCTGCCGACACCACGAAAGCCAGATCATGAAACTAGTTGATACGTCCAGTTGGGTGGAATACCTGCGCGGACAGGAATCCGAGGCCGGAGACCGCGTGGAAGTTTTGTTTTTGAGTGCCGAGGCCGCCTGGTGCGACCTAACCCTGGTGGAACTCTGGCACGGAGTCCGGGGAGCAAAGGAAAAACGGGAACTGGCGGAGATGGAAAAAGAGGTGGCACGGATTCCGGTGGATGCGGCGGCTTGGCGGCTTGCTTCCCGACTCGCGCTGCGCAGCCGGGAAAAAGGTATCACGGTTCCGACCAGCGACATCGTCATCGCCGCGTGCGCCGTGGCGCATGGTCTGGAACTGGAACATTGCGACAAACATATCGACGATTTGCTGCCCCTGGCCAGGGCGCTTTGACCAGCCACGTTGGGAGCTGACGAAGAAGCCACGATTACAGTAGTCCGTCCAGCTTGCACAAGCTCTCACATGACGAACGAAACTTTGACGCGCGCGCGATGCTCCAAGCTGCTTCTGGTGACTTGTGCGTTCGCTTTCGTCATCGGGTTGCTGGCTCCGTCTCGGAGACTGGCACAGTATTCCGAGAGCGAATCATGGTGGTGGGTTGGATTCAGCTTCGCATTCTTTTTGGTCAGCATGATCGCAATTAGTGCGTTTGAACGAATCGTTTTGGCCTTGGTGAATTGCTTGCGGCGCGCGGGAAGTCGGTCGGCGTCACGGTTAAGCATGCAGCGCTTGGGCTTTTTCCGATACGTCGGGTGGATTTTCATTTTCGTTGGAGGTGGATTGGCAGTCAGTGCGCTTTGGATGGCAGGTAGCCGAATATGGGGAGGATTGGAAATCCTGGCTGGTGGCGCGGGTTTGCTGGCAGGACTTGCACTTCGGAGAAAATTACTCATGCACGACCATGACTGAAGAAATCTTTGACGTCGTCAACGAGCGCGACGAGGTGATTGATCGTCGGCCACGCTCCGAGGTGCATCGGCTGGGACTGTTGCATCGGGCGGTGCATGTGCTGGTGTTCAATGCGCGCGGCGAAGTGTTTCTCCAAAAACGGTCGTGGACCAAGGATACGTGCCCGGGATTGTGGGATTCCTCGTCGAGCGGGCATGTGGATTCAGGCGAGGACTATGATGTCTGCGCGGTGCGTGAGTTGCGCGAGGAGATTGGACTGGTCGTGGCGCAAACGCCCGAGCGGTTGTTCAAACTGGCCGCGTGTCGGGAAACGGGGCACGAATTCTTATGGGTATATCGTTGTGCCAGCGAGGGGCCGTTCACTTTGCACCCGGAAGAAATTGAAACCGGAAAATGGTTTTCGCCCGCCGCCGTCAGCCAATGGGCCGCGGAGCGACCGGCAGATTTTGCCGATGGTTTTCTCTTGTTGTGGAACCGGATGGCCCGGGAAATCCTGCCCGTGCCGCCAAAGAAATTCTGATTCCGGGCTTGACGCACTTCGCCCTGCCGCATACACAGTCCGCACCATTTAACTGGAGACAAACATGGCCGACAAAACTATTGAACAACGCGTTAAGGACATCATCGTCGAGCAACTCGGCGTGAAGCCCGATCAAGTCACCCCCGAAGCCAAGTTCATCGAGGACTTGGGCGCGGATTCGCTGGATACCGTGGAACTGGTCATGGCGCTGGAGGAGGAGTTCGGCAACGAAATCCCCGACGAACAGGCGGAAAAACTCCAGAGCGTCGGCGATGTCATCAAGTACATCGAAGATCAGCAGAAATAACCGCGAAACTGATCACATTCCGGGGCAGTCTCGGCTGGTGCCAGCTTGAACTGCCCTGTTTGATTTTATGCCGAGCAACTGGCAGGAACGCAGAGTTGTCGTCACCGGGCTGGGGGTCGTCACTCCGCTGGGCCACGACCTGGACACGTTCTGGAAGCGGCTGATCGCCGGCGAGTGCGGCATTGACCGCATCACGGCGTTCGATGCGACCGATTTCGACACCCAGGTGGCAGGCGAGGTGAAGAACTTCGATCCCACTCCCGCGTTTCCCTCGCCCAAGGAAGTGCGCCGCACGGATCGCTACTCGCAATTTGGCGTCCACGCCGGCTGGCAGGCGCTCCGGGATAGCGGGGCCGAGCTGGACAAACTCAACCGGGACGAAATCGGCGTCATCATCGGTTCGGGCATCGGCGGACTCGAAACGACCACGGCGCAGGTCAAGGTGTTGTTGGAACGCGGGCCGGGCCGGCTTTCGCCATTCATGATTCCCATGCTCATCGGCAACATGGCGAGCGGCGTGTTCTCGATGTACAACAACCTGCGCGGGCCCAACTTTGCCACCTGTTCCGCCTGCGCGACCGCCAACCACGCCATCGGCGAGGCCTGGCGCACGATCAAGATGGGAGAAGCGGTGATGATGTTTGCGGGCGGCACCGAGGCGACGATTGTGCCGGTGGGTATCGGCGGCTTTTGCGCGATGCGCGCGATGAGCACGCGCAACCACGATCCTCAGCGCGCTTCCCGTCCGTTTGACCGGCAGCGGGACGGCTTCGTGATGGGTGAAGGCGCCGGCGTGGTGGCCATTGAAGAATTGGAGCACGCCAAAAAACGGGGCGCGAAGATTTATTGCGAGATTGTCGGCTACGGTAATACGGCCGACGCGCATCATCTCACCGCCCCGTCACCGAATGGTGAAGGCGCGGCGCGGTGCATGAAAGCGGCATTACGCACCGGCGGCCTGAATCCGGCGGACATTTCCTACATCAACGCCCACGGCACCTCCACCCCGCAAGGCGATGTTTGCGAGACCACCGCCATCAAGACCGTATTTGGCGACCACGCAAAAAAGATTGCGGTCAGTTCCACCAAAGGTGCGACCGGTCACATGCTCGGCGCGGCCGGTGCGGTGGAGATGACCGCCTGCGCCCTGGCCATCAAGCACGGCATCGTGCCGCCGACGATCAATTATGAATTTCCGGATCCGGAGTGCGATCTGGATTACGTGCCGAACACCGCGCGGGAACTGCCGGTCAACGCCATCGTGAACAACTCGTTCGGCTTTGGCGGCCACAACTCGACCATCGTGGCGAAGAAGTTCGTGGGTTGAAGTGGACCGGACTTGGGTGTCCCGAGTGGTGGACGGTTGACGGCGAATGAACTTTGTCTCCCTCATTGAATCCAAGCGCGACGGTCACCGGCTCACAGCCGCACAGCTTCACGAAATTGTTGCCGGTGTCGTCACCGGCGCGCTGCCGGACTATCAACTGGCCGCTTTTTTGATGGCCGTGTTCTTTCGCGGATTGAACTCCGTGGAAACCAATGCGCTCACGCTGGCCATGCGGGATTCGGGCGACGTGCTGAAATTTCCGAAGGAGAGCCGTCCACTGGTGGACAAGCACTCGACCGGCGGTGTGGGCGACAAGGTTTCGCTGCCACTCGCGCCCTTGCTGGCGTGTCTGGGATTTCGGGTGCCGATGATTTCCGGGCGCGGCCTTGGCATCACTGGCGGCACGCTCGACAAGCTGGATTCCATCCCCGGATTCAAAACCCTGCTCCCGGCCAGACGCATCGTCGAGATCGTGCAACGGGTCGGCTGTGTCATGTGCGGTCAGACCGACCGCATGGTGCCGGCGGACAAACGGATTTACGCGTTGCGCGATGTGACCGGGACGGTGCCCAGCATTCCGCTGATCACCGCCTCGGTGCTCGCGAAGAAACTTGCCGAAAATCTCGACGCGCTGGTGCTGGATGTGAAATGGGGTCGGGCGGCTTTCATGCAAACGAGGAGCTCCGCGCGCAAGCTGGCCGAGAGCCTGGTATCGCTGGGCCAGCGGTGCGGGGTGAACACGCGGGCGGTGTTGACGGACATGAACACTCCGCTCGGCACGGCGGTCGGCAACTGGTTGGAAGTGAAGGAGAGCGTGAACTGCCTGGACGGCAACGGGCCGGAAGATTTACGGCAACTCGTGCTCACCTTCGCGGCCTCACTGCTGGTTCAAACTGGCATAGACAAATCAGCGACGGCCGCCCGACGACGAGCGGAAGCGTGTCTGGACTCGGGCGCGCCTCGGAAAAAATGGGACGAAATGTTGCGGGCGCAAGGCGCGGACCTCGAAGCGTTCCAGGAAAAGCTTCACCGGGATCATGCAGCGCCGGTTGTCCTCGCATTATCCGCGCGCAAGTCGGGGTATGTGGCGGCGTGTGATGCACGAGTCATCGGTGAAGTGGTGCGAGAACTTGGAGGCGGTCGGTTGACGAAGGAAACGCGGATTCATTTCGAGGTGGGGCTTGATCAGATCGCCAAGCCGCGCCAGCGAGTTCGAGCGGGAGACACCCTCTGTCGCATCCATGCGGTCAGCCGCACCCAAGCCATCGCGGCTGGCGCCCGGCTGCGGGCCGCGTTCAAATTGTCGGCCCGGCCGACCCGGTCCACGCCGGTCGTTTGCGGGACGCTTGAGGTGAAATAGGCTGAAAATCCCGATCCGGTTTTGACCGCAACGAGTTGGCCCGGCAAAATCCACGGACGTTGCACGACCGCCCGGTCGTCAACGGTAGAAAAACCGCCAACGCCGTAAAGAATCCGATTGCGAAAATTCGGACTGCCGGTTTTAATCTGAGAAAATGGCCAGCACGTTCGCCGTCACAAGGAATCACCTGATTTTTGGGTTGTGTCTTCCCTTAGCCGTACTGCTCGGGTACATGCTGGCGGACATTGATGACCCGGCCAGCCGCGTGGTCATTGTGGTGGCGTTGTCGGTGTTGTGCATTCCAGTGTTGATGCGCTGGTATCACCCGCTGTTGATCCTGAGTTGGAACATGGCCGCCCAGCCGGCGCTTCCCGGCCAGCCGCAGCTCTGGTCGCTGATGGCGGTGCTGAGCATCTTCTTCGCGGTGTTGAACCGCTCGGTCAATCCCGAGCTACGGTTCGCGCATGTGCCCGCGCTGACCCGACCGATGCTGGCGCTGCTGGCCGTAGTGCTGGGGACAGCATTGTTGACGGGTGGCATTGGTTCACGGGAGCTGGGGTCCAGCTCCGTGGGGGGCAAAAGTTATTTTTACCTGTTGGCGGCGGTGGCGGGATTCTTCGCGCTGTCCAGTCGCTCGATCCCGCCAAGCCGGGCGGGTTTTTACGTGGCCTTATTCTTTCTGCCCGGGTTGACTTCAATGATCAGCCGCATCGCCAACGAGATCGGGCCGAAGGCGGATTTCGTTTACGCCTTGTTCCCGCCGGACTTTTTGGTGGATGAGCTGGCGTTGGTGCAGCCGTTGGACACCGACATGATCCGGGTGGGCGGGTTGACGCTGGCCTCGTTGTCGGTCTTTAGCTGGTTGCTGGCGCGGTACGGTGTGGCGGGCTTGTTTGATTTTTCGCGACCGTGGCGCATGGCGGGTCTGGCGCTGGCCGTAACCGCCGGGGCGTTCGGCGGTTACCGCTCCGTGCTGCTCCTGATGTTCCTGGTGTTTGCGGTCCTGTTCTGGGTTGAGAAGCTCTGGCGGACGCGCATTGTCGTGATTTTGCTGGCCACCGGATTAGTGGGAGGAGTGTTGCTGGTGGCGTTTGCCCATCGCCTGCCGCTGCCGGTGCAACGAACCCTGAGCTTCCTGCCGCTGAACATAGATCCGATCACGCGGGAGTCGGCGGATGTTTCGACGCAATGGCGACTGGACATGTGGCGGGCGGTGTTGCCGCAAGTCCCGCGGTATCTGTTCCGCGGCAAAGGCTACAATGTCTCCTATGATGACCTGTACATGGCGCAGGTATCCTCCGCGCGCGGCGTCGGCCAATCCTGGCAGGAGGCGGCGGTGGCGGGTGATTATCACAACGGGCCGCTTTCCGTGGTGATTCCATTCGGAATATATGGGTTGATCGCGTTTGGCTGGCTGCTGATTGCCGGAGGGCGATTTTTGTACACGGTGTACCGGCAAAGTGTGCCGGAATTGGCCCGAATCAATGCATTTCTCCTGGCTTTGTTTCTGGCACGCGTCCTGTTCTTCCTCTTCTTCTTTGGAACACTGTCCGGTGAACTTTATTATTTCACCGGCATATTGGGTTTCAGTGTGGCGCTAAATGTCAGTGGCAGAAACCAGTTGGCCGAAACCGAAACGCCCCTGCCGGACGCCGCCGGGACTTGAAGAAAAAAACGACGTACCCGACATGGTGAAGCATGACAAACACGGTCACAATCCTCCGGACGCTGCTCATTTATGGGCTGTGTCTGCCGTTGGCCGTGTTTCTCGGCTACCTGCTGGCCGTCCCGCTTGATCGCGGGAGTCTCCTGTTCCTGGCGGTGGCGATTTTCCTCCCGCTGATTCCCATCCTGTTACGCTGGCATCACGTGCTGCTCATCGTCAGTTGGAACGTGAGCATGGTGCTGTTCTTCCTGCCCGGCAGCCCGTACCTCTGGATTGTCATGACAGCGTTGAGCCTGGGGCTGACGATTCTACAGCACATTCTCAAACGGAATGTTGTTTTCGTCAGCGTCCCATCCGTCACCTGGCCGTTGGTGTTTTTGACCGCCGTGATCCTGGTCACGGCCAATCTGACGGGCGGCATCGGCCTGCGGTCGCTGGGAGGCGACGCGTACGGCGGGCGGCGGTATGTGTTCCTGCTTGCCGGCATCGCGGGATATTTTGCGTTGACCAGCCATCGCGTGCCGCCCGGGCGGGCGGTGCTTTACGTGGCGTTATATTTCCTGGGAACGGTGACCATGATTGTCGGCAGTCTCGCGCCGTGGATACCCGGCAGTTTGCGGATTATCTATGCCTTGTTTCCCGTAGATAACATCGGCGCGTTGTACGGTCGGGTGCAGAGTGAAAACCTGCGACTGGGCGGCGTCACGTTCGCAGCCGTGGGTGTCCTGTGCTTTATGCTGGCTCGGCATGGCATCCGCGAAATCATGGCGCTCGGCGAGCGCTGGCGCTTTCTGCCCCTGAGCTTCAAAGGTGGCTTGGGCGTGACGCAACCCTGGCGGCTGCTGATTTTTCTGGGGGTGGCGTGGATTGGCTTGCTGGGTGGGTATCGCTCGGTCCCGATCACGATGTTCATGACGGTATTTCTCCTCTTCTGTCTGGAAGGACTGCATCGCACCCGCCTGCTGCCGACCATGGTGTTGTTGGGCGTGTTGCTGCTGGCCATCGGGCTGCCCTTCGTGGATCAGTTGCCGCGGACGGTGCAACGCTCGTTGAGTTTCTTGCCCATCGCGGTCAATCCGATGGTCAAGATTGATGCCGACACCTCCTCGGAATGGCGGTTGAAAATCTGGCGCGAGGTCGTCCCCACCATTCCCGAGTATCTGCTGGTGGGCAAGGGCTACGCCATTGACCCGCGCGAACTGGAGCAGGAGCAGGCGATCTCGGATTACCGGGGCGGGAGCAACAGCGGCGACGAAGCGGCGCTCGCGTCTGACTATCATAATGGGCCGTTGTCCGTGCTGATTCCGCTGGGCGCGTTCGGCGCGCTGGGCTTTCTCTGGTTCCTGGGGGCCGCGTTGCGGGTGTTGATCAACAACTACCGGTATGGCTTGCCGGAGCACCGCCAGATCAACACTTTCATGCTCGCTTATTTTGTTACCAAGACGCTTTTCTTTCTCGTGGTTTATGGGTCGTTCCAGAATGACTTGATGGTCTTCACCGGGCTGATCGGCCTGAGTTGCTCCATCAACGGCGGCATGCGTCAACTCGAAAAACCGGCGCCGGCGCCCAATCCCGCTTATTTACCCTTCCGGCTGCCGAAGACCGCCAAAGGCTGATTTCCGCGCCCGTGCGTTTCGCGCACGACTTCCCGTTGCCGCCATCGGGTGAAGTCGTTACCCTGACTTGCGAGTTGAATCACCAGTGACCGTTGCATGAGCGAAAGCCCGGAGATTTCCATCGTGACCCCCAGTTTTCGCGGTGCGTCCTGGTTGCCCCTGGCCATTGCTTCCGTCGCGGATCAGGGCGTCCGGGCCGAACACATCGTTCAGGATGCCGGTTCGGATGACGGGACTTTGGACTGGCTGACGATGGATTCCCGGGTGCGAGCGTTTGTGGAGTCGGATCGCGGCATGTACGACGGCGTGAATCGCGGATACCGGCGCGCCCGTGCGGACCTCCTGGCTTACTTGAATTGCGACGAACAGTATCTCCCCGACGCCCTGCCGCGCGTGATCGCGTTTTTCAACTGTCATCCGCAGGTGGACATCGTCTTCGGGGACTGCCTCGTGGTGGACGCAGCCGGGAGATACATTTGCGAACGTCGCTCACTTACCCCGCAACTGGTTCACACCTGGACGGCCAGCAACCTCGCTTTCCTGACCGCCGTCACGTTCATCCGGCGCCGGGTGCTGGACGCGCATCAACTTTGGTTTAATGCCGATTATCGGGAGGCGGGGGATCAGGACTGGGCGTTGCGGGTCGTTCGCGGCGGCGTCAAAACCGCGGTACTGCCGGAATTTTTGAGCGCGTTCACCGAGACCGGCGCGAACCTGGGACTCAGCGCACATACCGCACGCGAGCGGCAGGCCTTTCACGCCACGGCGCCATGGTGGGCACGATGTCTGGCGCCGCTGGCACTGGCGCATTACCGGCTCCGTCGCTGGCGGGCGGGTCATTATCATTGCGCGCCGCACGATTACGCGATTTACACCCGGGAACATCCCACGGCACGCCAACTCTTTCACGTCGCCCACCCGACCTATCGCTGGGTTCGATCTGATCCGACGCCGGCGAACTAAAGTTGATGGGGGATGCCGTTCTTTACACCACCGACGCTCCCACATAATTTTCCACGGCAAAATTGGCATTACTTTTGAGCAACCAATCATGAACTGGCAGTGGCTGCGCCCCTTTCCCGGGCTGGACACACGGGCGCGATTCGTGGCGCAAGCCCCCCGCGCGGCGGCCCTGCTCGACCTGGGCGCGTCCGACGGCGAAACCCTTGGGCACATCGCCGAGTTGCGACCCGACCTCCGGTTGTTTGCGGCGGACAAATCGGGTCAGCCGGAAAAATATCCGATGTTCTGCGAATTTTGCCGCGCGGATTTCGAGTCGGAAAAACTGTGCTGGCCGGATGCCTCGATGGATGCGATCACGTGCATGCATCTGGTCGAACACCTGGGCGACACCGGACCGCTGCTGCGCGAAATTTCGCGCCTGCTGAAACCGGGTGGACGCGCCTACTTTGAAACGCCCCACCCAAAATCGCTCGCGCTGCCGAGCCTGCGTCACGCGCCGGTGTCTTTCACGATGAATTTCCACGATGATCCGACTCACAAGCAGATTGTGCCCATCGCGTCGCTCGCGCGCCAGGCCCAGGCTGCGGGGTTGCAGCTCGAGCGTTCCGGTATCTCCCGCAACTGGCTCTTCGCTGCCGCACATCCACTCTTCGCCCTCTTGCCGCCCAGCCGGAAAAAATTCACCGCCCGCGTTCACTGGCTCGGCTGGTCCGCGTACCTCATTGTTCGCAAAGCCGCATGAAGCCAAAACTGCTCATCGTGGAACTGTGGGGGTTGGGTGACCTCGTCATTGCCACGCCGTTCATGCGCGCGGCCAGCGAGAAATACGAGGTCACGCTCGTTGCCAAACCCTACGCCCGGGATTTGCAGGCGCGCTTCTGGCCCGAGGTGAAAGTCATCCCGTTTGTCGCGCCCTGGACCGCCTTTCAGGGAAAGTACCTGTTGTGGAAATGGCCGTGGCGGGAAATGCTGCAACTCCGCCGGCAACTCGCGCGCCGGCGATTCGACGTGGGTCTCTCGGCGCGGTGGGATCCGCGCGACCACTTCATGCTCCGCGCGGCCCGCGTCAAACAGCGCCTGGGATTTCCGCGGATGCGCAGCCAGGTGTTGTTGACCGACCCGCAGATCAAGCCCGATCCGCGCGATCATCGCTACGAATACTGGCGGGTGATGGCCCGGGCGCTCGGACTTACCCTCCCGGTGCGTGAGGCCATCCCGATGCCGCGGTTGCGCCTGGGGCGAAGCGTTCTCATCCACACCGGCGCCGGCCAGCCGATTCGCGTGTGGCCGCTGGAGCGATTTCATCAAGTGGTGGGCGCGTTGCGGGCCCGCCGGCACGAGGTGCTGGTTGCTTGTGATCCGGAACAACGCGAGTGGTGGTTGCGGGCTGGTGAAACCAACGTTGCCACGCCCCAGACGGTGAACGAACTGATTGCCCTCATTGATCAGGCCGCTGTTTTCATCGGCAATGATTCCGGCCCCGGCCACCTCGCGGCTTTCTGCGGCGTTCCGACGTTTTCCATCTTCGGCCCGCAACTGCCGGAATGGTTTTCCCCCTTGCACCCGGAGGCCGTTTGCGTGGAAGGCAAACCGTGTCCCTACAAACCGTGCTCCGATTATTGCCGGTTTCCCACGCCGCATTGTCTCTGGGGCATTGCCGAGGAGGAGGCGTGGTCGCGGATTCAAGTTTTCGTCGCGCGCCAGCTCGAGTCCCACACTCGTGCCCGACCGTCCGCGCTCAGACCGGAAACCAGCGGGCCTGCATCGCTGCTTCCAGCGCCGCCAACCGATCTCCCCCCTCCGTTTGCTGGATGACCCGGATGCACGAGCCGACGTAGGCCAGCGCCAGCGCGCGTTCCCGACCGGAGATCCGGGTTAATTTCGCGTAACGACCAAATTCAACCGAGTCCAACACCCGCTCCAACTGCGAGATCAGGGCGTCCGGCGCGGCGTGTTGCACCAACACCGCCGGTTGCACCACCGCGTGAAACCAATCCCATGCCGGGATGCCGTCGGCTTCCCCGCGCTCCCAATCCAGCGCGACCCAGCGCGCTTTGGTCACCCGGATATTCCAGGGCGCAAAATCTCCGTGCATCAAGGTTGGATGCACTTGCGCGTCGCTCAAGGCCGTGACCGCGGCGGGCAGCGGCCGTGCGTGGCCCGATGCCAACAAGCGCCGCCAGGCTGCCAGCTCGCCGAGGGCAACCAGGCGCTGATTGTTCACCCACGTATGAAAAACGCCTGCCGGCCGGGTCAACCATTTCGCCGAAGGCGTCCGTCCGCGAACAAACTCCAGCGCGAAGGCCGCCACGCGTTCGGAGTTGAATTGTTCGCGCAACTGCGGCACACCGGCCGTGAACCGAGCCGCCTGCTGCTTCAGGAAATTTCCTTCATGCGCGATCAGTCTGCGGGCGGCCTCGCTGCCACCGGCCTTGACCACGGCCACGGGTTCGTGATTCTGGTTGAATAGCAAAAACACAAAGCGCCGGCCGGGTGCGTGGGGATTTCCCGCCAGCACGGCAAATTGCGGCAGCTCCTCCGTTGCGTTGCCGGCGGCGCGAGCCAGAAATCGGGCAAAGCCATCCGATCGCGAAATTCGCACGACCAGACTCCCCGCGCCGGGCGCCAAGCCCATGCGCAGCGTCGTGCCTAACAGCATCCGCGCCGTCCGGGCTTTGCGGCTTTGCGCCGGATACAACCCCAACGACCGGACGGCCGCCGCCGCCGAACGGGGGAGAAATAAAAACGGCTGGCCCGCGCGCTGCATCACGCGGAACTCACGCGAATGGCCGTCCGCTCTCGTGCCGACGGGATCGAAAAGTTCCAACCACGAGCTGGCCGGAGGCGTGGTCATTTTGCCACCTCAACGAGACGTTGCATTACGGTTTGCGCCACTTCGGCCGCCGGACGCCGGGCATCCGCCGCCACCACGGGCGCGGAAAATTTCAGCGTGGCGAGCGTTGCCGACTGTCGGCGGATTTCAGTTTCGGACAGCTCTTGTTTGCGCTGGAGCAACATCTCCGGCGGCGCGCTCAAGGTCACGACTGCTTCCGGTCGGGGAAACCACCGCTCCGCCCGCGCCAGCAGTCCGGCTGGCCCGTAGTATTTTACGGAAACCGGATCGAGGTGGTAATTGTAAAAATAGCGATCCACCAACACCAGGTATCCGCGCCGGAGCAGTGGGCGGATTCGCAGCCAAAAGGTGAGATTCGCCAAGCCGACATTCTTGGTCAGGCGCAGAACCGACAGGAGCGAATTGATAGTGGTGCGGGGCAACTCCGGCTTGCGCGGCAGGTTTCGATATTCCGGCAGGGGAAACTCGACGGAGCGGAAGAGGCGGGGCTGCCAGTGGAAATAGCGCGCGCCGAGAAATCGCGTTTCGCTCAGTGCCAGTTCACACAGGTGGCGGGCGAGCGTGGTCTTGCCCGCGCCATCCAATCCCACCAGCGCGCAGAACAGGCCGCGCGGCGGCGGCGCGGCGCGGTTCACCGTGATTTTGCGCCCCAGAATCGCCGCGACAAACTCGATGAACGACCGGCTGAAATTTATCGGATGCGTCGCCGTCGTCGGGGTGTGTCCCGCCATGAATCCGTCGCTAACGTGCGCCAGCAACAACTGACCTTGGCTGTCTTCCAGGCAGACAAACGCGCGGGAGGGATACAGGTAACGGGCGTGCGTCCGGACGACGGGCTGCATGGCAGCGTCACTCGCCACGCGATAAACGCGCACGAAGAGTCCACCCTTGAACAACGTGCGCAGCCGCAGCCAGCGCAGTCCGAGGCTCAAACGCACGCGCACCGACGAGTCGTTCACCAAGTCAAACGTCTTTACACTGTTCTTCTGGGCGGGGAACAGAAACTCGAGGTCGCGGAACAATTTCTCAAAATTTCGTTGCCCGGAGTTGGCCGTTACAAACAACAACGAGATGCCGGCCGGGGTTCGCAAGCGCGTCCCGAGCCGGCGGATATCCGTGACCACGTTGTGGAGCAAGCCTTGGAAACCTCCCCGGCGGGTGAAACTGGTGAGCACGAGCGAGCGGCGGAGTCGTCGAACCCAACTGCGATCAAAGTCACGCGTCACGACCTGCGCCTGGAATTCGGCGAGTGAGCTGCCGCTGCCACCGAACGCGAGCGCGAGCTTGGCGCGCAACTGCGTCTGGTCCTCGCAGGCGGCATGGAGCCGGGCCAGTTGTTTCCGGTAGCGCTCGCTCAACGCTCCCCGCCAAATCGCGGCGACGAAAAGAATCACCGACTCGTGCCCGGGCGCGGGGATGTAGAATTCCTCGTAACGGATGCGCGCATCGAGCACGGTTCGTGCGTCCAGCACCGGGAACAGTTTCCACCGGATGTCCTCCTCGAAATCAATCCGCGTGAAGCCCGCGTCCGGATGCCAATAGACGTGGGAGTAGTTGGTATAGCGCGCCTCATGCACGAACTGGAAACCGGTGCCGGCCGCCGCTGCGCGCAGGCATTGTTCAAAACACTCCACCGAATGCGGCGACACCAGCAGGTCCACGTCCGTGTCGTGCGCCGCGTAAAGGTCCGCATAATTCCGCATCACGCAGTAGCGCACCCCATTGGCTTCGAGGTCGCGAAAAAGCGTCGTGAGAAATTCCTGCCGCGGGTTCATCGGCGACCGAGCAAGCGCTCGTAGTGAGATTGTAACAAGCCGCCCTTGGCCTCCCAACGAAAAACGGCCTGGGCGCGCTGATAGGCGTGAGCCGCGAGGGCGGGACCATACGCCGGCTCCTGTTGCATTCTTTTCAATGCCGCGCCCAGCGCGGTCACCGTTTGCTCCGGTGTGGCAACGGGAATTTTCACGCCGGATTGCGCCTCCACCATTTCGCCCGGCCCGCCCCAGTCGAGACAAATGACGGGCAGCCCTTTGGACATGGCTTCCAGCAAGGCCGAACCGCCACTGTCGCGCAACGCCGGAAACACCAGCGCGTCCGCGTCCGCGTAAAACTTCGGCAGTTGGTCGCGCGTGACCTGGCCCGTGAACTCGACGTGAGCCGCCAGATTCATTTTTTCCGCCAGCAGTTTCCATCGGGCCAGCGCCGGGCCGCTGCCGACGATGGTGAGTTTGAATTCGCGCAGACCGGAAGCCTGCAATGCCTCAAAAACGAGTGGCAGCGCACGGGTGTGAACGCAGTTGCCGACGTAGAGCAGGCGCAGCGGCGCGTCGGGCGACCGGGACTTGGGCGTGGGCGCGGCGAGCCGTTCATCCTCCGGTCGCAAGGCGTTGGGCGACACGACCACGCATTTATCGCGGACGGCGGCGGGCAGGAAATCCAGCGTGGTGTGATTGGAGACAAAAATGGTGCTCGCGCGCCGGAGCGAAGCGCGGATGGCCGGAACGCCGAGCCAGAATTTATTGATGAACTTGCGCGCGGCCTCGCCCAATCTCGCCGGCCCCAGGAATCGTCCAAAACCAGGCGGGGTGAACTCTCCGCCGGCGATCGGTCCCCACACCGAAGGGATTTCGAGAGTGGACGCCAGGAACGGCACGCGAAACGTGTGGAAGGTCGTTTGGTGAACCAGCGCGAATGGCTGCTCGCGGTGCAACGCGCGCGCGAGTTGCCCCACGCGATATTGCCAGGCAATTTTGCGCAACCAGCTTCCCGCGCCGCCCAGCCGATCGGAGATTATCCGCAACCATTTCGGGATACCGACAAAATGCGGCGTAATGCCGTGTTGCGTGGCGTGCGTCGTCACGGATTGCTGATGCTTCGGCGTGGTGATGAGGTGTACCGTGAAATGTCGGGCGGCCTGTTCGGCCCAGCCCCAGCCCAACCAGTGCTCGCCACCCCCTTCCGGGTTACAGGCGTACGCCACCATGAGGACGCGAGGCTTCATGCCGACTTTCGGCCAATCACATGAATGTCCGAGCAAAGAGTGGGAAAGAATCGGAGAAAATAATCGGCCACCGTTCCGGTCCAGACCGTCAGCGCCTGGGGAAGAAAGGACAGGGCAACGCTGTAACGGCCAATGAAATTCCGGCCGTGCGTGCCGACAATTTCAAATTGATTCCAGGTGAGGAGGCGATGCAAGTCCCGCACGACCGGCTCGCGCACATGGCCGCGAAACACCGGGTCGCCTTCATGATACCACTCTTCGAGCGTTGGCCCGATATTGCGGCCCAAGGGCACGGCGATTCGTTTGCGCAAATTGGCGGCGTTAGGTGTGGCAATTATCAGAAACCCACCCGGACGGAGAACCCGCCGGATTTCGTGGAACAACCGTTTCGGGGAGTGATGCCAATGTTCCAGGCTGTGGAAACAGGTGACGGCATCCACCGAGGCATCCGCGAATGGCAGGGGCGACTCGATGAAATTCAATTGGACGAAGTTAATGCCGAGCCGGGTGCGCAAATCCTCCATGAGCGCGCGGGCCGAAGTGTTGTCACTGGAATCCACGCCGCCGCCGCCGCCAAAATCATCCACCAGGGTGGCCTCCATTCCCATCAGCCGGGCCACCGTGCCGACGGCGGACAGCCCGCAGCCCAGGTCCACCAGGTGGTTGCCCTTTTCCAACACTCCCACTTCATGGAGCAGTTGCAGATAGAACAGATTCCGGTCATCGAGCCGCCCGGAGTCACCCGGCCACGCCAGTCGCTCGGTGATGTTTTTCCGCCAAGCCGCGTGAAACACCTCGGGTTCAAATTGCGATGCCATGGGTATCAAGTCATTGAGCCGGGTGACACGCGAATTTTCGCGGCGGCAGCCTTTCCTTCCAGCAAGGCATCCTCCATGCCGCCGTAATTCCAGCCGCCCCAGCGGCCGCCGCTCTGCGTGGCATTTTGCGCGAGGTAATCCAGGATCTGCTTCCGACACGGCTCGTAGTGCGGATCGTAGATCACGTAAGCGTGCGGAATCTGGCACAATTCCATGAACAGCACCTCGTCGGTTTCGGAAAGCACGCGTGCGCGTTTGAGGTCGGCGAGGACACGCGCCTTGAGTTGTTCCGGGTGCGGGAGCAGACCCGGCGCGTCGCCGCCGGACAACTCGACATAATAACTACGGCAACCGGCCGGGGCCGACGAAGCATGGACGGCGGAATACGATCCGACCCGATAGAACACAAACCCGGGTTCGGGAAAATAAATCCAATGATATGCGCTGGCGACCTCGCCCGGGCCACGCACGCCGATGTCGAAATAGTGAACGGTGGTCGCGCGAAGTTTCGCGGTGGCGTCGCGGATTTCCGCTGGAGCATCGGTGATGATGCCCAGGAAATTTTTTAGCGGCATGGTGTTCACCAGATGGCGGAAGCGAATTTGTTCTCCAGTCGAGAGGGTGGCGGTCTTCGCGCCGAGGTTCACCGACTGGACGGTGGTTTCATACCGCGGCGGCGTCGGTAGGGCACGAGCCAGGCTCTTGGGTAGGGCGCTGATCCCGCCGCTCCGGGGATAAACGAATTTCGCGTTGTAGCCGAGGGATTCGCGGGAAAAACCGAGCGTGCCTTTGACGACGTCCTCGAGCGACGGGCGGGGAATGAAGCGGTCGGCGTAGGTGGCGGAAATCTCCTCGAGCTTCACGGCCATGAGCTTTTCATTGTAGGGCACCATGAAATGTTTGCAGATGCCATCACCGAAAAGACGCTCCACGCTTTCGCGAAAATTGCGCGGGGGCCGGGTTGGCGCGGTCAGGCCGAAGTCTTCCGGGTGTCGCGCCTTGAGCAGACCCAGCAGACAATCCAGCGCCACCTCGCGCGGCAGACCATAGGTGTTGGCTTGAAAAGGATACGGAGTGAAGACGCCGCGCAGATGCACCACGGCCTTGCGCTCGTGCTCGACGAGTTCACCGGGCAGAACCCGGTTGACCAACTCCTTGATGCCGGCGTCACGCAGATGCAGCCAATGCCCCGTGCCGTCGCACAGAAAACCCTGATGGCGATTGCGGGTGCGAACGATGCCGCCCGGCTCGTTTTCCTTTTCGACCAGCAGGTAGTCGCCACCCAGATGGTAGGCGCAGGACAGGCCGGTCAACCCGGCGCCGATGATCAACGTGTCATGTTCTCGCATGGGTTAATTTTTCCGGGCCACTTTGAAAGCCAGCCGGCGCAGTTGTTCGTACACGCGCATCGGCACCAGGGCTTTCACGGCCTCTTTGCCGAGGTAGAGTGAGCGCCGCCGGCGTTGGTGAAGGATTTCCTGGAACTCCGCGTCGGTGGTGTGTCGGTTCAACGAAACGGTCTCCAATGCGAGCGGGTCCACGGTCTCGTTGTAACCCCAGCGCATCAGGCGAATGGCGCGCACGCCGAATCCCTGCGCCACTTCGCGGACGTGCGCGTTGATGAAGCCGCCCACGGGGGCGAAAATCCAGGGCGGCGTTCCGGTGGCGTCGGCCAGGAGATCGCGCGAGGTGCGCATTTGCTCGCGCATCCGGGCATCGCTCAGAGTGTCGAGGCGTTTGTGTTCGTGACTGTGCAAGCCAATGGTTTGTCCGGCCGCCGCCATTTCCCGGAGTTGGGCGGGCGTCAGGTATCCCGGTTGATCGAGTTTGGCGGTGGGCACAAAAAAAATTGCGCGGAGTTCCAGTTCCCACAACAGCGCGAAGACCGTGGCGTAATGATCCCGGGTGCCGTCATCAAAACTCAACAGATAATTTCGCCCGGTAAAACGGTTCGCTTCGCGCAGCTTCGTTGCTTCGAGCGGCTGGTACCCGGCCGCGTTCAAAGCTTGCAGATGCCGCGCCAATTGGGTGCGCGTCACGGTGTAAAAATCCCCCTGGCCGTCGGCGTCGTCGCTGATTCGGTGATAGGTGAGCAACAAAATCATGCTTTTTCGGCGACAAAGGAGACGCCGCGCGCTGCGAGGTCCGTTTCCGCGAGGTGCTGAAAGCTGCGATGAACGTGCATGCGTTTCAGCTCCGCCAGATCATCGGCGTCGGGTGCCGTGAGGCGGAATTCGCGCAGCCGGAATCCCGCCTGCTCCAGAGTCTCCCGGTAGTCCGGGCCTTTAAGCCGGTTGAACGCCATGAGGGAGGAATTGATCCAGCGCTCCCAGGCCTCCGGCGAGTAATTCAGATGTTCATACCGGCCCCGCCGCAAGAAGGGGCTGCTGAACTGACCGACGAAATGAACGGTGGCATGAAAGAGTCCGCCCGGTTTCAAGCAGGTGTGCAGGTCGCGAAAGATTGTCCGCAGCACCGGCAGAGGAATGTGTTGGAGGACTTGCGTGCAGACCACCAGGTCATATTGAGCCGGATGGTCGGACAGGAAATTTCCATACGGAGCCAGATACTCGATCCCCAGGGGCGCAAGCAGCGGGCCGGCGAGCGGGCCGTGCGCGTGGGGCAATTCAGGCCGTCGTCGCAACGATGCCCGATCCGGCCACTGCGGGTCGCTGATGATTTCCCGGAACTCGCGGAGGGTGTCCGTGACTTTGGCCGCGTCCATGTTGGGACTCACATCCACCAAGGTCTGCTGATTGTTGCCGAACGCATACCAGAGCAGCGGCAGGGTGGGATGCCAGCCGGCCCCCAGATCGAGCAATTTGCCGGCGATCAGTTTTTCCGTGTCGTTTTGCCGCTGCAACCAGTGCCACAAGTCCAGCCCCACCTGGATTTTCTGCTCGACGCGTCCGCGCGTGGCTCGGGTGCTGCCGGTGATGCGTTCCTGCAAGTTGGTGTAGAGCCAGTCGCCGGCTGGCAGCAGGGAGAGGAGTTTGAACTGCGCGCTTTTAAGTCGCCAACCCATGATGGCTCACCTGCCTTCGGGCGCGTCGCGCCGGTTTGTCTGGGGATCGAACATGATGCTTTGCGCGCGACTCGTTTGTATTTCCAGCGCGAGAGCCTAGTGAATCGCCGCGCACCCGAACAAGCAAAAATGGGCGGTGAACGTCATTGCGACAACTTTCGCCCGCCCGGCACCGGCTGTTAGTTTCCGCCGGGCAGTGAATCAGGTGTCAGCCCAATCGGATCAACAGCCAGCACGTCATCGGTGCTGAAATGGTAAATGACTCGATGCGGCGGCGTCTGATATGGCTCCGGACCGATACCAACATCCAGGCCATAGGTATGATTGGCGACCGAAGTGGAGCCGGTCGAGCCGTTGCCGATGCCGATGCCGACGGACCGGTTAGGCGACGTGTAAGACTGGTGGAGGATTTGCCAGGGCAATATCGTATTATCTTCAATCCACGCTCCATAGGTGCGCACGCAAATGCCGCAATAGCGCAATGCGACGGGCGATACGATCAGGTTGTGAGAGATTATTTCCTCCGGCCCGTAGGACTGGACTCCGTAGGTAGTGTAGCCTTGAATCATGGGGTCGTGGGTCAGGATGACATTCGAATCAATCACCGTTCCGGTCGAGGGCGGAAACAGTGGATTCGCGGCGTTGTCGTAAAGAAAGACGCCGTTGTAATAACCCATGATAAAATTGTCAGCGATCACGGCCTTGGAATTTGAACCCACGGCGATGTCGCCTCGAGGTTCGCCGCCATCAATGACATTGCCCACAATGGTCGCCAAAGTGGGGTTGTAGGCTTGGAGATTGATGATGGCGGAAGCCGGAAGCACGATTCCACCCACGTCGGGAGTCAACCCCTCGTTCTTGATCGTCAAGATCCGGTTCGTCGCCTCGTATCCCGTAACTTTCAGGTAAACGTTTACGGTGCCCGAAAAGCCCGGTAACGGCGTGCGGAAACTCAGCAACTGTCCCGGTTGATAGGTGCTCAGGACGGGCAGCAACGCGACCGAGGCGGTGGTCAGGCCATCGGGCGGGGGAATGACAAACGAGTCGGCGGTCGCCCCCATGTACGGTTCGTCCGTCTGATACACCGCTTCCACCCCCATCCGCCGCACGATGTTGTTCGTGAACAACAGCCGCAATGGACTGCCAAAATGCGATCCATCCTTCCGTATCCCTCCCGGATTCTTGGCCAGATCGGGCACGTCACTCCCACCGTCAAAGTAATTGTCCCGGTACACCGCCTGGCCCACCCAGGGCGTCAAGCGCACCTGTTGCCCGCCGCCCAGAGCGGTCTGCCCTTCGAGAGTATTCGAGCCATACGGGTTGCGCACCTGGCAACGGACGAATCCAAAGTACTCGAGCTTGCCGCGCAGGTCCCAGCCGTAACCGGTGGCCAGCACGGCTCCGTGGCAGTTGTCGAAGTCGCAATCCAGAAAATCCACCGCCGCCACCCGGCGCAAATCCTGTTGCCTGAGCCAGACCCCTTGCGCCCGGTTTGGCTCGGCCGTTGTCGCGGGGAGCGGAACGCTGTCTTTGCGCCAGGTCAATCCCCGGAAAGCCAGCGAACGAAAACTCGCCGTCACCACCAGCATCGGCGTCCGCACGCTGTCCGACGTTGAATACAACACCGCTCCGGGTTCTCCCCGGAACAACAAGTCCCGCCCGCCCAGGTCCGTAACCCCAAGCTGCAACAAAAACTGATACCAATGTGCCAGGACGTCATAACCCCAGATCGGTGAGTTGAGGCGATACGTCCCCGCCGGAAAATGCAGTGTGTTGTAGTTGGTGGATGCTTCGAGCGCGTCAATCGCCGCTTGCACCGCCGCCGTGTCGTCCGTCACGCCATCACCCACCGCGCCAAAGTCTCGCACCGACAGCGCGACTTCCTCCAGGAGATGAACCTCGCGACTGCCGTTCGTGCCCACCGCATACGTCGCATCCGGCTGCAATGTCAGTTCCACGCTCTTGGCGGGAAACAGGGTCGCGCCGGCGAGGGGTGTTACCGGAATCTCCACTTCGTTGACTCCCACGGGCAGCGCGACCGTTCCCGACAGCGGCGCGTAGTCAACGTTCGGTACCGCGTCTCCGCTCACGGTGTAATGCACGGTCAGCCGGTTGATGTTTCCCGAACGGGTCAGGCGCCAACTTCCCGGCGTGTGCGTGGTGGCATCGGCCACCGCCGTGCCCACTTCGAGATTAAGCACGTTCGTGGCGGCGAGGAGCGCCGTCACCGCCGCAATCGTGGTGGGTGAATTCGTGCGATAGTTCAACGGGCCGTGGTTTAATCCGGTGACCATTTCTTCCCAATCCGTCACGCCATCCAGGTCCGAATCCGTATCCGCCACGCCGATCCGGTAAAGCCGCTGAGTGTCCGTCACGGCCACGGCCGCAGTCAAAGTCGTGCCGTCACCCGGCACCGCGTCGCCCTCCAACTGCCACGAACCGGTCAGCGTGTCCGTCTGACTTTGGATTTGATATTGTTTGCCGATCACCGACGGCCAGCGCAGCAGCACGGCCGATCCGTTGGTGATGCTCTCGATGTGCAAGAAAGAGGCCGGATCGAACAAATCCGTGCCGGCGGCAAATTCATCAATGTCCGGCACGCCATCGCCGTCGGCGTCGTGGTCGCCGAGCGCGGCCCGGCTGTTCTCAATGGCTGGATTGTCCACCAGCACCCGGAGTCGAAACGCTTCCGGAGGCGGGGTCGAGTTGGTCACCACGGCCAGAACTTCACCACCCGTTCCCAGCACCGGTGCGCCTTGCGCCTGCCAATCCTGCGCGACGGAGTTGGTCGTCTCGACTTGATAGCGCTTGCCCGCGACGGATTGCCAGCGGATCAGGAAAGCCGCATCCACTGATGCCAGTGATTCCACCCGGAAAACGGATTGCGGATCGAACGGATCCGTCCCCGCGATACTCTCCTGATAATTGCTCTGGCCATCCAGGTCCGCGTCGCCGTCCGGGGGCAACGCCTGGGCGGCATAAGCCGTCTCCCACACGTCGCTCATGCCGTTGGTGTTCACATCCACGCTGGCGCGACAACGGTTTGCAGCTCCCAGGATAAACGCGGCGAGCAGCAGCAGCAGCTTGCCCCGGCAAAAGCAAGGAAGTCCCGCGTGGTGTGCCGTCCGGACGCAAGTGTGGAGCGAACGAAAACCGCATTTCCAAAGGAAAAACATCGCAGCATGTTCCACTCTAAACCACAACTTGCAAACCAAATTCATCCGGTCGCTCAATCCTCAGTGTGCAACTTCCGCCAATTTTCCATGAAGGCAGCTGGTGAAACCACCGTGCAACCACGTCGCTTCTCAGCCGGGTAGTCAGCCAGGTTTCCCGTTACCAGAAAATTTACGGAAGCAGCCAATGCGACGGCTAGTGTTGGTTGCCCCTCACCCCGTCTCTCTCCCCATCCTATGGGGAGAGGGTGGCCGCAGGCCGGGTGAGGGGTTCGCGAGCAATCCGGGCGCTACATCATTTCCTGAAATGCTCTAAAATGCGCCATCCGCCACTGCGCTGCTCCGTACGGGCGGAGGACTCGTCGTGCGCGAACTTCAACCTCACACCGCCACGCCCAAGCCGTTCAAACGCCGTGACTGCTCCGCCGCATCCGCCACCAGGTTGAAGCCCCGGAGCAGCGCAGCGGTCTCGGAAGCAAAGTAGAATTGGTGTGTCCGCCTGGCGCCGATTGGGCACGTCGTTGTCCCGGCTTCGCAACGTGGATTGAATCCCGTCCGGCTCGCTGATAGCCTTTTCCCGCGTGAGAACCAAATCACTCCCTGCCCGGCTCACCCTCGTTTTGTTGCTGGCGCTTTCCGGCTGCAAGCCCAGCCAGCCGGCCAACTCCGTGTCTGGCACGATTGAAGTGGACGAAACCCGCGTTGCCTCGCGCTACGGTGGGCGGGTGGAAAAAACCCTGGTCCCGGAAGGCGCGGGCTTGAGCGCCGGGCAAATCATTGTGGAACTGGAAGCAGCGGAGCTTCGTGCCCAGCGTGATCAACTGGCCGCGCAACTCGCGGAAGCCGAGGCCGGCCCGCGCAAGGAAGAGATTGCCGCCGCCAAGGCGGATTGGGAGTCGCTCTCGGCGCAGCAGGCGCTCGCGAATTCCGAACGCCAGCGCGCGGCCGAGTTGTTCGCCGAGAAAACGATCTCCGCCACCGAACACGACCGCGCCGTGAGCACCGCCCAGGCCTTGCAACAAACCGTGGCGGCGGCCCGGGCGCGCTACGATCTGTTGCTGGCAGGAACCCGGTCCGAACGCCTCGCGCTCATTCGCGCCCAACTCGCTGAGCTGGCCACTCAGCTGGCTGAGATGAAAATTGTCGCGCCGACCAATTGCGTGCTGGAAGTCCTGAGTGTGAAAGTTGGCGACGTGCTGGCGCCGAATCAATCGGTCGCGACGCTATTGCTGACGAATCATCTCTGGGTGCGCGTCTTCGTGCCCGAGCCGTGGCTTGGCCACATTCAACTTGGCGAGGCGGTGACGGCGCGCGTGGATGCGTTTCCGGGCAAAGACTTCGGCGGCGTGGTCGAGCAGATCAATCGTGAAGCGGAGTTCACGCCGCGCAACGTGCAGACGGTGGGTGAGCGCGTGAAACAAGTTTTCGGCGTGAAGGTGAGGCTGGACAGTGGCGATGGCCGGCTTCGCGCCGGCATGGCGGCGGATGTGGCTTTTCCGAACGTGACGGATTGAGCCGCGCGCTCAATGATGTTTTCGCGAACCGGGGATTCGTCACGCGCCGGGTGCGAATGAACGCAGCCATGCGGACACAAGGCTTTCCGGGTTGTGCGCTGCGCCGTTCTACAAATCCCGGTTGGCTTTATACTGGTCGTTCGACGGTCATTGGTTATTCTGGCGGCGCTATGAAAAAACTCGGCATCGGGTGTGCAATCGTCGCGGTCATCGGCATCATCCTGTTGATCCTGGTCGCCATCGCGGGCGGCAGTTACAACCGGCTGGTCAAGCTCTCGCAGGGCGTGGATGCCCAGTGGGCGCAGGTGCAGAACGTCTATCAACGGCGCGCGGACTTGATCCCCAATCTGGTTTCCACCGTGTCGGGCGCGGCCAACTTCGAGAAATCCACGCTCACGGAAATCACCGCCGCGCGCGCTTCGGTCGGACAAGTCAAACTCGACCCCAACGCGGCCCCGACCGATCCGGCCAAACTCGCCGAGTTCGATCGCGCCCAGGCACAACTTGGGTCGGCCCTGTCGCGCCTGCTCGTGGTGGTGGAGCGCTATCCCGACTTGAAGGCGACGGCGAATTTCCGGGATTTGCAGGCGCAGCTCGAAGGCACGGAAAACCGGATTGCCGTGGAACGCCGGGATTTCAATCTGGCGGTGCAGTCGTACAACACGGCCATCAAATCGTTCCCGGCCATGTTCTACGCGGGAGCGGTGGGCTTCAGCGCCAAGCCCTACTTCAACGCGACGCCCGGCGCGGAAACGCCGCCCAAGGTGCAGTTCGACTTCGGCAAGGCGGCGACCAACCAGCCCTGAAATGGGAACGCGACTGCTGACCTGTTTCCTCCTGCTGCTCGGCGGCCGGTTGTGCGCGGCGGAGGTGATCCCGCCCGCCCCGGCGAAATACTTCAACGACTACGCGCAGGTGGTGACGCCGGACACGGCGGCCCGGCTGAACACCACGCTGGAAGAATTCGAGCGCGAGAGTTCGGATCAAATCCTCGTCGCCATCTTTCCGAAGATGCAGTCGGATTCCTCCATCGAGGATTATACCGTTCGCGTGGCGCGCGCCTGGCGGGCCGGCCAGAAGGACAAGAACAATGGCGCGGTGCTCTTTGTGTTTGTGCAGGATCACAAGATCTATTTGCAAGTGGGTTACGGCCTGGAGGGAGTGCTGCCCGATGCGCTCTGCAAACGGATCATTGCCGAACAAATCACGCCGCACTTCAAGTCGGGTGATTTCAGCGCCGGCCTGACCGCTGGCGTTCAAGGCATCCTCGCGGCGGTGAAAGGCGAGTACCAGGGCACGGGTCGCACTGTGGCCGAGGGTGGCGGCCAGGGCGGTCGGCAGGGAATTTCGCTCGGGTTTATTTTATTCTTCATGCCGTTTATCCTGATCCTCATCGTCCTGGGCCGGCTGCGGCGCGGCTTCCGCCCGGGTGGCCGGGGCTGGATCATCACGGGCGGCGGGGGCGGCTGGTCCAGCGGTGGGGGCGGCTTCGGCGGCGGGGGCGGCGGTTTTTCCGGTGGGGGCGGCAGCTTCGGCGGCGGGGGCGCGGGAGGAAGTTGGTGACGATGAAAGCGAAGCAATTCCACGAACGGTTGCGCGAACCCGAAATCGTTTCGGCCATCCGCGCGGCGGAACGCAAAACCTCCGGCGAACTGCGCGTCTTCATCAGCCACAAAACAGACGTGGCCGATCCGGTGGCGGCGGCGCAGCAGGAATTTGGCCGGCTCGGGATGGCACAAACCCGCGAGCGCAACGGCGTGCTCATTTTTCTCGCGCCCGGCCCGCGTCAGTTCGCCGTGATCGGCGATGCCGGTGTTCATGCCCGGTGCGGTGATGCCTTCTGGCGCGAGCTGGCGCAGGCCATGACCGCTCACTTCCGCGCCGGCGAATTCACCGAAGGCATCGTGCAAGGCATCCACCGCGCCGGCGAATTGCTGGCCGAGCATTTCCCGCGTCGCCCCGACGACGCCAACGAGCTGCCTGACCGCGTCGAACACGATTGACCGCCGGGCGGCAGTCGGTCGCACCGGTTGGTTCGCGCACGTGGAGTTCTCGCGCTTTGGGTGGGACGCAGCTTGCTTGATTGCAGTGGAGAGCGTGTCCCTCTCGGCCGGGCCAACTCGCGCCCTCGCGCGATGGCGCGCTCGGGCGCGGTGGACGAGGGTGTCCCCCGCCGCACGCGGGGGGCGCGCGCTCCCCGATCTGGTGCGGGCAGGATAGAACGGGATGCACACAGGCGAAGCCGTGCATCTCGAAGTTGTTAGTGATTTTTGCAGAGTTCTGTGGGGTGCAGAGTTGCGTGAAAGAATAGAAGTGGCGGAAG
>CAZLOH010000057.1:0-30119 GCA_964561105.1 uncultured Bifidobacterium sp. | reverse complement strand
TCTTGTACATGACGTCGCGCTTGAGATCCCAAACGTTGAGCGGCTTGCCCTTGAGCACGAACACGGCCTGATTGTTCACGTCACGGCAACTCGTGATCGAGCCGGCGGCGGACTGACCTTCGCAGATGAAGACCATCGTGCCCTTGCCCTTTTCCTTCTTCCGGTCGAAATGATTCTTGCAGTCCTTCAACTGCGGGATGCGCAACGTGATCGCCTTGGCGCGCTCGCGCGCGAGCTTCTTCACGTTCTGCAATTCCTTCCGCAACTCCTGCGTGTCCTTCACCTTCGCGACGATCGTCTCGGCGATCTGCTTGTTGCGCTGGAAAAAATGCAGCAGCTCCTCGCGCACGTTGTTCACGAGTTCGGTACGGATTTCCGTGTTGCCCAGTTTGTTCTTGGTCTGCGACTCGAACATCGGGTCCTTGAGGCGGATCGCCACCGCACCGACCATCGCTTCGCGCACGTCATCGCCCTCGAACTTGCCGTTGCAATACTCGTTTACCGCTTTGAGCAAACCCTCGCGAAACGCGCTGAGGTGCGTGCCGCCGTCGCTGGTGTATTGGCCGTTGACGAAGGAATAAAACGTCTCGCCGTAACGCGAATTGCTGTGGGTGAAACAGAACTCCAGCGTCTTGCTCGCGTAATGCAACGGCGAGTAGAGTGGTTCGCTGCCGTCGTTGGAAAGGTCCTCCATCACGAGGTCCATCAAGCCGTGGCGCGATTGAAAAATTTTCGGCTCCTGACCCTCGCCCGTATTGAGAATCAGTTTCAGCCCGGTGTTCAGGTAGCTGTAATGGCGCAGCCGCTTTTCGACGTGCTCGGGTCTGAATTCTGTTTCTTTGAAAATCTCCGGGTCAGGCTCGAACTCGATGTAAGTTCCATTCGGCTCTTTCGTCTTGCCAGAGTCTTCCTTCTTCAGCTTGCCGATCTTGAACTGCGCCTCGGCGTATTCCCCATCGCGATGACTGCGCACGATGAACGCCTTGGATAACGCGTTCACCGCCTTGGTGCCGACGCCGTTCAAGCCGACGCTAAACTGGAACACGTCGTCGTTATATTTCGCGCCGGTGTTGATCTTGGAAACGCAGTCCACGACCTTGCCGAGCGGGATGCCGCGTCCGTAATCGCGCACGCAGACGTGAGTGTCGTCAATCGTGATCTCGACCTCCTTGCCGTGACCCATGATGTATTCGTCAATGGCGTTGTCCACGACCTCCTTGAGCAGGATGTAGCAACCGTCGTCCGGGTGCGCCCCGTTGCCGATGCGCCCGATATACATGCCCGTGCGCAACCGGATGTGCTCCAGCGAACTCAGTGTCTTGATCTTGCTCTCGTCGTAATTGTGTTTGGTTTTTTCGGCCATACGAATTGCTGAAGGTAAAATGAAACAAATGGCTCTCTTTGGAAAACAGAAAAAGCAAAAGTGCGTGGCTGGGCGGCGCGAACACAAGATTTTCGACCGGATGGATTTTTTTTGTGTCCTTTCCGTCGGATCGCGGCTAATCAATCCCCGTGTCCCACGTCCAGCGCATCAAAGATCAGCCGGCCAGTGAGCGTCCGCGCGAGCGGCTCGCGGCCAAAGGCCCGGGGGCGCTGTCGGATGCCGAGTTGATCGCCATTCTGTTGCGTACCGGATTGCGCGGGGCGAACGCCGTTGAGATCGGAGCGCAATTGCTCAAGCAGTTCGGTTCGTTGCAGGCGCTCGCCCGGGCGACGGTGGATGATCTGTGCCAGGTGCGGGGGATCGGACGAGACAAGGCGGCGACGTTGATCGCCGCCTTCACGCTCGCGCGCAAGATGGCGGAGGAATTGCAGCGCGAGTCACCCGTGCTCGACAATCCGGTGGCCGTCGTGACGCTGTTCAGGGAGCAGAACCTGCTCAAGGACGTGGAAATTCTCCAAGTGATCCTGCTCAACACCCGCCGCCGGCTCATCCGGGTGGAGGAGGTCTCGAACGGCACGATTGACACGTTGCTGGTGCATGCCCGCGAAGTTTTTCGCCGGGCAATCGCCGCGAACGCCTCGGCCATTGTGCTGGCGCATAATCATCCGAGCGGCGACCCCACCCCGAGCGAGGCCGACATCAAGGTGACGCGCGACCTGATTCGCGCCGGACAACTGTTGAAGATCGAAGTCCTCGATCACATCATCTTCGGACGCGCGGCCGAAGGCCGGACCAAGGATTACGCATCATTGAAGGAGCTGGGCTATTTTTATTCGTGAAGCCACCGAAGGAAGATTTGACCGGTGCGCCCGGCTTTGTTTAGCTGGCGCACCGGCGGTGAAAGAGACACGAACGCCCGCGGTGAATTGATGGACGATTCCACAGGCTAAACAACCCCGCCCGCCATCCTCTGCATGGAATTTCTGCTCATCGCCGGTTGTCTGGGGGGCGTCATCGTCGCTTATTTTTACAACAACCCGATGCACCACGGCCGTCGTTTCATGTGGCGGCGGTTCACCAACTGGTTTCCCCTCGGGATGACCTACGCGTTTCTGTACATGGGACGCTACAATCTGGCCGTGTCCAAGAACGCCATGGGGCCGTTGATGTCGAATCAGGACTTCGGCTGGATTTTTGCCGCCGGCACCTGGACCTACGCACTGTGTTTTCTGGTGAACGGGCCGTTGGTGGACCGGATCGGCGGCAAGAAGGGCATCCTGATCGCCGCGGTGGGCTCCGCGTTGGCCAACCTGCTGTTGGGCGGGCTGACCTATCTGGCGCTGACCGGCCGGCTCAAGGTCAAACTGGTGGTGGCCTTCTCGGTGGTCTATGCGCTGAACATGTATTTCCAAAGCTTCGGTGCGGTCTCGATCATCAAAGTGAAGGCGTATTGGTTTCACGTGCGCGAGCGCGGCGTGTTCGGAGCGATTTTTGGAACGCTGATTTCGCTGGGCGTTTATTTTGCGTTCGATTGGGGTGGGGCGATTGTCAAAATGACCCAAGCCGCTCCGCCGGTCACGAGCGGCTGGCTTGGCGGGTTGATTCGCCGGGTGTTTGTGCCCGAGGCCGCCACGGTGGATGCGACCTGGGCGGTATTTTTTATTCCGGCTGCGATCATGATTTTCTGGGCGTTGGTGGATGGCTGGCTGATCAAGGATACGCCCGAGGAGGCGGGCTTTGCCTACTTCGACACGCACGACGCTTCGTCGGGAGAGATGCACGTGGAGTTCACAAAATGGGAGTTGCTCCGGAAGATTTTCGCCAGTCCGCTGATGCTGGTGATTGCGCTGGTGGAAATGACCTCGGGCGTGTTTCGCAATGGCATCGTGCAGTGGTATCTCACTTTTGCGAAAGACGTGAAGGGCGGCGGCTCGCAGTTTTTTGTGGATCACTGGGGACTGCTGCTCTGCCTGTTCGGGATTGCCGGTGGTTTCTTGGGTGGATTGGTATCCGACAAATTTTTCCAATCGCGACGCGGACCGCCGGCCGCGTTGTTGAGCGGGCTGGTCCTGGTGATGGCGGCGGTCATGGGCATTTTTCTGTTCTCGTCACCCGTGATTGTCGGCACAGCGGCGGTGGTCATCGTCATGGCGGCCATCGGCATCACCTCGTTGATGTCGGGCACCGCCGCGACGGATTTTGGCGGCCGCAAAGCCACCGCGACGTGCTCGGGCGTGGTGGACGGTTTCGCGTATCTGGGCAGCGGGCTGCAATCCGCCTGTTTGGGCTACATCACGACGGGTCACTGGCAATGGTGGCCGATTTTTCTGATCCCGTTTGCCGTCATGGGTTCATGGCTCGCCATCCGAATCTGGTATGCGTTGCCCGCCGCCACGCGCCGGTACAATGAGGAACTCGCGCGCGGCGGGAAACTGGTGTCGGGGATGTGACCGTCCGGTCGCGATTGCGTCAGCGTCGGTGCCGTCAACTGATGGGGACGCCTTCTCGTGCAAGCAGCTTGCGTTTCCAATCCAGCCCGCCGCCAAAACCGCCAATCTTCCGGCCTGCCGCCAGCACACGATGACACGGCACCAGCACGGGAATGGGATTCGCGCCGCAGGCTCCGCCGACGGCGCGCACCGCCCTGGGCTGGCCGATGGCCTGCGCGACCTCGCCGTAGCTCTGTGTTTGACCCGGACGGATTTTCCGTAGCGCACGCCAGACGCTTTGTTGAAATTCCGTTCCGCTCGACAAGTCCAGCGGTGGCAGCGAATCCGGTTTGCGGCCGGCCAGCACCTGACGCACCGCGTTGGTTGTCATTTGATGCCACGTCCGAACCTGCTCCGGCAGCGCGACCAGGGCTTCGGTGGACTGCGAACGGCGGCCACCCGGAAAGTGAAGCTCCGCCAAGCCCCGCTCCGAGTAACCGGCGGTGAATTCCCCATCCGGTGTGGCGATGGGCTGGCGAATCCGATTGAGGGAACGGGTTGCAGACATGAATCAGTGCCCGCGGGTGCGCAGAAACCACCAGAGAATTCCAAACAAACCGAGAAACAACAGCGCCGCAAAGAAGATGAAACGATTCCGCGCCACGCGCTTTTCCTTGCGCAACGGTCGCAGGCCCTGCACACCGCCCGCCGCGAGATAGCTGACCAGTTTGGGATTGCTCGTGTTTGGTCCGTGAAAAAAACCACGCAGACGGCGCAACAATGCAGGCAGATCGTACTTGCGGACGCCGAGTTCGTTGAACAGTTCGGGGGCGTTGCTGTTTTCCGAGCGGCTGGTGATCCGTTCCTGGCTGACCTCCTCGAAGACCGGGCCGGCCGTCGCGGGTGGCGGCGCGCTGGCTTCCACGTCCAGCGCCGTGTGACGGATGGTGGCCCCGCGCGGAACGGCGGTGGAGCGCAGGCGGGGATGGTTCGGACCGCGCTGCAACTGATCGTCGAGCTGCTTGATCTGGGCTTCGAGCGCGGCGATTTCCGAGTTCAGTGCCCGGGACCGCTCGGTGACGGGATCGGATTTTTTGCGGAGCCAACTCATGAGATCGTTCGTGACTATGGCTGCTCCCGCGCGGCTCTACCAGTGGCGCAACAAGGCGGTGACCATGACGCCCAGCGCCAGCAAGGCGATCACCGCCAACGGCCAGGTGAAGGCGAAGCCCAGCTTGCACAACTCGCCGAAGTTCTTGGGCGTCGGCCAGGGCGTCGGCGCATTGGCGTCGCCCGCGCGCTGATCCGGCGCGGGCGTTTGGCCGGAGAGCGTGGCGTATTTAAGCCGGGCACTGTTCCATTCCAAGCGCGCGTTTTCCAGAGTCGTCAGGGCGCGGGTGAGTTCAATGTTGAAATTATCCTTCGTCCACGCTTCTTCGTGAATGGCCTGCACTTTGGCCAGCGCATCGCGCAGTTCGCCGATGGATTTGGACATTTGTTCGGCCTCACGTCGCGCGGCAAATTCAGATTCCTCGAGCAGGCCCAGACCGCGTGTGAGGTTTTGGAGCATTTCGGTGCGGCCGGTTTGGAATTCGGCCTGGCGGCGGCGAACTTCCTCGAGGGCGGAGCGTTCGCGTTCGAGTTCCTCCTGGGCGCGTTTCAATTCCGTGAGTTTTTGCTGCGCCTCGGAGACGCGGGAATCCACCTCCTCGCGCGTGGGAGCGCGAAACGGGGTGGCGGTTGAGTAGGGCGATTTGTGCGCCTGAAAATCCGTGTCAACAAATTCGGTGGTGTCGTATTCCGTAGCCATGCCGCGACTTTAAGCCGGGGCGGAAATCGTGTAAAGCAGTGTGTTGATCCGTTTCGACTGAACCGGCGAGCGCAGGCCGCGGCCGAGGAAACTGGATGCAATCCGCTGGCCGACGGCGGGGCGGGCTGTTAGCTTGTCGGCGGGTTGCCCCCATAGCTCAAATGGATAGAGCAGCGGTTTCCTAAACCGTTATCAAACGCTGGCCTTGAATTTGCCTTGGCTTCCCTTTCCATGTCGCAAGATGTTTCGCTCCGTAGGGCTTTAACCGTCTGGCTGGTTCGCCAACGAGTCGGCAAGGCCGCGTCCACCCGCCACTATTACCGCGAGACGGTCAAACAGATTCGCCGCGTCTGGAAAGACCGGCTTGGAAAATCCGTGGCCGCGTTCGGCGAGGAGGACGTTACCGTGTTCAGCCTTCGCGCCGGGCACTACTCCGCTTCCAGGTGGAATGGAATGTTGACGGTGCTCCATGCCATTCTGCCTGGTGCGCGGACGTTGCGCCGGCGCAAACTCTCACTCACCCGCCCGCCGCCGCCTACGCAAGCGCAGTTCGCCGCGTTGCTGGCGCAATGCGACAGCATGAAGGCGGAGCGGTTGGCGTTGGTGGTGCGGTTCCTCGCCCATACCGGCTTGCGGATTGCCGCCGCCCGGGGCGTGCGCTGGCTGGACGTGTTCCCAGACCGGATTGAATACGTGGCGAAAGGCGGTCGCCGTTGCGCGGTGCCGATTGTCCACGGTTTGGCGGAGACGTTGGACAGTTTGCGCTTGATTCAGGACGCTTCGGGCTTCGTGTTGCCACGCGAGACAATCCGTTTCGCGCTGGCCAAGGCGTGCGCCCGGGCCGGAGTGCGCCGGTTGTCGCACCATGATTTTCGCCACTTGTTTGCGACACGCTGTATCGAGTCTGGCGTGGACGTGCCGACGGTCGCGCGTTGGCTAGGGCATCGGGACGGCGGGGCGTTACTCTCGAAACGGTATTTCCACTTGCTGGACGGGCACAGCCGGTCAATGGCCGCCCGGGTGCGGATTGGCTAAGGGACGCGCAGTCGGAAGAAGCCGAGGTCGGCCCAGTTCGTGAGGGTGTAGGAGTACTGAACTACGATGGTGCGGAGATTGGCGGGCGGGCGTGGCACGTCCACCAGTAGCAGGTTGGACGGGGCGGATTCCACGCCGCCCGCCTGCGCGGTGGCGTAGAATCGCCACGTTCCGGGAGAGAGATTTTCCACGGTGGCAGTCAGGTTGGTGCCCACTGAGATGTTCGTGAGGGTGGCCAGCGCGTTCGTGGCCGCGTAGATCACGTAGTTGGTGACGCCGGGGGAAGGAGAGGCATCCCAAGCGAGTTTAACCGATTGCGCGGCTACCGGGCGCACCAGTGCCAGAGCGCATAGCACGCCAAGAGTTCCAACACACCGAGACAGAACAGGGCGCAACGGAGGTCGTCGTCTGTGTTCACTCGCTGGCATGGTCAGACTTCAGTGTGCAAGGGACTGAGCGCGGCCAGTCGCGCGCGCGCGTCCGCCATGTAGTCATCAAACGATTTCTTGGCCGGGGCGCACAGGGCGGTGACTTCCTCTGCCGTCAATGATGGCTTCTGCCAGATTTCGGCCAGCTTAGGGATGAGTTCCAGGGCCGTTGGGCCGAGGGCAATGATTAACTGAGTGATGAGTGCTGCGCTCATAGGATAGGAGCTAGGAACTAGGGGTTGGGCGGTGGCGCTTCAGTGAGACGGGAGAGAAAAAGGAGCAACGGTTCACGGGCAGCCACGAGCGCGGCACTGGCTTTGTTCAGGGCGGACGTGTCGCCGGTCTTGATGGCGGAGACAATCGCTGCCTCTGCGATGGATTCTGCGCCTTGGTAGTTGCGGTAGAGTTCGCGGGCTTGCGTCTGGCTGGCCGCGTTCACGGCCCCGATCTGCACGGCGTCCGCGTAGGCTTTCATGGCCGCGTCCACGGTGGCCACGGTGGACGCCAGCAACTTCGCGCTCGCTTCCAGGGGCGTCGTCGTTTTGCAGCCGGCGAATGCGAGGGTTCCCGCGAGCAAGGCCGCGAGGCCAAAGATCCTTGCGGCCGACGGGCCGGACGCGGACGGCGCGGTTGAAGCCAGTATTTTGGCACAGGCTTGCTCGCTCGTAACCTTGTTGTCGCGGGCGAACATCAGGCCGAGGTTCGGGAAAGTGGCCCCGAGCAGGGCGCAGATTTTCACCCAGAGCGGGCCAAGTTCGGGGATTTGCGACAGTCCGATGCACAAGCCACCGAGCACGCCGCACAGGGTAGTTTTCCATGATGGATTCATTCTTGATCGGGGTTGCGAAGTTTGCGGATTAGGGAGAACAAAGTCACCGCGCCGACGGCAAGGCCGACGCACAGGGACGCGATACGGAGCCAGGCTTCCACTTCCGGGAGCGCGGATAGGAAAACGCTGCCGAGCGCAACCAAACTGCTTGCTCCCCCTTTTACTAAATCGCCATTTGTCATTGTTCGGTTCAATCAGGAAAACTTTCCTTTGCCTTTAAGTTGGCGCAAGCCAGGTGCGCCGAGATAGACCCACAACGCGACGATGCCGAGCAGCCAGGCCCAAGCGGGCACGCCGAGCAAGACTGCGCCAAGGCCCTTGCCGATGAGCTTGAACGCGCCGGAGATCACGCCGGTGACATTCGCCGCGCCTTCGTCGAGTCCTTCCTGAAAAGCGTCGTCGAGTTGCTGGCTTACGTCGCCGGTCGCGCCGCTGGCAAGGTTGTCCTGGGTGCGCGTGTAGTTGTCCGGGGTGTAGTAGCGTCCGCCCGGCCCATAATCGCGCTCGTTGGCTTCGCGCAGTTGCCCGTCCAGCGTGTCGCCCTGCTTTTGCAGGTCATCCGCGCCGTAGAGCCAGTCGAGGATTGCGCTCATGTCATTCCCACTTAACCAGCATTTGTCCAATCATGTAGCGGCCTGAGTTGTTCGTGCTCGCGTTCGCCATGAGCGTCATTTGCACGGGCAGATTCGTTTGCACGGAAATACCAACGATGTTTGTCACCCAACTGCTCGCCCCGGAATTGCAGATCGTGACGGAGTTCGAGATGGCGGAGTCGTTCGCGTAATTTTTAATGATACGGCCAGCGGACGGGTGGTAGTACTCCACCGCTGGCTCGTTTGTCCAGGCAACGGTCGCCGCCGCCGCGTCATACCATTGCGAGGCGATGGTCGCGCGATGGGCTCCCGGGGGCACGGTGAAGTACCAGTAGAGGTCGTATCCGCCCGCCGCTTGCGCGATGCCGTCCACGTTGTAGAACGGGGCGGGGCCGTAGGACGTGACGGTGATGATGGAACTGCCGGAGCCGGCCAGTGTGATGTCCCGTCCGCCGATGGACACCCAGCCCGCGCTCGGTTGCGGGTAAGAGCGGTAGAGCTTCACGCTGTTGGCGGGGACGCTGAAGGTGGCGTTGGCGAGGCCAAGAGCTTCGTTGTTCCAGTTATCCCATGCGCTATCAAAGGAGAGCAACTGGCTCGCGGTGGCGTTCAGCCAGGCGTTGCTGATAGTCACGTTCTGCGTGCTGCCGGAATGGTTCAGAATCATCACGGCGTTCGTGCCGCTACTCAGTCCCCCGAGCGGACGCACCCACACGGAGCAATTCGCGTTCGTCCAGACCCAACGGCCCGGAAGCGCGGCACTGTCCATCTGAATCTGCGAGACGCATTGGTTCGTGAGGAAAAGCGTTGTGTAAACGTCGTACCAGGTCGGGCCGTAGGGATCGGTTCGCCGTCCGCTGGGTGAGGCCGTGAAGTTGCACGCTGGCAAGATGGCCCCGAGCGAGAGCGTGAGCTTGACGGTGTCGGGCAGATACATGTTGAAGTTGATGATGTGGCCATACGGCCAGACACCGCGCCGCGTGTAGTTCTCCGCATAGACCCAGTTCGTTCGATAGAACTCCTCGATTTGCGTGAGGGTCGCGCTCGGTGGGATGAAGTCCCAGGAGCCAGTCCCTTGGAAAGCATAGATGTTCTGCAAGGCCGTGCCGCGAGGGTCGGGATTGAGTCTAACCGTTTCCGTTCCTTCCTGAGGCGAGACAATCAGCATGCCGGGATTGCGCCGCGTTTTGATCACTGCCGCCGCCGCCAGGCGACACCGTTCGAGATAGAGCGCGTCGAAGTCGCCCGCTTGCGCCACGGCGGTGCCGGCGGGGGCTTGCGTCCATTGGTCGTAGCCGTTGCAGTTGTCGAAGAAAATAAACTCGAAACCCCAGTCCACGAATTGCTGAACCTGTTTTTCCAGATTCGTGTAACAGGTGCCGGGCCAGCCCATGCACGTCGTTGCCGGGCTGTTGGCCGCAAGCGAAGTGTAGATGCCAGGCACGAAGCCTTTGGACTTCGCGTAGGCCGCCGCCGCCGCCATGCCGGAAGGGTAGTTGGTCGGGTTGGCGATGAATGTCCCGTCCGGGTTAAGTCCGCCGTTCCATCCTTCCTCTACAATCATCAAGGTGAAGCCCGCGTCGCGCATCCCATTGGTCGCATACCAGTCACACTGCGTTTTGAAATACGTCTCGGTGTTGTGGTTGTCGGTGGTGGTGTCGGTGGTCCAGTCGTTCCACGTTCCCCATGCGCGGACGGGCAGGGGCATCCGGGCCGCGCTCCATTCTTCCGTTGCGAGTTGGTTGGTGGACACATAGCCCCAGAGTTGCGGCGTGCCGAGCGAGGTTTGGAACTGCCCAAACGAGACGTGCCGCGTGCCAGCCCCGGCGTTAATCGAGACGGAGAAAAGGTCGTTGCTCTGAAGTGTGGCGCGGTTCGCGAAGTCCTTCACCTTTTGCGCGGTGGCGCACCAGGCGAACAGGCACAGGGCCAGAGTGAGGATGAAAAATTTCGGGCGCATAGTTTTGTCCAGGCTGTTTGGCATCAGTCAGAAGTGAGCGGCGTCACGCCGTCATCGGCGAGCAACGTCCCGCCGTCATCGGCCAGGAGGTCGCCAGCGGGCGGGGCGACGATTTCCGTCCACAGGCTGGGCGAGGGTTGCGCCTGAATGTTGATGGTGGCAATCGAGGTCACGCTTTACGGCATGTAGTAGGTTTCGCCGTGGATGTAATCCACCGCGCCGCCGACGGCCTTCAGATAGAACGTGCCGGAGCTTTCCACCGTCCACGGCGGATCACCGGGCGATAGCACGTCCACAACGGAGAGGCCCGTCCAGTCTATGATCCAGAGTGCGCCCGCGCTGCTGGACAGGTTGCGGAGGATGAGTTGCTTGCGGTTCACCCAGGCACCTTGGGAATTGTCCAGTCCCACCATTGCCGCCGAACTGGCCCCGCTGGCGAGGTTCGTGGACGGCGAGCCGTGCCCGATGAAATACGTTAGCGCGGCCTGTGCGCCTACGATGGTCGTGCGGCTAATCATCGTATTGAGCCGCGAGTCCGTGATGGGCACGTTCGATACGTAGAACGAAACGGAGATGCCTACCGCCGTTGAAGGATTTTTGAAAAAGATGGAGTTGAAGTTCGGATGAGTTTCATCACCAAACGCCAATCCGACTTCCAGATCAAAGAATTCCCCTTGGTCGGTCTGAACCTTGACGACGCCGGTGGACTCCTTGATGCGGAGATAACGTCCGGCAATGACGAATTCTCGAAGCTCGCCCGGCCCAAGGGTGATTTCCTTGAGCGAGATGAATCGGCGTTCGGGTGCGGTGGTCAGGATTTGCGCCATAAGAAAATGCCCAGCACGCCCGCAATCATCAGGATGATGAGGACGACGGTTTTGTTTTGGTTCTTCGTGCCATCGGTCTGCTGCTCCTCTTGGAGCGCGGCAATGCTTTCCAGGGCTTTGTCGAGGATGTTCGACTGCGCGGCGGTGGAGGACTGTGCGCTGTCTTGGACGGCTTGCACCGCGCCGGTGAGCGCGGACTGGTTCAGGCCCGCGATGTATTTCACCAGATCAAACGCGCCGCCATCGGTGACGTTGAGCGTGTTGCCGATGCCTTGCGAGTTCACGGCGCCCGCCGCGAGCAACTGGTTGCCCGTGCCGCCGAGCGCGAGGCCGGAGTCTTTCGCGGCCACTCCCCCGGACTTGGCGGCTACGGCCTCGCCGTCCGCCGCGTTGCTGTCTGAAATTGCCAGTGAATCGCTCATGCTACCGTTTCAAAAAAAAGAACCAGGCGGCCACCAGGACGATGACCGCCAACGCCAGGACGGGCCACGGATTGGCCGGGTTCAAAACCGCCGTGGCGGGGAATCGCTGATAGCCGCTGCCGTTGAACACAAAGGCCGCGTCTTGCGCCAAAATCGCGTTGTCACTTGCCCCGGCTCGATTGTCCTGGCTTTCCTGCTTGTGCTCGGAATTGATGATGCCGCCAAAGCCGCCCATAAATTCATTTCCGTTTGTTCAGCCAGACCAAGGCCGCGAGTCCGGCGAAAATTACCAGCGCGAGCAAAGTCCACCGACTGCCGGAATCGCCGCCCACAGTGAACGCGCCGCCCGATTGCAACCCTTGGGTTGTGCTCTGGCTGGTGGCTGCTGAGATGTCATAACCGGCGCCGGGCATGTCACTTTCCTTTCAATACGAAAACGACGGCCAGCAGCACGGCGAGGATTACCACGGGCATGATCCAGCCGTTGCTGGTGTCGGCGCCGGCAAAAGCGATGTTGCCGGACGCCGACTCTGAGCGCGCTTGGCTCATTTATTTTCGGCCAAGCACCAGGGCGAGCACCAGGAGCACCGCCCCGGCAATGCCGCCGATGAGGACCCAGTTGGGTTTGTTGGCGTTCGCGGCGTTGGCCGCCGCGCTCGCTGCGGCCGCGTTGGCGGCCGCCGCGTTCGCCGCCGATTGATTCGCCGCCGCGTTTTGATTCGCGGAGTAAACGTCCGCCGCATCCGAAAGGATGTCTGAATACCAGCTCATTGGTGAGGCTCCTTTCCGGTTAATCGAGTTCTCCGGTGATTTGCGAGATGACAACCAGGTTGCCGGACGGCGCCACCGCCGCGAGCGTGGGCAGGTTCGAGAAGCTCGGTTTCATCGTGAGTTCGTTCACGGGCCGTCCACCAGGGGCGACGACGAGCGCGTTGCGGATCGGATCGTCGTAATCGAAAACCAGGTTGTAGAGGCCGGTGTTCTGGATCGTGGCCGACGACGTGGTGTCGAGTGTGACGGGCGAGAGCTTGCGGGAAAGCAGGATTGCGTCGTTCTGGAAACGGTCAATGTCGTTGCGGACTTCCACCGAGTTGCGCGTGAATTTGATGGACGAAACAAACTTGTTGTCGCTCGTGGCGAACAGGTGGATGGACTGATACGCGCCGCGCAGTTTGTCCAGCGTGCTGATTTCCGCCGGCGTGCCCGACACGCCGATGAGTTGCCGACTCCATTTCACGATGGATTGGATTGGCTGGTTGGAGGGTTCGTATTCGTAGAACCCGGACACGGACGGCGCGGTGACGGCGCCCGACGCGCCGGCAATGGTGCCTTCCAAGTCCACTTCCAGGCTGGCCGATTCGATGCCGACAAGATCAATGGCTGACAGCGTGGATTCGGGGACTTGCACGCCGCCCAGGTTCACGACGCCTTCCCGCCACGGTTCGGCCAGGAAGATCGGGAGACAGGTTTTGAAGGGCGCGGTGGTGATGTTGCCGGAGGTGCCGGAAGTCTTGGCCGCGTAGATCGAACCCATCGCGGAGTTGATGGCGTTCAACTCTTGCGCCGAATGTTCACGCACGGTTTTGCCGTTTATCTTCAGCCGGATGTTGCCCACCAGCGTCCTCGCCGCCACGGTGCCGATGCCGACGTTGGACGTAGCATCGCCGGTGGAGAAGCGCAGCCAGATGGCGTGCAGCTTCTCGCCGAGATTCAATTTGCAGGTGGCCGTGATGCCGGTCTGACCGGACGTGAGCGAGGCCGGAACGCCGGTGAAGGAGGGGAGTTGTCGGTTCAGTAACATGGTAGGTACTTAGTTGCGGGTTGCGGGTGGCTCAGGCTTTCGGGAGGAACTTCGAGGTGAGCTTGGCGACGTAGGGCGAGACGACAACGATGCCCACTGCGGACGCAACCGCAATCAGGACAAAGTTGATGATGTTTTCTTTGGACAGGAGTTCTTTCATGGGGTCGGGGGTTGAGACCAGGCGGATTGGCACTGGTCGCGGACGTTATGTGCGCTACTCGGTGGCGGATTCAGGATGCACCAGCCGGAGACACCGGCCCGAGTGCTCGTTTATCCCGCCGTAGCGGTTACTGGTGCGGAGCTTCGCACAGGCCCCTGTCTCGCGAAAGGGACATTTGAGGACACGCGGATTTTCGGCTCCGTAGCGCATCGAGCGATTTGGCACGCTGGCGGCAATGAACGATTCCACTCCCGCCGCGCCGGACGCTCCCGTTCCTGCGCCCGTTCCCGAAACTTCTCCCGCCAGTTCGCCGCCCGCCGCGTCCACCGTCGTCAACGGCCAGATCACGGAGGATTCGCTTGCGCTTCGCGAGCAACTGTCCGCCCGCGAGACGGAGATTGCCGAGCTTCGCCGCCAGGTGAAGGAGCGCGAGATAACCATTTCAGAGTTTGAGGACCGAGTTCACCGGCTGGAACATCCGCGCCCGGTTCCGGTCAAACGGGCCAAAGGCATGGTTTTGGGCAAATTCGTCTGAAACGGACGCTCTAGGATTCGATATGAGCGACTTTGATTGCGCGTCCGCTGTCCTGACCCTCCCCATTTTCATCATTGCCACATGAATGAGATTCCGCCGCCAGACGCCCGAGGAAGCCAGGGAAGCCCGGTTGCTCCGGGAGCTAAATCTGGTCTGTCTAAAGAACCGGCTGGAAAGTCTGCCGCTGGAATTGGTTCAACGCCGGTTCTGCCAGCCGTCCAGATCGGGCAACCCGGGTACAAGTTCCGATTCGATGTTGACACGCCCCAAGGGGCCGATGAACGACGCGAGCATGAGCGCATCCGCAAGGCCGACAAGCGCGCCGCCGCCAAACCTGCGGAGCCGCCTCCGCTCCCGGCTCCGGCCTTGGTGGATTCGCTTACGTCGCCGAATGGTCAGCCGGGCACTGGCCTTGGTGTTACGCCTGTTGAAGTGGTCCCTGCGGACTTCGTGCCGTGGGTAGGCGCGGACGTTTCGGATTTCACGGATGAACTCGTTGAACTCACCGAAGCCCGCCGTGTGGCCGAGTTCGTTGCCATTGCGCGCGACAACGGGATGCCCGCCAAGTTCATCGCGGAGGTAGAGAAGCGGTCACACTACCCGACGCAATCAAAGTCTGCGCTGAAGCGGACGCTGGCGGACTGTGCCGCGAAGTGGCTGAACAAGACGGGCGTGTCGTCGAAGAACAAGGAGGAGGTAAAACTTCTGTTCTGCATGGTCACAATCAAGCTGCAAGGGGTCCGGTTGAAGAAAGACCTTGAATCGTTAATCGAGAAAGACCGGGCCAAGCGCATTGAGGAAGGGATTGCCAAACGGCGCGCCGAGGAAGCCAAGGCCAAGACGCCGTGAAAATCTTTTCAACGCAAAGACGCAAAGACGCCAAGGCGCAAAGGGGAACCGGCCCGGCCTTGCGTCTTTGCGTCTTGGCGTCTTTGCGTTAAATGCTTGAACCCAATCACACGCTAGTCCTTGGCCGCACGGGAAGCGGCAAGACCATTTTCGTGCGCCGTCTCGCGTTCAACGCGGTGAACGTCGCCTGCCGGTTCGTGTTCGATTGGAATGATCGTTTCACTTTCGACTGGCAAGGGCGCAAGCTGGCGTTGCCCACCTGCCCGGATACCGCGTCCATGAATCGCGCCCTTGCTTCGCGGTGGGTGATTTACAATCCGGCCCGCGAGTTTCCCGGGTGCGCGTATGATCGGAAGATTGGCGTGGAAGCCTTGAAACACTTTTGCCGCTACGTCCGCCACACGGCCAAGGGCGGCCCGGGCCGCAAGCTGGTGTTCATCGCGGAACTTTGGAACTTCTGCACGGAGGATTCCATCCCCGCTGAACTGGCCATGCTCGCTCAGGACGGGCGCAGTGATGGCGTGGAATTCGTTTTCGACACGCAACGGCCGGAAAAGCTGAATCCGTCCGTGATTGGTGCGGCCACGGAGATCGTCTGCTTCCGGTTGGATGAACGCCAAGCGTTGCGCTCGGTGGCCGCGATGGGGCACAACCCTGACGACGTGCGGGCGCAACCGTTCGGGAGTTTCATCAGCCGCGACTTGAAGGGCGGGGAACTGCGGGGGAAGGTGTTTTAATACTTCACTACGGTCAGCCGCTTAACGTCCTCAAAACGCTGGTCGCGAGTGATGAGGCGTTTGCCCCATGCTAAAGCCGTGGCCGCAATCCAGGCATCGTTTTCGCCCAGCCGCAATCCGGTCTCCGCCAGCGTCCGTTGCAGTCGGCTTCCCGTCCAAACCACTTGCCGGGGCAGGGGCAAAACGTGGACTCCGCGCAAGAAGTAATCCAGATCGGAATACTCCGCAAAACCCTCCGCCAGTTCCCCCCAGGTGATGATGGAAACGTGAAACCGATATGGCCGATGAGAGGCCATGAAGGTATGGGCCGGTTCCACCGTGCGCCGGTGGCCTTGCTGGCGGTCGCGGCGTTCCTCCAACAGATCAATCCAAAACGTGGTATCAGTCAGCACGCGCCGCCTTTGCTTTGCGCAACCTGTTTAGGGCCGCTTCGTCAACAATCACTGGGCCGTCTAATTGTTCCAGGTGCGCCTCAAGATCGGCAAAGGTTTGGATCGGACGCGGAACGAGCCGCAAGATAACATCCGATATGCTTTCCTTTTCGGATAGTTTGGCAGATTGAATCGCCTCGTAAGCGGAGTCACTGAGAGTTGCGGGCTTTCCCATATACATGCAACATACCCACCCAAACCGCTTTTTCAACCCCAAACGGACACCAGCGGCCGGACGCGGACACGGCTCCCAGTACCCACAAAACCGACAAAACCAGCTTCAGCGGACACCGGGAGCGGACAAGTTCGGGGAGGGTGAACGGACAAAACGGCTTCCCGCCGTCCGTTCCAAGCTCAAAACCGGGCGGACAACGGACACCAGGGCGGACATTCAGGCGGACGCGCCACCATCGCCCTTGCACCAGGCGAATTGTCCGGGCGTCCACTTTGGCCGTCCCGCGTCATAAACGGGCCGGGGGAAGCCGGGACGGGCCAAACGCCGCGTGATGGTGCGCTCTGAGACTCCGAGCAGCCGGGCGAGGTCTTTGCGGTGTAGGAAAGGCGAGGATTCGAGCAGGTCGCGGAGGGCGCGGATTTCCGCCGCGAGTGATTCGAGCGAGATCGGGGTTTGGTTCTTCCTCTGAGTCACGGTCGCAACTTTGGGAAAGGAAGCGGCCGGCCGTAGCCGGGCCGCCTCCCACCCGTTCGTTGCGGCGTGACTTTGCGGCGACAGCCGCCCATTGTCCAACTCTTTTTTTTTGGGCGCAACGCGCCCCTCAATTCCTCCCCCTTCCTCCCGTCGAGCGCAGCGAGCACTTCATTCCTTCCCCATGGGGACCCATTTATTCCCCAAAGGGAAATATCTATATTAGGCATTGTGGGTTTTCCCCCAAACTGGATTGTGGGTTTTTCCCCAAACTAGTTTGTGGGTTTTTCCCCAAACTAGTTTGTGGGTTTTTCCCCAAACCAGTTTGTGGGTTTTCCCCCAAACTGGATTGTGGGTTTTTCCCCAAACTGGAAACACGATTCCCCGTTGACAGAATTCCAACGGGAGAGAGTTCAGGTTACTTCGCGGCCTCCCGGAGCGCGGCCAGGCCCTTGCGGATAAGCGCGTCTTTGTTGCCAGGCCGACGGGCGGACGGGATCACGCCGTCGCGAAAGGTCCCGTCCAAGCCCGGCTTCACCAGTGCGCGGAGTTCGGTTTCGCGTTTGAGGTTCAATTTGAACCAGTTTGTGGCGGGGCACCCTTTCAGCCCTTCTAGGTACAAGTAACCGTGCGTGATGAGTTCGGAAAGTCGGGCAAGTGAGACGTGCGCGTCATTCAGCCCGCACCAATGCGCCACCTGCTTCCAGGGGAGCGGGAAAGCGTCTGTCACCGGGTCGGGCGACAGCACGCGGTCGGAGTAGATACGAAAAAGCAGCCTGAGCGCACAATCGCTCAGGCGAAGGTCTTTCTCCGCCAGTTGGCGGAGCTTCATGATTCGCGGGTCGGTCAAGCCCGGGTGATGGATGGGTTTGTGCGCCGCGCTGAAGGTAGAATTGAACCGTACGGGCTGAACAGTATCCAGCCGCCGATTACTTCCTCCGAATATTCAATGCGGACGGGAAGCGGTGGCAATTCATCACGAAACGAAAGCAGGTCAAAGCAGTCCCCGCGTTGAAGTTCCCGGTTGCCGATGAACCATCGGCCAAGGCTATCGTCGTAACGGAGACTGCCCGCTCCCCGCTCCCCGCTCCCCGTTCCTCGATTTTCTCTTGCCGGTTCCCCCGGCTGGTTTATTGTCTGCATGTCCGTCCTTTCTCGCATCGTCGCCCCGGGACTACTCCCCCCGGGGCGATTTTTTTCGTTGTTGTTCGGCGGGAGGTGCCCGGAAAAGTTCATGCCGGCGGTTTGGCACGCGGACTTGTAACTTGAAACTTGCATTGAACCGCCTCCCAAACGATTTGCTTCCGACCCATTCCAGATAGCGGAGATTTCCTTCGCCCCGTATCGCGCACCTGGCCCGCGTTCAAGAGTTCGGTCATGCGTGGGGCCAGATCGTTCGCGGGCATCTGGCAATAGTTCGCCAGTTCCGCCGTCGTTTGAGGGCCGCGTTCCATCAGACCGTGGAGCAATAATCCCCGCGCCCCGGCCCTCCAAGCGGGCTCCCGCTTCGTGGTTGTGTTCATAGCGCGGTGAGTTTCTTGAGCTTGCCCTTGAATTTCCGCCCAAAGCAGTTTCGGCTTGAGCACTGGCCTGATGGCAAGAGCGGGGCCGCGCACAAGCCGCACACGCGGGACGGCTCCTCCAATCCCACGGATACTTCCGGGGCTTCCATGAAGGTCGTATTCTCCACCGTCACCTTGAGCGCCGCCTTGGCGAGCTTCGCTTGTAAGTCGCGCAATTCGGGACAATGCGGAGCCAGTCGCGTGCCTTCTTCCATTTCGAGCGTGATGAAAATTTTCATCGAACTTCCTCCAACACGGAGCACGCGAGCGCGTGCGGGTTGCGGGTACTGAAGTCACGCAAGGCGGCCATCGCGTTGCCCCGGAATCCCCACAGCGTGGTTGCGCTGAATAGTTTCGTCTCGCGCTTCCAACAATGCCGTATCCGAAACATCCGAATGGGATTCGGCTCCTTTCGGACTTCCCCCGTCCCACAATCCGCGCACTTGCCGTCCTGATAATTGTGAAGGCCGACTTCGCAGAGGGTGTTCATCGCTTGCCTACTTTCTTCTGCTTGGCCACCAGTGCGGCCAGTCGGCGAACATCCGCCCGGCGCAGCGCAATGCCGTGGTAGCTGTATCGCGTCACCTGGCAGATGTTCGGGTTTGCGACAACTATTCGGCGCACGTGACGCGGTGAGTAATTCAGGCCCGCCTCCGCAAAGATCGCGGTGGCCCCATTCCAATCTACGGTTGAACTGTTCATGCTTTCCTTTCCGCTGGCCGGGCACCGTTCGGTTCCGGCGTTGCGCGAAAACCATACCGCAACACCGCAACACGTCAACACCAAAGAGTCACTATTCTTGACACGTCGCCAGACCGTGTTACGATGGCGGGGAAGTTCGCACCTGAGAGAAAGGAGACGTATGCAGTCAAACAAGTCGGCGCGGTCATTCAAGCCGTGGCCAGAGAATCAGGAGCGACTGGACTACGCGCAGCGGTTGGGATTGGAAGTCTCGCAAGTGGTCAACGATGTTCTGAAAGAGCATTTGCGGCCGTACTTGGAGAAAGTCCGCAAGTCCAAGACGCGAGAGCTACGCGAAGTCCTAGACGCGCCTGTTCCGTGAAAGGTGCCCCCATAGCTCAAATGGATAGAGCAGCGGTTTCCTAAACCGCGGATTCCCGTTCAATTCGGGATGGGGGTACCAGCCCGGACGGGCGGCTGGTTATTTGCCGCGCGCCCGTGAATACCCGTACTGGCCAGACAGTCCGATCTGGCGTAAGCTGATTGCAATGCCAACAGAAAGGAAAGTTATGAAAACTTGCAATGCCAGTCTCGCGCTCCTGGGTCTGTCCCTGGTTGTGCTACCATTCGTTGGGGGCTGTTCGCAAGGGCCGGGTGGCGATGCCAATCCTTTCCTCGGCACCGCCAATGCCGAGCCGGTTAGCAACGGACCAGAACCCGCACTGGTCGCATCGAACGCGAGCAATTCGCCGGTCGTGCAACCCGATGGGGCAACGCCATCGGCTGACACCAACGCACCGACGCTGGCGGAAGCACCCAAGCCGGGCGCTGCTCCCGTGGCTGGACCGCAGTTGCCGCCGAACCTCAACCTCTCCGGCCCGCTGGCGGAGGTGGTCAAACTGACCCAGGCCGGCGTGGACGAAGCGGTGCTGCTCACGTTCATCACCAACACCACCGGCGTTTTCAATCTCGGGGCGGACGAGATTGTTTACCTCAACGATCTGGGCGTTCCAGGCGACACCATCACCCTCATGATGCAGCACGATCAATCGCTGCGAGAATTGCGGATGAACGCCTTGCAAGCCTCGACTGCAACTCCCGCCGTGGCCGAATCGCCGGCCACTGCTCCGGCTGCGACTTCGACTGCGACCCCAGCCAACGACGAACCGGTGGCGTCCGCTCCCAGTTACGTGTCGGCTCCGGCAATGGAGGCCCAACCCGCTTACGTCTCGAACGAGTATTTCTACAATACGCTCTCGCCCTACGGATCGTGGGTTTACGTCGCGGGTTACGGCAACTGCTGGCGACCCACGGTGGTGGTCAACACTCCGGGTTGGCGGCCGTATTGCAATCGAGGTCGCTGGGTTTACTCGAACTGCGGCTGGTACTGGCTGTCGGATTATTCGTGGGGCGCCACGACGTTTCACTACGGCCGCTGGTTTAACGCCCCGAATTACGGTTGGTGCTGGTATCCCGACACCGTGTGGGCGCCGTCCTGGGTGAGTTGGCGTTACACGAGCGCTTACTGCGGCTGGGCGCCGTTGCCGCCGACGGCTTGCTATCAGACGGGCGTGGGATTGACGTTCCAGAACAGTTCGGTCGGCGTTAGTTTCGGTTTCGGGCTTTCATTCGGCGCGTATGCGTTCGTGCCGTGGGGCAATTTTTGCAGTCCACACCCCTATCAATATTGCCTGCCGCCGGCAAATTGCGCGCAGGTTTACAACACGTCCGTCGCCGTGAATCATCTCGAAGCCGGTGGGCGCGGTCAGGTCTATAACCGGGGAATCGCCCCCGAACGTGTGCGCGAATACTCACGTTCGGAAGTCCGCACCGTGCGCATTCACGATCAGTCCCGTCCCGGCGCTCGCGCCGAAAGTCTGGATGGCAATACTCTCGTCGTGAACCGGCCGGTCTTGGTCCCCGAAAGCACCCGCAAGGCATACAACCGCGTTGAGCCAGCCGCCCGGAATTTCTCACGAACGGAGGCGCGGGGCGCCACAGAGTTGATGGATAACCCATCGCCCAACTATTCGTACCGAACCGCGCCGTCGCGTTCGAGCCGGCCTGAATTCAACAATGCGCGCGAGCGCACGGCCACCGTCCGCACGCGGGAGCCGATCGCACTGCCCGCGTCACCGCGTTCCACTACCACACCCACCTCGCCCGTGATCGTGAAGGAGCCGACGACCAAACCACTCCCACGCCAACCCGCAACGCGGTCGAGTTCGGTGGTGGTCATTGGCGATCGGGACAACGCGCGCCCGGCTGGCCGGGACTATTCGGTCTGGAGCACCAGGCCCGCGCGAGCCACCCAACCCTCCGCGCCGCAGTACCACGTCAATCCGCGGCCGGCCCCAACCCGAAATTATAGTGTCCCCCAATTGGCCGACAACGCGCCGGCACGCGAAGTGCGCGCTCCAGAAGTCCGCAACGTACCCAGTCGCACGGAGTATCGAAGCGCCCGTCCGACCTACTCCGCACCCGTAACGCGCGCGCCTGCCCCGCAATATGCCCTACCGTCTCGCCCAGCCCCGGCGACGGCACCCCAATACACTCCGCAATCTCGTCCTGTCCCGACGGCCCCGGCTTACCAGTCGGCTCCCGCTCCCGCGCGTCCCGCTCGTTGAAAGCCATAAAAATTTGTATTGATGAAATCGCAGGCGTTTTTTCGGCGATGTCCGGTTGCACTGTTGTTGCCCCTGTTTGGCGGCCACTTGCTGTCATTGGGCGCGGCCGCCACGACCAATCTCTTCTTCACCCAGTTTGAAGTGAGTGAAGGCTACAGCACCAACCTGGACCTCGTAGGCCAGCAAACCTGGGTGGGCACCGGTTCCGGCGGCAATGGGATCGTGGCGGATTTTTTTCCCGGCCAGGGTCAGCAGGCCTACGTGGGTTTCTCGCCGCCGGCGACGGGAGATGATCAATTGGTCGTCTGGCCAACGAACCAGTTTCATCCCAAGCCTGCGGACTGGCCGGTGGTCACTTTTTCCACCCGGATGCAAATTGCCGATTCCTCGAACGGCGAATACGACTACTTCCAATGGCGGGTTTACAATCCTCAAGGCCAGAATCTGTTCCTCCTCGATTTCGACAACTACAACACAAACGTCAACTATCTCCTCGACGGGACGAATGACTACACCGGCACGGGAGTTTTCTTCGCGCCGAACGAAACCTACACCCTGGTCGTGACGATGAATTTCGCCTCGAATCTCTGGAGCGCGACGCTTGGGGATTCACTCCTCGTTACCAACCTGCCGATCACCACCGCCGGAGCGACGCTGGAATTCGGCGACATGGACGCTGCCTGGCTGCCCTATGACCCCGCCTCGCCCGGCGACAACTTGTTGTTGTTCGACGATTACCGCATCACGGCCGAGTCCGTCCCCCCGGCCAAACTGGATTTCCTGGGACGCACGACCGAAGGCTGGGCGATGGTGCGGGTGTTTGGTCAGGACGGCGCGCGCTGGTCGGTGGACGCCACCACCAATTTTCTGGATTGGACCGCGTTGAAAACCAACACCATCTCGGGCGGGAACTTTGATCTGGTGGACACAACGGCGACCCCTTATTCCCGGCGCTTCTATCGTTCGCGGCTGGTGCCCTGAGCCGCTGGCCGGCGGGCGCGGAACTGTTTTCTCCTTTTGCAATCCCGGGTTCGTTGGCACAGTGCCGCGCGTGGGTATAACCCTCCAGCAATTCCAGCAGATGACCGCGCGGGTCAGCGGACGCAAACCCCGCCGCGCCGAGCCCGTCCTGGAGGTGACGTCCGCGCGCGTTGCTGGTCGGCACCAAGTCATCCTCGGCCTCGACCCCTCGTTGCGTGGCACGGGGTACGGCGTGATTGAACTGGGTCAGCCGCATCCACGCACGCTGACGCAGGGCACCATTGCCTGTGCCGCCGCCTGGCCGCACTCGCGTTGCCTCGCCTACATTTCGCAGACGTTGCGCGAAGTGCTCCGTAAATTCCAACCCACCGTTTGCGCCGTGGAAGGGTTGTTCTTCGCGCAGAATCTGCAGACCGCCATTCTCATGGGGGAAGCCCGGGGCGCGGCGCTGGCGGCGATTGCCGAGGCCGGCCTGGAGATTTACGAGCTGGCGCCGCGCAAGATGAAACAGGCCATCGTCGGCTACGGCGCGGCGCAAAAACTGGCCGTGGCCAAGATGGTGCAACGACTCTTGCGGTTGCCCGAACTCCCCGCCGCCGATGCCGCCGATGCCCTGGCCCTGGCGCTCGCGCACGCACAGCATCAAGGCAGCTATCGCCTGACGCCGCCGAAGCGAATATGATTTCGTCACACGCCCCTCGCCCTTCGCCCCTCGCATGATTGCTTTCCTCCGCGGCAAACTCATCGAAGCTCTCCCCACTCAGGTGATTGTGGATGTGAACGGCCTGGGCTACGAAGTGCTCATCCCGCTGTCTTCCTACGACAAACTCCCTGCGCCCGGACAGGACGTGCGGTTGCTCACACAACTCGTCGTGCGCGAGGACGCCCACATCCTCTACGGTTTCGCGAGCGCCGCCGAACGCGAGCTCTTCCGGATGCTGATCAACAACGTCAGTGGGATCGGGCCGAAAACGGCGTTGAACATCTTGAGCGGCATGAACGCGGTGACCTTCCGGGGCGCGGTGGCGAACGGCGATGTGAAATCGCTTTCGCAAATTTCCGGCGTGGGCAAAAAGACCGCCGAGCGCATCGTCGTGGAATTGCGGGACAAGATCGGCGCGGCCGGAGCGTGGGAGGCATCCAGCGCGGCGCGCGGACTTACCGCCGCCGATCAAAAGGTGAACGACGCCGTGCTCGCGCTCATGGCCCTGGGTTTCAAACAGGTCGAAGCGCACGATTCGGTGCGCGCCGCGCAGGCGATGCTCGGTGAGTCGGCCACCGTCGAGGAACTTGTCCGCGCGTCGCTCAAGAAAGGCGGTTGATGGACGCTCCCGCCGCCAATCCTGAAGCCGGCCCGACTCCCGTTCGGCGAAGCAGTGTCGGTGGCGCGGTGTTGCCGCACCAACCCAAATGGCAGCAACGCCTCGCCGGCTGGTTGATTCACGCGGCGATTCAGTCGCTCGCCATGACGATTCGCTTCCGGCTGAACAAAGAATCCATCTTTTCCTCCAACGCCCCGGAGGAAAAGATCATCTTCGTCATCTGGCACAATCGGCTGGTGCTGTCCCTGGTCATTTACCACCGCTATGTCCTCCGCCGGGATCGTCGGCGAAAGCTGGCGGCGGTGGCGAGCGCCAGCCGGGATGGCGGGCTGGTGGCCAGCATCATCGAGCGATTCGGCGTCACGCCCGTCCGCGGGTCGTCCAGTCGGCGCGCCGCGCAAGCATTGCGGGAAATGATCGGGTTGTCCGAGCAAGGTTACGATCTGGCAATCACGCCGGATGGCCCGCGCGGCCCGCGCTACACCTTGCCGGAAGGCGTCATCTCCACGGCGCAATTGACCGGCCTGATGCTTGTGCCGGTGGCTTATCATTTGAACTGGAAAATCTGTTTGAAGACCTGGGACCGGTTTCAGATTCCCCTGCCGTTTGCCCGTTGTGACATCACCACGGGCCGGACGATGCGGATTCCGCGCACGGCGACCGATGCGGAACGCGCGGAACTACGCCGCCAACTGGAGGCCGAAATGCGCGCCATTACGCGGGATTGAATCCGTGGTGTTGGCGCGCGGCTTGACTCTCGTCGTTTACCTCCCGACCCTCGCTGTCCGATGATTGCCCGCGTCTCGCTCGAAATCGCGCTCCGCAAGGAGTTCGACTACGTGATTCCGCCGGAACTGGTGGAGCGCGTGGACGTGGGCAGTCGCGTGCAGGTGCCGTTCGGGCCGCGGAAAGTGCTGGGAGTTGTGACGGCGGTGGCCGAGGAATCGGCGCAGGCGAAACTCAAACCGATTTTGAAGGTCATCGGGGCGCAAACGCTGGTCACGCCCAAGGTGCTCCGGCTCGCGCGCTGGATCGCGGACTACTACTGTTGTGCGCCGGAGATCGCGCTGAAATCCATCCTGCCCGAAGCCGTGCGCAAAACCGAGTCCGGCTGGCGCGAACGGTTGTGGGTGCGAGCGCTGCCCGTGACGGGCGAATTTCCCAAACTGCCCAAACGCCAGCTCGAAGTCTGGAATATTGTCGAAGAGCGCCGCGAGCTTTCCCTGACCGAACTGGTGGAACTGGCCGAGACCACGGCGGCGACGGTGCGCAAGCTGGAGGATCGCGGCTTGCTCAGCATCACCTCGGAAGTCTCCGAGCGCGATCCGTACGGAAAGGAGCATATTCTACCAACGGAACCGTTGGCGCTGAACGCGAGCCAGTCAAAGGCGCTCACCGCGATCAAAGCCGCGATGGATGCCGGCCAAAGTGCTGCCGACTTGCAGTCGGCAGCTTCTGAGATGAAGACACCGGACTGCCGACTGCAAGTCGGCAGCACGGGCAAGGCCGGAGACTGCCGACTGCAAGTCGGCAGCACGGACAAGACCGGAGACTGCCGACTGCAAGTCGGCAGCACGCCGAAGACCGGCAACACTTTGGCGGAAATCCAGGCCGATTCCCCGTTTTTCAACAAGGACGCGCCGGTGAAAGTTCATTCCGGCTGGCTGCCGCACTGGCGCCAGGCGAATCGGCTCTACTTTGTCACGTTTCGCCTCAATGACGCCGTGGCCCAGCCCGTTTTGGCCGCGTGGCGGGATGAACGCGCGATCTGGTTGCGGCATCATCCTGAACCGTGGACCGACCGCGACCGTGCGGAATATCACCAGCGTTTCACCCGGCGCATGGAGGATCTGCTCGATGCCGGTTACGGCCAGTGTGCGCTGGCGCAGCCCGCGATCGCCGACCTGGTCGAGCAGACTTTCCGGCATTTCGACGGCGACCGTTATCAACTGGGCGACTTTGTCATTATGCCCAACCACGTCCACCTGTTGGTGCGACCGATGGAGACTGAGCCGTTGGAAAAAATCATCCAGTCGTGGAAAACTTTTTCCGCCAAGGCCGCCAATCGCGTGCTCCATACTCAGGGCACTTTCTGGCGGGATGAATACTTCGATCACCTCGTACGCAGCGAGGCTCAGCTTCAGAAGTTCCAGGGCTACATTGCCGAGAACCCGGTGAAGGCGAAGTTGAAAGCGACCACCTACCGGCTGGGCTGCGGGAAGTTTGCTTATCCTTGTGCTGCCGACTTGCAGTCGGTAGTTGGCCTCGGCCAGAACACAGACGACCGACCAGCAGGCGGCATCACCAGACAAAACGCTGCCGGCTTGCAGCCGGCAGCTTCTGAGAGGAAGACACCGGACTGCCGACTACAAGTCGGCAGCACGGGCAAGGCCGGAGACTGCCGACTGCAACTCGACAGCACGGACAAGACTGGAGACTGCCGACTGCAAGTCGGCAGCACGGGACGGCCAGGCGGTACGTTTCTGCTGCACGGGGTTACTGGCTCGGGCAAAACGGAGGTCTATCTCCAAGCAATCGCGCACACCCTGGAGCAGGGCAAAGGCGCGATTGTCCTGGTCCCGGAGATTTCGCTCACGCCGCAAACGGTCGAACGATTCAAGGCGCGATTCAGTTCCGGCAAAGTGGCAACGCTGGTCGCGGTGTTGCACTCCCATCTCTCGGCCGGTGAACGTCACGATGAGTGGCACAAGATTCGGCAGGGCCGCGCCCGGATAGTCATCGGCGCGCGCTCGGCGATCTTCGCGCCCGTCGAACCGCTGGGCCTCATCATCGTGGATGAGGAGCATGAGCACACCTACAAGCAGGAGGAAGCCCCGCGCTATCACGCGCGCGACGTGGCCATTGTGCGCGGTCAGATGGAAAACGCCGTGGTGGTGCTCGGTTCAGCCACGCCATCCCTGGAGAGCTACTACAACTGTCAGCAAGGGAAATATACGTTGCTCGAACTGCCCGAGCGCGTGGATGATCAGAAGCTGCCCCACGTGCGCGTGGTGGATTTGCGCCAGGCCGCCCGTGGTGGCAAAGGCCCGCCGATTTTTTCCGATCAACTCAAGGAGGCCATCACCCAGCGACTGGAACGCAAGGAGCAGACCATTTTGTTTTTGAACCGGCGCGGCTACTCGACCTCGTTGCAATGCCCGCAGTGCGGCCACGTGTGCGAATGTCCGAATTGCAGTCTGGCGCTCACCTATCATCGGCCGGAGCAAAAGCTGCGTTGTCACCTGTGCGGCTACGCCGAAGCCGTGCCCGCGGTCTGCCCGAATGTGAAGTGCCGTAACCCGCAGATTCGTTACTCCGGTCTAGGCACACAGAAGGTCGAGGACGTGCTGGGAAAACTTTTCCCCCAGGCGCGCGTCCAGCGCATGGATGCGGACGTGATGAAACGCAAGGATGACTATCGCCGGGTGCTCGGTGAATTTCGGGCCGGCAAGATAGACATTCTCCTCGGGACGCAGATGATCGCCAAGGGGCTGCATTTTCCCAACGTCACACTCGTCGGCATCATCTACGCCGACCTGGCGTTGCATCAGCCGGATTTTCGCGCGGGCGAGCGGACGTTCCAATTGCTCACCCAGGTGGCGGGTCGGGCCGGGCGTGGCGATGTCGAGGGCGAGGTGTTTGTGCAGGCGTTCACGCCGTTTCATCCGGCCATCCAATACGCGCGCCGCCATGACTTCGTGGGATTCTACGAACAGGAAATCGAGTTCCGAGAACAGTTGAAGTATCCGCCCGCCTCGCGTCTCGCGTTGCTGACGCTGAAGGGGCGCAATGAGGAAAAAGTGAAGTTCTCCGCCGAACACGTGCGCAAGGAACTGGACCCACTGCTGACAAGCAAAGCGGAGCCCGAGGTCGCAAGCCAGGGAGAACTGAAAACCGCGCTCCTGCCCGACTTGGATGCTCCGCCCCTCCCACTCTTCTCCCCCACGCCGACCGCTTCGACGCCGTTGCCGTTTCGCGATTTGCAAATCAGCGGGCCCGCTCCCGCGCCGCTGCTGCGGGCCGAGACGTTTTATCGGTATCAACTCATGCTTCGGACCCGGGCCATGAGCCGGCTCAGTCGCGCATTGGCGGGAATCACCACCACGCTCGCGCTGCCGGACGACGTGACGTTGACGGTGGACATTGATCCGGTGAATCTGGGTTGAGGTGAAGCCGTGCTGGTTTGAAAACTGTTTGAAAGCTTGCCAGCCATACGGTCCAAGTGTTGAATCGTCTCTGGAGTGTCATGAAGCAGAAGCCATTGCCATCACAACGCCAGCCGGCGGACGCCCGGCCGCTGGTGTTCGTGGTGGATGACGAGCCGATGTTGCTGGAGCTGGCCAGTCTGATCGTCGAACCGCTCGGTTGTCGCGTGCGGACCTTTCGCGATCCGGCGACGGCGGTGCGCGAATTCTCGATTGCGAATCCACTGCCGGCCCTCGTCATCACGGACTTTGCCATGAACCAGATGAACGGACTGGATTTGATCCGCGACTGCCGCCGCATCAATCCGCAGCAGCGGGTCCTGCTCGTTAGCGGCACGGTGGACGCCGGCGTCTCCCGGGATTCACCGCACAAGCCGGATGCCTTTCTCGCCAAGCCCTATCAGGCGGCGGAACTGGCGGATCTGGTCAAGGCCCTGCTACCGGAATAACGGCTGCCACAGTTCGTCCGGCAACCCGGTCTGGGTGAATTCACCGCTTTCGCTCGCCAGACGGCACAAAAGCCAGTATGTTCCGCGCACACATCAAGATGAAGTTCCACTGGCAATCGGCGTTACTGGCAATTGGCATCGCTTTGATTGCGGTCGCAAATCCCTCCACCGCCGCCCCGGATTTTTCGACCATAAACACCGGGCTGGAAAAATTTCGCTCGGCCTTTGACCAGTCGAACCGGCCGGTGACCGTGGTTTCGTTCGGCGATTCGATGGCCGATTCCTATCAGTCGGCGACTTATCACCTCATGAATCGGTTGAATGAACAGTTCGGCAGCGCGGGCTATTCGTTGAACAATTATCACAACACCGCCATGTGGAAGTCCGATACGGGTGTCACCGTACATGAACCGGATTACTACTGGTTCGACGGCTATCTCCAAATTCCCGCCGGCAGTTCGGTCTGGTGGGAAGACCAGCCTGATCCTGGCGGGGTCCTCTGCGACCGCGCGGGAATTTTTTACGTCAGTCAGACCAATGGCGGGCCATTCCGGCTCCTGCTCTCCACCAACGGCGGGTCGTGGGTCACCGCGCTGACGCTGAATGGCTACAGCGTCGCACCGCAGGGCTGGTTCACCAACCTCCCGCTGCCATTGAACCGCTATCGCCTGCGGGTGGAAAGCGATGTCGGCACCAATTTCATCATCGGCACCTCGACCGTCGCCACCCATGCGAGCGGCATCCATTCGGTGTTTATCAATTGGCCCGGCATCACGCTCGGTCAGGTAACCAGCGTTCCACTCTCGATTCGCGCGCCGATTTTTGCCGGAGTGAATCCCGACCTGCTCATCTGGCACATGAAGGAATGGATTCCGGGATTGAGCAATGAGTTGGCGGCCTGCGAAAGCTGGTGGAAAGACGCCGCGCCAAATTGCGATGTGATTTACATCGGCACTCCGCGGACCAGCGCCGACGCCACCAACACATCCACCGTGGATCAAAATACCATCGTGCGAAGTGTTGCCCAGGAATATGGCCGCGCCTATGCCGATCTGATGGAACCCACCATCAGCTACGATTGGATGGTCGCCCAAGGTTACATGGCGGACGGGACGCACCTGAATTCCGCCGGCGGCCTTTTCTGCGCCAATATCCTGTGGGACGAACTCGGTTTTTTCGCGCTCGGACTGGATCGGCGCATCACGGTGCAGCGTGACGGCGCGCTCTTGCAGGTGAGTTACAACACCTCCACCCGCGCCCAGTACCGGCTGGAAATTTCCGCCGACCGGCGAACGTGGTCGTCCGTGTTCACCAATCAGGTTGCCACCACTCGCTTTATCACCAATTTTATTCCTGCCAGTAGAGGCTCTTTCAAAACATGCGTTGCCGGTGTGACAGTGGGCGTTGGCGGCGGGG
>CAZLOH010000056.1:0-33486 GCA_964561105.1 uncultured Bifidobacterium sp. | reverse complement strand
CGGCTTGGACGGCTTGGACGGCTTGGACGGCTTGGACGGCTTGGACGGCTTGGACTTCACCAGAAAGCCAGCCTCGCGTCAACCCCTTTTTGTTGGTGCGCTAATTTCTTTCCTCCTCTCATCCCCTGCCCTACGCTGCTGGATTGGTTGAGTTCGGAAATTCGTCGTCATGAGCAAAGAATTTATCCGCATCGGCGGGGCGCGGGAGCATAATCTCAAGAATCTCACGCTCGAGATTCCGCGCGACAAGCTGGTGGTCATCACCGGCCTGAGCGGCAGCGGGAAGTCGTCGCTCGCGTTCGACACGATCTACGCCGAGGGCCAGCGCAAATACGTGGAGAGCCTCTCCGCCTACGCGCGGCAGTTCCTCGATCAGATGCAGAAGCCGGAAGTGGATTACATCGAGGGCCTGTCCCCCGCCATTGCCATCGAGCAACGCAGTTCGGGCATGAACCCGCGCTCAACCGTGGCCACCACGACGGAGATTTACGATTACCTGCGTTTGCTCTACGCGCATGTCGGCCAGGCGCATTGTCCGGACACCGGCGAACCCATCGTGGCGCAAACCACCAGCGACATCGTGGACAAAATTCTCGCTTTGCCGGAGCGGACGAAGGTGATGTTGTTCGCACCCGTGGTGAGCAAGCAGAAGGGCGAGTTTCGTGATGTGATCGAGCGATTGCAACGTGAAGGATTCGTCCGTGCGCGTGTGGATGGTGAGTTGGTTGAACTCACGGATCCGAACGTGCGGGTGCGGCTGGACGCGAAGCAAGCACACACGATAGAAGCGGTGGTGGACCGGCTCGTGATGGAAGACAAGGTGCGCGTGCGGTTGCAGGACTCGGTGGAGACGGCGTTGCGCTGGGGACAGGGAGTGATGGTGACGTTGCATCAAATGCCCCTCGATACTCGTAGCAGCGGACGTAAATCCGCTCCATCTTCCGGGACAAGTCAGAGCCGACTCACGTCGCCTGCTACAACGGAAGAACCGTGGATCGAAACCCTTCATTCCAACCGCATGTATTCGCCGGGAACGGGGAAGAGTTACGAGAAACCGACACCGAAACATTTTTCGTTCAACTCGCCGAACGGCGCGTGTCCGGTTTGTCATGGCCTGGGGCAGAAGCTGGTTTTTGACGAAGGGCTGGTGGTGCCGGACGCGGAAAAGTCGCTCGAACAGGGCGCGGTCCTGCCGTGGCGGCGCGGCGGCAAGCGCATGATCGTTTATTACAAGGCGATGTTGAAGGCGGTGGCGGAACACTACCAGCAAAGCCTGGAGACGCCGTATCAGAAGCTGCCGGATGATTTCAAACAGGTGTTGCTCCACGGCTCGGGCGAAACCGAGATCGCGTTTCATTTCTGGCGCGCGGGCAAGGCGAGCACGGTGAAGCGGCCGTTCGAGGGCGTGCTGCCGAACCTGGAGCGGCTTTACGCCGAGAGCGAAAGCGAGTTCACGCGCAACCGGCTCAAGGCGTTCATGAGTCCGCAGTTTTGCGATGCGTGCGGCGGCCGGCGGCTCAAGCCGGAGATTCTGGCAGTGACTTTGGGCGATATGGGAAGCCCCCTCACCCCGACCCGCTCCCCTTCCGAAGGGGAGCGGGAGAATGGCCGGCCGCCTCAAAGCAAATCTAGCGGCGCTGAGAGCAACGAGGCGTGGAAAACAACTCTCCCTCTCCCCAGGGGAGAGGGTCGGGGTGAGGGCGAGCGCGGACAAGCCAAGACCGGCGCGCACGGAGCGACGTTGGGTGGGGCGAGCGTCCCCGCGAGCCGGCTCGTCAGCAGCCTCGCCCCACCGAATCCTACCATTCCCGGGCTGTCCATCATGGATGTCTGCTCGCTCTCGGTGGCAAAGGCGGATGACTTCTTCGCCCGGCTCAAACTCTCCGAGTTCCAGGAAAAAATCGCGCACGACATCATCAAGGAGATTCGCGCGCGGCTCGGCTTTTTGAAGAACGTCGGCCTCGGCTATCTCACCTTGAATCGCGAGAGCGGTTCGCTCTCGGGCGGCGAGGCACAGCGCATCCGGCTGGCGACGCAGATCGGCGCGGGCCTGGTGGGCGTGCTTTACATTCTCGACGAGCCGAGCATCGGCCTGCATCAGCGCGACAACGACCGCCTGCTGGTCACGCTCAAGGGGCTGCGCGATCTGGGCAACTCCGTCATCGTGGTCGAGCACGACGCCGATACGATTCGCGCGGCGGACTACCTCCTCGATCTCGGCCCTGGGGCGGGCGTGCGCGGCGGGGAAATCGTGGCGGCGGGCACGCTGGCGGAAGTGTTGGCCAACCAACGCTCGCTCACAGCGCGTTACCTCACCGGCGAGCTGACCGTGCCCGTGCCGAAGGAACGCAAACCGCCCTCGAAAGACCGCGGCATGATCGAGATACTGGGCGCGAGTGAAAACAATTTGAAGCAGGTGGACGCGCGGATCCCCATCGGGCTGTTCACCTGTGTCACCGGCGTGAGTGGCTCCGGGAAGAGCACGCTGGTGGACGACACGTTGCGCCGCGCGCTGATGCGGAAATTTTACGGCTCGAAGGAAAAACCCGGCGCCCACCGGGAGATCCGAAATTACGAAGGCCTGGAAAAAGTCGTGGTCATTGACCAGACCCCGATCGGGCGCACGCCGCGGAGCAATCCCGCGACCTACACGGGAATGTTCAATGCCATTCGCGATCTGTTTGCCAAGCTGCCCACGGCGAGAATCCGCGGTTACGAGGCGGGCCGGTTCAGTTTCAACGTCAAGGGTGGCCGTTGTGAAAAATGCCAGGGCGACGGCCTGATCAAGATTGAGATGCACTTCCTGCCCGCCGTCTATGTGACGTGTGAAGCCTGCCACGGCCGGCGTTACAATCGGGAAACGCTGGAGATCAGTTACAAGGGCAGGAACATCGCCGACGTGCTCGACATGACGGTGGACGAGGCGGTGAATTTCTTCCGGTCCGTGCCGCAAATCTTCGATCCGCTGCTCACCCTGGCGGAAGTCGGGCTGGGCTACATCCGGCTCGGGCAGGCGGGCACGACGTTGAGCGGGGGCGAGGCCCAACGCATCAAATTGGCAGCCGAACTCAGCCGCAAGCAAACAGGTCGCACGCTTTACATTCTCGATGAACCAACGACCGGTCTGCACTTCCACGACGTGGCCAAGCTGCTCGAAGTGCTGTTCAAGTTGCGCGCCGCCGGCAATACCTTGCTGGTCATCGAGCACAACCTGGACGTGATCAAGACGGCGGACTGGATCATTGATCTCGGGCCGGAAGGTGGCGACGACGGCGGGCGCGTGGTGGCGCAAGGCACGCCGGAAGTGGTGGCGGCCTGCGCGGAGAGCCAGACCGGTCGCTATTTGAAATCAGTCCTGGCGACACCGGCGGCTGAAGCACAGATTCCAAATCCAAACTCCGGTCGCCAAACCCAGAACTGACCACGCGGGACTTTCTGAACCGAAACTTGGCGCGAAAGCGACACGATGACACGTCCCAGCACCGGAGCGCGGCTGGGTTAAAAGCCAGCCGCAGCAGCGCGGAACATCGGCCGCAGTAATCCGCCAAGCGGATTGAGTTTGTCACCCGCTGCGGCTGGTGCAGGACGACACAGCCGCGCTCCGCGCCCATGTCAGGATGCGGCGCGCGAAGCCTGCCATTGATTTCCTGCTTTTCCCGCCGCTCCGCCGCCCGTTATCCTCACCGCGATGACGAAGGTTCGACAATTCGCGCTGTGCCTGCTGCTGGTCCTGACCGGCGCACGGATACCGGCGGCCTTGTCGCCTGCGGAACAAAAAGCGTACGACTCCGCCGCGGAAGCGTATCGCATCGGCTTCTGGGATCGCGCGGAAGCGGAGTTTGCCGATTTTGTCGCGAAGTATCCGCAGTCGGAGAAACTAGCGGAAGCCGTCTTGCGCGAGGCGCAGGCGCAGTACCAGCAACGCAAATTTTCAGCGGCCGTGGCCTTGCTGACCGCGCACCAGGCCGGCGCAGGCAAACAGGCCGATGAATACCTTTACTGGATTGGCGAATCGCAGTATCAGAGCACGAATTACCCGGCAGCTGTGGCGGCTTTCGGCAAAGTAGCCCGCGAGCATCAAAGCTCACGCTTCCGGCTGGAGTCGGCCGTGGGCGAAGCAGCGGCCCAGGCGAAACTGACGGATTGGGCCACGGTCACGAATCTGTTGCGCCAGGCAGACGGAGCCTTCCGCCAATCGGCGATTGGGTTGACCAACAGTGAAGCCGTCACGCGCGGTTACTTGTTGCTCGCCGAGGCGCAACTGGCCCTGAAGAACTATCCGGACGCCGAGGCCGCCATCAACAAGATCGGCCCCGGTTTGTCGGGCGAACTGGAATGGCGACGGCGTTATCTGCTGTGCCAGGCCCTGCTGGGCGCCGGTCAGGCCGTGGAAGCGCGCAAAGTGAGCGACGGCTTGCTCACCGTCGCCGAGGAGTTGCACCGCCCGGATCTCTTCGCCGAGAGCGTGGCTTTTCAGGCGGAAATCCTCGAACAACTCGGCCAGCTCAATGAAGCCATCGCCCTGCTCGGTCGCAACCTCGTCACCAACGCGCCGGTGGCCCGCCAGGAACAGGCCCTGGCCAAAATTACCACCCTGGCCTTGCAACAAAAGGAATACGGCGTGGCGCTCAAAACCTTGCAATCGTATCTGACCGAGTTTCCCCATTCCCGCGCCGTCCCCGTGGCGTTGCTGACCTTGGGCGAAGTTCACCTCAAACAACACGCCGCGGTACTGGCCACCAACGACAACGCGGCGGTGCTGGCCTCCGCCACCAATCACCTCCCGGCGGCCTTGCATTGTTTTGACCAGCTCATCACGACCTATTCCAACAGCACCTTGATCGGGCGCGCGCAACTGGGCCGGGGCTGGGGCTACTGGATGGAGGGAAAATATCCGGAGAGCGCCACGGCTTTTGGCGCCGCCGTGGCCGCGTTGCCGGCGTCGGAGTCGCTCGTGGTGGCGCGGTTCAAACTGGCCGACGCCTTGTTTCAGGAGCGAAAGTTTTCGCCGGCGCTGACGAACTATCAGGCCGTGTTGCAGACGGCCAGCAACTGGCCGGCCGCCAACGCCGAGTTGCGCCTGCCCGCGCTGTATCAATCGTTGCGCGCCAGTCTGGCCTTGACCAACTTCGCCGCGGCGGAATCCGTCGTGCGCGATATTTTGCGCGCGGACCCCGAGGACCCGACGGTTGCCCGGAGCCTGTTGCTCGTGGCGCAGGCCCGTGTGGATGCCGACCAGCCGGCGGAAGCCCGGCCGTGGTTCGAGGAATTCGTCCGGCTCTTTCCCCATTCCGAATGGCGGCCCCAGGTCGAACTCCTGCTCGCCCGGGTGCAGGAACAACAAGGCAACTGGACCAACGCCGTCACCGCCTACGAAAACTGGCTGACCCAGTTTCCTACCAACCAATTCCGCGTGCGGACGGAATTTCAACTCGCGCTGGCCCTGGCCCGGTCGGGCGCGGAAACAAATGCGCTGACGCATTTCACCAATTTCGTCGCCCGCTACCAGACCAACGACCTCGCGGCGCGCGCGCAATGGTGGGTGGCCGATTACTACTTCCGCCTGGGCGATCCGCATTACTCGGACGCGGAACGAAATTACAAAATGCTCTTCACCACCTGGCCCGATTCCGACCTCGCCTACGAGGCGAAGATGATGGCCGGACGCGCCGCCATGGCCTGGTCGCGGTACGACAACGCCGAGGGATATTTTTCCAGCCTGATCCGCGACACCAACTGCCCCCCGGAGCTTTGGTCGCGCGCGGTCTCCGCCTACGGCGGCGCGTTGCAACGTCAATCCGCGACGGAGACGAACCGGATCGCCAAATACACCGAAGCCCTCGACGCGTTCCGGCTGATTCCGCAACGGCATCCGGCCGACGCTGCCGCCGCGCTGGCCTGGGGGGAGATCGGCGACTGTTACCTGCAAATGGCGTCGTTGGATCCACGCTACTACGATTCGGCCTCGAACGCATTCCAAACGGCGATCTCGCTGCCGGTCGCCAGCGTCGCCACCCGCAGCCAGGCGCAATGCGGTCTGGGACGGATTCTCGAAAATCTCGCCGCCCAGCCCAACGCGCCCGACGCCAGAGCGCTCCTGCTCAAGGCGCGCGACCAATACCTCGACGTGGCTCTCGAAAAGAATTTGCGCGCGGGCGAAACCGCCGATGAGTTCTGGGTCAAAAAAGCCGCGCTCGACGCCTTGCGGCTGTTGGAGCAAATGCAGGACTGGCCGACCCAGGACCGGCAGGCCACCGTGATGTTTTGCCGGCGGATGCAAAAGGTGTTGCCCGTGCTGGGGCCGCGATTTGAATCGCTCATCAACCGCGCGCAAAGTCCGCCGCCCGCCGGGAAATCCCCGTCCGGGGTTTGACACGTTTCGCGGCGGCGGTTACGTTGGCCTTGCTTAAAGAAAATGTCCGACCGCCTGTCAACCCAACCGATCCTCGAGCTCACGGCCCGCGCCGTGCAAGAGGTCAAGTCGCTCGTCGCTCAACCCGACCATCAGGGCAAGTTCCTGCGCGTCTATGTCGAGCAAGGCGGCTGCTCGGGCATGCAATACGGACTGGTGTTTGACGAAAAACGCGACGGCGATCTCGTGGGCGAACAAGACGGCATCACCACCCTGGTGGACGCCTTCAGCGCGAAATATCTGCACGGCACCCGCGTGGATTTCAGCGACGCCCTGACCGGTGGCGGATTCAAAATCTCCAATCCCAACGCGAAGCAAAGCTGCGGCTGCGGGAAATCCTTTCAGGCCTGACCGACCGTTTGGTCCGGCCGAACAACACCGCCCCGTGTGACGCGGGGCGGTTTTTTTTGGTTCCGCTCACCCCGCGCTTTTTGCTTTGCGCTCGGCGGCGTTTTCGCTTTCAGTACGCGCGTGATTGGCAGTCTGCTCCAGCCGGAACTCGCCGAATTGATCCGCCAGCGCAACTTTAATCAGTTGCGCGAAATCCTCTGCACTTTTCCCGCGCCGGACCTTGCGGAGATTTTTTCCGATCTCAGTTCCGATGATGAAGCGGTCCTGCTCCGCATCCTGCCGCACGAACTGGCCACCGAAGTTTTTGAATATCTCTCCGTGGAGGATCAGGAAAAACTCCTGCGCGCCCTCGGCACCGAGCAGGTCGCCAAGATCCTGAACGATCTGCCGCCCGACGACCGCACGGCGTTGCTGGAGGAGCTACCCTCCGCCGCGACCCAGAAACTGCTCGCCCTGCTCAACCCCGAGGAGCGCCGGATCGCGGTCGAGTTGTTGGGCTACCCGAAGGATTCCGTTGGCCGGCGGATGACGCCGCATTATGTCGCCATCCAACAAAACTGGACCGTGGCCGAAGTCCTCGCCCACCTCCGGGAACAGGCGGACAAGCGCGACACGATGGGCCAGCTCTACGTGGTGGATGCCAAAGGCCGGTTGGTGGACTACGTCCGGCTGAGAAATCTCGTCGTGGCGCCGATTCAGATGTCCGTGCTGGAACTGTTGGAAAACCAGCGGATTTTTTTGCGCGCCTCGGATGACCAGGAGACGGCCGTGGCCGCGTTCAAGAAATACGATTCGACCATCCTGCCCGTCGTGGATTCCAAGGAAGTCCTGGTGGGCGTCGTCACCGTGGACGACGTGCTGGATGTGGCCGAACGAGAGGCGACCGAAGACATCCACAAACTCGGCGGCCTGGAAGCGCTCGACGCCCCTTATCTCCGCATCGGCATGTTGGAAATGGTGCGCAAACGCGCGCCGTGGCTGGTGATTTTGTTCGTGAGTGAAATGTTGACCACGACGGCGATGGGATTCTTTGAAGATGAAATCGCCAAGGCGGTGGTGCTCGCGCTGTTCCTGCCGTTGATCATTTCCAGCGGCGGCAATTCCGGCTCCCAAGCCACCACGCTGATCATCCGCGCGATGGCGCTGGGTGAGGTGACCTTGCGCGATTGGTGGCGCGTGATGCGGCGGGAGGCGCGGTCGGGACTGGCTCTGGGCGTAATCCTGGGCGCGATCGGCTTTATCCGGGTGACACTGTGGGCGCAGTTTTCGAACATCTACGGGCCGCACTGGTTGCTGATTGCGCTGACGATCTTTTTCTCGCTCATTGGCGTGGTGATGTGGGGCACGCTGGCGGGCTCGATGCTGCCGTTCCTGCTCCGCCGCTGCAAACTCGATCCGGCGACTTCGTCCGCGCCGTTTGTCGCCACGCTGGTGGATGTGACCGGTCTGGTGATCTATTTCTCCATCGCCTACCGCATCCTGCATGGCACCCTGCTGTGACGCAATTGTCGGAGTCAGATGGATTCCCGCGTCGGCGGTCTGCGGTGTTTCAGCAGGATGCGTAAACAACCAGCGCAAAGTGCGATGCTGAAAAGTCGCGTTCTGCCGGAGCGCGCCACGATTCTTACTCCCGTGCTACCACTGTGTCGTAAAGCCCGTAGTGGGTCAGGCCTTCGTGGCTTTCGATGCCGGTGTAGCGGAGCGAGGCATCTTCATAGCGACGGAAGGCGAACACGGCCTGATTCATCTGCTCGGTGTTGAAGACCTTGAGCCGCACCAGCAGGTGGAAATCTTTCACGGTCAGGCCGGTGACCGTCTCGAACAAGTCCGGTTCGATCTTGGTGATGACATCTTGCAACGTGTTCTCCCGAAAATCGGTCAAATACATGAAGGCCGGGATACGCGTGGCGAACTTAATGAGTTTTTCCTGAACCATCTTGCGCTTGGACTTGAATTCCTTTTCCTCGTCCGTGAGCTGCTTCATTTCTTTTTTGGTCAGGTCCTTTTCCTTCGCCTTGTTCTTCAAGCCCTTCACCACATCGCTCTTGTTGATGATGGTTTCGAGGATGTTGTCCCCCAGCGAACGCCAGCCCTCGATGCGCTCCACGGCGGCCATCGCCTCGGGATTGTCGAGGATGCGGCGCAAGGTGTCGTTGTCCACGTTCACGAGCAATGCACTTTCCCATTTGCGCGCGAGCAGCGTGGCGGACGTTCCGGCCATCGCGATGTCGAGGATGCCACCCGCGTCAATCTGCGTCATGTTCGCGCCATCGTAGGCCAGCACCGGCAGGAACGAGATGAGGTCTTTGACCGCGTTCTCCGGGTTCGGCTCGCCGGGCGAAAGGCCGATGCCGTATTCCGAGAGCTGGCGCAACGCCCGTGTCGGCGCGAAGTCGAACACGAAGCACACCGGCTTGAGAATTTCTTCCTCGTTCGGGTCGTCGCCGTTGGGATTCTTGATGGCCCACGGCGATTGCACGCGAAACGCCGACTGAAAATACGTCTCCGGCGACTTCAGATTGCGGAGCATCAGGATGGATGACCATTGCGGTACGGTCACGCCGGTCGTGAGCTTGCCGCAGGACAGCGTGATGGTCTTGGTGTCGAAGCCGCTGCCGATGGCCTTGCGCACCGGCGGCAGCGCGTCCAGCCCGATGCCCGCGCTTGCGCCTGCCGCGACGACCACGTCATAGTCGTGCCAGAACACGTTGTGCTTCTCGGCCAGCAAATTCGCCATCGCGTGACAGGCCGCAACGTTGGGCAGAAACCAGAACGAGTGCTGGAGATACGGCAGGAGGCGCGCGTCCGAATACGGAAACGGCGGACGCGTGCCGGTCTTTAGATACTCGGTCGCTTTGGGCGCATACCCGCCACGGATGATGTCCAGCCACTTCTGCACGTCGCTCTTGTGCCTGAACTGCGCTTTCGCGCCAGTGCCGGACGCTTCAAAGAATGCGTTTAGATCAAACTCATCAAACTCCCCGGCGCTGGCGATCGCCACCAACTCGTCGGGCATCTGGTAGGTGAGCAGCCGCATCTGAGGCAATGCACCGTAGGGATTCCACTTGCCGGGATTCTTTTTCTCGAATTCTTCCTTGGCGCGTTGCTCGTCGGTGTAGGTCCAGTTGAAAATCTGCTCTTCGATGAACTCGCCCGTGGCCAGCGCCTTGAACGGTGTGCCGGAGAGATACAGGTATGCCTTGGTGGTGATGGGCAGGAACTCGGTCTCCTTCTCGGACAGAACCGTGAGGTCTTCGTTCACGTCTTCCAGGCCGGCGGCGTATTCAAGCTTCGCCTCCTTTTTGGCGACCGCCTCTTCTTCGCCCTCGAACAATTCCTTGGCCGTCTCGCGCCAGGCGCCGAAGTGATATTCGTCGAACACGACCAAATCCCACTTCACCTTGTGCAGCCATTCGTTCTTGGTCTTGATGTTTCCGGCATCGTCGCGGCCCAGCAAATCCTGGAACGAACCGAAATAGACCAACGGCTTCTTGGCGGAAACCTTCGTCGGATCGCTGCCCGAACTGCGCGACTGATATTGCCATCCGGTGAAGTCCACGTGCGATTCGATGTCCGTCTGCCACGCATCCTCCACGGCGGGCTTGAACGTGACCACGAGCACGCGCTTCGCCCCGAGTTTCCGGGCAAGCTGATAGGTGGTGAAGGTCTTGCCGAAACGCATCTTGGCGTTCCACAGGAAGCGGGGGACGGCGTGCATGTCCTCCTTCCAAATGGAATGGAAATAGGCGTGGGTCTTTTCCACGGCGGCGCGTTGCTCGGCACGCAGGGGGAAATTCTGGTCGCGTGTGCCCGCGACTTGCTGCCCTGTGCGGAGCGCGATCAGCACGGCCTTCAGGTCCTTGACCGTGCAACGCATCCATTCTAATTCCGGGTTCTCGAATTTCTTTTTGACGAGAGCGGCGCGCACCTCGTGATCGGTGAACGTCGTGCCGTCGTCGCGCTCGGCCACCTCGTCCAACTCGATCTTGTAATTCTTGATGTTGGCGGTCTTGAGTTGCTCGGCGACGCGCTGCTTCACATCGCGCGTGGTCTGGCCCACCTTGAGCAGTCCCGCGTGCGCCTGGTCGTCAATTGAGTAGGCGTAGATGCGCGGACGCGCCTCCGGCTTCGGCGCAAGGATTTCTTCGATGGTCTTACTCATGGGCGCAGGCTTTGCGAGGTTGTGAAGCCGAAGGCTTCAGAGCATGTAGCCGGTGGTTGAGCGCAGCGACACTACCGGACTCATGCGCGGGGAAAATGGCATCCCGGCGGGATGCCAGCCGCGTGGCTCTCAATCCAGATACCGTTCGTCGTATTCCACCCCGGATTTCCGTAGGAACTCCACCAGTTCTTCCCGAAAGGACTTCACCCGATGATGCTCCTCTTGCCGTGCGATATACCGCTGCACGTCCTCGCGCGCCGAGGCGCTGACCGTGAAAGCCGCATATCCTTCCTGCCAATGAAATTGTTTTACGCCCATTTGCTCCACCACCCACACCGATGACGATTTCTTCAACTCCCGCATGAAATCGGAGAGGCAATGGGTGGGCTTGAGCCCAACCAACAAATGCACATGGTCGCCCACCCCGCCGATGCCTTGCGGCGTGCCGCCCAACCCGGCAACGACTCCACCCAGATATTCGTGAAGGCGGGCGCGCCACGCCGGCGCGATCAATGCCTCGCGGTTCTTTGTGGCGAAAATCAAATGGTATAACAGGCTGGTGTGCGTGGATGGCATAAAATGATTTGGCTAGCATCCCTGCCGGGATGCGGGTTTTTGGGGGATCGTAGTCCGGTGGTGTCGTCGCTGCGCTCCTCAACCACCGGCTACAGGCTGGGAAGCCTCCGGCTTCGGGGCGGGCGGCGGCAATTGAGTAGGCGTAGATGCGCGGACGCGCCTCCGGCTTTGGCGCAAGGATTTCTTCGATGGCCTTACTCATCGTTGCGGTCGTTCAGGGCGTCCTCAATCAGCCGACGCTCTTTCTCCACCTCGGCCTGGAGTTGTTCTTCCGTGGGCAGGGCAAGCATGTATTTGGAGGCGAAGATTTGCTTGCGGTCGTTCAGCACCGAGTAGCGAGCCACGGTCTCGTTCTTTTCCGTGCAGAGAATCAGCCCGATGGTCGGGTTGTCGTCCGGCGCGGTGAAGAGGCCATCACACATCCGCACGTAGCCGTCCATCTGGCCGACATCTCCATGAGTCAATTCGCCCACCTTGAGGTCAATGAGCAGATAGAACTTCAGTCGGCAGTGATAGAACACCAGGTCAAGGTAACGATCCTGTTCCTCGATGCGGACGTGCTTCTGCCGCGCGACAAAGGCGAAGCCGCTCCCCAGTTCCAGCAGAAAGCGTTGCAGGTGCGTGATGATGGCCCGCTCCAAGTCCGACTCGTGAAACTCCGCGGCCTCCGGCAGGCCCAAAAACTCCAGCACATAGGGATGCTTCAACGCCTCGTCCGCCGCGAAGGCGGGAACGGGAAGTTGTCGTCCCTCCGCCAGCATTTTCCCCGGCTTGCGGCTTTTGAGGATGCGCTCGTAGTAGAACGACTGAATCTGCCGCTCCAGCGTGCGCTTGTCCCAGCCGCCCGCCACCGTCTCGCGCTCGTAGAAATCGCGCGCCTCGACATTCTCCACCCGCATCAGGGCGCGGTAATGCGACCAGGACAGTTGCGGCGAGAAACCTTGGGGTAATTGGCTACCCACTGGGGAGCTTTTCCCGGGCAAAGCTAATTCCCCACCCGTTGGGGAGGAAATTGCCGCCACCGCCAATTCAGCACCCATTGGGTGGGGAATTGTCAGCCCCGAAGATTCGTCACCCATTGGGCGACCAATTGCCGTCCCCGAAGATTGGTCGCCCATTGGGCGACCAATTCCCAACCGATCAGGATAGGCTTGGTAGAACAGGCGGAAATACTTCAAGCTTGTGACGGAGAACCCTTGCCCATACCGCTCCATCAGGCGTGCCGAGAGGTCGGCCACGATTTTCTCCCCATACCCGGCACGCCCTTTGCCGCCCTGCAATTCCTGCACGATCTCCCGCCCGATCAGCCAGTAGGCCAGCACCATGCTCGTGTTCACCGCCCGCACCACGTTGCCCCGTGCCTGTTCCAGGATGGAAACCACGCGCCCGAAAAGCGCCTCTGGTTTCTTCGCGGCAGTTTTTCGTTTTGCTTTGGTCATCGTTTGCCTCCTGGATTGTGATGTCCGGCGAACCCCGGAGGAGTGCCATCGTTGTAGAAACACCGTGCGTAATCGGCAATGCCCCGGAAGGGCGGCATAGACGGGATGATACCGCTCCTACGGAGCTTTGCATTTGTTTGCGGCGCATCTACAAAGATGAAGGCCCTCCTGGGCTGGGGCATATGCACCTGGTCGTCAATCGAGTAGGCGTAGATACGCGGCCGGGCTACCGGCTTGGGCGATAGGATTTCTTCGATGGTCTTACTCATCGTCGTCCTCCTGCCGCCTCTCCCATCCTTCGGACACCCTCTCCTCCATCGGATGGAGGAGAGGGATGGGGAGAGGAGGAGTGCCTTGGCAACAGTTTCGGCTCGCCAATCAACTGCTCCGGCTTCGGCGGCACGAACCGATGATTCTGTTCCTTTCGCATCACCTTCACACAACCCGTCCGCCGGTGGAGTGCGTGCCAGATTTCCAGCAAGACGCCCTCGCGATTTTTGTTCCACTGATGATTCCAAAATCGCAACACTTCAATGTCTTGCTCCGCAAGATATGATTCCCGCTCCGCATCGCGTTTGATTCCTTCCGGCAACCCGTGTTGAAAACCATCCAATTCCACCGCCAGCCGCGCCAGCGGGCAATAGCAGTCGAGAAAGAATTTTCCCGCCGGATGCTGGCGACGGAACTTGAAGCCCGCGAACCGTCCCGCCTTTACCGCTCTCCAAAGTTCTTTTTCTTCGTCCGTTTGATCGCGGCGAAGCTGTCGGGCGCGCGCGGTGGGATTCATGTTAAAAGCTCCTCCTCTCCCCGGCCCTCTCCTCCATTCCGAATGGAGGCGAGGGAGTGAAAACACGCGCTCCGGCGACGAATCTTCGCCCTGCCCTCTCTTCTGCTTCGGAAGGAGAGGAGAGGGTGGCCGCAGGCCGGGAGAGGAGTGGTTTGGCCGACCTTGAGCAAGCCCGCGTACGCCTTGTCCGCGATGGCGAAGATGCGCGGACGCGCCTCCGGCTTCGGCGCAAGGATTTCTTCGAGGGTATTGCTCATCGTTTTTCTATCCCGAAGGGATTGAGTCCTCCAGCCCAGGGTTGCGAGGAACGAGCTACCCTGGGTAGCCCATTCACAATGAGCACCAACCCCAACGGGGTTGCGCCGGTTCGTGACGGCAGGCCGCAACCCCGTCGGGGTTGGGGCATGATTGGACCGTGTTCCCAAGGTAGCTCGTTCCTCGCAACCTTGGGCTTTGAGCCGGAATCCCGTTGGGATTCTCCGTCCGCGTGCGCCTGGTCGTCAATCGAGTAGGCGTAGAGGCGCGGACGCGCCTCCGGCTTCGGCGCAAGGATTTCTTCGATGGTCTTACTCATCGTCGTCGGGAATCGCCTCGTTTGAATCGTCATCATGCTCGGCGACTTGGGATTCGATGAAAGCGATTTCGTTTTTGGTCAGGCCGTATCGCTTGTAAAGCTTTGCGTCAGTCCACTCCTTGTCTAACGGCAGGTCAGGCACGAAAGAATACACGTCGCGTGTCGCGTGCTGTGTGGCCTTGCGAAGTGAAACCAAGAACCGAACGAACCGAGTGCGTAGATATTTTGCGTAGTTCGACGCCGTTTCCTCATCCTCAAAGTGTCCGGCAACGAGGTAGGTCTCGGTGCAAGCCGTGCCGGGTTCTGCGATGATGGGCTTGCTGAGAAACTTGGTCTCGACCGCCGCGCTTGTGCCCTGCACGGCAGTCATCAGCACCTTCCACTCGTCAATCCACTTGGGATTGACCGTGATTTGATTGCGTTCGACACAGCCGGTACGCTGGTTTTCATAAAGTTGTATCGGTTGCTTCAACCCCGACTTCGCAGCTTTGCCCTTGAAGTTTGTCGCAAGGCCGAAGGGCTTACGGCTGGAAACGCGCTGATCAAGCGTGGACTCCTTCTTTGCTCTGACCTTCTTCAAAATAGGCACGGCCTCATTGCGTCGGACGAGGACGTCGTAGGTATCAAGGTGACGTTCCACGGCTGGCCCGGTCGGCTGCCCATCCCAGATGGTCTGCACGGCGCACGGCCCTTTCGAGTCGCGCTCCCAGAGAAAATAGGAGATACCACCACGAATCTTCACTCCCGGAAAACCCTCGTAGAGCTTCGGGTAGTCCACAATTTTCCGAAGGCGTTTGTCAGAAAGCATTCGCTCTCGATATTTGTCGAGACCTTTGCCGCCGGCCATCCATCGCGACGGCGTGACGAACACGGCATAACGTGGATCAAGTGCCAGTGCCTGCTCGACAAAGAGCTGGTAAATTGGCGCGGCGCTCGTACCGAAGCCGCCGTCGTCTAATTGATACGGTGGATTTCCGATGATGACGTCGAATTGCATGTTGCCTCCAAAAATCCCGGTGAGCCGGGTCTTGATGTTGTCGGTGTGAATGAACGCGTAGGCGTGAGTTTCAAGTCCCACCGCCCGATTGAAAACGGATTTGCCCGCGCCGCAATACTGGCACTTGTCACCATCCCAAGTGTGTTTGATGCGCTTGAACCAGATGTTGCCATCGTCGCTGGTGAAGGATTTGGCGACGGAGTGTTTGCCCTTGGCGTGCTTGGAGCAATACACGCTGCGCCGCGCAAGCAGGCTGGTGATTTGCGTGATGCCGATGCCGAATACCTGCTTCGTCAGGATGTGATTCACGCGCTTTTCCAGATTCGGAATCTCCTGCTCCAGCCCCTGGGTGAGGCGGCGGGTGATCTCGCGCAGGAACACGCCGGACTTGGTGCAGGGGTCGAGGAACTTCACCGTCTTGTCCGCCCAGAGATTTGCGCCCTTGTGGTTGGCGCTCCATGCCTCGGCCAGCGTGTCCAGCATCCGGTTGGCGAACTCCGGCGGGGTGAACACCTCGTCGTTGGAGAGGTTCGCGATGCAGGTGAGCACGTCCGGGTTGCGTCCGCGCAGGGAGAATTGTGCCTGGGTCGTCATGGCGTGAGGCGCATTGGTTCGCGCGGAGGCGCGTAGGGCGCGGAGAATAATGGCCTGAATGGGCAGCGGGAATTCATTCTTTCCCCTCCGTGTTCTCCGCGACTCCGCGTGCGTCAGGCCGTGGGGATTGGTTCACGCGGAGGCGCGGAGACGCGGAGGTGGGAAGATTGTTGACGATGCGCTGGAGGCCTTCCTTGAGCGTCGCACCGCCGAAGTTGATCAGCAGGCCAACAGGCAGGTTCATCAGACGGAGATAGGTGAGGACTTGCTTGCCATGGACGGGCGCAGGTTTTTCCACCGACTTGAGTTCCACGACCACGCGGCCTTCCACGAGCAGGTCAATGCGGAAACCTTCCTCGAAAACCATCCCGTCGTATTCAAACCGGATGACCTTCTGGCGCTCGACTTGAAAGCCCCGCCGCTCCAAAGCGCGCGCCAACACGGCTTCATACACCGACTCCAGCAACCCCGGCCCGAGTTCCATGTGAATTTTCATCGCCGCACCCACGATAGCGCCTGTGATGTCATCCAGTTCCTTCATTGCTTCTTCCTCCGCGTTCTCCGCGCCTCCGCGTGAGTCGCTTTGAGTTGCTTCATCGCCCGGTCGAAGTCGGACTCGAACAGGCGGTCCTGCACGATGCGGTATTTTTCAAACTCACTTTCGGCGTGGGCCTGGGCGATTTCGGCGGTGACCTTGCCGGCGTCCTGCAAGATTTCCCGGTCGGTGGCGGTGATGAAGCGGTTGAGGCGGGTTTCCCAATCCTGCATGGTCATGGGAATCTGCCGCAGCGCCATGTCCTCGGCCACGTCGAGGTAGGCGGAGACGAGGCGTTGCAGTTGAACCATTTCTGTTTCGGTCAGGTAGTTTTTCGCCACGCTGACATCGAACTTCTGGATTTTGCCTTTGGGCGCGTCCTGCCAGGTGGTGAGGCCCATGCGGTCCTTGGTGGCATCGGCGCGGTGGAAGATGAGTTCCGCCGCCGTCTGGCCGTGGATGGCCCAGTGGAGCTTGTTTTGCACAGTGGCAAAGAAGCGTTTGGTGGCTGTCGCGGTGACATCGTAGTCAATGGCGGTAGAATAGATGTCAGTGATCTTCTGGTAGAATTTACGCTCGGAGAGGCGGATTTCCCGGATGCGCTGAATCTGTTCCTCAAAGTATTGTTTGCCGAGGATCGAACCGTCGTTTTTCAAGCGCTCGTCATCCATCGCATATCCCTTGATGGTAAAGGACTCGATAATGCCGGTGGCCCACTTGCGGAACTGGACGGCGCGCTCGGAGTTGACCTTGTAGCCGACAGCGATGATGGCGGCGAGAATGTAGTGCTGGGTGTCGTAGGATTTTCCGTCGGCGGCAGTTATTCGAAAATTTCGAATAACTGAATCGGCCTGCAATTCGCTGTCGGCAAAGATCTGCTTGAGGTGATAGTTGATCGTGTGGGTTTCCACGTCGTAGAGCAACCCCATCATCTTCTGGGTGAGCCAGACATTCTCGTCGGCGTAAACTGCCTCCACGCCGCCTGCGCCGCTCGCCGCGACAAAAGTGAGATATTCCGCCGCCGAGGAGCGAACGAGGGAGACGGCGGTGTTCTTTTTGGCCCGACCGCCGGGAGTGGGTTTGTCTTTGCTCATAGCATGGCCTCCGGTGTGGCGGCCACCAGTTCGCTCACGGTCATCGGCGGATAGGTTTTTGCGGGCGTGAAAATCTCGTGTTTTCCAAGTTGGGAAAAGAGCGAGTCCTCGGCACTGAACGTCGAAGACAGAGTGAGGCTTTGCAGGCTGAAGTCGCGGCGTTGATACCGGCCTTTCCAAAGATAACCCCACTCGGCAAAGGTGATCGGTTGGTTATCCCAGGTCCGCATTTTCATGGCGTCGCCGTGGATGAGGTTGACCGAAAGCACGCAGACGGCGGCGCGATAAAAATCGTCAGACTCGTCGAGGTTCAAATACTCGGCGAAGATTTCCAGCAGGTTCGCGCGGCAGTCGGCGATGTTGTCCGGCAGCAGTTCGATGCCGTAGATGCACATGAGCGCGAGCATGGCATAGTGCCGCCGCTCAAAATCGGATTGCCCATATTTGAGTTCCACCGCAGCGAGTTTGCGCCGCAGGACCTGCACGAGGAAGTTGCCGTTACCGCACGCCGGCTCGAGAAAGCGCGAGTCAATCCGTTCAGTCTCGTCCTTCACGAGATCAAGCATCGCCCCGACCATCCAAACAGGTGTGAAAACCTCTCCGTGGTCGGCGACTCGTTGTTTGGATTTTACCAGGCTCATGAGCTATCAGGCAAAGCGGGGGCAGAGTATTTCAAACGATGGGTGGGGCAATCAAAAAGCTGACGGAGCAATTCGCGAATTCAAAGATCAGGGGTGGGACAACTATGCTGAGCGAATTGGAATCAGAAGCTCTGAATGAGTTCGACCACGCGGCGCACAGGGCCGGATGGCTGAAACGATTGGCCAGTCGAACTGGAGAGGCTGGAATCGGCCAAGCCACTCAAATCTTGCCCAATGAAATTTGGGGCATAAGCACGAATCAGCAGCATGGATGATGGAACGGTTTGAATCTTCAGCCGACGAGGGCCAGCGCAAGAGTTTGGTCAACAACCAAGCCATCACCTGCCAGGAGGTGAGGCGGCCGTTAATCGCTTGCCCCATGCGAAACCCTGGCTCAGTCTGATCGCCGATGAAGTCCGTAGCCATCATCGGAGCCGGCATCACCGGATTGACGGCGGCATTTTATCTCAACCGCCGGGGGTTGAGTGTAACGGTGTATGAAGCTGGCCCGCGCGTGGGCGGCGTGATCCAGTCGCTGCGCCAGGATGGCTACCTCGCGGAGTTCGGACCGAACACGCTGCTCGAAACCTCGCCGAAGATTTCCCAACTCGTTCAAGACGCGGGACTGCTCGCCCGCCGGTTGGATCCCGATCCGCAAGCCGAAGCGCGTTATGTGGTGCGCTACGGACGGCCCATCGCCATGCCGGGTTCGCCCCTGGGTTTCCTCACCACGGATTTGTTCACGCTCAAAGCCAAACTCGCCGTGCTGCGCGAGCCGTTCGTTCCACCACGGCGCGACGGCGTGGAAGAAAGCATTGCCCAGTTTGTGGTGCGCCGGTTCAACCAGGAGTTTTTGGATCATGCCATTGACGCGCTGGTGGCGGGCATTTATGCGGGCGACCCGCAGAAACTTTCCGTGGCCCACGCCTTTCCCAAGCTCAAGGCGCTGGAGGACAACTACGGCTCGATGATCAAAGGGCAGATCCTCGGCGCACGAGAACGCAAGCGGCGCGGCGAGGTGGCCAAGGATCGCGCCCCGAAGTTTTCGTTCGACGAAGGCTTGCAGGTGCTGCCCGACACTTTGGCCGCACAATTGGGCGGCGCGGTCAAACTGAACACTGCGGTGACCAAGCTCACCGAAACCTCGTCCGGCTGGACGGTTCACAGCCAAACCGCGTCCGGCAGCGCATCAGCGGATCACGAAGCGGTGATCTTTTGCGGGACCGCGCCCAAGCTCGCGGAACTGCAAATCGAATGTAAGCCCCTCACCCGGCCTTCGGCCACCCTCTCCCCATCGGATGGGGAGAGGGCCGGGGTGAGGGAAGTCCAACCTCAACTCATCCCGTTCTCCGAAATCCGCTATCCGCCCGTCGCCAGCGTGGTGCTGGGTTTTCGACGCGCTGACGTGACTCACCCCTGCGCAGGTTTCGGCATGTTAATCCCCAAGATCGAGGGCTTCAAAATCCTCGGCACCATTTTTTCCTCCTCGCTCTTTCCAAATCGCGCGCCCGCCGGCCATCTCACGCTCACCACTTACGTCGGTGGCGAGCGTTACCCCGAGCTTGCGTTGTTGCCGGAAGCCAGGCTGGAGGAAATCGTCTGCGCCGATCTGAAGACGCTGCTCGGCGTGCGCGGCCGGCCCACGTTCCGGCACGTCGTCATTTATCCCCGCGCCATTCCGCAGTACAACGTCGGTTACGGACGTTTCAAGGATTTGATGGCGAAGATCGAAGCGGAGACCCCGGGTTTCTTCCTTGCCGGTCACTATCGCGATGGCGTATCCCTGAGCGACTCCATCACCTCCGGCCTCAATGTCGCCGAACGGACGGAAAGATTCGTGACGAGCACACACCCTTAATCTTAATCTTCTGCTTGAGTTTAATCGCTCTCCGAGCGGATTAAGAAAAAGATTATGATTAGGATTAAGAAGGGATTTGCCGCGGCATGAGCAAAGCCGTGCTGCTGGTCAACCTCGGCTCCCCCGGCTCTCCGTCCGCACCGGACGTGCGCCGGTATTTGAACGAGTTCTTGATGGACGGCCGGGTGATTGACCTGCCCTGGCCGCTGCGCCGTTTCGTGGTCGGCATGATTCTGATCAAACGCCCGAAAGAATCCGGTCATGCCTACGAGAAAATTTGGACCAAGGACGGTTCGCCGTTGATCGTGATCGGAAAGCACCTGCAAGCTGCGCTGCAAAAACGTCTGGCGGTTCCGGTCGAATTGGGAATGCGGTATCAGCAACCCTCCATCGAATCCGCCGTGAAAAACCTCGCGGCCAAGGGAGCGAAGGACGTGCTGCTCATCCCGCTGTTTCCGCATTACGCGATGTCGAGCTACGAGACCGCCGTGGCGCGCGTGCGGGAACTGGCGGCGAAGTTTGCGCCCGACATGACGATCACGGTGCAACCGCCCTTCTACAATTCCCCTGACTACGTTGCGGCCCTGGTTGCCAGCGCGGCGGACTTGCTGAAACAGGATTACGACCACCTGCTCTTCAGCTACCACGGCATCCCGGAGCGGCATCTGCACAAGTCCGATCCCACCGGCGGTCATTGCCTCAAAGTGGAAAACTGCTGTGAGGTTGCCAGCCCGGCGCACGCGACGTGCTACCGCGCGCAGTGTTTCGCGACGACCCGCGCCTTCGTCAAACTCGCGGGCATCCCGAAGGAAAAGTATTCGATCTCGTTCCAGTCGCGCCTGGGCAAAGATCCGTGGTTGAAACCCTACACGGATTACGAACTGGTGCGGCTGGCCCAGGAAGGCCGGAAGCGCCTGATGGTCATCTGCCCGGCGTTCGTTTCCGACTGCCTCGAAACCATCGAGGAAATCGGCATGCGCGGTTGCGAAGATTTCATGAAGGCCAGCGGCAAGGAATTCACCCGCATCCCGTGCATGAACGAGCATCCGATGTGGATCAAGGCGCTCGAAAACATGGCGAACAAGTTTTTGGCTGAAATCGCCACGAGATGATGATCAACCTTCAATGCTCGCGGGGCGGCCCCTCACCCCGGCCCTCTCCCCTTCCGAAGGGGAGAAGGTGGCTGATAAGTCGGGCGAAAATGTTTCCAACCCAATCTCGCGCGCCGAGCCACAGAATCGTAGCCGCCGACATGAGGAGGCGGAAAAGACTGTTGCTCCACGGCGTCCGCCTCGTTACCTCGGCGGCTACGGCGAGAAGGTTCACGGCGAGCGGAATCAGACTCACTTACGAATTTCCGGGCGACCTTCGATGACGAATCCCCTCACCAATCGCCAGCGATTCCTCGACGCCTGTCACTGTCGTCCGAACGACCGTCCGCCGGTGTGGCTGATGCGGCAGGCGGGGCGCGCGTTGCCGGAGTATCGGAAGCTCAAGGAGAAGTACACGTTCGTGCAGCTTTGCCAGACACCCGAACTGGCGGTGGAAGTCACTCTGCAACCGGTGCGGCGCTTCGGCTTCGATGCGGCCATTCTCTTCAGCGACATCCTCGTCATCCCGGAAGCGTTGGGGCAGAAATATCATTTCAAGGAGACGGGCGGCGTGCAGATGGACTTTGCCATCACCAGCAAGGCGGACATCGAAAAGCTCTCCGTCACGCAGGTGTGCGAGAGGTTGCATTACGTGGACACAGCGCTGCGGAGGTTACGCCGCGAACTGGGCGACCAGACGGCGCTCATCGGCTTCAGCGGCTCGCCGTGGACGCTGGCGACGTTCATGATGGAAGGTGCCAGCGTGCCGAAATACAGCCGCGCACTGGCGTTGTTCCGTGAGGACCCGAAGACGTATTTCGCGCTCGCCGAGAAACTGACCGCCGCCGTCACGGCCTATCTGAAGATGCAGATCGCCGCGGGCGTTGACGCATTGCAAATCTTCGACAGTCACGGCGGCCATCTGGCGGCGAGTGAATTCCAGGAAGCCAGCGGACGGTGGATGCGGGAGATCGTCGCCGCGCTAAATGGTAGCCGCCGACGTGAGGAGGCAGATTCCCTGACCGCACGGGACTCCGCCTCGTCACCTCGGCGGCTACGGGAGGGCACCCCGCCGGTCATCGTCTTCTCGCTCGGCACGCATGGCAACTGGCCGGACTTGATTGCGACCGGGGCCAACGTGTTGGGGATTGATTGGCACACGGACTTGGTGGCGGCGCGCAACATGATTCCCGCTCACATCGCAATGCAGGGCAACCTATCGCCGCATCTGCTTGCGGAAGCGACGCCGGAGGTCGTTGCCGCTGAGACGAAGGAAATTCTGGAAACGATGCGCGGTCGGCCGGGACATATTTTTAATCTCGGCCACGGTTTGACGCCAGCCGCCAAGCTGGAGAACATTCAAGCGTTGGTGGATACGGTGAAAAGTTTCACATGATGGATAAAAGTTTGCTCAACACCCGACCGCACCCCCGGGGAGAGAATTTCCCGAACGCAGGTTCGCGCTTTGAACCCCAGAACCGTAGCCGCCGACGTAAGGAGGCGGAAACGATTGCTGCCCTACGGCGTCCGCCTCGTTACCTCGGCGGCTACCAACGAAAGGTTCTGCGAAAGGGCGAATTTGCTTCACCAATCCGATTTCAGACCTCATGAAAACGCTGAACGTAGATTTGGATTTGGTGCGCAAGTACAACGTGGCCGGGCCGCGTTACACGAGTTACCCGCCGGCGACCAAGTTCGTGGACACAATCTCGTGGGAGCAACTTTCGCAAAAGATCGAGGCGAACAACCAGTCGGCGCGTGATCTCTCGGTGTATTTTCACATCCCCTTCTGCGAAACGCTCTGCTGGTTCTGCGGCTGCGCCACGGTCATCACGCTCAATCACGATCAGGGCAAGGACTACATTGACTATCTCCGCCGGGAAGTCGCCCGGCTGACGCCGCGCTTGCACCAGGACCGCAAGGCCGTACAACTCCACTTTGGCGGTGGCTCGCCCACTTTTTTGCGCCCGGACGAACTCCGTCGGCTGGGCGACATCATCCACCGGCATTTCACGTTTGCGCCGGACATTGAAGCGAGCGTCGAGGTGGATCCCCGACGGCTGACGCGCGAACATCTGGTCGCGTTGCGGGAGATTGGTTTCAACCGCGCCTCGATGGGGGTGCAGGATTTCAATCCCCGGGTGCAGGAAGCGATCCACCGCATCCAGCCGCGCAAGCTGACCCAGCAGGCAATGGATTGGATGCGCGAGCTTGGCTTTGGCTCGATCAACCTCGATTTGATCTACGGCCTGCCGCACCAAACGCCCGCGACCTTCAACGAGACGCTCGACACGGTGCTGGCAATGAAGCCGGATCGGCTGGCCGTTTTCAGTTACGCGCACGTCCCCTGGATCAAGCCCGCGCAAAGAATTCTGGAACAAAAACTCCTGCCGACACCGGAATCCAAACTGGAAGTGCTGAAGCTGGTCATCGAGCGCCTCACGGCCAATGAACAATACGTCTATATCGGCATGGACCACTTCGCGAAGCCAGCGGACGAACTGACCCTGGCGCAGCGCCGCAAACAACTGCAACGGAATTTCCAGGGTTACAGCACCCGGGCCGGCTCGGACATCTACGCGTTCGGCATGTCCGCCGTGTCGCAAATCCCCGAGGCATACTGGCAGAACGAGAAGGAGCTGCCGAAGTATCAAGCCGCGGTGGATGCGAATCGCGTGCCGCTGCACCGGGCGTACTTTGTTTCCGACGAGGACAAGCTTCGCCGCGAGACCATCATGCGGACCATGTGTGACCTGTCGCTCGACTTCGCCGCCATGTCAGAGAAGCTGGGCATCAACTTCGCGCAACACTTTGCCGCCGAGCTGGCCGCGCTCGCCCCGTTCGAAGCCGACGGCCTGGTGCGACGCACAATCACCGGATTGGAAGTCACCGATGCCGGGCGGCTCTTCATCCGTAACATCGCGATGTGTTTCGACAACACGCTTGCGCCTGCCGCAGAGCGGCGCCACTCGAAGACGATCTGACTTGGGAGCCGACCACGCGAGTTGCCACTGAGGGGAGCGTCGGATTCGGCGCTTTCTGGTTTGCGCTTTACCTATTCGCCCCAAATTCGTTTCACGTGTTCGACACCCTGCCTGAGCACTTCCACCGGCATGGCGGGACCGAATTCAAACACCTTGATATGGTTCGGTTTCACCATGGGTTTAAGCGCGGCGAAATTCACGCAGCCGGTGCCTGGCGCGCAATGATCGCGCGCGGGAGGTTGCACGTCGTGCAGGTGAAATCCGGCGAGCCGTCCGGCGTACGTGTGGAGATGCTCCGCGTGGCGGATGAACCCGAGGTTCTCCTTGATTTGCGCGTGGCCGGTGTCGTGCCAGTAGGTCAGCGCCGGACTGGGCAACTCGCGGAACAATTCCGCGAAGTCGGCTTCGAACGGCAGCTCCTCCAGCGCTTCGCGGTTCTCGCAGCCGAGCTTGAGACCGCGCGCCTCGGCTTCAGGAATGATCTTGCGCAATGAAGCGTACAGGCGCTCAACGAATTTCCCCTTCCTGGCCGCGCGCTTCTCGATCAGTTCGGCGACGAGCTTTTCGTATTTGGGCGAACCCTTTTCCCCGCGAGCGAGCATCTCCTTGATTTTGCCGGAGTAATCCTTCAACTCGACGCTGCCGAGGTGCAGCACGACGAGCGGCGCCTTGACGCGGGTGGCGAACTCCAGGGTCTTGAACGTGTGTTTGAGCGCGGACTCGCGTTCGCGCTCCGATTCCGCGGTGAACTGATACAGGTTCGGCGCAGACTGGTTCACGCCCATCGGCAACGGACAGAAGTTGTGCAGGGTGGAGATTTTGATCTCGCCCGCGCCCACGGCTTCGAGGATGCCGGGCAGGAGACTGATGCGCGTGCCGTGGCTGAGTTCGGCGTATTCAAAACCCAGCTCACGGATCTCGCGCAGCAAGGCCCGTCCGTCCGTGTGCCGATGGGAATTCCAGCAGGTTGAGAGGGAATACATGTCGTAAAATTGTCGAACCGTTAAATCGTTGAATCGGTAGAGCGATTCAACAACTCAACGGTTCAAACTTCGCCAACCAAAACCGGGCTGCGGCCCACGCGCGCAACCCGGTCGTCCAAACTTACAAGTCCGCGTAACGGGCGGTCAGCATGGCGGAGAAGCGCGCGGCCTTCTGCTTGCGCCGGCGCTTTTCGCTCGGCTTTTCAAAATGCCGATGGCTGCGCACGACCCGCAGTGTGCCTTCGCGATCAATCTTTTTCTTGAGGCGGCGCAGGGCTTTGTCCACCGGCTCGCCTTTTTTTAGCTTAATCTCGGTCAATCCAATTCACTTCCTTCCCGGGGGAGTCAGCCGGCGGTTGGCCGGGTGCTCGAAATTCAGGGGGTGCAGCTTAGGAATACCCGCCGGTTCCGTCAATGTGCAAAATCCGGAAAAACGCCGGGAAACCGGCCCGGTCGTGGATTATTTTGGCGGACGCCGGGGCTGGGGTGCGCGGAGCGTTTTGTACAGCCACGCTTCCAACGGACGCAATGGCCCGAGCCAGCGGTAGAAGGGCGAGTAGATCAACCGCACCCGCACCACGGAGAGGAACATCGTGAACGACGCCCGGAACAGGGAACTCGTGACTTTCGAGCCGATCATGTCCGTCCATTCCGTCGGTACCTCTTTGATGGTGAATCCGGCGCGATGGAGCGAGACGAGCAGGTTCACATCGAACGCGAGATCCGCAATCTGGAGGGACGAATGGATTTTTTCGACGGCGGCGCGATGGAGCACCTTGCACGGGCATTGCGTGTCCTTGATGTGCAGCCAGAACAAACTCTCCACGATCACATGAAAACAACGGCTCGTGAACCGGCGCATCCACGGTTGGGCCTGATGCAACACCGCTCCCGGCAGCCAGCGCGACCCGATGATGCAGTCCGCCTCGCCCAAACGCTTGACCAAGGCGTGAAAGGCGTGTGGCGGTGACGCGCCATCCGCATCCACGTAGCCAACCACCTCCGCCTTGAACGCCAGCTTCAGCCCTTCGATCAGCGCCCCGCCCTTCCCGATGGCCGCCGGAAAGTCCAGCAGGCTGATAGCCGCGAAATCCTGGGCAACCCGCTCCACCACGTCGCGCGTGCGATCTCGGCAACCGTTCAACACGACGACGAGGTGAAAATCTCCGTGATAGTTTTCCCGGAAGTAACGGCCGAACTCGCGCAGCACCGGTTCGATGCGCGCTTCCTCGTTGTACGCTGGGATGAGCAGCAGCAGGCTGGGCTCGGTCACGCGAATTCAATACCGGGATCGGTTCGGAAAAGCAATCGCGCGGCGGACATTTCACTCGATTTTCAACTCGCGTTGGATGCCGAACTTCTTGATGCGCTTGCGCAAGGTGGCCCGCGTGATGCCGAGCAATTTCGCCGCCTGCACCTGATTGTTGTCCGTGTCCTTCAGCGCCTCAATTACCAGCTCGCGCTCGACCGCCGGCAACACCTTGAGTTTCGGTTCGCGCTTGGCGATGTGAAATAGCTGTCGCGCCAGCGCTGCGGCATCCGCGGCGCTGCCCTCGGTCGCACCGCCGCCCACCGGGAGGTTGGCCGCGCCCAGCCCCGTCACGTCCGCAGACAAATCACCCGACAAAATCGCGCCGCTTTTGGCGATCACGTGGGCGCGGCGGATGATGTTTTCGAGCTCACGCACATTGCCCGGCCAGTGATATTTCTCCAACAACTTGACCGCTGCAGCCGCGATTGACTTGGGCTCGTGGTCCTGTTCCCGGGCTATTTTTTTTAGAAAATAATTTACCAGCAACGGAATGTCCTCCCTGCGCTCACGCAATGGCGGCAGATGAATCCGCACCACGTTCAAACGATAAAACAAGTCCTCGCGAAACTGCCGCGCCGCCACCGCCTGCTCCAGCGGTTTGTTGGTGGCGGCAATGACGCGCACGTTCACTTTGATCGGTTGATTGCCGCCCACGCGCTCGAACGCGCCGCTCTGCAACACGCGTAGAATCTTGGTCTGCGTCGGCGGCGTCATGTCGCCTATCTCGTCCAGAAAGATGGTGCCTTCGTTGCATTGCTCGAACTTGCCGATGCGCTGCATGGCGGCGCCGGTAAACGCGCCGCGTTCGTGACCGAATAATTCGCTCTCGAGCAGTTGCTCGGGAATCGCCGCGCAATTGACCGCGAGAAACGGTTGCTGGCTGCGTTCACCGTGATGATAAATGGCCCGCGCCACGAGTTCCTTGCCCGTGCCGCTCTCGCCGGTGATCAGCGCCGTGGCGTCCGAAGCTGCCACCTGCCCGATGAGCTTGAACACCTGCTGCATCGGTTCGCTGCGACCCACGATGCCCTGTTCGTAATCCTCCGATTCGAGCAAGGGTTGATACGACACCACCTGTTTCATGTCGCGCGCGGCCTTGAGCGCGTTGGTCACGATCTCCTTGAGCTTCGGCACGTCGAACGGTTTCAGCAGGTAGTCGTACGCACCGAGCTTCATCGCTTCGATGGCCGTCTGCGTCGTGCCGTAGGCGGTCATCAGGATGACGAGCAGCTTGGTGTCCATGCGCCGGATGCGCCGCAGGGTTTCCAGGCCGTTGATGCCGCCCATCCGCACGTCCATCAGCACCAGGTCGGGGTGGAACTGCGGGATCAACTTCAGCCCCTCCTCGCCGCTCGAGGCGGTGGCAAGCTCCAGCTCCGACGAATCGAAAATCCGTCGGAACGAGTATTGCACGTCCGCCTCGTCGTCTATCAACAGTAGTTTGCTCATTTCATCGCGAACCGACCTGCGCGGAGCTTAACGGATGGCCGCACCAGCGACAGCCAATTTCCGTTGCGGGCAGAACTCAACCCGGCATCGCCCTCGAACCGGAACGGGCGCGGGGCGCGGCTGTGTCGCAGACCAGCCGCAGCGGGTGCCAACCTCAATCCGCTTGGCAAATCAATGCGCCGCAAGTTCTCCTGCCGCTGCGACTGGCTTTCAGCACAGTCGCGCTCCGGGGCCGTGTCAGGATGTGCGTTGGCGCGTGGCGACTCGCCCGTTCACCGGCGCAGCGCGCGGAAGAAGGCTGGTTCGCCCGCGGCGGAAACGGCGTTGGTGAAAATCCACTGGCTGCCCGTGAGGGTGTTGGTGGCCAATGGCTGCCAGCCGGACAAATCCGTTGAGTGTTCCAACACCAGGATTTGGCCGGTCGCCCCGTTGATCACAAGTCGGAATTGGGTGGAACTCATTTGCGTGATCGCCAGGGTCGGCGGCGGCGCGGGCGCGACGACTTGAACCAACTCCGGCGCGTAAAGATAACGCGAGCGCCCGCCACCGCTGATCCGGGCAAAGAAAGTATGAAGCCCGGGCGCGGCGTTGGTGGCGGTCAGCAGGAGGTTGGTGGTGGCGAAACTCACTGACGATGCGCCATTGCCTGGCACTGGAAGCTCGCCCAGGAGCGTCTGGTTCGTGTTCAGCGGATTGAAATCGTCGTCGAGATAAATCGCGAGCGTGGCGAGACTGGTGTCGGGTTGTGCCCATTGATAATAAAATTTTAGCGGCGTACTCTGACCCTGCTCCACCGCGTTGGTCGTCGTGCGATTGAACCTGATGAGGTTTGGCCAGCTCCCATTGTTGGCGGGCAGGCTAGTACGATTCGCCGCCGTGCCCGCGCCCAGATCCCAATTTTGGTTGAAGCCGTCGCGAATCATGTCCGTGCCAAACCCCAGCGGCAGATCGCTGGAGGTGCGATCCGCGCCGCCCAGCAAACTGTAAGTGAAGCCGGCGTTCGTCCCCTGCTGCTCAGACGCCACCCACCACGAGGTTCGCTCCGCGCTCGTCAGGCTCGCCTCCGTGTCGCTGGTCGGCACGCGCCAGTCCAGTGTGCCGTGATACCACAAATGCACATCCGAATGTTGCTGGGCCGTGCCACTGTAACCGCCGGAGAAAACCGTCAACCTTCGACTGTAAGCGCCGGCCAACGACAAGCCAGTCACACCAAACGCGGCGTTCTGCCAGTAATTGTCCGCGAACAGCACATTCTCGTAGGTGTTCGCGGGCGCATCCACCGCGCTGTAGAGCAGACCGTCCAGCGGGAACGCGGGGTCATTCAACGGATGCGGATCCAGCGTCGTCACCTGATCCACCCAGACGCCGTTGGTGCCGAGCAACCGGCTCAGTTCGCAGATCAGCGACCCGCCCCGGCTGTGCCCGATCAAATGCACCGGAAACTCCGCCAGCGCATGACCGTTGAGTTCGGGGATGAAATTTGTGCTCACAAATGCCGGCAGGACTGCGGCGGCAACCTGATAAGTGTTGTACGAATTACCATCCGCCAGTTGTCGCCAATCCAGCTTCACCACAATCTCGCCCGAATCCGAATTGGCCGGAGCAACGCCCGCCACGCGCGCCGCCGTGAGGTAATACGCGCCATTGAAATTGGAGAAGGACATTGCATAACAGGAGAAGTTTGTGCCGGGAAACCTCGCGTACTGTGGCACATTCGTCGCCATGCCGGTCACCCATCCATCCGCGTTTCCATTCAATCCATGCGTGATGAGCGTCAGACCGCCGGCGGGAACTCGCCCCGGAGAGCAGACCAGCAGCGCAGTGGTGACAAGCGCGGAACACCTGCCAACGGCAACCCATGGGCGAAATCGTTTCATTGCACGCGCCAAATCTAACTCTCGCTCCGCCGACGGTCGAGGTTTCCATTGGTACGCCGCCCCAAACATTCATCATGCTCCAAAACTCGGAGCTTGTGTTTCCTTGGTAACTCCGCGGACTAAGCATTGCCGGGCACGGAAGCCGACGTGGGGAGGCGGAACGCACCGCCCTTCGCAAGCCTCCGCCTCGTCACCTCGGCGGCTACGAACAACGCGGCACAACCGCCTTACCACTTCAATTCCTGCAAGCGGCGCGCGACTTCTTCGGCGTTGGCGCGGCTGTTGAAGGCGCTGATGCGGAAATAGCCTTCGCCCTTGGAGCCAAACCCGCTACCGGGCGTGATGACGACGTTCGCTTCGCCGAGAATCTTGTCGAACGCCTGCCAGCTCGTGACACCTTTCGGCGTGCGCACCCAGATGTAGGGCGCGTTGACGCCGCCGAACACTTTCAACCCGGCTTTCTTCGCGCCCTTGCGTAACACTTCGGCGTTGCCGAGGTAATGCTTGATGAGTTCGGCCACCTGCGCCTTGCCCTCCGGCGAATAAAGCGCTTCCGCCGCGCGTTGCACGATGTAACTCACGCCGTTGAACTTCGTCGTCATGCGGCGCAACCACAGCGGATGCAGCGGCTTCGCTTCGCCCGCCTTGGTGTAGCCGTTGAGCGATTTGGGAACGACCGTGAACGCGCAGCGCGTGCCGGTGAACCCGCCGTTCTTCGAGAAGCTGCGGAATTCGATGGCACATTCCCGCGCGCCGGGAATCTCGTAGATGGAATGGGGAATCGCCGGGTCGGTGATGTATGCCTCGTAGGCCGCATCGAACAGGATGACCGCTTTGTGTTCCAGCGCGTACTTCACCCAGGCTTCGAGCTGCGGGCGAGTAGCGACGGCGCCGGTGGGATTGTTCGGCGAGCAGAGATAAACCACATCCACGTGCTTCTTCGGCGGCTCGGGAATGAACCCATTGCTCGGGCGGCACGGGAGGTAAACGATCTTCCCATAAGCGCCCGCTTCGTTCGCCGGGCCGGTGTGACCGGCCATGACGTTCGTGTCCACATACACGGGATACACGGGATCGCTGATGGCGATTTTGTTTTTGTCACCAAGGATGTCGAGGATGCTGCCGCAATCGCACTTCGATCCGTCGCTGACGAAGATTTCGTCGTCCGCCACGTCGAGATTCCGTTCGCGATAATCATTCCGCGCAATCGCGGCGCGCAACCATTCGTAACCCTGCTCCGGGCCGTAACCCTTGAACGTCTCGCGCACCGCCATTTCGTCCACGGCCTGGTGCATCGCGGCGATGACAGCGGGGGGCAGCGGTTCGGTCACATCGCCGATGCCGCAACGGATGAGGCGCTGGGCAGCTTCGGGGTTGGCTTCGCAAAAAGCCTTCACGCGCCGGCCGATCTCGGGGAAGAGATAGCCGGCCTTGAGTTTCAGATAATTTTCGTTCAGCAGTGCCATAGTCGGTTTGGTAAATCAAAAAGCCCGTCGCACAGGCGACGAGCGTGCCAAAGGATGATATGGAAACGGTCGGCGACTGCAATACCGACTCTGCGGAGCGTGCGATTGGAAGTGGCGTCTGAGTCGCTGCAGTCTGGGAGCGCTGACCTCTGGCCGGCGAGGTGACTTCACTTTTTGCCGCAAAAACGCGCCGGCGAGACGCCGGCGCTCGTGCGCCTGAGAAGGCGAGGGGACAGAGCGGTGAGAGTCCGCTCCCGTGCGGTGAAGAGCCGTGCGGTATCGAAGCGTAACTGCGACGTGGCAACACGAGGTGGAGAGCAACGCAACGAGAACGACCAGTCCGTAACACCGGCCGCCCAGCGGGGCGGTCAACGTGAACTCGATTCGGTCGGCGTGGACGGGCGAGCCTGCGAGCGAGCGGCGAAGCCTGTAAAGCGGGCGAGAGGCGCGAGCCCAATCGCCGGACAGCCGGGCAGCCCCCGGTCGTCGCGCCGATGGTTGGAGACGGAATGGACGGAAGTCCGCCCGCGATAATCAGGGAGACCCGCCGGGGCCGAACGGCGTTCATGGCCGAAGAAAGAAGTGGCCCGAAGAACCGCCCGGCGGGAGTCAGAGCGTCCGTAGTAGCGACGAAGCGGGTAACGACCGTGGAGCAAAGGGACGCAGGAAAGTGGATGGCCCATGAACCGGAACAGCGAAAACAGCACAACGACACCGGCGACAGTGGCGGCAACGCCTACACAAGCCGGAGAAGCCCCCGCGCGGCGTGAGCCGTGGTGGTGGGTGGAACGCACCGTCTGGAACAAGGCCATGTTGACGCGGCTCGGCCACAACGAGCCAGCAAACCGGGTCTGGTTCACTTTGGTGGACAAGACCTATCATCCCGCCAATCTGCAAAGCGCCTTTGACGAGGTGTGGCGCAACGGCGGGAGCGCGGGAACGGACGGACAAACCGTGGCGCACTTTGAGCGGCACGCGGAGACAGAACTCCAGCGGCTGCACGAACAACTGCGCGGCGGGACGTATCGTCCGCAACCGGTCCGGCGGGCTTGGATAGACAAGCCCGGCTCCAACGAGAAGCGACCGCTGGGCATTCCGGCGGTGCGTGACCGCATCGTGCAAGCCGCGTTGCGGCACGTTCTGGAACCGATCTTCGAGACGGACTTCGCCGGGCACAGCTACGGCTTCCGACCGGGGAGAGGGGCCAAGGACGCGCTGCGGCGCGTGGACACGCTGCTGAAGGCAGGCCATGTCTTTGTCGTGGACGCCGACCTCAAAAACTACTTTGACACCCTCCCGCACGACCGGTTAGTGGCGCTCGTAGGCGAGCGCGTGGCCGACGGGCGGGTGCTGGCGCTGGTGGAAAGTTTCCTCCGCGCTGGCGTGCTCGAAGAAGCCCAAGGGTGGCGGCCCACCGAATGCGGCACGCCGCAAGGCGGCGTCATCAGCCCGTTGCTGGCGAATCTGTATCTCAATCCGCTCGACCATCAGATGGCGAAAGCGGGATGGGCAATGGTGCGCTACGCGGACGACTTCGTGATCCTGTGTCGCAGTGAAGCCGAGGCCCAAGCGGCCCTGGCCGAAGTGCGGACGTGGGTGAGCGAAGCGGGGCTGACCTTGCATCCCGAAAAGACGCGCGTGGTGGACACGACGCAACCCGGAGGGTTTGACTTCCTTGGGTATCACTTCGAGCGCGGCATGAGATGGCCGCGGGCGAAGAGCCTGAAGAAGTTGAAAGACCGGGTGCGCGAGAAGACCCCGCGCATGGACGGGCGGAGCCTGAAACACATCATAGCCGACGTGAACCGGAGCCTGCGCGGCTGGTATGGGTATTTCCAGCACAGCAAAGCCAACGTGTTTGCGACGGTGGACGGCTATGTGCGACGGCGGCTGCGGAGCCTGCTGGAAAAGCGGCGAGGCCACACCCGGCCAGGGCTGGGAGCGGCGCATCGTCGCTGGCCGAACGAATGGTTTGCGCGCCGTGGGCTGCTGAGTCTGGCGGCAGAACACGAGTGGACGCGGACAATCGCAGGAATGCGAACCCACTGACTGGAGAGCCGGATGCGGGAAATCCGCCCGTCCGGTTCGGAGGGAGGGGCAAGGTCAATCCCTTGTCCCTACCCCTATCCAGGGCCGCACGGCAATTTCAATCACACCCCTGCGAAGGTTCATGCAAACACCAAACCGGTAGCACGGCTCGCGCAGCGCGACGCGCAACGAACCGCGTGAAGGCGTGCGCTCCGGGTGATTCGCTTCCGCCCGCTCTGCGCGGGCGGAGTTCTCGCAGCGCGAGAACTGCTACCG
>CAZLOH010000055.1:0-34075 GCA_964561105.1 uncultured Bifidobacterium sp. | reverse complement strand
TACTATTACGGCTACCGCTGGTACGTGCCAAATTTGCAGAGATGGCCAAATTGGGATCCGTTTGGAGAAAACGGTTTTGAGGCGGTCCGTAGCCCAGGACGATCCATCAAGGGGATTGCATCCAACCAGTATTATTTCATTGCGAGCGATCCGGTAGACAACATTGATGCACTTGGACTAAAACTCTACAAGTGCGTGAGGCAGGCTAGAACGATGGCAGACAATCTTCACGCATATCTATGGGATGACAGGAATCAGAAATCCTGCGGGCGAACAGGAAGCGGTTGGTCGAAGAAGAAGCCGGCCAACGGTGAAGTCGCTGGAGACAAGGGACCGAGCGATCCAAACAGTGAATGTGTTGAGATTCCGAATAGCGATGGGAAAGAGGATTCGGTAATGAATTGTTGCATGCGAACGGATCCCAAGAGTAAGTGGTTTCCTTTTACCAATGATTGCCATAACTGGGTCGATGATTACCAAAAAAGGCAATGGATTGAGCGACCCAGAACTACCAAGGTTGAACGATGCCTTTTGGGAGAGATTAGATGACAAGTTCCTCCACTGAAGCTTGGAGGTTCAAATTCATCAGCGACCCTACGATCTTTGCCAAAAATAGACAACAACGGTGAGCGAGGATGTTTAGCACGGAGATATATGGCTGCGGGAATCTTGGCTGGCCGCATTTTGGGAAGCACGAAATAATTGAGGAAGAACTGGCATTTTGAATTCAGGGCCGTTCATCAACCAAACGACTCGTTGTACGATTAGACTCTAAAACACAAGTATCCCATGTCGAGAGTGCGACTAATCTGCCTTGTTCTTGGTGTAGTTGTCGCGATAGGGATTATTTTCGCGCTCAAGTGCCCCAAATCTTCTTGGGAACATCGGGGAACGCCGGTACCGCCCTATACTTGTTTTTTTCGCGACGAGATAGCCGGCTTCCTGAAGGCGGCCAACCTCGACCCGACGGATTATCTGACTCTACGCCGGAGCGCAGCGCGAGACAAGATTTATGCCTGTCTCAGCAGCGTATCACGAGGACCCGTCTTGGTGCTGGTGTCAGCCCAGGGCGTCGAGGTCACTTCGGCTCCTGGCAGTATCGTGTACCTGAATTCAGGTGACCAAGCTGTAGCATGGTCAGATGACCTTTCCGATGGAGTTCATTTTGTAAACGGCTACTTCTTGAAGCTTCCCAAATTCGGATTGTTCGACATTACGCCATCGGGAAACTACTTCATCATTGGTGGAAATCCGACTATGACCTGGATCGGACGCACCACTCACCCGGAATCTCAGACCTGTATCTCAAGTAACATCGTGGCCTCGCGCGTTTTTGAAGCGAGTGGCAGATTGTTCGTTGCTGGCCAAGCGTATGACCGAACGCCGAACGGAGGATTCACCCAAGCAACTGTGTGTCTGGTGCTGTCAGTGGGAACGAATAGCTTTGAATTGCTCAACACAATACGGTTTCCAATGATTGCCAGCATAGAGGACATCTCTGAGACTGGCGAACGTATCTTGCTAAAAGAGGTAACGGAGTTTTCTTCATATTGGCTATTGTACGACGCTACCACGCTGAAAACGGAGCGGATCGAGTCGAGCGCAGCCTCATGCTTTTTTTTGAGGACTAATATGCCAAGACGGCATGAAGTGGATTGACCAACAAGCTGGATCCCGAAGGGTTCTTGGTTTTGACCAATCGTCATTGAGGGGCATCAATGGGCCGTGTGACAGTGACATGAGGCGGGAGTAGAACTGCCATCAGCCGGAATGAAATTGACTGCGAAATACTCCAACCAAGCGAAAAGCTGGACCGGGACAGCTTCACTTTCAGTTGCAGGCTCTGTTCGCGTGGTTCGTGTCGTTCGCGTTCACCAATGGTTGCCGCCCACCAGCGCACGCAGCAGATCTTCAACGCGGGCAGCACGGTCAATTACACCTACGTTCCCATCGGGCAGTTGAAGGTGGCCGACAGCGCCACGGCCAACGAAGGCCGGGGCTACAATTACGACACCGCGTGGCCCTGTGAGATAGCCTGATCAACCATGAGCGAGTTCGGTTACGTTCACGGGCGGTTGAGCCAGCGCGACGGGAACTTCCACCCCGGGTTCACCCACGTTCTGAAGCGGCGGTTCGCGGAGCACGCAGCCGGCGAAGCGAACTCGCGCGCCAACCATCGGCCGCGCATAGGAACGAAGTTCGCGTCGGCTACTGCTTCCCCTTCACCAGCGCCTCCACCACCGCCGGGTCGGCCAGGGTGGAAACATCGCCAATCTGGGCGGTCTGGTTCTCCGCGATCTTGCGGAGAATGCGGCGCATGATTTTCCCGGAGCGCGTCTTGGGCAGGCCAGGCGCGAATTGAATTTTGTCCGGCACGGCAATCGGTCCGATTTCCTTGCGGACGTGCAGCGCGAGTTCCTTTTTCAATTCGTCGCTGGGCGCGACGCCGTCCTTGAGCGTGATGAAGGCGTAGAGGCCCTGGCCCTTGATCTCATGCGGCATGGGCGCGACGGCGGCTTCGGCGACCTTGGCGTGGCTCACCAGTGCGCTCTCCACCTCCGCCGTGCCGATGCGATGGCCGGAGACGTTCACCACGTCGTCCACGCGCCCCATCAACCAGTAATCGCCCTCCGGGTCCACGCGGCAGCCGTCACCGGTGAAGTAGTAGGTTAGTTTGCGGCCCTCTCCCCCCTCCCGTCCTCCCCCCTCACTGGATTTGCCTTCGGGGGTGGAGGGGGAAGAGGGCGTGATGTTGCTGAACATCGTGAAATACGTGTCAATGAACCGGTCGTGGTCGCCCCACGTCGTGCGCATGATGCCAGGCCACGGTTTCTTGATGCACAATTTGCCCCCCTCGTTGGGCGCGCACTCCGTGCCATCGTCGCGCAACACCACCGGTTCGACGCCGAAGAACGGGCGGCTGGCGCTGCCCGGTTTCAAGGTGTGCGCACCCGGCAAGGCCGTGATGAGGATGCCGCCGGTCTCGGTCTGCCACCAGGTGTCCACCACCGGGCGCTGGTTCTTGCCGATGACGCGGTGATACCACAGCCACGCCTCGGGATTGATGGGTTCGCCCACCGAGCCGAGGACACGCAGCGAACTGAGATCATATTTGTCCGGCCATTCTTCGCCGAGCCGGATGAGGGCGCGAATGGCCGTGGGCGCGGTGTAAAATGCCGTGACCTTGAACTTCTCGACGATTTTCCAAAATCGTCCGGCATCGGGATAGGTGGGGATGCCTTCAAACATCAACGTCGTCGCCCCGTTGCAGAGCGGACCATAGACGAGATAACTGTGGCCCGTAACCCAGCCGATGTCGGCCGTGCAGAAGTAAACGTCGTCGTCATGAATATCGAAGACGTATTTGTGTGTCAGCGCGCAGTGCAACAGGTAGCCGGCGGTGGAATGGACCACGCCCTTGGGTTTGCCGGTGGAGCCGCTGGTGTAGAGCATGAACAGCGGATCTTCGGCGTTCATCACCGCGGGCGCGCACTCCGGCGACGCCGACGCCATCAATTCGTGATACCAGAGGTCGCGACCGGCGATCATCTGGCAGGGGGTGTTGTTCCGCTTGAACACGACGACCCGCTCGATGGAGGGCGCGTGTTGGAGCGCGTCGTCCGAAATATCCTTGAGCGGAATGGGCCGGCCGCCGCGCACCCCGGCATTGGCCGTGATGAGCAGTTTGCAGGTCGAATCGTTGATGCGCCCGGCCAGCGACTCCGCGCTGAAGCCGCCAAACACGATGGAATGAATCGCGCCGATGCGGGTGCAGGCGAGCATCACCACGGCCGCTTCCGGCACCATGGGCATGTAAATACACACGCGGTCGCCTTTCTGGATGCCGAGCGATTTGAGGACGTTGGCAAACTTGCAGGTCTCGCGCTGGAGCTGCTCGAAGGTGAGCTTTTGCACTTCGTCCTCGCCTTCACCCTGCCAGATGAGGGCCGTCTTGGTCCGGTCGGCGGTCCGGAGATGGCGGTCGAGACAGTTGACGCTCAAGTTGAGCTGGCCGTCCGCGAACCACGTGTGCTCAATTTTTCGGGCCGCCGTGTCCCAGGTATGTCGGCCCGCGACGGTCGGCCGCTTGAACCATTCGAGGGTCCGGCTTTGTTCCAACCAGAATGCGTCCGCGTCGTTCAACGAACGCTCATACATTTGCTGATACTGTTCGGCATTGATCCACGCGCGCTTCACGGCCTCGGGCGGCGGCGGAAACGTGCGGCCCTCGGGTTGCAGCGATTCGGTGGAGATGGTTTTGGTTGGTTGTGACATGATGCGTTCAACTGGTTGAAATTTCGTCATCCATTTCCGCAAAATTGTTGCGTGGTGTCAACCGTGACGGCTTGCCGTTTCGCGCTTAATCTTCGCCGCCACCAGAGCAAGAAAAGATTAAGCGCCAATCAGGCAACCGCGGCCGGTCAATCGCCCAGCAGCTTCTTCAGATTATCGCGCGCCTTATCCGCACGGAATTTTTCCTCCGCCGGTGCGACAAACACCCGCTTGCCCAGCTCGAACCACTCGCAGTAATTGGCCAGATGCTTTTCCTCGACGGGGTCGGCGCGGCGGTCGCGGCATTGGTAGGCCACGGTGGGATCGTAGCTGGTGCAGTTGAGACAGACTTTCCAGTCCGCGCCGCAATCGCAGGTCTCCGAGCGACCGGGCGAGCTGCGATTGGTGTATTCGGCTCCGCACTTCCAGCAATGCCGTGTGGCCACATTCATGGTCTGATTCTACTACCGCCCGGCAACGTGCCAAGCCCACACTCACGCCCAAGTCTGACAGGAGGCGCCGCCGCCCGGGAGCGCCGGCCTCTGGCCGGCGAGTTGGCTTCGCGCTTGGTCACGGAAACCCGCCGGCGGGACGCCAGCGCTCCCGGGGCACTGCGGACGGGGAAAGTTCGCGCCCGGACTGAAACGTGCCAGGCTTTCACTTGCACGCCGCAGTCGCTACGCTCCCGCCATGAAAATTTGCGTGCTCGACGGCTTCACGCTCAATCCCGGTGATTTGAGCTGGGACGAACTGCGCCGGCTGGGCGACTGCGAAATTCATGATCGCACTCCGCCCGCCGAGCTGCTCACCCGCGCGACGGCGGCGGAAATCGTCCTGGTCAATAAAACGCTTTTGCCGTCGGCGATGATCAACCGGCTGCCGAACTTGAAATACATTGGCGTGCTGGCCACCGGCACCAACGTGGTGGACCTCACGGCAGCGCGCGCACGGGACATTCCCGTGACAAATGTGCCGGCCTACAGCACCCGCTCGGTCGCGCAGGCCACGTTCGCCTTGTTGCTCGAACTGACGAATCATGTCGGCCATCACTCGCAGCGGGTGCGCGCGGGCGCGTGGACGAACGCGACCGACTGGTGCTTCTGGGACTATCCGCTCACCGAACTGGACGGGCAGACGATCGGCATCGTGGGTTATGGCCGCATCGGCGCCGCCGTGGCGGAGATCGCCCGTGCGTTCGGAATGTCGGTCATCGCGCACAATGCTTCCGCCAAAACCGTGCCGGCGTTTGTTCGGCTGGTTGATCTTGAAACACTCTTCCGCACCAGCGATGTGGTCAGCCTGCACTGCCCCTTGACGCCGACGACCCAAAAGCTGGTCAACGCCGGGCGGCTGGCCTGGATGAAACCTTCGGCGTTCCTGCTGAACACCAGTCGCGGCCCCCTCGTGGACGAGGCGGCATTGGCGCTGGCCCTGAATACGGGTCGGCTCGCCGGCGCGGGCGTGGATGTGTTGTCCGTCGAGCCGCCACCGGCGGACAATCCGTTGTTGTCCGCGAAGAACTGTCTCCTGACACCCCACAACGCGTGGGGCACCCGGGCCGCGCGAGTCCGCCTGCTGCGCTTGGCGGTGGACAATGTGCGCGCCTTTCTGGCGGGCCGACCGCAAAATGTGGTCAACTAAACCGCCGGGCGGGCCCGCATTTGGGCGCATGCCTGACGTTGCCCCCCGAACGCCTCCATGCGGAGCGCGGCTGTGTCGCCACGACCAGCCGCAGCACGTCCAACTGCCCAATGGCTTGGGCCATTTCCATCGCTTGGACGAGGCGAAGCTGCTGCGGCTGGGCTTCGCCACAGCCGCGCTCCGGGGCAGTGGCAAGTTGCACCCCCGCTGTTCGGGCTGGGGAACCGGCATTTACGCCTTCGTCGGATCATGCTACCCTGTGAGCGAATAAAGGATTGACCCTTTCGTCGAACCGATTGTGCTTATGAAAAAGCTGCTTGTGACCGTGATGACGGGCGCCACTTTGCTCTCGGCGCACGCGCAACTTTTCAGCCCCGAAGCCTTCAACGGCGCCATGTTCGGCAGTCTGCTCGGCGGATTGATCGGCGGCAGCGGCAATAATTATTACGGCTGCGGCAGCGGTTTCTCCGGTCAAGGCGCGGCCATTGGCGCGGGCGTGGGCTTGCTCGCCGGCGCGCTGGTCGGACAGGCGCGACAAAATGAATACTACGCCGGGCAACCCGCCGTTTACACTCCTGCTCCCGCGGTGAGCCTCGGCTACGGCTACAGTTCGGGCGCGTCGTCCGCCTACGTTTATTACGCGCCGAACGCCTACACTGCGCCGGGTTATTATTACCAACCCGCCCGCCCCAACTACGCAGTAAGCGGCACGTTGCTGGGCGCGGCTTCGGGCGCGCTGATTGGTCAGGGGGCGAATTGCCAACCTGGGGCCGGCGCGGCCATCGGCGCGGCGGCGGGATTGGTCGTGGGCGGCATCGCGGAACTGACGACGAAGAAGCACGAACAACCGGTGGTCGCCACTCAAGCTCCGGCACCGACCGCAACTGCGTCCGTGCCACAGGACTCCGGCCTTCCAGCGCCAGACTCCTCGTCGCAGATCACCTCCACACCCGCCGCCAACTCGACCTACACCTGGACGCCGCGTCCGCAGATCGCGGATGCCCCGACCGTGCCGGATGCGCCGACGTTTTGAACGGAAATCATAACCACGGATGAACACGGATAGACACGGATTTCCTGATACCCAACGCGCGCTTGTCTCCGACCTTTATCCGTGTTCAGCTGTGCCCATCCGTGGTTAAAATCACCTTTTTGCCAACATCCAAAGAAATGAAAATCATCACCAAACTGTTGCTCCCGCTCGCCACCGCCGCGCTCGTGGCGGGCTGTGCTTCCAGCGGCGTCAAGAATCCCTCCGGCACGGGCGTCACGCGCATGAACGCCGACGAAGCCGGCTTCGTGGGCGGCACGGGCATCGAATCCCAAGACCTCGTGGCGGTCACCGACAAGATGGCGCGCAGCATCCTGGGCATTCCGCAAATCGCCAACGCCGCCACGCCGCCCATTGTGGTGCTCGATCCGGTGGAAAACAAAACGCGCTTCCCGATCAACAAGGACATCTTCCTCACGCGCATCCGCACGCAGCTCAACTCCAAGTCCGCCGGCAAAGTGACGTTCCTGGCGCGCGACCGCATGGCCACCCTGGAAAAGGAGCGCAACCTCAAACGCGAAGGCGCGGTGACGGCGAGCAGTGATCCGAAAGTCCAGGAGTTCCTGGGGGCGAATTACTTCCTGACCGGCTCGCTCGAAGGCATGTCCACCCGCACCACGAAGGGTACCAGTGATTACATCCTCTATGCCTTTCAACTGATAGACGCGCGCACCAGCGCCATCGTCTGGGAGGACTCGGCGGAAATCAAAAAACAGGGGCTGGAAGACGCGGCGTATCGGTGAAGTCGGCCAACCTTGCGATGCAAGAAATCGACAGGCCATTTCGACCGGACAAGGCTTTTGGTGTCGTATGGTTACTGCTGCTCGTGCCAACCGTGTTGTTTGCAAGCCGTCGGGAAATCGGTCCGTGGTATTCAGTTGCGGCTTTCATAATCCTGGTTCCAATCTTTGCGACTTTTCTTCTCTACGGGCCGGTGCTTCTGGCAAAACAGGTGCTGCGTTCTGGCGGTCGTGGGATCTTTGTGCTGCGGGTGTTGCTTTCGATTACGTGCGTTGCGACACTGTTCTTTGGCGGCTTGCTCGTTTCGGGATATTACACGGAGTCAAGCGCTCGGCTCCTGGGCTTTGCTTTTGCCGTTGCGGCCACCATTTATTTGAACTGGCAGCTGAACCAGCCTTCAAGTCGCCCACGATGAAGCCAAGATGGCCGCTCGGCTGATGAAACAGAAAAATCTCATCAAGGTTGGACTTGCACTGGTGGCAGTTGGTGGAATTGCAACGCTCCTGTTGTCGCAAACCGCGTTGGCCCACCGTGTTGAATCAGTCGAGTGCGGAAACCAGATGTTCTCGATTGGATGCGCGGCAAGATTGTGGGCCAGCGACACCGGAAACTACCCGAAAGATTTTCGGTCGCTTTCAAATGAAATTATTGTCCCGAAGCTGCTGCACTGTCCCTCCGACGTGGCCCGTCTGATCCCGCGTTCGTGGGCGGAAGTGACACCGGAGAGCATTAGCTATGAAATCCTGTCACCCGGGATGGATGCGACCAACAACAGTGAGGTGTTTTTCCGATGCAAGTTTCACACGTATTTGGGATTCGGTGATGGAACCGTGTTCGATGGCAAGCGAAGGCGAACCAAGGAACTGTTCTAAACTGGTTATGTCTCAATTCCCAACCCTTGAAAGCTTGGACTAAAGGACTGGGATTTGTCGCCGTGCAAATGCTCGCAGATTTTCAATTAACGCCAAGACGCCAAGACGCCAAGGCGCAAGGAGCGAAAAAAAATTCCTCCTGTACGCCGCTGCCGGGCTTTCTCCCAACTTCGTTGCGTTCGGCGAAGAATCTTCCGGAGCGCGGCTGTGTGCGCAGCACCAGCCGCAGCACGCCCGGGAAACCGCCAGTGCTGCGGCTGAGTCTCCGGCCACCGCCGTGCTTCTTGGGTTGCGACTCCTCCGCGCCTTTGCGCCTTTGCGCCTTTGCGTTGAATTGCCTTCCGCTATTTGCGTTACTGCTTTTCACCGGCTGCGCCACGCCAACACCCGAGATTCCGTTGACCGGCAACATCATGGTGGACGGGCCGCGCATGATCGCCGAAGGCCCGGCGCGCGACAAAGTCCTCTGGCAATATCGCACCGCCGTCGCCGCCCTGCGCCAGGGTCAGGTGGCGGAAGCCCGGTCGTTGCTGGATGATGCGTTGCTGACCTTGCAGGGTATTTACGGCAACAACCCCGAAGCCCGGAAGTCGCGCGGCTATTTTAACGCGGAAGCGAAAAAGACCTTCATCGGCGAACCCTACGAGCGGAGCATGGCCTATTTTTATCGCGGGGTGATTTACTGGATGGACGGCGAACTCGACAACGCCCGCGCCTGTTTCAAAAGCGCGGAGTTCGAGGACAGCGACGCGCAGAACCATGAATACGACGGCGACTGGGTGTTGCCTGATTATCTCGCCGGTTACGCCACGGCCAGGCTCGGTGGCGATGGTTCGGATGCCCTCAAGCGCGCGGAGGCCCATGCCCGGAACATCACGCTGCCGCCGTTCAACCTGGGCGCCAACGTGCTGTTCATCGTCGAATTCGGCCCCGGCCCGCTCAAGTACGCGACCGGTCGCTATAACGAGGAATTGCGCTTCAAGACCCGGACCTCCCCGGTGTTGTCCGCGCGGATTCAGACCGCCGGCATCAATCTCACCGTCGCGCCCGCGGATGATCTGAATTTCCAGGCGACGACCCGGGGCGGCCGCGTGATGGATCACATCCTGGCGAACAAGGCGGTGTTCAAGGACGCCACCAGTACGGTGGGCGACGTGGCGCTCATCGGTGGACTCACCACGGCGGCCGTGAGCGACAATCACACGGCCCAAGCCGTCGGTCTCGGCATCGCGCTGGCGGGACTGATCAGCAAGGGGATTTCCGCCGCCACCACGCCGCAGGCCGACACGCGCACCTGGGACAACCTGCCGCAATTCATCAGCTTCGCCGCCGTGAAGCTGACGCCCGGACCCCACGTCGTGCGCGTGGAATTTCTCGACGCCGCCGGCCAGCCAGTGAACAATTTGACCAAGATATTGAATCTCAACATTCCAACCGATGGCCGAAGCAAACTCGTTTTTGTCAGCGACACCTCAACCACTCCGCAAACTTTATGAAAAAGATCCATCTCCTGCTCACTTCCCTGGCCATCGCCACGCTGTTCACCGCCGGCTGCGGCAGCACCTACGACAAAGGTCCCTACCTGCCGCAAAATTCCAAGACGCCGCCCTATGAAAGCAGCCAGCCCGTCGTGCTGTTGGATCCCGGCGTGCAGTATTCCATCACCTGCACCGGGACTCATGAGCAGACGCTGGCGGACGGTCGGCTGGAAGTGACCGTCCAACTTCGCAATCGTGAGAATCGCCGTCTCGAAGTGCAGGCGAACTGTGTCTTCAAGGACGCCAACGGAGTCGCCACCGGAGACGAAACGCCGTTCCAAACCGTGATCCTCACCGAGAACTCCACGGAGCAGGTGAAATTCACTTCCATGAACGCGCAGGCGAAACGATATACCGTTCGTGTCCGGCAGGCGCATTGAGCGAAAGCTCCCAACGTCCGGCGCCGGCGGCCGGAGAAACCTCTCGTTTCTCGCGCCGATCCCGTTTGTCCCGGCGGGTGCTTCGGCATTGGGAAGTTGGGACTTCTCTGACCGTCGTGTTGCCACAGTCCAGATTAGTCTCGCCTCCAACACCACGATCCGCCACCATGCTCTCTGGATTTTTAACGGGAGAACCACCCGTTTCCGTTTCCGTTTCACATGAAAGCCAGAATCATCATCACACCCAAGAAAGCGGTCGTGGACCCGCAAGGCATCACCGTCCGCCAGGCCCTCGAACACATGGGCTATACCGGTGTCACCGGCGTTCACATCGGCAAGTACATCGAGATTGATCTCGCGCCCGGCACGGACCGGGCCGCTGCGCACACCGCCCTCAATGACGCCGCGCACAAGCTGTTGAGCAACCCCGTCATTGAGGACTACAAAATCGAAATCGAATGACCCCCGGTGACTGCGCGGCCGAATAGGAGCAGGGGAGAAAAGGAGAAAGGGAGCAAACACAACTCCCCCTTTCCCCCTTTCCCCCTTTCCCCCTTTCTCACTTTCTCCACTGCCGCCACACTTGTAACCAAAGCTTCCAAACCAAATGAATTTCGCCGTTCTCCAATTCCCCGCCTCCAACTGCGACCAGGACGCCGTCCACGCCATCCGCGCGCTCGGTCATTCGGCGCGTCTGGTCTGGCACAAAGACGCCTCGCTGGGTGACGCCGATGCCGTCATCGTGCCCGGTGGTTTCAGTTACGGCGATCACCTGCGTTGCGGTGCCATCGCGCGGTTTAGCCCTGTGATGCAGGCCGTGAAACAATTCGCCGACCGCGGCGGCCTCGTGCTTGGCATCTGCAATGGCTTTCAGGTCCTCACCGAGGCCGGCCTGTTGCCCGGCGCCCTCGTCCGCAATCGTTCGCTGCAATTCCGCTGCGAAAGCATTTTCCTGAAAACCGCCACGCACGATTCGCCGTTCACCAACCAGATTCCGCCCGACAAACTCCTCCGTGTGCCCATCGCCCACGGCGAAGGCTGCTATTTTGCCGACGAGGAAACGCTCGCGAAACTCCAGGCCAACAACCAGATCCTCTGGCAATACTGCAACAAGGACGGCAACCTCACCGACTCCGCCAATCCGAACGGCGCGCTGCAAAACATCGCCGGCATCTGCAACGAAAAACGCAACGTCGCCGGCCTGATGCCGCATCCCGAACGCGCCTGCGAACCGCTCCTCGGCAGCGACGACGGCAAATGGATTTTTGAAAGCCTCTTCACCGCGTTGAAGGATAAAACTGTCGCACAAGCAGCTTGATTGTTTGTCATGCATCCGAAGTTCAAAGCAATGCTTCAACGCTGTCAGGAAAAGAATTTCCTGATCGAGCTTGATCGCCGTCCGCAAATCTCCGAGCAGATTGCTGGCTTTGTTCTGGACTTCAGCGACTCGTTAATCCTCCTGCATTTGCTTGAGTGGAGTACTTTCACACTCAATGGCTACATTGTGATTCGTGTTCGGGACATCAACCGCCAGCGAGTATTCGACAAGAAGGGGTGCTGGCAAAATAAAGCGGCGAAAGCCAAGAAGCTGAAACCAATTCGTCCGAAAGTTTTGATTTCAACTCTTGAGGAAGCGATTCAATCGGTTGACAAAGCATTTCCGGTCATAACCATCGAAAAGGAAATGATTCGGGATGATGCGTGTTGGATTGGAAAACTGGCTGAATTGACACCGAAGACAATTTCGATCCACGGCCTGAACACTCAGGCTGAATGGAAAGGCAAAGATACGTTCAATTTGAAGGACATCACGCGACTAGCCTTTGGAGGCGGCTACGAAACCGCGCTTGCATTGTCCGCAAAGAAATTCCGAAAGATTTGAAATGACCGAACCCGCCATCACCCCAGAGTTGGTTGCCAAACACAACCTCACGTCGGAAGAATACGCCCACGCCCAGGAAATCCTCGGCCGCGTGCCGACTTACACCGAGCTCGGCATCTTTTCCGTGATGTGGAGCGAGCATTGCAGCTACAAAAATACCCGGCCGCTGCTCAAGACCTTCCCCACCAAGTCGCCCAAAATCCTCGTCGGCGCGGGCGAGGAAAACGCCGGCATCATTGACATCGGCGACGGCATCGCCATCGCGTTCAAGATCGAGTCGCACAATCATCCCAGCGCGGTCGAACCGTTTCAGGGCGCGGCCACCGGCGTCGGCGGCATCATCCGCGACATCTTCACGATGGGCGCAAGGCCGGTGTGTGCGGTCAATTCTCTGAGGTTTGGCCCCATCAGGGAAAACGGAGCAGCAGGTGAGAAAGTGGGAAAGGGAGAAAGGGGGAACGGAGCCGCGAGCAGCGAGGTCTCACCTGCCCACTCACCCACCTGCCCACCTGCTACGCCGACAGCAGAAGTAATGACCAATCGTCGCTTGTTCGCCGGAGTGGTGGCCGGCATCGCGCATTACGGCAATTGCTTCGGCATCCCGACCGTCGCGGGCGAAGTGTATTTCGACAAAACTTACTCAGGCAATCCGCTCGTGAATGCGTTCTGCCTCGGCGTGCTGCGCCATGAACAGATCACACGCGGCGCGGCCAAGGGTGTGGGCAATCCCGTGTTTTACGTCGGCCCGGCGACGGGTCGCGACGGCCTTGCCGGCGCGGCGTTTGCCTCCAAGGATTTGACCGAGGAATCCGCCGAGCAACAGCGCGGCGCGGTGCAGGTCGGCGATCCTTTCATGGAAAAGCTCGTGTGCGAAGCGTGCCTCGAATTGCTCGCCACCGGCGCGGTCGCCGGGATGCAGGACATGGGCGCGGCGGGTTTGACGTGTTCCACCTGCGAAATGGCCGCGCGCGCCGGCACGGGCATCGAGATCGAATTGGATAAAGTTCCGCAACGCGCGCCGAACATGAGCAGCTACGAGATCATGCTTTCGGAATCGCAGGAGCGCATGCTCATCGTCATTCACAAGGGGCGCGAAGAGGAAGTGAAACGGATTTTCGACAAGTGGGATTTGCCGTGGGCCGAGATCGGCATCATCACGGACACCGGCCACATGAAGGTGCGTCACGGCGGCAAACTCGTCGTGGACATTCCCGCGAAGAAGATCGCGGATGAGTCTCCGGTGTATCATCGGGAGGCGGTGGAGCCGGCGTACATCGCGGAAGTGAAAGCCTTCCGCTTAGATGGCATTACGGATATGACGAATGCGACGGATGCGACGAATGTGCTGATGCGACTTCTCGCCTGGCCCAGCATCGCGTCGAAGAACTGGGTGTATCGCCAGTACGATCATCAAGTGCGCGCCGGCTCGGTCGTGTTGCCCGGCAGCGACGCTGCGGTCATCCGCATCAAAGCGGACTCCATTCCTGTTCAGGGGAGCACAGCCGCCCCGGCTGTGGCGGTTGACGCCTCGTCAACCGCACCGAGCGCGCCACCGCGCGAGGAGGCAACGCGCGAAGGCGCGCGTTCTGCCGACGACGGGGCGTCGTCGGCCACACGCGAGGCGCGTGTGCTCCCCGGGAATGCGTTTCCCGAGAAGCTGATCGCCATGACCGTGGATTGCAACGGCGGTTACGTTTACCTCGATCCCTACGAAGGCGCGAAAGCCGCCGTGGCCGAAGCGTGCCGCAATCTGGCCTGCTCCGGCGCCGTGCCGCTCGGCGCAACGGACAACCTCAACATGCCCAGCCCGCTCAAACCGGAGCTGTTCTGGCAAATCAAGGAATCCGTACGCGGCTTGGCGGAAGGTTGCCGCGCGTTCAACGCGCCGGTGACGGGCGGAAATTGTTCGTTGTATAACCAGAGTCCCGCCGGACCGATTGACCCGACGCCCACGATTTCCGTTGTCGGCCTCATCGAGAAGCCGGAGCACGTCACCACGCAATGGTTCAAGGACGAAGGCGACGCCATCATCCTGCTCGGCGACGCGGTGGACCAAGCCGACCCAATCCTCGGCCTCGGTGGCAGCGCGTATCTGCAAGTCGTCCACGGCCAGAAGAACGGTTCGCCGCCGCGTTGTGACCTCGAAGTCGCGAAGACGCTGCACACCACGCTCCTTGGCTTGATCCAATCCGGTCTTGTGAAGAGCGCGCACGATTGCAGCGAAGGCGGCCTCGCCGTCGCGCTCGCGGAAAGCTGCATCAGCCAGCTCATCGCCCGCGACACACCGAGGCTCATCGGCGCACAAATTGACTTAACGCCCCTCACCCTGTCCCTCTCCCCATCGGATGGGGAGAGGGTGGCGAAGCCGGGTGAGGGGAAGGTCCGCCTCGACGCCCTGCTCTTCGGTGAAACGCAATCGCGCGTCGTCATCAGTTGCCAGGCACTCGACGCGGTGAAAGTCGTCGAACGCGCCAAGCTCATGGGCGTGCCCGCCGTGCAGATCGGCAAAGTCGGCGGCGACAAGCTGACGATGAAAACCGCTGGCGGTGAATTCTCAGCCCCGCTCACCGACCTGCACGACGCCTGGTGGAACAGCATCGCCCGCGCGATGACGTGACTCGTCCGGTTTATACCACCCAAAAAAACTGTTTTGTATTCGGAACGCTTGGAATTAAAGTGCAACCATGAAGAAATTAACCGCCATCGTGCATCGAGGTGAACCGGGTGAGGGCGGGTTTTGGGCGACCTGCCTGGAAGTTCCCGGCGCCAATGGCCAGGGCGAGACCCGCGAGGAATGTCTGGCCGACCTCAAGCAGGCCATCCAACTTCTGCTGGAAGCCGAGCGTGAAGAAGTTTTCCGGCTCGATCCCCGCGCGGAAACAGCGGAACTCGTTCTGGCATGAAGCGCCGTGCGCTGCTGAGTCACCTTCAACAACACGGCTGCACGGCGTTCCGCGAAGGTGGCAGCCATTCCATCTGGCAGAATCCGCAGACCGGTCGTAAGGAGGCCATTTCCCGCCACAACGAAATCAAAAAGTTTCTGGTGCGTTCCATCTGCCGCAACCTTTCCGTGCCAACTCCACCAGGCGATTGATTTACAACCAACCTTGGAATGAAATTTCACCTGCCAACCACGGGCGGCGAATTCTCCGCCCCGCTCACCGAATTGCACGACGTCTGGTGGAATTCCATCGCCCGCGCGATGGCGTGATGTTACGATTCGGGCTTTATGGCGCTGACGAGTGATGATTTTGACGGATTCAAGCCGGAGACGATTCAGCGATACCTAAAGTCGTTCGATTCGACCACGCGTCACAAGGGGGAGCGTTACTTCCGGCAAGGTGCGGTGGTGGAAACGGACTGCGAGGAGCCGGGCCGGGCTTATGGAGCAACGGTCCAGGGCGGTGACTTGTATCGGGTGTTGCTGGACTATGACGACGGTTGGGACGCGGAATGTAGCTGCCCAATGGGCTTCGAGTGCAAGCACGTCTATGCCGCTGCCAAGCAACTGCTCGCCGAACATTCCAGCGCCGTCGTCGCCGCCCTCAGCAGCGCCACCAGCAGAAATTCCACGATCCCGCGAGTCATTGTTCCCACCGTTCCGGAAACCCATCTCACCAGCTTTGCCGACACGGTGCGCGCGAAGCTCGGGCGCAAACTCACTTCGGACGAGTCACGTTATCTTAAAATCATCCGCCGCCTGTATGAGGAAGCTGTGAGTGGCGGTCTGTATTACGCCCATCAACTGCACGGCCTGGGTCTGCCGCAGGCGAATGACTACTGGGCGCGGCTGGAAATCTATCCCAGCCGACCGCGTTCGGAGCAGGAGTTTTGGAATTTCCTGGCGCTGTACCTCGAGCAGCAACGGCGGGTTGCGATCCCGTCGTTTCTCGAGAGTTGCACCGACCTGACCGGGGCGCGCGAGCAAATGCGCCGGCATCACCGGGGTCGCGAGATCGCCCGCTGGAGTCAGACGCTGGCCGGCTATGGTCAGGGAGGTGGTTACGGCTCGAACGTCGTGGCGATGGAAGCCGCGCCGACGCCAGTGGATTTGCGCCTGCGCTTCACGCCGCCGGGAATGGTGTTTGAATGGCGCGGCACGGGCGACGAGTGGAAGGAAATCAAATCGCGGAAGGTGCAAGGCTTCGAACGAGACCACGCCGCGCAACTCTCGCCCGAGGCCGCGTTGCTCTGGCTGCCCTACTGGCAGCACACGCAAGCCACCTATTCCCTCGACCTCAATTACAACGACCTCTGGGTTAAGGAACAACTGGGGCGCTGGTTCCGCCAGCCATCGTTGCGACCGCTGCTGGTGGATGCCGGTGGCGAACCGCTCGTGTTTCACGAAGCGCCGCTGCGATGGCAGGTGGTTCAACCCGACGATGCGGACGGTGACTACGCCTTTTCCCTGGTGCAGGCCAACGATGTGCCCGTGCCCAAGGTGTGGGCAGTTTGTGGCAGTAATCCGGTGTTTTATCTCACTCCGCTGGGCGTGTTCAACGGACCGCCGTTCGATCCGCACATCACGTCGTTGAACAACGCGACGCTGATTCCGGCGAAGGCGTTTGAATCCGCCGGCGGCGTGCGCTTGCTGGACCGGTTGCAGGTCGAGCCGCCGCCGCGACTCGCCGCGCGCGTGCGCACGGTGAAACTCCATCCGGGCGTTCGCGCCGAAATCAAAATCCCGTGGGCCGGCCAGGCCACCGAGTATTGCCAGGTGGACATTTACGGCGCATCCGACGACGGCGAATACGTCGAAGCCTGGGTGGGCAACGGTTGGGTGGACAAATCCAAGACCGCCTCGCGCCAGAAACAAAAAGAGTTGCTGCGGCTTGATCGCACGGCGTTGGGCGCGTTGATTCCGCCGCTGGACGCCGCCGGGTTCAAGTGGGACTACAACTCCCAACGGTGGCAGTTGCGCCTCACCAAGAAGTTTGCCGAAGCGTTCGTGGCCTTTCTCAAGGCGCTGCCTGCCGGAGCGCGCATTGATCTGGGCGGCGAACTCGCCTCCTTCCAAAACGCCGAGGTGGCCGGCAAAATCCGACTCGAAGCCAGCGAGTCAGAGATGGACTGGTTCGACCTGCGCGTCATCGTGGATGTGAACGACGCGACGCTGACGCCGGCGGAAATCAAGCTGTTGCTGGACGCCAAGGGCAACTGGGTGCGGCTCGATCAAAAAGGCTGGCGGAAACTGGAGTTTACGTTGAGTGAAGAGGAGGACAAGGAACTCGCGCGCCTCGGCCTCACGCCGCACGGGTTGACCAGTGAACCGCAACGCCTGCACGCCTTCCAACTCGCCGACAAGGCGGCGCGGAAATTTCTCCCGGACGAAACTTGCGACCGCATCGAACGGCGCGCCAGCGAACTTCAGGCCCGCGTCACGCCGGATGTCCCGGCGGCGATCCAGGCCGAATTGCGGCCATATCAACGCGACGGTTTTCATTTCCTCTGCTACCTCAGCGCGAACCGTTTTGGCGGCATCCTTGCCGATGACATGGGACTCGGGAAAACGCTGCAAACCCTCGCGTGGCTGGCCTGGGTGCGGAGTAGTTGCGCCGCCCCGGCGCACAACGTGGACGCGACGCCCGCGTCGCGTGAAACGTCGCTTGCGCCGGGTGATGCACAGCCGGCCACGGGCGACGAGGCGTCGCTGCCACACGCTGCGACGAGGGCGTCGCAGCCACCTTCGCTCGTCGTTTGTCCAAAATCCGTCGCGGACAACTGGCACGCGGAGGCGCAGCGCTTTTTCCCGGAACTCAAGGTCCGCTGCTGGCCGGCCAGCGAACTCAAGTCATTCGCCGGCACGCTGGCCTCGGCTGATTTGCACGTGCTGAACTACAGCCAGCTCCGGCTCGTGGGCGAAGACCTCGTCCGGGAAAAATTTCGCGCGGTGATTCTCGATGAAGGTCAATACATCAAGAATCCCGCGAGCCAGACCGCGCAGATTGCCCGGCAATTGCGCTCGGAACATCGCCTCATCCTGAGCGGCACGCCGATTGAAAATCGCCTGCTGGATTTGTGGAGTTTGATGAACTTCGCGATGCCCGGGGCGCTCGGCAGCCGCGCCGAGTTCCAACGACTTTACGACGCCAAGGGCGATCCGTTCGCGCGCCAACGACTCTCGGCGCGCGTGCGTCCCTTCCTCATCCGGCGCACCAAGGCGCAGGTCGCGCGCGATCTCCCGGATCGCGTGGAGGAGGATTTGTTCTGCGAACTCGAGGGCGAACAAAAAACGCTCTACCGCGCCGAACTCAAGCGCGCCCAGGCGATGCTGCTCGGAGTGAAAACGGCAGCGGCGCTGAACAAGCAGCGGTTCAACTTTCTCACGTCACTGTTGCGACTGCGCCAGATTTGCTGCCACCCGCGCCTCGTCAAACCCACGTCCAAAGCCGCGAGCGCAAAGGTCGAGGCGTTGATGGAAACCCTCGAACCGCTGATCGAGGAAGGCCAGAAGGTGCTGGTGTTCTCGCAGTTCGTCGAGCTGCTGGCCATCCTGCGCGGCGAAATGGACGCGCGCGGCTGGCGACATTGGTACCTGGCCGGCGACACCGAGGATCGCGGCGCGCTGGTGAAAGATTTCCAGGCGGCCACCGATGCCGGCGTCTTTTTGATTTCGCTCAAGGCGGGCGGATTCGGCCTGAACCTCACCGCGTCGAGCTATGTGGTCCTGTTCGATCCGTGGTGGAATCCGGCGGTGGAGAACCAGGCCATTGACCGCACGCACCGCATTGGCCAGGCGAACAAGGTCATCGCCTACCGGCTGCTCATCAAGGACAGCATCGAGGAAAAAATCCGCGCGCTGCAAAAGCAGAAAAGCTCGCTCGCCGAAGACGTGTTGGGCGAGGAAAAATTCTCGCAGAGTTTATCGCTGGACGACCTGCGATTCTTGTTGGCGTAGGCGGAACAGACCGCCGCTCAACGGCGTCCGCCTCGTTACCTCGGCGGCTACGGCGGGAAGGTTCATGGTGAGAAGTTGACCAGAGCGGCCGTGATTGCGCCGCGCGAAACGTCGTACGAAACGTCGTTGCCAGGAAGCTGCGCCTCGGATACCGTCCCGTTAGCAAACAACTCCCGGTCCCATGCAAACGCGCCAAGCGACCAAATCGGACAACAGTCCCGGTTTTACCCTCATCGAACTGCTCGTGGTCATCGCCATCATTGCCATTCTGGCGGCCATGCTGTTGCCCGCGTTAGCGAGCGCCAAACGCAAGGGCCAGGCGATCGCTTGCACCAGCAACCTCAAGCAGATGGGGATCGCGCATTTCATGTACGTGAACGATTTCGGCAAAACGGTGCCGTACGCCCAGTACCAAGACCTGTGGATGCGGGCTTACCTTGAGCATCATGCAAAAGTCAACCAGGTCCGGCTGTGCCCGCGCGCCCGGGAGAACACACCGCCCGCCCCGCGCAAGGCCTTGTCGGCACCCAGCGGGGCCGGAATGTTCTCCGAGTGCGGCACGCTCGACCAGGCCTGGCTCTGGCCCACGAACGGAAATTGGGGGAGCGCCTCCGCGCGGGGTTATGACGGGAGTTACGCCTTCAACGCGTGGCTCTACGCCGGCGGCTGGCCCGTCGGCTGGGGCGATGAAAAACTCGCCTACAAAAAGGATTCGGAAATTTCCCAGCCCTCGACCACACCCGTGCTGGGCGATTCGGTCTGGGTGGACGCCTGGGTCAAGGCGGATCAACGTCCATCGTTCAATCCGTATTTCGGATGGAACGACGGCGGCATTGGACGGTTCTTGATCGCGCGCCACGGCGGGCCGGCTTCGGCTTCCCGGATCACCGCGCCGGCCAACACGCGTCTGAATGGAGCGGTCAATATGGTCTATGCCGACGGGCACGCCGACCTGGTCAGACTTCCGCGCCTCTGGCAGTTGACGTGGCATAAGGGCTACGTGCTCCCCACCAACCCGCCGCTCTGAAGGCCGGTCATTGACTCGCGTGAATGTTGGGCGGACGGGGTTCACCCGACTGGCAACCGTGGAAGCGGACTTGACCGGCGGCCCAGACTCTGACAGGCATTGGGCATGAAAGTCCACATCGCCACGCTCGCCCTGGTGTTTAGCGGAGTCGCTGCTTCCAGCGGCGCGAGTCATCTGCTGCACACGTTCAAGAAAACCCAGCTCAGCGACAAGTTCTGGTGCGAAGGCGCCACCTTTGGCGACCTGAATCGCGACGGCAAGGCGGACATCGTCGCGGGGCCGTACTGGTATGAGGGGCCGGATTTCAGCAAGCGCCACGAATACTATCCCGCCACAACCACCTTCAAACGCAAGCAGGCCGATGGCACGGAGCAAACCATCGCTGGATTTGAAGGCGCGCTCGGCGTGAAGAACACGTACTCGGACAATTTTTTTGCGTTTGTTCGTGACTTCAACGGCGACAAATGGAACGACATTCTGATCATCGGCTTTCCAGGTGAGGCGACCGTGTGGTACGAGAATCCGCGCGGGCAGGATGTTCCCTGGACGAAGCATCTGGCGCTGGACGTAACCGACAATGAATCGCCGACGTTCACGGACCTCACCGGCGACAAAAAGCCCGAGCTGGTTTGCAGTTCGAAAGGTTTTTACGGTTACGCCGAACCGGATGCGAAGCATCCCACCGCGCCCTGGAAGTTCCATCGCCTGTCTCCCGACAACAATTATCACCGGTTCACGCACGGCATGGGCGTGGGCGACGTGAATGGCGACGGCCGAATGGATTTGCTCGAAAAGAGCGGCTGGTGGGAACAACCCAAATCGCTGGCCGGCGATCCGGTCTGGACCTATCACCCGTTTGAATTCACTCCGATCGGCGGCTCGCAGATGTACGCGTACGACGTGAACGGCGACGGGTGGAACGATGTCATCACCAGTTACGCGGCACACGGTTTTGGCTTGCTCTGGTACGAGCAAGTGCGCGCCAACGGTGAAATCACCTTCAAGCCGCATGTCATTCTGAACCTGGAACAAAAGCGCGTGCCCGACAAATACGGCGTGAGCTTCTCCGAATTGCACGCCGTGGATCTCGTGGACATGGACGGTGATGGGCTCAAGGACATCGTGACGGGGAAACGATTCTGGTCGCACGGTCACGAAGGCGATCCCGACCGGAACGACGAGGCGGTGCTCTATTGGTTCAAGCTCGTGCGCGGGCCGGGCCGGACGGCGGAGTTCATTCCGCACTTGATTGATAACGACTCGGGAGTCGGCACGCAAGTGGTCGCCGCGCCGTGCAGCAACAAGAAATATCCCGATGTGGTGGTGGGCAACAAGCGCGGCACATTTTACTTCCAACACTCGGCGAAGAAGGTCAGCCCGTCCGAATGGGAAGCCGCCCAACCCAAGGTGGTGAATCCGTGAGAACCTGACGGCGGCGATGGTGGGCGAACTCGGTTCGCGAGTTTGTCGGAACGGAAGGTTTGGCGCGCGAATGTGTTCGTCCGTAAAATTCCATTCGAGTTGCGCTCGAAATTTTCGAGAACGACCTTGACCCCATCCGGTGAAGGAGCCAGCCTCTGAACTGAAGCGTAAGTCCGCGTCCAAAGTGAAGGCGCGCGCGAATGAGTGCTTCGCGAATCCCCAAAGAATCATGAAAATACCAAAAGCGAAACTGTCCGTGTTAACCTTGCTGGTCGTGCCAGGCTTGATGATCCAGCCGGCGCGGGCTGATTATCAATCCACCGTCCTGGCGGATGGTCCCAAGGCCTATTATCGGCTCAATGACGATACCACGCGCACGGCTGTCAACCTCAACAGTGGCAGCCTGGGCGCGGCCGGCAATGCCACCAACGACCTGTCGGATTTCGGGGTGCTGCATCCGTTCCCCGGCGCGCTGGCAGGCGACGGAAATCGCGCGGAATTTTTCGACACCACCACGCGGGCGGAGATTCCGTTCAACGCGGCGCTCAATCCGCCGAACACCCAACCATTCACCATCGAAGCCTGGCTCTACCCCGCCAGCGACCAGAGCGTGGGCGGGATGTCGCCGCTGGCGAATCGCTACACGCAAGGCGCGAACCGCCAGGGCTGGGTTTTCTTTCAACGCAAACCCAACGCGGATTATTCGGAAGGCGAGCAAGTGGGCTGGAACTGCCGGATGTATTCCGGCAACGGCGGCAGCACCGGATTGGATGTCACCAGCCTCGTTCCGTTTGAAATCGGCAAATGGCAGCACGTGGTGGTCGTTTATGATCCGGTGCAGGTGAGCAATGCCACGTTGACGATCTACATCAATGGCGTGGCCGCCAACACGAACATCTGGACCGGCGGCGCCAGCGGCACGGACGCCGGTTACGCGCCCTGCACCAACGATCACGATCCGGGCGAAGCCGTGAACGGACAGCCGGGATTCGCGATCGGGAATTACAACAACGCCAACAGCTCCTTGAATCCGTGGTTTGGCGCGGCCGACGAGGTGGCCTTCTATGCCGCGAAACTGACCCCGGCGCAAATCCTGAGTCATTACCAGAACGGCACCAACGCCGCCCGCACGGTTTCCTATCCCAGCCTGATTCAATCGGCCAACCCCGCGGTTTATTTGCGGCTCGACGAGATCGCTCCCGGGCCGGACGTGGCCATCAACCTCGGCGACGTGCGGAATACGGGTCTGGGCACCAACACGGCGGAAGTCGTTCATCCCGCTCCGGGCGCGCTCGTGGGTCGGAACGATGACGGCTCGGCTTCGTATCACAAACGCAACGGCAACTCCACCACGACGCTGCCGTTTCTGGACGGGAACAATCCCAACGCCGGAATCCCGTTCACCTTTGAAGCCTGGCTGCGGCCGATGAAAGATCAGCAGGGCGGTCAATGCCCGGTCAACAACCGCATGGCTGTCTCGGGTTTCAGCCGGACGGGTTGGGTGATTTTCCAGCGCAACCCCAATCTCTCCTACCCGGCCAGCGAAGGGCATGGCTGGAATTTCCGGATGTACACCGGCAACGGCGGCAGTGGTTCGGACGTGGTCACCGATACGGATTATGCCGTCGGTCAATGGCAGTATTTGGTCGTCACGTGGGAGCCGCAGGCTCAGAACGGCGACGTGGGCGGAAACGGAAACGACCAGTGGCAGGGCATCCTGACCGCGTACGTCAACGGGGTTGCCGTCGCCTCGAACACGACCGCGCTTTACGCCGCGAATACCGCGTTCCCCGAGGACGGCGGCGTGCCGGCGGATTTGGGGATCGGCTCCTATAACGCCAAGTCCGGGCTGGGAAGCAATCCCTACGAAGGGGATGTGGATGAACTCGCGATTTACAACAACTACGTGCTCACGCCGGAACAGATCATGGCGCACTATCAAGCGGCTACCAATCCGAACTATGGCACGAACTACACCACGTTGGTGCTCACGGCACCGTTTCCCGGCCCCACCGGTGTGCCCGGACCGCAACGGCAGGGACCGAAGACTTACCTCCACTTCAACGACCCCGCCTATTACCCGGCGACCAACAGTGGCACGATCGGTTATCTCGCCAATGCGAGCCAGGTGGTGACCACCAACGTCCTCGCCGGTCCGCGTCCGCCGGCCTATCCCGGTTTTGCGGCGGCCAATCTGGCGACGCCGCTGGATGGCTTCAAACAATGGATCAATTTGAACAACCCCACGGGACTGAACATCGCCGGTCAAGTGACGCTGGAGGCTTGGATCAATCCGGCCGGTCTTCAAAGCGATCCCGCGCGCATCATTTCGCACGGGCCGCCGACCCGGACGGATTTTCTCGTCCAGGCTCCGGACGGGGCGACAACCAACACGGCGGAAGTTTTCCTGCAAATTGACGGTGCGGGAGCCAACTACGTGGTTGGGTCGGCGACGACCACTTACACCAACGACGTGGAGATCGGCGGCGTAACCAACGTCGCGAGTTACCCCATCCCCAGCGGGGACCTTGGCGGGGGCGAATGGATTCATCTGGCGGGCACGTATGACGGCGCCAACTGGCGGCTCTATCGCAACGGTGTGCAGGTGGCCAGCGCCGCCGCCGCCGTGGGCGCGGTGCCGGTGGACAATGGCAACTGGGCCATTGGCTGCACGGGGAATGGTTGGGAAAACTATTTCGCCGGCGGCGTGGATGAAGTGGCCATTTATGATGTGGCCCTGACGCCCGGCCAGATTGCGAGCCACTACCTGGAAGCCAAGGCCGGCACCGCTGCGCTGACCATAACTCCGGCCACCGGGGGCAAAGTCACCCTCACCTGGCCGGCGGGCACCACGTTGCAACAATCCGCGACGGTGTCCGGTCCGTACAGCAATACCCCGGGCAACCCGGTCTCGCCCCTCACCATTCCGGCGAGCGGCACCATGTTCTATCGCTGGTCGTTGCCGTGAACCAAACCCGGGACGATCCCGATCGTCTCCGGATCAATCGTCAGCGAGGCCGGAGAAACATTTCTCCGGCCTCGTTTATTTATTGGGCGACGGGAGTTCGTTCCGAGTTGTCGCGAGTCGGGGTTGCTGGATACAGCCAAGCGAAGGAAGCTCAGTCGGACTGCGAGTGCGCGGTCAGCGCGGTGAACGATACACCAGGTACATGATGGCGGCCAAGATCAGCGAAACCACGATTCCGACGATGATGGACGACTTGAGAATGAACTTTTGTTTGCGCCGGTAACTGCTGCCGCCCTGGCCGGGGAGCAGGTAGTACCGTTCCTTGTCGTCCTTCGGACGGTTGCGGTTCGGCTTCTTGGTGGAAAAAATGGCCATCGTACTTTGAATCTTCGGCGAAACTGGTGCGGGTGAGGGCAATTAACCAAACGCTCATGACCACCCGCGCGATCTCGAACGGTATCGCATGTCCCGAACAGCTCGCTCTCAACCCATCCGGAGCGCCCGTGGTTCGGTCCATTTCGCAAAACCGCTCCCCATATTGGTATCTTTAACGCCGCGATTCGGAAAGCAAAAAACCGGAGCATCCATCGCCACTCGATGCGGACTCGTGGCTTCACGCCGCTTTCAATCCCAGCGCCTCGGCCACCACGGCATCCACCACCGGTTGACCGTTCTTGATTTTGCGATTCAGACCAAAGCCCTCGTCCCAACCCCAGACCGCCCAGCCAATCTGGTTCGCGGCCAGCACTTGGCCGAAATCGCGAAACCAGTTGGCCCGGGCTTCGGGTTTGGCGAAGGGCGGAAACACGCCGAACTCGCCGCAATAAAGCGGCACCTGATGCTGCGCGCCCCATGCGATGCCTTGATGGAATCGTGCGGCCAGTCGCTCCTTGTTCCATCGCTCCCGGCCGTATCTCTCCAGCAGCGCCCGGGCGGCCGGGTGGTCGGCCAGCGCCGCGAGCAGCGGCGCGACCGCCTCCGGACTCGATGGATACGGCACGGCCCGCAACGGTTTGACGCTCTCGCTCGACCAGGTAGCGCCCTGATGGGTGAACGCGAATGGGTCGTAGCAGTGGAACGAGTACACGACGTTGCGATCCGGCAGCAGCTTGAGCTTGCGCAGGCCATCAATGCCGCCCCAGTTTGCGCCGGAAGTGACGATTGTGTGGTGCGGCGCCCGGGCACGGATGGCGGCCGCGAGGCGCGCATTGAACGTGTCCCATTCATCCTCGCGCCCGGCGAACACCGGCTCGTTGATGATTTCCAGCATCGTCAGGTCCGGATCGAACCGGGACAGCCGTGCGGCGAGCGCTCCCCAGAATCTCACGAAGGCATCCTGCCATTTCGCATTCAACTCGGATGGCCGGTCTTCATTATGAATGTCCACCATCACCAGCAGGCCGGCGCGATGAAACCGTTCGATCGCCGCGTCGAGGTACGCCGCGCGATCTTCGCGGACGTCGCCCGTGTCGGCATGCATGATGACCGCGGGTGCCACGCAAAGTCGCACGTGCTTCAGACCGATCCGGGCCATCAACTCCGCCTCGGAATCCGGAAGATAATTTTTGAAGTGCTCGGGCGAGTCCGGGCGCGGAAAGCGAAACCAGCGACAGACGTTGGCCCCCGTGGCCAGGCGTTCGAGCCGTTTGGCCGGGACGGATGCCGCCGGCGACGACGCCAGTGCGGGCCGCGAAGCAAGCGCCAGTCCCCCGGCAGCCAGCGCCGTGGAGCGGATGAAATCGCGGCGCGTGAGTGTTGAACAATTTGGCATGTGAGTCAGACGCAGTCTGGTCCGGGATGTTCACTCGCGCCGGAGTTTCACTCAAGTTTTTGTTGGTGCGATCCGCATGCCTTGGGTGGGTGAAAGAAACGAGCGGTATCGCGCGTTCTCGCTGCGTGTCCGAACCCCACTGGATTGGCCGACCGCGCGCCAACTCAAACAGCGGCAAACTTCTGTCGCAGGTAATCCAGGTGCGCCGTGCTTTGCGCCGGTTCGCCGGTGGCGATTTGTATCAACTGTTGCGGGCGGTGGCGTGAGCCGTGGGCATGGACTTTCTGGCGCAACCAGGATCGCAGGCTGCCGTATTCGCCCCGGGCCAGTTCGTCGGCCAGGCCCGGCTGCTCGCGCAGCGCGCAACGCATCAACTGCGCCGCGTTCAGATTGCCCAGCGTGTAGGTCGGAAAATATCCCAGCAAACCCAGCGACCAATGGATGTCCTGCAGACAACCATTCGCGTCATCGGTGACCCGGAGCCCGAACATTTTCTCGAACTCCTCGTTCCAGCAGCCCGGCACGTCGGCGACCGCGAGCTGGCCTTCGATCAGCTTCACTTCGAGTTCAAACCGCAGCAGGATGTGCAGATCGTAGGTGACCTGGTCGGCTTCCACCCGGATGAACGAAGGGGCAACACGGTTCACGGCGGCGTTGAGCTGCGCCGGCGAGAATCGCTTGAGTTCGGGAAAATGTTCACACGCGATCGGATGCCAGTGCTCCCAGAAGGCCGGACTGCGGCCGACGTGGTTTTCCCAGAGCCGCGATTGCGATTCATGCACCCCGAGCGAAACCGCCGAGCCGAGCGGCGTGCCGAAATGCTCCGCCGGCAACCCTTGTTCATACAAACCATGTCCGGCCTCGTGCAATACGCCATACAGCGATTGGGCGAAATTCTGCTCGTCGTAGCGGGTGGTGAGCCGGCAATCAGCCGGGCCGAGCGTTTCGCAAAATGGATGCGTGGTGGTGTCCACGCGGCCGGCGGTGAAATCGAAACCGATGGCCTGCGCCACGCGGTGGTTGAAGGCTTGTTGCGCCGCGATCGGATAATGGCCGTGCAGAAAATCCTCCGTCACCGCCCGGGACCGTTCGCGCGCCACCGCCAGCACCGATCCAATCTCGGGTCGCAGACCGGCAAACAGGGTTTGCAACTGCCGGGTGGTCATGCCGGTTTCGTAGCCTTCCACCAACGCGTCGTAAACCGATTCCTGGTAGCCCCAGCCATCCGCCATCTGGCGGGTGAGGTCCAGCACCTTCTTCAAGTGCGGTTGAAAGACCCGGAACTTGGATTCCGCGCGCGCGCGTTTCCATGCCTCCCGGGCGTGGGTGCGGACGCGCTCCATTTTTTCCACCAGGCGCGGCGAGATTTTGGTCGCGCGATCGAAACCGCGCCGCCACTCGCGGAGGTTCGCCGCCTCGTCGGACTCCGGGGCGAAACCCTGCTGCTCACACGCGGCAAGCCATTCGCCGACTTTTTTCGAGGTGAACAGCTGATGCGCTTCCCGCCCCAGATACGCGAGTTGTTCGGCCCGGAATGGCACGGCCTTGGGTGGCAGGCCGGTTTCCAGGTCCCAGGACAGCACGGACGCCGTGCTGGTTAGCAAGGCACGGGTGCGGGAGCGCTGGAGGAGCTTTCGATACGGGGCGAAGGTGGCCGTCGTCATGATGCGACCAAGCCAACCAGAACCGGGTGACGATCACAAGCCAAGTCCGTGAGCCGGCCCGGCCGGTGATCAGCCGGGTGGATTTGTTGCTTTGCCTACGCAAGCCCGGGCATTACGATTCCGGCATGGGTCTGGCCAGAAAACTGTTGCACACGCGCTACCGCGTCAACGATCTCGAACGCACGGTGAAATTTTATCGTGAGGTCCTCGGTTTGGCGGAGGTGCGCCGGCACAAATCCCCGCGCGGCTCGGAGCTTGCCTTTCTCAAAGCGCCGGAGAGCGAGGAGTTGATTGAGATTTGCCATTTTCCGGGCAGCGATTCGGTGCAGGTGCAACCCGACCTGACGCACCTGGCCTTTGAGGTGGACAGTCTCGCGGAATTCGGCCGGCACCTCGCCCAGCACGGACTGAAATATTCCGATGGCCCGACGACCACTTCCTCGGGCAGCGTGTTCGCCTTCATTGACGCACCGGAGGGTTACGAGGTCGAGTTGATTGAGAAAGCCAGGGGTTGAAAATCCTAAGTCGCCAAACACCAGGCAGCATCGCAACCACCAGGCCCAATCTGCCGGCGCCGGTTGTCCGGTAACTGGCTGACGCGCGGTGTTTGCTTGGAACTTGAACCTTGGAACTTGCAACTTTTGAATGTTGTTCCGCGCCCGCCAGTTTGAATTCCAGTTCCCGCGCCCGGCGCTCATCATGGGCGTGGTCAACGTCACCCCCGATTCGTTCTCGGATGGCGGAAAGTTCCTCGACCCCAACCGCGCGGTCGCGCGGGGCCTGGAGCTCGTGGCGCAGGGGGCTGACCTGCTCGACATTGGCGGTGAATCCACCCGGCCCGGCGCCACGCCCGTCAACGAGGCGGAGGAGTTGCGGCGCGTGCTTCCGGTCATCGAACAACTCGCCGCGCGCGTCAACGTGCCGCTCTCGATTGACACCATGAAACCCGCCGTCGCCCGGGCGGCGCTGGCGGCCGGGGCGAGCATTGTGAACGACGTGGCGGCGAACCGGACGGACGAGGCGATGGGGCGGTTGGTAGCCGGGGCTGGTGCCGGGTATGTGTTGATGCACATGCAGGGCACGCCGCAAATCATGCAGGCGAACCCGACGTACACGGATGTGGTGGGCGAAGTGGAGGCATTTTTTGTTGAACGAATGGAGCGATTGGCGGCGGCGGGCGTGGCGGCCGACCAGGTGGTGCTGGATGTAGGGCTCGGTTTTGGCAAGACCTTGGAACACAATTTGCAGTTGCTCGCGGCATTGGAGCGTTTTACAAGACGGGGGCGGCCGGTGCTGCTCGGCGCGTCGCGGAAATCGTTCCTCGGCCGGTGGCATCCGGTCCCGCCGGCGGAGCGGCTGCCCGGGTCGCTCGCCTGCGCGTGTCTGGCGGTGGCGGCGGGGGTGCAGTTGATCCGGACCCATGACGTGCCGGAAACTGTGCGGGCGATCCGCGTGACCGAGGACATCCTGGCCCGGCAAAGAAAATAAATGTGGCAATCCTTACAAGCGGCGTGGCGGCCGGCGCTCGAGATTCTCATCCTCGCGACGGGAATCTATTATGGCACGCGCTTTATCCGCGGCACGCGCGGCTGGCCGGTCGTCATCGGGTTCGCCTCGTTGCTCATCGTCCTTTTTCTCGTGACCACCGCGCTGGATTTGAAGGTGCTGCGCTGGTTGCTCGGAAACGCCTCGCTCGTCATCATCCTCGGGGCGGTGGTGATCTTTCAACCGGAGATCCGCCGCATCCTCGGTGAACTCGGTAATCTGCCGCTCCTCGCCACCACGCACGAGCAACGCGAGAACATCGAGGTAGTCGTCGGCACCTGCGAACGCCTGGCCGAAGTCCGGATCGGCGCGCTCATCGCCATCGAACAGTCCATTCAGCTTTTCGAGGCGGTCGAGTCCGGCATCGCCGTGGATTGCGTGGCCACGCCCGAAATGCTCGAAACGATTTTCTTCCCTAACAACGCCATTCACGACGGCGGCGTGATCCTCTGCGGCGACCGCATTGCCTACGCCGCGTGCATCTTTCCGCTCACGCAACGGTCGGATTTGAACAAGTCACTCGGCACGCGGCATCGGGCGGCCATTGGCTTGAGTGAGGAAACGGACGCGCCGGTGGTGGTCGTGTCGGAGGAAACCGGCGCCGTTTCGTACGCCTACAGAGGCCAGTTGATGCGCAATGTCAGCACCGAGGAGTTGCGCGCGTTCCTGACCACGTTGATTGTGCGGCCGGTACGCGGCCGCGGCTTGATCAACTGGCTGCGCGCCCGCGGCGTCACGGGTGACACCGTCTTCTTCCGCAAGAAGAATGTTCCACCGGTGGCGACCGAAGGAGGGGATAAGTAACCATGCGCGATCTGCTCCTCAAGGATCTCGGTTGGAAAATCCTCTCCCTTGCCCTGGCGATCGCCATCTGGATGACCGTCAAGGCCGTCAGCACCGAACGCGGCGACCAGCTGGAACGGCTCTACTCCGATCTGCCGGTGCAGATTGTCTCCAGCACGGCGGACGTGCGCGCCTGCCAGGTGGTCCCCAATCGCGTCACCGTCACCGTCAAGGGCCGGGGCGACGTGATGAAAGCGCTGACCCAGCAGGAGATTCGCGTCCTCACCGACACGACCTCGGCGGACACCACCGGCGCGCGTCATTTCAAACGACGCATCCAGGTGGCCGTGCCCGTCGGCGTCAGCATCGTGCGCATTGAACCGACGGAAGTCATCGTCGAAATGCCCAACCCCGTTCAATCAGCGCCGAAATTTTCCGACGGCAATCCATGAGCAAATCGAAAAAAATCTTCGGCACGGACGGCGTCCGCGGCACCGCCAACGTCGAACCCGTTACCGCCGAGACCGCGCTCAAGCTCGGCCGCGCCGCCGGGCACGTCTTCAAGCATCTCGAACGCGAGGCCCGCGGCCACGGACGCCACAAGATTGTGCTCGGCAAGGACACGCGCCTCTCCGGTTACATGCTCGAGAACGCCATTTCCTCCGGCATCCTCTCCATGGGGGTGGACGTGTTGTTCATTGGGCCGCTGCCCACGCCCGGCGTCGCTTACGTCACCCGCAGCCTGCGCGCGGATGCCGGCATCGTCATCACGGCCTCGCACAATCCGTATGCGGACAACGGCATCAAGTTTTTCCGCGCGGACGGCTACAAGCTCGACGACAAGATCGAAGCGCAAATCGAAAACCTGGTCTTCAGCGGTGCGATCGAAAACATCCGCCCCACCGCCGAGGAAATTGGCAAGGCAGTGCGCATTGACGACGCGCTGGCCCGCTACATCGAAGTGGCCAAGGCCAGTTTCCCGCGCGGCATGACGCTTGACGGTATGCGCATCGTGGTGGACGCAGCCAATGGCGCGGCCTACAAGGCCACCCCCTGCGTCCTGCGTGAACTGGGCGCGGACGTCATTGTCTTTGGCAACCAGCCCGACGGCAAAAACATCAACCAGGATTGCGGCTCGATGCACCCGCAGCACTTCTGCCAGCGCGTGAAGGAATTCCGCGCCGACGTGGGGATCGCGCACGATGGCGACGCCGACCGCGTCATCCTGTGCGACGAACGCGGCGAATTGATTGATGGCGACGACATCATGGCCATTGCCTCGCTGGAGATGCTCGAACATGGCACGCTGGCGGAAAAGACCCTCGTCGCGACCGTCATGAGCAATGCCGGTCTGGACGCCGTCGTCAACGCGGCCGGGGGCAAGGTCATCCGCACGGGCGTGGGCGACAAGCTGGTGATTGATGAAATGCTGCGTCGCGGCTTCAACTTCGGCGGCGAGCAAAGCGGGCATTTGATCTTCCGGGATTACGGCACCACCGGCGACGGTCTCGTCGCCGCGCTGCAAATGCTCCGCGTCATGAAATCCCGCGGCAAGCCCTTGAGCCAGCTCGCCCAATGTTGGACACGCTATCCGCAACTCGTCGCCAACGTGATCGTGCGCGAGAAAACGCCGTTCGACAAACTCGACGGCATCCTCAAACTCGTCGAAGAAGCCGAAGCCGACGTGGCCGGCGAGGGTGGGCGCGTCCTGCTGCGCTATTCCGGCACCGAACCGAAAGCGCGACTGCTCCTCGAAGGCCGCAGCCTGGCCAGGCTGGAAAAATGGAGCAAACAAATTTGCACCGCCCTCAAGCGACAGATCGGAGCGTAGTGGCTGGCGAGCCGGGCCGGTGGGAAGGCGAACAAGCCGTCACCTTCACTTCATTGTCACCACCACGTAATTCTTCTTTCCCTTGCGCAACAGGACGTGCTTGCCGAAGAGCAGGTCGCTCGTCGTCACCGCGCGCGTGGCGCTGGCTTCACGAAGATTGTTGATGTTCACCCCGCCGCCTTCGATGTCCTTGCGCGCCTGACCCTTTGAGGGGCAGAGGCCGGAGTGGACCAGCAGTTCGACCAGTGGCAGACCAGTGCCGTCGAGTCTGGCTTTCTCGATTTCCTTGGTGGGCACTTCGCCCACGATGTCGTTGAACGTGGTTTCCCCTACGCCGGTCAATTCGCCGCCGAACAGAATCTCGCTGGCTCGCGTTGCTTCCGCGGTGGCATTGGCGCCATGGATCAAGTCGGTGACCGCTCTCGCCAGCGCCTTGTGCGCCGCGCGGGCGCCGGGATTGGCGTCGTGTTGCTCCGCCAGTGCGGTGATTTCCGCCTGGGGCAGGAACGTGAAGAATTTCAAGTAACGGATCACATCCGCATCGGCGGTGTTGATCCAGAACTGGTAAAACTTGTAAACGCTGGTCCGTTTCAGATCGAGCCAGACGGCGCCGCCTTCAGTCTTGCCGAACTTCGTGCCGTCGGACTTGGTGATGAGCGGCAACGTCAGGCCGTAGCCCTGGTGGCCGAGCTTCTTGCGCATCAGCTCAATGCCGGCGGTGATATTGCCCCATTGATCGCTGCCACCGATCTGCAATTCGCAGCCGTGATCGCGCGCCAGCACGAAAAAATCAAACGCCTGGAGCAGCATGTAGCTGAACTCCGTGTAGCTGATGCCGACCTCGCGATCCTCCATGCGCGCGCGGACGGATTCCTTGGCGATCATCTGGTTGACGGAAAAATGTTTTCCGATGTCGCGCAGGAAATCCAGGTAGGAGATGCCCGCCGTCCAATCGGCGTTATCCACCAGCCGGGCGGGATTTTGCTGCGTCTCGAAATCCAACAGCCGTCCGAGCTGCGGGCGGACAGCTTCCACGTTGGCTTTGATCTGGTCTTTGGTAAGCAAGGAGCGCTCCGCCGACTTGCCGCTCGGATCGCCGATGCTGCCCGTCGCACCGCCGGCGACCGCGATGGGATGATGGCCCAGATTCTGGAAGCGTCGCAACGCGAGCAACGGCACGAGATGCCCGACATGCAGCGAATCCGCGGTGGGATCAAAGCCGCAGTACAGCGTAATCGGCGTGGCGAGTTTCTTCGTCAGTTCCGTAGTATCCGTGCAATCGGCAATCAACCCGCGCCACTGTAATTCGTCCAAAATGCTCACGGGTCAGAGTGTAATTGTCCAAGGCCGATAGCCAATAGCCAAGTGGGAGCGGCGTCGAGCATCAGAGAAATTCCTCTCCGCCCCACGTGTCTTCCATCTTTGCCGGACTCGCCAGGATGCGCATGAGGGCAACCATTCCTACGACTCCGTCTGCGAGAGCCTACGTGGCAGCCGCGCCTGTGGGATGCAGCGGCACGTGCTCCACTTGGGCGAATTCAACGCCACGCAGCTCGATTCCTGGCAGCACTCTGAACCCCAGAACCGTGGTTGCCGACGTGAGGAGGCGGTAAAGACGGCTGCTCCACAGCGTCCGCCTCGTTACCTCGGCGACTACTGCGGGAAGGTTCATGTGGCGGGTGATTTTTTCGTCCCATGAATGGCAGCCACCAAAATCATCGGTTTGCAGCGAGCCAAATCGGGTAGGAGGCGGAGGTTGCCCTCCGCCGTCCTCCCACACCACCGGACA
>CAZLOH010000054.1:0-36225 GCA_964561105.1 uncultured Bifidobacterium sp. | reverse complement strand
CCGTGGTGCGCGCCATGTATCGCGCCCTGGAGCAGTTCGGATTCGAGCGCGGACGAATTCTGGAACCGGCGTGCGGTATCGGTCATTTCATCGGGCTGATGCCGGAAGCGATGCACCGCCATTCGACCATCACCGGCGTCGAAATTGATCCCATCACCGCGCGGATTGCCAAGGCGCTCTACCCGGATGCCGATATTCGCGTCCAAGGATTCGAGAATGCCAAACTCGCCGATGGGTTCTTCGACGTGGCGATTTCCAATGTGCCGTTCGGGGATTATCTCGTCCACGATCCGAGCCTGAACGCCTTCCGGTTCCCAATCCACGACTACTTCTTCGCCAAGTCCCTGGAGAAGGTCCGTCCCGGCGGTCTGATCATGTTCATCACTTCCCGCGGAACGATGGACAAGCTCGACTCCACGCTCCGCGAGTATCTGGCCCCGAAGGCGGAGTTGCTTGGTGCCATCCGCTTGCCAAACACAGCCTTCAAACAGAACGCTGGCACGGAGGTGACGACAGACATCGTCATGCTTCGCAAGTTGCACCCCGGCGAGACTCCTCGTGGACCGGCCTGGCGCGCAGTGCAGGACTTCACCAATCACAATTGGGAGAAAATCCCAATCAATGAGTATTTCGTGGAACGTCCTCGCTTGATGCTCGGCCATCTTCAGTTGACCGGCCGAATGTATCGGGACAATGAGCCGACGTTGGAACCTGACGGCAGGGTTCTCGGCGACGCGCTCGGTGCAGCAGTTCCGGAGCTACCTGCTGGCATCTATCGCGCGCAACGGGTCGAATTGGTGGAATCTGCCCCGGAGCAGACCATTCCTGCACCGGATGTCGTCAAACCCAACGCGTTCTGTATTCACGAGGGGATTGTCTGCATCCGCGAGGAAAACGTCCTGCGTCCGCTGAATGACTTGCCATCGGAGACCCGCTCCCGGATTCGCGGCATGATCCAGGTGCGTGACGCCGTGCGCGACTGCCTGCGCGCCCAGAGGGACGGCAGCCCGGAAGAACGCGTCGTCGAAACGCGCCAGCAACTCAACATCGCTTACGACCGGTTCGCCGCCCGGTTTGGCCCGCTGAATCTCCGGGCCAACCAGCGCGCGTTCGATGGCGACCCGGATTTGCCGCTGCTGCTTTCGCTGGAGAACTACAACGACGAAACGAAGCGGGCGACGAAGGCGACCATCTTCACGGAACGGACGATTCACCACCGGCAGCCGGTGGAATCCGTCGGCACGCCCAAGGAAGCGTTGCTCGTGACCTTGAATGAGTGCGGTGGCGTTGACCTCGACCGCATGGCGGGCTTGCTGAACAAACCGGTCGAAGAATTCCTCCCCGACTTGAAAGGGTTGATCTTCCGCAATCCACAGACGAACCAATGGGAGACTGACGACCAATACCTTTCCGGCAACGTGCGGGAAAAGCTCGCGGTCGCAGACGCTGCCGCGCTGACTGATCCGCGCTTTGCCGAGAACGTCGAGGCGTTGAAGTCGGTGCAGCCGGCGGACTTGGCTGCGAGTGAGATTGACGTGCGTTTGGGTTCGGCCTGGCTGCCGCCAGAGGACGTGAGAGATTTCACCAATGGACTGTTGAACATTCCGTCCGGCGTCGAAGTCGGCCACGTTCACGCTCTCGGAACGTGGCACATCAATGCGAATTGGGAAGCCAAGGGCGCAACCGCCAACACGACCGATTGGGGCACGGACCGCTACACAGCGCTCGAACTCATCGAAGACGCACTGAATCTCAAAACACCCACGGTCTATGACACGGTTGACGACAAACCGGTGGTCAACGCGCAGGCAACCGAAGCCGCTCGCGAGAAGCAGGAGCGCATCAAGGAGCGATTCAAGGAGTGGGTTTGGTCAGATGACGCCCGCCGTGAACGGCTCTGCCGCCTCTACAATGACACGTTCAACCACACGCGTGTCCGCACTTTCAATGGCGACCACCTGACGTTGCCCGGCGCGAGCGGGGCGATCCAGTTGCACGGACACCAGAAGGCCGGGGTATGGCGCATCCTGCAAACGCCAAACACGCTGCTCGCCCACGTCGTCGGCGCGGGCAAGACTTTTACCATGGTTGCGGCGGCGATGGAGTTGAAGCGGCTCGGACTTGGCCGCAAGCCGATGTTCTCCGTTCCGAACCACATGCTCGGCCAGTTTTCGACCGAATTGCTGACGCTGTATCCCGGCGCGAACATCCTGGTCGCGGGCAAGGAGGACTTTGAGTCGCAGAACCGCAAGAAACTGTTCAGCCGCATCGCCACCGGCAATTGGGATGCCGTGATAGTCACGCACTCCGGTTTCGAGCGCATCCCGCTGGCGCGCGAAACCCAGGAGCGGTTCTTCGAGGAGCAGCTTCACGAGTTGGAGATGATCAAGCGGCAGCACGCGGATTCCTCGAATCGCCGTCTCGTGAAGGAGATCGAAAAGGCGAAGAAGAGGCTGGAAGCCAAGCTGCAAGCCCTCGCTGCCGAGCACAAAAAGGACAACACACTCACGTTCGAGGAACTTGGCGTGGATCGAATCTTCGTGGACGAGGCGCATTACTTCAAAAACCTGTTTTACGTCACGAAGATGACGCGCATCGCAGGCCTGCCGCAGACCGCCAGCGAACGGGCCTTCGACATGTATCTGAAGGTGCGGCACGTCCAGTCGCTCAACGGCGGGGGCGGTGTGGTGTTCGCCACCGGAACTCCAATCGCGAACAGCATGGCGGAGATGTTCACCATGCAGCGGTATCTCCAACCCGAGGCGTTAAAGAAGCACAACTTGCATCACTTTGATTCGTGGGCAGCAACTTTCGGCGAACCCGTCACCGCGATGGAGCTTTCGCCGGACGGTGCGGGATATCGGCTCAACACGCGCTTTGCCCGCTTCATCAACGTGCCGGAGTTGATGCAGATGTTCCGCCAATCCGCCGACGTGCAGACCGCCGCGATGTTGAATCTGCCCCGACCCAAGCTCGACGGCGAGAAGCCCACCATACGCAACGCACCGGCGACGGAGGAATTGAAGGAGTTCGTGCAATCGCTCGCCGCCCGCGCCGAGAAGCTGAAAGGCGGACGCATTGATCCGAGTGTGGACAACATGCTGAAAATCACCTCCGAGGGACGGAAGGCAGCGTTGGATCTCAGGCTGATGAAACCAGCCGCGCCCGACGAACCCCAAGGGAAGGTCAATCAAGCCGTCGAAAACATTCACCGCATCTGGCAAGCGACCGCGACAGAGCGGTCCACGCAGCTCGTCTTTTGCGATCTCTCGACGCCCAAGGACAAGGGATTCTCGGTCTATCGCGACATGGCCGAGAAGTTGAAGGGCATGGGCATTCCCGAGCGGGAGATTGCCTTCATCCAGGAATTTGATTCCGACGCGTCCAAACTGGCTCTGTTTCGTGACGTGCGGGCGGGCAAGGCCCGCGTCCTGTTCGGCAGCACGCAGAAAATGGGTTCAGGTACGAATGTGCAGGAGCGTTTGATTGCCTTGCATCATCTCGACGCCCCGTGGCGACCAGCGGATGTGGAGCAGCGCGAAGGACGCATTCTCCGGCAAGGCAACAAGAATTCCACCGTCCAAGTCTTTCGGTACGTCACCGAGGGCAGCTTTGATGCCTACATGTGGCAGACCTTGGAGACCAAAGCCAAATTCATCGCCCAGGTGATGAGCGGCGACATGACGATCCGCCGTCTGGAAGACCTCGACTCCGCCGCGCTGACCTACGCCGAAGTGAAAGCCATCGCTTCCGGCAATCCGCTGGTGATCGAAAAGGCCCAGGTGGACGCCGAATTGATGCGTCTCACGCGCCTACGCTCTGCCCATGCCGAAGAGCAATACCGCATTCGCTCGAACCTCCGCCGCTCTCACGAAGATGCCGAGGTGTTCAGCGCCCGGTTGACGAACCTCCGGCAGGATATTGCGATACGGCAGGACACCGCAGGGGACAAATTCAGCATCGAACTCGACGGGCAGGAAACGAACAACCGTGGCATTGCCGGCGAGTTGATCCTCCGCCGGGCCGAAAAGCTGAAGAACCGATTCGGCGATGATGTGCATATCGGTCGCTTTGCCGGGTTCGATCTGGTTCTCCGCCCTAGCTTCAACAACACCGTCGAAGTCGTCGTGCGCGGCAAGAACAGCTACGCCGCGCGTGTCACCGACACGGCGTTGGGCACGATTCGGTCGCTGGAAGCCACCGTGCAGGGGTTTGAAGAACGCGCCACCAAGCTGGAGGCCGACATTGCGGATGCTCAAAAGCGCACCAAGGAACTCGAAACCAAAGTCGGCGCGCCTTTCGAGAAGGAAGAACACTACCAGCACCTGTGCCGCCGCCAAAGCGAGATCGAGGAGCAACTTGACCTCACCAAGAATCAAGCCCCCAGCCAGGTGAAAGCGGAGTCCACGGAGGCCATTGATCAGAAGACCTCCCACCGTCGCGCGCAGAAGAATCAGCGTACGCATCCAAGCCACCACCGCACTGCCGTCCACGTATGAGCACCACGACGCACCAGACCGAGTTTCTCAGTTGGAAGATCCTGCCTGCCCGCCTTGATGCCGCGCAGACCGCGTGGTATCTCGGATTCGAGCCCCACGAGATTCCCATGCTTATCGCGGCGAACCTGCTCAAACCCCTTGGCAAGCCCGCGCGGAATTGCACGAAATACTTCGCCACCGAAACGCTGGAACAACTACGTCGCGACGAGAAATGGCTCGCCCGCGCCAGCGACGCCATTGCCGCGTATTGGCGAGAACGAAACGCCCGCAAGCGTTCGGCTGGCGGGCGCAACGGAGGCGGCAGCAGATAAACTAGCCAACGGTCTGGCCGAGGCGGGTAACTCGATCTCGCTCGGCCGTGAGCGGCGGAAGTTGGATGATTTGACCCTCCACAGCTTGTTTCTCGTAGCTTTCGAGAGACGGCAACTTCACCTTCGCTTTGCGGGCGTAAGCGCGATGCACTGCCTTGCTGTTGTGGCCGAGTGCCTCCTGGGCGAAACGTTCGGGGTAGCCGCACTGCTTTGCGCGCTCCGCCCAAGCGTATCTGTAAGAATGCAGGGACACTCCTTTGATGCCCAGCCCTTCGCATCGTTGCTTAAACTCTGTCGCCCGATCGCCGCAACGGACGGTATGCAGATAGGGGAACAGCGGCCCAACTACCGGCAGCCGGCGGAGAACCGCTTCGATTTCGTCTCCAAAGTGGATCATTGCCAGGCTGCCGGTCTTCTGCCGGTTGTAGGCGATGGTCCTGTTGGGCCAGTCAATGTCCTCGGCCTTGAGGTTGGCGATGTCCGTTTGCGAGCCGCCCAGATGCCAGCAGAGTTCGTAGAAGCTCTGTCGCTCGGGGTTCTTCTCTCGCTCAATGATCCGCTGATGTTCCTCCAGCGTGATGGCCCGCTTGGGTTGAAAGCGGACTTCCGGCCAGAGTCGCTTCGGAATGATAGGCCACGGCAGCCAGTTCATCGCGAGGCAGAAGTTGTGGAGCTTGCGCAAGTGGACGTTGGTGCTGACCGTGCCAGCCTTGAGGCAGGCGAGCAGTTGCTCGGCTTGGGTTTCAAGGATGACCTTCCCGCGAATCAGGTCGAGCGCCGACTCCTTCGCCGCCCGAACCCAGCGGTCTTTGGTCGAACCCTCCTTGTTTTCAATGATCGCGTTCAGGGCGTCCTGCCAGGTCCGCGTGGAGACGCCGGAATCCGTCCCCGCCAAGTAGGCTTTGGCAATGTGGAGATTGAGTTGCGGCTGGCGAAACGATTCGTTGCGGGCATTGAGCAGCGTGGTCGCTTCGGCGCGGTCTTTTGTCCCGAGGCTCTCTTGTTTCCCAGTTTCGGAATCGTGGGCGTAGAACATGCCACCCTTTTTGCGGCGGTAGAGGCGGAATCGGTTTTTCATGGCTCGAATTTTTTGTTCGAGCCTGCCAAGCGAGGACGAAGGGCAGGTGTCTCAATGACACCAAACGCACAGCCGATTGCGTTTCAGCAAGTCGTGCCGGGGTGATCGCGGAGTTGTTGTTGAGTAATTCCGAGTCACAAATCTGCTGGCACTTTTGCTGGCACTTGAGGGCTGTGAGATTTGTAACTCCTTGTCCAAACAGTGTTTGGAATTGGAGGCGGAGGTCGGAATCGAACCGACGAATGCAGCTTTTGCAGAGCCGTGCCTTACCACTTGGCTACCCCGCCTTCCAGTTCGATCAGCTTAGTCAGCCAGCACCGCCGGCTCAAGCGAAACAATTTCTCCAAGACAATTTCTTGCGGGCACATTCACTTATCCGGTGCGCGAAGACACGAGGAGCGACTCAGCCAAAGCGGGGAGTGCGCTGAGGTTGGGCGACGCAAAGCGCGATGCGGATTCGAGCAACAGGGTTGCAATGGCGCGCATCACCCAAACGTGGGAGTGGCCGCGCTGTTGCGCCTGATGGTATAAGGTCGCCACGTAATTCTCCGGTCGCAGAACATTGTCAACGGGAAGCCGGAAATGGTATTGGTCTGGACGCCGCGCGACGACAATGACGTGCAATCCGGAAACCAGCGTCGCGTTCGGGCACATCCCTTATGCATTTACAATTGATTGACTGGGTAATCGTGGCGGTCAGCATACTGGTCTGCTTCGTGCCGGCGTTGTTCTTCGGTAAACGCGCGGGGAAGAATACCTCCGAATTTTTCGCGTCCGGCCGGTCAGTGCCGTGGTGGCTGGCGGGATTGTCCATGGTGGCCACCACCTTCAGCAGTGACACGCCGAACTGGGTGACGGAGCAGGTGCGCAAGTTTGGCGTGGCCGGCAACTGGCAGTGGTGGGCCTTCGTGCTTACTGGGGTCTCCACCGTGTTCTTCTTTGCCCGGCTCTGGCGACGCTCGGGGGTAATGACGGACCTCGAATTTTACGAGCTGCGGTATTCCGGCAAGGCGGCGTCGGTGGTGCGTGGATTTCGGGCCGTGTATCTCGGGTTGTTCTTCAACTGTTTTATCATGGGCATGGTGACGCTTGCGGCGTGCAAGATTGCCAACATCCTGTTCGGCATGCCGCCCTGGCAAACGATTCTGATTTGCGGCGTTTTTAATGTGGTCTTTGCCGCGCACTCCGGTCTGTGGGGCGTGCTGGTGATAGACATGGTCCAGTTTTTCATCAAGATGACGGCGGTGGTGGCAGCGGCTTATTTCAGCCTGGTCGCCGTCGCCCAAAAGACCGGAGTCGGCGACAGCGCCTGGGCGGGGTTGCACAAGCTGATTGCCACGCTTGGTGCGCAGCAGGTGAACCTCCGGGAGGGCACGCCCGTGCTTTCGGCCATCAACGGCGCGGGGCAGCCGATTCTTGATATCATGCCCAACTTTTCGCTGGAACTGGCGTTGATGATTTTCATCGTGCCGATCGCCATCGGCTGGTGGGCCAACTGGTATCCCGGCGCGGAGCCGGGCGGCGGGAGTTACATTGCGCAACGGATGCTGGCCTCCAAGTCGGAGAAGGATTCCCTCGGCGGCACTCTGTTCTTCAATCTGGCGCATTACGTGTTGCGACCGTGGCCATGGATCATCACGGCGCTCTGCTCGATCATTATTTTCCCCGAATTGAAGGACATCCAGGCGGCGTTCCCCGGGGCGGACCCGCGGCTGATCGGTCATGACAGCGCGTTTCCCGCCATGTTGAAATTCCTGCCGGTGGGTTATGTGGGGTTGATGGTGGGCGGGTTGATTGCAGCCAATTCATCCACCATCCTCACGCATCTCAACTGGGGCGCATCCTATCTGGTGCATGATTTTTACCGGCGCTTTATGCACCCGGCGGCCGACGAAAAACACTATGTGTTGGTCGGACGGCTTTGCACGGTGGCGCTTTATTTCGCCGCCGCCGGGTTGAGCCTGGTCTTGAGTTCGGCGCAGGAGGCGTTTGAAATTCTGATTTCGATTGGCGCCGGCACGGGTTTGCTCTACCTGCTGCGCTGGTTTTGGTGGCGGATCAATGCCTGGTGCGAGGTTGTGGCGATGATCAGTTCGTTCGCCATCTCAGTGGTGTTTGTGGTGATGAAGAAGACCGGCCACCCGCTGCCGTTCGCACAAACCGTGATTTGCTCGGTGGCCTTTACCACTTTGTGCTGGGTGATCACGGCGCTGGTGTCGCAGCCGACCAGCCGCGAGAAACTGATCGCGTTTTATCGCAAGGTGCATCCCGCCGGGCCGGGTTGGACGCGCATCCGGGAAGCGGCCGGGGTTACGCCGGCGGAAGCTGCGTTGCACGGCGACCACATGGGCATGGCCTCGGTCGGTTGGATTTCAGGCTGCGCGGTGATCTGGTCCTCCTTGTTCGCGATCGGCAACTTTCTCTACGGCCGGTTGACCAGCGCGTATCTGCTGACGGGGATCTTCGTGGTCAGCGGACTGGTGCTGCTTTATGTGATCAAGCATCTCTGGGATCAGCCGACGAATGGCCAGTCGTGAATTCTTTGTCCCTGATGACATCCGGATGGAAACCGTAAAACCTACTCTCCTCGTTCTCGCGGCCGGCATGGGCAGCCGCTACGGCGGGCTGAAACAGATTGATCCCGTCGGGCCGTCCGGGGAGACAATCATTGATTACTCGGTCTTCGACGCGTTGCGCGCGGGATTCGGCAAGCTTGTCTTCGTGATCCGGCGCGACCTCGAGCAACAATTCAAGGAACTCGTCGGCGCGCGTTTCGAGCAGCGGCTTCCGGTGGATTACGCCTTTCAGGAGCTCGACAATCTGCCGGTCGGATTCACGGTGCCGGCGGGTCGCACCAAACCATGGGGCACGGCGCACGCGATTCTCATGGGTGACGACGCCGTCGAAGAACCGTTCGCGGCCATCAACGCGGATGACTTTTACGGCGCGCAATCCTTTCAACTGCTGGCGAAACACCTCCAGTCCGGCTCGCCGGATTACGCGATGGTCGGATTCATTTTGCGCAACACGCTGTCGGAGCATGGCAGCGTGGCGCGCGGCGTGTGTCAGGTCGGTGCGGGCGGTTATCTCCAAACCGTCACGGAATTGACGAAGCTCGAGCCGGCCGGCTCTGGCGCACGGAACACCGGGCCGGACGGACAGATTACGCAGCTCACCGGCGACGAAGCGGTTTCGCTGAACATGTGGGGATTCACTCCGGCCGTCTTTCCGCAATTGCGCCAGCGCTTCCGCGAATTCCTGGAGCGACGGGGCGCGGACCCGAAAGCCGAATGTTACATCCCGAGCGTGGTGGCCGAATTGATCGAAGCCGGCGAGGCGCGGGTGAAGGTGTTGCGGACGAAGGACGCGTGGGTGGGGGTGACCTATCGCGAAGACCGGCCGCAGGTGGTGGAGAGCATCCGCCGACTCGTGGCGCGCGGCGAGTATCCGTCGCGGTTGTGGCCATGAATCCGGGGCGCGAGGTCAGGGCGGTTGCGCGTCAATTCCATCTGGCGGGAGAATTCCTGAGCGCCGAGCCGTACGGCAGCGGGCACATCAACGACACCTATTGCGTGGTCTATAACCAGGGCGGCACGCGGGTGCGCTATCTGTTGCAACGCATCAATCACCATGTTTTCAAGAATCCGGTGGCACTCATGGAGAACGTGGAACGGGTCACCGCGCATCTCGCGTCCAAGGTCGCGGCGGAGCCGGATGCCAGCCGGCGGGTGCTGACGTTGATTCCCACCCGTGCCGGCGCGGGCTACTTTCAAGATGTCGACGGTGCGATCTGGCGGGCCTACATTTTCATCGAGCACGCGCGCGGTTACGATGCCGTGGAATCACCGACGCAGGCCTTCGCGGCGGCCCGGGCGTTTGGTCATTTTCAAAAACTGCTGGCCGATCTGCCAGCGCCGCGTCTGCAGGACACGATTCCTGATTTCCATCACACGCCCAAACGCTTCGCGGCCCTGGAGCAGGCCCTCGCCGCCGACCGGGCCAATCGCGCCGCCTCCGCGAAACCGGAAATCGAATTTGCGCTGCGCCACCGCGAGTTGTGCGGCGGATTGCTGGACGCAAATTTGCCGGAGCGCGTGACGCACAACGACACCAAGTTCAACAATGTGTTGCTCGACGACGCCACCGGCGAAGGCGTGTGCGTGATTGATCTGGACACCGTCATGCCGGGGCTGGCGCTCTATGATTTCGGCGACATGGTGCGGACCACGACCAGCCCGACAAAAGAGGACGAACGGGACCTGGACCAGGTGCGGATGCAGTTTCCAATGTTCGAGGCGCTGGCGCGCGGTTATCTGAGTTCGGCGGGAGAATTTCTGACGCCGGCGGAAAAAGATCTGCTGCCGCTGGCGGGCAAGCTCATCACGTTCGAGATCGGCCTGCGGTTCCTCACGGATTTTCTGGCGGGAGACGTGTATTTCAAAGTGAACCGCGCCGGGCACAATCTCGACCGGTGCCGCACCCAGTTCCAACTCGTGGAATCCATCGCGGCGCAGGAGGCCGCCATGAACAAACTGGTAAGGGCGCTGTGACATGAAGTCCCGCGCAAACAAAAGCCGTTCACCTCGTCCGCAGGGAAGCGGGTGGTCGTCAGGCCGGGGTCGGGTTTTTGGTTGGCCGAGCTTGTTTGCGAACGGGTCGAACCCGGAAAGCCATTTTATGAAACCATCCAGAATCGGTTGCCCAGCCATCGCGCTGTTGGGTGTGATTTTTTTCACCATCAGCCCGCTGGGCGCGGCGGAGTTTGCGCTCGAGAATGATCTAGTGCGTGTCACCGTCGAGACGCAGGGCGAACAGCTTTTGCCCGGCGCGTTGCGCGACCAGCAAACCGGCCAGACGGTGAGGCTGGGGCGCGATCTGTTCACCCTCATGCTGACGAACGGGGAGTTTCTCGCCTCGGGCGGATTCAAGCTGACCGCTCCGCCGCGCACGAGGCCGCTGTCGGTCAACCCGGATGCGTCGCGGCGCGCCGAGCAGTTGCCGGGCAGGGAATTGGTGGCGGAACTGACGGACGCAGCGCGCCAGGTGATGGTGACGTGGCGGGCGGTCCTGCGCGATGGTTCGCGTTACCTGCGGCAGGAATTCACGGTGACGGCGGGGTCAAAAGGATTCCCGTTGGGCGGGCTGATGTTATTGGAACTGAAGCTGAACGGCGCCCATGCCACCGGCACGGTGGATGGCTCGCCGGTGGCAACGGAGACGACCTTCTTTGGCGTGGAGCATCCGCTCTCGATCAATCGCGGGGAGATGGGCTATGTCCGCTGCTTCCTGCCGCGCGGCGCGGCGTTGCGGTCGGACGAGATCTACACCTGCTCGTCGGTGATTGGCTTCGTACGACCCGGGCAACTGCGCCGCGATTTTCAGGTCTATCTGGAACGGGAACGCGCGCATCCCTACCGGCCCTTCCTGCATTACAACTCGTGGTACGACATCGGATATTTCAGCAAGTATGACGAGGCGGCGGCATTGAACGTCATCAACGCGTTCGGCGAGGAGCTTGTAGTCAAGCGGGGCGTGAAGCTGGATTCGTTCCTGTTCGATGACGGCTGGGATGATTACTCGACGTTGTGGCAGTTTGATAAAACTGATTTCCCGAACGGGTTCGCCCCGATTGAGAAAGCGACGGCGAAATACGGCGCCGCGCCGGGCATCTGGCTTTCGCCGTGGGGCGGCTATGGCAAACCGCATGACGAACGGATCCAGTACGGGCGGGCGCAGGGATTTGAGATCCGCGACGGGAATTTCACGCTGGCCGGGCCGAAGTATTATGCGCGTTTTCGCGGCTTGTGCGTGGACGTGGTGCAAAAATACGGCATCAACATGTTCAAGTTTGACGGCATCGGCGAGAACACCGGTTCGGGTGGCGGCGGCGCGCAACGGGATTTTGATGCGATGCTCAAATTGATCGCCGAACTGCGATCGCTCAAGCCCGACCTCTACATCAACCAGACCACCGGCACCTGGCCGTCGCCCTTCTGGCTGCTGTTTGCGGACTCGATCTGGCGCGGCGGCGAAGATCACGATTTCGTGGCCGGCAGCGCGCCCGAACGCGAGCGTTGGATCACCTACAAGGACAACGATGTTTACGAGCGCGTGGTGGGCGGGGGAGCGTTGTATCCGTTGAACTCGTTGATGCTGCACGGCATCATTTACGCGAAACACGCGCACGGGTTGAACTACGACACGAACAACATCCTGCGGTCGGAGATTCGCGCGTTTTTTGGCAACGGCACGCAATTGCAGGAGATGTACATCACGCCCGCGCTGATGACGCCGGCGAATTGGGACACGCTGGCCGAGGCCGCGAAGTGGTCGCGCGCCAATGCTGAAACGCTGCGCGACACGCATTGGGTCGGCGGCGCGCCGGCGGAACACTCGGTGTACGGTTGGGCGGCGTGGTCGCCAACGAAGGGCATCCTGACGTTGCGCAATCCTTCCGCGCGGTCGCAGTCCATCAAGCTTGATCCCGCGAAGGCGTTTGAGCTTCCGCCGGACGCGGCGAAGAGTTACTCGCTGGTCAGCCCGTTCAAGGATCAAGCGCTCGACGTGGCGCGACTGGTCGCGGGCGAGGAAACGACCTTCAAACTCAAGCCGCACGAGGTGCTTGTGGTCGAGGCCTTGCCCGCCAAAGCACCGTGATCGGTTGCTGGAGGCGTGAAACTTGCCGCCGATACGCCGGGTTGGTCGTTTGGACTGGCATTTCTCGTGGGTGATCCATTGCACGATTTCTTTTCAACTGCCGGCGGAACAGGATATGGTGCCCGGAAAGATATGAATCGAACTGAACGCCATCACGGGGCAGGGGAACGAGCAGTGCAAAAGGGTTGGTCGCGAAAACTTGTTCGCCAGGCGGGAGTATGCTTCGCCGGACTGCTGGCCGCGTGCGCCGTCACGGCGTCGGCGGCTCCGGCTTCCGGCGACTGGTTGATTGATCCGCGACCGTTTGTGGCCACGGTCACGCCAAACCGCGATGGCAGTGAGATTGAGCTGGCGAACGGATTGGTGCGGCGCGTCATCCGGCTCCAACCCAACGCGGCGACGGTGGGTTATGAAAATCTCATGACGGGCGAGTCGTTGCTGCGCTCAGTCCGACCCGAGGCCAGCGTCACGTTGAACGGAGCGCAGTATGCGGTGGGGGGCCTGATTGGTCAGCCGGTCCAGAGTTATCTGGATGCCGCCTGGATTCCGCAACTCCAGGCCGAGCCACGGGCGTTTCGTTTCCAGAGTTTCAAGACGGGCCGGACCGAGGCGCGGTTTCCCTGGAAGAAACATCCGGAGTGGATGCCAGCGGACATGCCCTGGCCGCCGCCGGGCGTTTCGTTGACCTTGGAGTTCGCCGCGCCCGGGAGCGCGGGTGCGCTCCGAGGTGTGACGGTGGAGGTTCACTACGAATTGTACGACGGCATTCCGTTGCTCAGCAAATGGATCGTCGTGCGCAACCGGTCGGCGCGGCCGGTTGAACTCAACGCCTTCACGAGCGAAATCCTTGCGGCGGTGGAATACGAATCCTACGTGGACGACAATCCGCGTTGGGAATGGCCCAATCTCTACGTCGAAACGGATTACGCGTTTGGCGGCATGGGCAGCAAAGGGGGCAACAAGGGCGTTCACTGGGTGTCCGACCCGGAATACAAATCGCAGGTGAACTACGCGCGCAACACGCCTTGCCTGCTGGAGTGTCGTCCGCCGTTGGGGCCGGACCAGATAATCGCGCCCGGCGGAAGTTTTGAAAGCTTTCGCGCCTTCGAACTGGCACAGGATTCGACGGATCGCGAGCGCAAGGGGCTGGCCCAGCGGCGCATGTATCGCACCCTTGCGCCGTGGATCACGGAGAACCCGGTGCTCATGCACGTGCGCAGCGCACAGCCGGAAGCCGTGAAGCTGGCGATTGATCAATGCGCCGAGGTCGGTTTCGAGATGGTCATCATGACCTTTGGCAGCGGATTTGATTTCGAGAATCGGGATAAAGGTTATCAGGCGGGCATCAAGGAACTGGCTGACTACGCCCGCGCCAAGCACATCGCGCTCGGCGGCTATTCCTTGCTGGCGAGTCGCGGGGCCGCCACCACCAACGACAACACGGTGGGGCCGACCGCGTTTGGCGTGATGCCCTGTCTCGGCGCCCGCTGGGGCGTGGCTTATCTCGCGCAGCTCAAGGACTTCATCGCCACCGCCGGCCTGGGCGTGTTGGAGCATGACGGCTCGTATCCGGGCGACACCTGCGCCAGCACGAACCATCCGTTCCATCGCGGCCTGGCGGATTCGCAATGGGTGCAATGGCGGGCGATCACCGACTTTTACAAATGGTGTCGGAGCGAAGGCGTGTACTTGAACATCCCCGACTGGTATTTTCTGAGCGGCGGCAGCAAGACCGGCATGGGATATCGGGAGGTGAACTGGTCCTTGCCGCGCGCTTATCAGGAGATCATCGAGCGACAGAACATCTATGACGGCACCTGGGAGAAAACGCCGAGCATGGGCTGGATGTTTGTTCCGTTGACCGAATATCAGGGGGGCGGTGCGGCGGCGACCATCGAGCCGTTGAAGGACCACCTGCCGCATTATGAAACGCGCCTGGCCAATCTCTTCGGCGCGGGCGTGATTGCCTGTTATCGCGGGCCGCGCCTCTACGACAGCGACGAAACCAAAGCCGTGGTGAAACGGTGGGTGGATTTCTACCGGGAACATCGCGCGATCCTGAACTCGGACCTCATTCATCTGCGCCGCGCCGATGGCCGCGACTGGGATGGCTGGTTGCACGTCAATCCGGCGCTGAAGGAATGTGGCCTGGCCGTCATCTATAATCCGCTGGCCGCAGACATTCAGCGTCAAATCCGCCTGCCGCTCTATTACACCGGGCTGACCAACGAGGCGGTCGTGCGCCGTTCGGATGGCTCGACCGACCGGTTGAAACTCAACCGCGACTACTCCGTCGAGATCACGCTCACCGTGCCCGGGCACGGTCGGACGTGGTTCTCCCTCGAAGCCCCATGAGCGCGCGTCACCTGCTGTTGTGGCTCGGATTGCTGCTGAGCGCGAATACCGCGCCCGCCGCCACGCGCTTGCCGGACGCGTCGCTCAATTTGAAACTCACCGCGCCGATCGCGACCTGGGACGAAGCCGTCCCGCTGGGCAACGGCACGATGGGCGTGCTCCTGTGGGGCGGAGGCAACACGCTCCGGCTCTCGCTGGATCGCGGCGACCTGTGGGATGAGCGGCCTTCGAAGCGCTTCACCGAAGTGCGGGACAAATTCAACTGGCGCACCATGCAACAACTCGTGGCCAGCAACCGCATGGATGAGTTCAACGACATCTTCGACTCGAATTACGATTACAACGGGCCGCCGACGAAGCTGCCGGCGGGCCGGGTCGAGATCACGCTGGCGGAATCCCAAACCGTGGAAGCGTTCGAGTTGAATCTGGCCACGGCCGAAGGTGTCGCGCGGCTCTCGACCGGTGCGGAGGCCCGCGTGTTTGTCAATGCAGCCGAGGTGCAAAAGCCCGTGGCGTTGATGCAAATCTCCGGTCCCGCTGTGTCGGCGGTTCAACTGCGGACGCCCGAATCGGTCAAGAAGCTGGGTTATCCGCCGCCGCGCGCGGGTGCGGACGAAGGCGGGCGTTGGTTTGAACAGACGGGCACGGATGGATTTGCCTATGCCGTTTACGCGGGCTGGAAACGCGTGGGCCAGGTCACGTTGCTCGCCGTGACCGTGGCCACGCGCGCGGAAGGCAAAAGTCCGCCGGCCGTGGCGCGGCGGCGGGTGGAGGACGCGCTACAGCAGGGCTATGAGAAAATGCTGGTCGAACATACGAAATGGTGGGTGCAATTCTGGGAGCAATCGAGCGTCTTCGTGCCCGAACCGCGCATCCTGCGGCAGTATTACCTGGTGAGCTACTTCTACGGGGCCGCCTCTCGTCGGGGTGCTCCGCCCATGCCATTGCAGGGTGTGTGGTCGGCGGATGCCGGCTCACTCCCGCCGTGGAAGGGCGACTATCACAACGACCTCAACACGCAGATGAGCTACATGGGCTACCAGGCGGCCGGTCATTTCGCGGAGGGGGAAAGTTTTCTCGATTTGCTTTGGCGGCTGCGGCCCACGTTCCGGAAGTTCGCCCGGGATTTTTACGGCGCGCCGGGCGCGGCGGTGCCCGGGGTGATGAGTCTGCAAGGCCAGGCGCTCGGCGGTTGGGGGCAATACAGTCTTTCGCCCACCATGGGCGCCTGGAATGCGCAGCTCTTCTACCTGCACTGGCGCTACACCGCCGATGACCAGTTCCTCCGCACGCGCGCTTACCCGTGGTGCCGCGAAATCGGCGAGTGCCTGCGTTATCTGCTGCGACCGGATGCCCACGGTGTGCTCAAGCTGCCGCTGTCCAGTTCGCCGGAGATTTTCGACAACTCGCGCCGCGCCTTTCTTATTCCCAACAGCAACTACGATCTGATGTCGCTCAAGATGCTGTTTCTGGCCCTCGACGAAATGGCGACCGCGTGCGGCCAGGACGCGGACGCCGCGGAATGGGCCGACGCCGCGCGACGGTTGGGCGACTGGCACACCGCCGCCGATGGCGCTTTGTTGGTGGACGAGCAAACGCCCCTGCCCGGCAGCCATCGTCATCTCTCAAACTTGATCGGCATTTATCCGTTCAACCTGATCACCATCGAGGGCGGCGAGCGCGACCGGCGCATCATCGCGGCCTCCTTGAAACAATGGCAGGATTTCGGCACGAGCGCCTGGTGTGGTTACACCTTCACCTGGATGGCCGCGCTCCGCGCCCGGGTCGGCGACGCGGAAGCTGCCGTGCGCGATTTGGACATCTTCACCCGCGCCTTCATCCTGCGGAACGGCTTTCACGCCAACGGCGATCAAACCAAGTCCGGCTTCAGTGACTTCACCTACCGGCCGTTCACGCTGGAAGGAAATTTTCTCGCGCTCGCCGCCGTCCACGAAATGTTGCTGCAGAGTTGGAGCGCGCGACCGGGCAGCGGTGATTGGGGTGTGATCCGGATTTTTCCGGCCACCCCGTGGCGCTGGCACGACGCTTCGTTCGCGGACCTGCGGGCGGAAGGCGGTCACCGGGTTTCCGCGCAGCGGGAGCACAATGCCACCACCTGGTTTCGCATCGTGGCCGGGCGCGACGGCGTGGTGCGCATCCGCGACAATTTCGCCGGGGCTACGCCGAAATGGAGCCGCGCTGGCGCGCAAAAAGTCGGCGACAATTTTGAGATTTCATTGAAACGCGGCGAGGTCATCGAAGCAACATTGCCGCGGCCGTTCGCGAATCCCGCCGCGCCGGCCAACGTGGCGAAACCCGTCGTCCTGGCGAAACCGTGAACCCGTCGCGCGGCCAAAAAAGCTTACCGGTGCCTAACAACAAAAAATCGGGGGAAAAATACTTTGAAAAAAGGTGAGGCGTTTTCAAAACGCACCCAAACGTCGCGCGAGGGCACGCGGCCTACAGGAATCGGCTTAAACATCAGCCTTTGTAGGCCGGCTGCCCGCAACTGGCGGGAGTTTTGAAAAGACCTCAAGGCTCTCCGCAATTTTCCGTGAGTAGGTGGGCTGGAGCAGTTTTCGTCAGTTGGTGGAGTGCTCGCCCTCACCCCCGAGGAGCGGGAGTGTCCTTCTCCGCCTTGAGTGACGGGCCGCGCTGACAGTTCTCCAACCAGCGTTCCGATCGCTGTTCCCGCTCCTGGAAGAGAAGGGTGAGAAATCCTCGAACGATGGTTCGCGCGTTGAACGCCAGAAGTGGTGCTCGGGGTCTGGGAGCGCTGGCGTCCCGCCGGCGGCTTCCTTCGTTGCGAGTGCCAACGAGCCGGCGAGACGCCGGCGCTCCGGGGTTCATGCGGAGGGCGGACGCTTCACCGTTCCATTCCACAAACTATATCTACCGAAATCGCGTGAGAGAACCCGGAAAAAAGGTGTTGCCTTTTTTTTTTTTGGCGGCACCATGTTAGCGACTCACCAAGTGTAAGTAGAAGGGACACGAAATGGCAAATGCCCATTCCCCGAAATCCCGCTTGCGTTCCCCGGCGATGGCAGAGGGAAAATATCCAGGCACCGCGCGGGTACTGGGCTGGTCTGGAGTGACACGCGGAGCGTTGGAGTTTGGCGCCTTGTGCTCACGATCCATCCTCGGCACCGGTAGTTTCGGCGCGGCCAGGGTGCGCTCAATACTTGCCTGGTGCTTCGCAGGCGTGTTGTCCTGTCAACTTGCCCGGGCGCAGACGCCGCTGGAGGCGTTCAAAAACTTCACCCAGAATCCGCCAACCATCGCAAAAATGGTGGCCAAGGTTTGCGATGCCCAGGGGACAAACCACCAGTTGGTCTGTTATTACGTCCTGTTGCGGTACCAAACCAACGGCTTTTATTGTCGCTAAGTGCCCCGGCTTGAGGATCTGGCCAGCACCAACGTCTTTCCGGGCCTGCGCTTTGCCGGCTGGTATGGAGACGAGTACTGGGACTTTGGTTACGATGGGGGGCGACTGGATTATTCCACCAATCGCGACCCCTCGCTGGTGGCCAGTTTGGATAATGTGTTTGCCCGGGCGTCCTGCGTGCTTGATCTCGGCGTCTATGATTTGCTGCCTCATTCGCTGGCGTGGAACGGCGATTCGCTGGTTTCGGCGACGAGCCATCTCGGCGTTCACTTTGAGGGCAACCTGGTTTTCATCGGCGGCGAATTGCCGACGAGCCTCGCGCTCATGACCGAAGTTGACGGCCACCAGGTGCCTTGGGAGATTCGCTATGAATATGGCGGGACGAAGTCCGTGCCGTCATATTTGCCAACGACGATAATGGCTGAAAGTCTTCTGACGGGAAGTCCCCGTTTGCTGCGCAAAGTGGAATTACTCACGGTTGAAATCGCCCCCAAGCCGCTGCCCCAGGAGTATTTCAGCCCGGGCGCGTTTGCGGAGCAAGTGCGCTACCAGATCCTCGCCACCAAGGATGGCAGGTTTACGCGCGATAGACTCAACCCGGTCTATCGGCCGCTCGGGGCTGCCCTGCCGGGCCAGCGCGTGGGCAAAAACTGGATCCGACTGATTCTGCTCCTCGCCATTATTCTGCCGTTGGCCGGCATTTTCGCAATTCGGACCGGACGCGCCAAAAACAAAACAACCAAAACCAGTTAAAAAAATGAAAAACCAACTCCAGTTCATAAATGTCACGGCCATCGGGTTGTTGCTGCTGACAAGCTCCCGAGCCTACTCGGATTGTTATGGTTCACAGCCGGTCAGGTGCGCGCAAATGAATGTCGACTTCTGCTACGTGTTAATACATTGCAATGGTGTGGGCCAAACCAAACGAGCTACCTGCACTCAAGACGCCTACACATATCCAGCCTTCACGGCGCCTGCCTGGATGGCTGGGATTGATCGAATAATTTCAGTTCCGGATTGTATGTTTCCGGCTTCATATTTGGATTGTAATAATAATCCTGTGTCTACCGTCTGTGGTCCTACCAGCACCTACACAACGGTGGATTGGGACAATGGCCAAGCATGCCAGACACAAGGGGGACAAGGCGGGAGTTAATCCTTGCGAGCGGTATCAACCAACCGGAGAGCACCATGTCCAATACGAGTTTAACCGTGGATGAGCGTGCGGGAGCAAATGTCGGATTCCCTCCCGACTGGTTCCTGGTCAGTGCCGGCGTCGTGTTGATGATCACCGGGATCGCCAAAGTCTGGAGCGGATTGGGCAACTCCAAGTTCCTGGCGGTGATTGATCCGATCGTCGGGATCTCGTTTGGCCACTTGATGCTGCTGGTCGGCTTGATTGAAATTGCGATTGCGGTGGTCTGCTGGTTCAGCAAGCGGCAAACAACGACGCTTGGCTTGGTGGCCTGGTTGAGTACCAGCTTTGTGATCTACCGCCTTGGGCTGTGGTGGATGGATTGGCATCGTCCGTGTAGTTGCCTCGGCAACCTCACGGACGCCCTCCACATTCCACCACAGGTGGCGGACAATAGCATGAAAGTGGTGCTGGCCTATCTGCTCGTCGGCAGTTATGGGTTGTTGATTCGGAGATGGTGCCACGACGCTGAATCACCAAGCGGAACATCTGAAACTCGGGGTGCCCAATTTTGGGTGAAGAACAAGGAATAGCTTGCTAAATTCATATGCTGCTGCGGATCCGCAAACTGAGGGAACGGTGGAGGAACAGTAAAGCACACGCTGTGTTCACTGCCTGCTTTATCGTCGCGCCCTTGTCTTGCGCCGCGGCACAGTTGGAAGTTGGAGTCGGCGGAAAGTTGACGATGGCTTATTACCAGGAAGGCCGGTGGGAGACGAACGTATGGCGGGTTAGGGTGGACATCTCGCCACCAGTGTGGAGCGCTTCATTGGAGTGTGCAGGGAGTAGAGAGGAGGTGCACAGTGATGGAAAGGAAACACTGTGGATTACGCAATACCCACAAAACGATCCTGGCGGGCCGCTAAATACTTCGATGATAAAGCTCTTTTCGGGATCTCGCATTTTCGAGTCGCGCCCGGCGGAGCACCTGTGGTTGGCGCTCCTGTCGCAAACCTATTTTGCGAACAGGTCGGCAGCGATGGGCGCGGATCCAGGTCTCTGCATGAATGAACCGTCCCTTTTCACCGAAATTGAATTTTCAAAAAATGACGCTTCACCGCGACGGTTGCGCTGGCAAAATGAACGCGCGGTAATTTCATCGAATCAGACGAAAATTGAGGGGAGTTTTACTTGGGGGCCGGTTGCGAACTTGGTCGTCGGATCAACTGTGATACCGCGAAGCAGCCAGATATCAGTCAAACTTGTCCATCCAAGCGGAATCGTCCGCCCCGCCAGCTTTTCTGAGTTTGAAATTTCCGAGGTTGGAAGTGTTAACTCGAATGCCTTGGTGCGTCCTCAGCTTAAGGGCCGGTCACTGGTTCAAGACTATCGAGTTAGTGACGCGGGGGAGCGGAGAAGCGTGATGTATGACATTTACGATGGGAAACTGCCGCCCGTGGGCTCGGCGCGACTGCGTGATGTTGAACTCCTGAGTAAGTCTCCGGTTTCAACTAAGCGCTCCAGTAGCCAGCGGATAACGATTTGGATCGGATTCGGCTTATTGTCGGTTGCATTGATAATCACGATCCGATCCCACAACAAAAACCAAAACCAGACAACAACATGAATCAGAAAAACACTAAAGTCACACGTATGTTGGCGATTGTGCTCGCGCTCGGTAGCGCTATCACGGTCTACGCAACCTGTACTTATATTCAAACGATGTCAGCCCCCGTCTGTTCGACCAGTGAGCAGTGTGCAAACTATTCTACTCCGGTGGGCGTGACCTGTGCGGATATTTATTTGGACACTAGTGGTACGCCCGGGCCGTCCTCAACGAATACGGTGACAGTCACGACCTATTCAGGCGGAACTTGCAGTGAATTCCAAACCGGTTTTAGCTATTGTACCGGCGGGACGCAGACAGGAGTATCCACCAACACGATCGTTAATCATTATTGCCAAGGTTGTCGCCCACCGGGTGGAGGGGCGTAAGATTTGACAGTCCACCGCCGCTGTCTGCCTAGAACCCAATGAAGTCATTTGTTCTAAGTGCCAGAGTGATATTGGCGTTAACCGGAATGTCCAGGATTGTGTCGGCCCGCTTATGTTCACGGCGACCGGTTCAAATCGGGCTGGCCTTGGGTCGCAATGAGCGTTGGGTGAAGTTGGTCGTCTTCACCACACTCCTTCACGCGCACCTCCGATCGGGCGTCGAGTGTTGCGCGGACCAAGAGCCGGAATTTCATGCCAGTGGCATAATTGGCATGTCGCGGGAAGATGACAATTTGTCCGACCGGGCATTCCAGTTCGAGGTGTTCGTCCGTGGTAACCAGTGGTTGATTCACACCGCACCGTACGAGTTCCTCACGAACAAGGTTGGCGCTCCAATAGAATTCTATGAAGCCGGGACGAATGGGACGAACATTTATTCTGCGGCTTTGCTCAATGCCGCATTCAATCCGCGACCGAGCCAAGAACATATGATGGCGCTTTTGCAGGCGGATGAAAAGCGGTTTGCCGCAAGCGGTGGGGACGGGCGTGCATTATTCGAGGCCAGGAGGGTAATGGCGAGTCTGTCAAATGCTTTGGCAGCAAGTGAAAACGACCAGCCCAAACCCAAGGCGCGCAATCAGGCCGTTGGCGAGATCAACCCAGGAACCGTCCCCGTATTTTCAGAACTCAATCTGATCGCTCCCGTCTGGCTTGCCTTTTGTTCCCGAGGTGTGATCGGGTCGAATGGGACTAACTCCGTGCCGGGCTTGTTTCATCAACGCAATGGAAATGAGTCCCCCAACTTTGAGCTGTTTGAAACTGCTCAGGTGCGGCGTTCGACGGGATTCCCATACTTGCCGGAGGCGATCCAATTCAGCAATCAGACGACCTGGTTGGCAAAGCGACCGGGACGCCGCCCGCCTGATGAACCGGCATCCGGTTCCGATCCACCTTCTCTGGAAGCAACGTATGAGGCTACGTTCGCGCAATACGGGGAACTTTCATTGCCGGCTACATTTCAAATCAGACGCTATTCGCCTTCAGCCAGCCGGGACGCCAAACCGCACTTGCGTTATCTCATTTCGGGCCGGGTCACAAACCTCACGGCAAAAGTTGAACTGGCGGATTTTCTTCCCCACCTGCCGGTTGTGGCGGCCATCAGCGACAAGCGATTTGTGGATGGGGTCATCCAGTCAGGGATCAGGGTATTTACGAAGCCAGGCGAATGGCCTTCGGTGGCAACCGTCCGGGCGACGAAAGCCTACGCGCGAATAAAAGCCGAAGGTGACAGAGAATCGGGAAAATCAAATTATCGGCGGACCACAGTTTTGCTTTTCATTGCTTCAATAAGCATCGCGCTTGCGGTGCTGGCTTGGAAAACAAGAACAACGGCTGGACACAACACAAAACCAAAGGACAGTTCGATATGAAAGCCAATCATTTTGCACAACTAAGCACAAAGATGAACCGGACCCTATTTTTAACTTTGGTTCTCGCTATAAGCATCCCGGTGCTAGCGATTGGGGAATTATGTATTCCTTGCACCACTGCCACGGATACGATCAACTGTGGTTCCTGCTCGCAAGGCACAGCGGTCAGGTATCACTACGCTCCAGAAAATTATACGACCTGTTTTGGTTTTCCTAGCTCACAATACAAATGTTTGGAGAACTCCTATCTGACTGACGTGGTGTTTTATCTTGAAAAACCAAGGGCATTTGATACTGGCACTTGTCCATTGTGCGATTGGTATGTTGATACAATTACATCCTATAGTGTGCATGAGTGTTACACGGAAGTTGAATCACTCTGTGGCGGTAACGGATGACCTGACATTGAGCCGCAGCGAGTGTTCATTTGAGCCGAACTATGCAGCATTCTCACACGCCTGGTGGCCCTAATCTTGTCTCGCTTCCTCCTGTCGCCGGATTATCTGGTTGACCCAATCGGCAGGCCGCTGCGACGTCAAGAAAACCTAAAAATCGGATTCGTATGGACAAACAACGGCCAACGCGACGCGGAATGGCGAGATCGGGTTTTACTCTGATTGAACTGCTGGTGACGATTGCCATCATCGGGATTCTGGTGGCGCTGCTGCTCCCGGCGCTGTCCAAGACCAAACAGCGCGCGCAAGGCACGTTGTGTCTCAACAGCGGCCGGCAAATGATGCTGGCCATCACGCTGTACGGCGGCGATTTTCATGATTATTTCCCGCCCAACCCGGACGACAGCCGGAGTCCTCCCGGCCATGATTGGTGCAGCGGCCACGCGGGCGCCGGTGGCGCGGAGGAGTTCAATCCTGATGTGCTCAAGGACCCGGCGCGGAGTCTGTTGATCTCCTATCTCGGGGGCAACGTGTCCGTATTTCATTGTCCGGGTGACAAGCGCACCGGTCTGTATCAGGGCCAGAACCCGGGCTTGATCGGCAAAACCGTTTCGGCGGCGCGCACGTTTTCCATGAACCAGGCGGTCGGCACCATCTGTCCGGGCTTTGATTCCGCGCCGTCCCATGCGCCGCATTACGGGGCGCCCACCCTGGCGGTGAACGGTCCCTGGCTGGACAACAGCAACCGGCATCGGCGGGACGCGCCCTGGCGGACCTATGGCAAGTTGTCCGCCATCAATGCGCCGGGGCCGTCGGGGCTGTGGGTGCTGCTGGATGAAAGCACCGCCGAGATCAACGATGCGGCCTTTGCATACGGGATGGCCGCGCCCATCTGGTATGACGTGCCCGGAACGTATCACAACGACGGATGCGGTTTTGCCTTTGCCGATGCTCATTCCGAGGCGCATCATTGGGCGGGTCGTTCCGCCAAAAAACGCGGTCGCATCACTGATCCCGCTGACCGGCAGGACTGGCTGTGGATGCGGGAGCGTACGTCGGCCAACGTGAACGGCCCGATGCCCGAGCCCGGGTTTTAGCGCGGCAGTGCGGGGTGAGTCTGCTCCCAACCGGATTTCGCGCTTGGAACGCCCGAACCGCAACCGCCGAAGTGAGGAGGCGGAACAGGCTTGTGCTCCACGGCGTCCGCCTCCTCACCTCGGCGGCTACGGCGGAGCGGTTGAAGGAAAGGGCAAGGTTTTGAAACGCTGGCGATTCAACTGGCCGGGAGTGGCGTTGCTGCTGCTCACGCCGCTCTTCGCACTCCTGGTGCATCATCTGGCGGCCCGAAAATCCGCTGCCGTGCATCAAATGATCGAGGAGCTAGGCTCGATCCTTGTTTTTGCGGGACGCCCGCTGCCGAATCATGCCGCCAGCAAGCTGGTCTTCATCCAATATCGGACCCACGGTTCGCGCACGAATGATTCCTGGGGAATTTACCTGCAGGAAATCGCCGGAGAAAAACGAATTTTGCTGGATGATTTGTCCACGGACACCTGGCGGGAGGGGGTGGTGTACGAGCAACTGCGGACGTTGGGCTGGTCTCCCGACGACCGCTATTTCGCCTACTGCCGGGATAAACATCGGGAGATTGTCATTTGCGACGCAAATTCCGGCCGGCCGGTGGCAAAGTTCCGGGTGAGCGAGCCAATCACCACGGGAGTGTGGCTCTCACCGCAAGCGTTGGTGTGTTCGGATGGCCGGCAGTTGCTGGAAATCACCCAGGCCGGCGGCCAATGGAGCGGGCCGCGTGAGTTTGCGGCGGCTCGAGTCCCCGGCCCGGGGGAGTCATCCACGAATCAACCGATCACGTCCCTCCAGGCTTTTTCCGCGGACACGTTGTTGTGGCAGCAAGGGGGCGCGATCTGGCGGTGCGGCCGGAAACCGGTGGCGCCGGTAAAAATCCGGCCCGGCGGCGCGGATGAACTGCTGGAGTATTACTACTCCCCGGAGGCGCAAAAATTCCTGCTGCACCTGCGCGACGCCCAAGGCGATTATCTGGCGGAGCTTCACTTGCCGACGAGCGCGGAGGGCAGGGCGCTGACGGATGAGGAACGGATCGGCCGCCCGGGCTACCATCCCACGCAGGTGCAGTTCATCAACCACGGCCGGGGATATGCGTATCTCGCGGAGAGCGATTTCAGCCTGAATACACCCGTGGTGAAAGAGGAGAAACAGTCCGCGCCGGTGCCGCTCCCGTGGCGGGGTGAGATCAAGAGTTTCGCCGTGAGCCGGCAGCAGCTATTTGCCATCAGCTCGCTGACGAACGAACCCACGGGCATCTGGCAGCTCGATCTCGCTTCCGGCGCGCTCGCGGGCATCGTTTCCAACCAGGAACATCCATTTCGCTACGCCACCAGCCAGCCACCGCTGCCGAACAACTTCACCAACGCCTCCGGGAACCGGTTGTCGTATTATCTGCTGGAACCCGCGCGCGTCCCGGCGGGCCGGAAAGCCCCGCTGGTTTTTGGCGTGATGGGCAACAAGGAGAAGGCGTATAACTGGGATCGTTACGCGCAGGCCATTGCCAATTGCGGTTACTATTTCGTGATCGTTGACCGGCGCAACCGCGCGGTTGACGAATGGCCCGACGACGTGGTGGCCGTGTATGACACGCTGACCCGGAGATTCGCCGTGGATACCAACAACGTGTATTTGCTGGGCATCAGCGTGGGGGCCGGCTCCATCAGCAAACTTCTCGAAACCCGGCCGGAATTGTGGCGGGGCGCCATTTACTTAAGCCCGAGTTCTCTGCCCGACCCGGCAAAATTGCGGTCGCCGCGAATCCTCATTGATATTGGCGCCCTGGACGAACGGTGGGGGGAAAATAATAGCGAGGTGAAAAACTTCCAGGATCGCGCGGCCAGCGCCGGGGTGGATGTGACCCTGTTCATTCGGCCGGGAGTGGGGCACAATTGCCGGTTGCTCTCCGTGGAGAAAGAACGATTGCACCAACTGGCGGCGTTTCTGGGCAAATCGTGACCCGTCATGCCATGTCCACCTCCGGTCATAATGAGCAGGCAAAGCGAGGCTTCATCTACTCCGCCGGCGCGGTCTGCCTTTTCATCACCACGAGCTTCTGGCTGGCGAATGTGACCAGTCAAACTGACCTTGCGCCACCGCACGACCCCGTCTTTCAGCTACCCGTCCCGGCGTGGTATGGGATTGCCGGCGCCGTGGGTTTGGCGGTGGCGTTGGCCTGCTTCTTTTGGGAAGACACCCGGTTGCCAAACCGGCTGATTGGTTGGTGGGCGGTGGGATTCATTGGCGTGCGCTTCGGTTTGACCGGCTCGGGCCTGACGAGCGGGCTGAATGGTTATTGGGGACCGCTGGCGGACGTATTTGCCATTCAAGCCGGCACGGTGGACGGGTGGTTGATCGCGGCCAGCTTGTATTTGTTGGTGGGCTCCCTGTTGTTTCGCACGATCGAATGTCGGCCAACCGCCAAACGACCATCAGCCAATTGACGGCCTGAGCCGGCCCGCTTGCCCAAGCGCACGGTGCGGCGGACTCAGAACGATTCCTGTCACGCCGGTCAACGTGGCGAAAACCGTTGTCCTGGCGAAACCGTGAACCAGTCGCGCGGCCAAAAAAAGTTCGCTAACATTTTCGGTGTGTATTGGAGTTCGTGCAATTTTCGTCCGATGGTGGAGTGCTTGCCCTCACTCCGCCCTCTCCCCCAGGAGAGGGAGTGCCCTCCTCCGCCTGAATGACAGGCCGCGTTGGCAGTACGCCAACGAGCGTTCTGATCCATGAAGCGCTCGCCCGCTGTCCCCTGTCCTGAGGGAGAGGGTCAGGGTGAGAATTCGCCGAACGCAAGTTCGTGCCTTGCGCCCCTGAACCTGGGAGCGTCGCCGTCCCGGCGGCGAGTTTCTGGAGCTTGCCGGCGAGACGCCGGTACTCCTAGGTTCAGGGCGAGCTTCGACCTCCAACAATGGACGCGTATCGAGGCCATGAACCGCACCAAAACCCCTCACCCGGCCTTCGGCCACCCTCTCCCCATCCGATGGGGAGAGGGCAGGGTGAGGGGACGGTTCATGGGAAGGGCGGTCGTTTTACCATTCCATTCCACCATCGCTGTCCACCGCGATTGTCAGGGAATCCAAAAAAAAGATTGCCGGGAGAAAATGAGGATGCAAGCTGGCGGGTGACAAGTTGTCTTTTGTAAAACACGCCATCTTATCATGCCCTTCATTGCCAGCACCAAAACCAAACCTTCGTATGATGTCATCGTGGTCGGCTCGGGCGCGGCGGGCGGGCAGACGGCCTATGTGCTGGCCGCCGCCGGGGTCAAAGTGCTGATGCTCGAAGCCGGGCGGCGCTACGATCCCGTCGAGGAAACGCCCATGTTCAACACGCCGCGCTTTGCGCCGTTGCGGGGCGCGGCCACGCCGGACAAGAATTTTGGTTTCTACGACGCCACGGTGGACGGCGGTTGGCGCGTGCCCGGCGAGCCGTACATGATCAAGCGGGGTGAGAACGCCAAGCGCTGGGAGGAAGCCCGGGACACGAGCGTGCAGTCCAACCAGAATTTCATCTGGTGGCGGCCGCGCATGTTGGGCGGGCGCTCGAATCACTGGGGCCGCTTCTCGTTCCGCATGGGCGAGTATGATTTCAAACCGCGCGCGCGCGACGGTCTGGGGATTGACTGGCCCTTCGATTACCGTGACCTCGCGCCATACTACGACAAGGTTGAATCGCTCATCGGCGTCTTCGGGAGCAACGAGGGTCTGGAGAACACGCCGAACTCCTCGCCCGGGGTGTTGTTGCCGCCGCCGAAACCGCGCGCGTATGAATTGCTCACCAAGAAAGCCTGCGCCGGTTTGGGCATCCCGGTGATTCCGTCGCACGTGGCCATCCTGAGCCGACAGCAGGATCATGCGAACATTCCGGCGCGGTTGCACCCGGATTCGCCGGTGATGGCCCGGGCGCTGGCGGCCAACATGAAGACGCGCCTCGCGTGTTTGTGGGCGACCAATTGCGGTCGTGGCTGCGCCGTGAAGGCGAATTATCAATCCACCACCGTCCACCTTCCGCCGGCGCTGGCGACGGGCAACCTGGACATCATCACCGATGCGATGGTGCGCGAGGTCACGGTGGATGCCGACGGGCGCGCGACGGGCGTGCATTACATTGACAAGGAAACCCACACCGACCGGCACGCGCAGGCGCGGGTGGTGGTGCTGGCGGCGAGCGGGTGTGAATCCGCCCGCATTCTGCTGAACTCGAAGAGCGCGCGGTTTGACAACGGACTGGCGAACTCGAGCGGGAAGGTGGGCCGTTACCTGATGGACACGGTGGGTTGCGGTTTGGGCGGGCAGATACCCGCGCTGGAAGGCGCGCCGGTGTACAACGAGGACGGCGCGATGACCATGCACATGTACATGCCGTGGTGGAAGTACAAGGAGCAGGCCGCCGGCAAAATGAATTTTCCGCGCGGGTACCACATCGAGTTCGGCGGCGGACGCGAGATGCCGGGCGCGGGGGTGTTCGACGGCTTGGAACATTACACGCACGGAAGTTACGGCCGGAAATTCAAGGAGGATGCGCGCCGCTACTATGGGTCGTTCCTCTACTTTTCCGGGCGCGGCGAGATGATTCCCAACGAGCACAGCTACTGCGAGATTGATCCGCGCAAGAAGGACGCCTGGGGCATTCCGGTGCTGCGCTTCCACTGGCGCTGGTCGGAACACGAGGAGAACCAGGCCGCCCACATGCAGCGGACCTTTGCCGAAATCATCAGCGCGATGGGCGGCCGACCCACGGGCCAGCCGCAACTGGACGGCAAGAAAGCCATCCTGCCGGGCGGGGCGATCATTCACGAAGTCGGCACCACGTGCATGGGCAGCGACCGGCGCACGTCCGTGCTCAACCAATACTGTCAGGCGTGGGACGTGAAAAACCTGTTCGTCACCGACGGCGGGCCGTTCGTGTCGAACGCCGATAAGAACCCCACGCTGACCATCATGGCCAACGCGTGGCGGGCCACGGATTATTTGCTCGAAGAACTGCGGAAAGGAAATCTCGGATGAAACCACTCCCCCCGTTGCGACTGCCCCGGCGCGAAGCCATCAAATGGGTGCTCGCCGCCAGCGCCTCCGTGTCCCTGCTGAACCTGCGCAGCCTCGGTGCTCCCGCCGTTCGCGCCAAGGGTTACGGCACGGACCCGAAGCTCACCCAATCCTACGAGCCGGGTGATCTCTGGCCGTTGACGCTCAACCAAACGCAACGGCGCACGGCCACGGCGCTGTGCGATGTCATCATTCCCGCCGACGGCACCTCACCCGCCGCCAGCGAACTGCACGTGGTGGACTTCATTGATGAATGGGTCAGCGCGCCGTATGAGTATCAACAGAGCCAGCGCAAAATCATTCTGGACGGCCTGGCCTGGATCGAGAAGGAAGCCAGAAAACGTTACAAAAATTCCTTTGCCGATCTCAGCGAGTCCCAACAGCAGGCGATCTGCGACGACATCTGCTACGAACCCAAAGCCACCGTGAAGCTCAAGCCGGCCGCGCGCTTCTTTGCCGTCTTTCGCAACCTGACCGCCAGTGGATTTTACACCACGTCCGTCGGGTGGAAAGATGTCGGCTACGTTGGCAATGTGGCGTTGCCGAGTTTTGAAGGCCCGCCGCCGGAGGTGCTGAAGTATTTGAACCTCCTTTGAGGGATGAAACTTGCCCACCTGCTCCGGCCCGCCTGCGCCGGCTTTGTCTGGACTGCGTTGACGCTCGCTCCGCTCGGGAGTTCCGGCCAGACCGCGCCACTATGGAACGAAGCTGTCGAGGCCCGGCTCGCGCTCGCCGGCACCAATCGCGCGGCCCTGGTCGCCGCGTTTCACGACGCGCCGGCGGATCGGCGCGCGGGGCTGGCTTTCCTGGTCGAGAACATGCCTGAGGCGGATTTGAAATCGCTCTCGACAAAGTTTCTCCTCCAAAATCTTAACCTGGCGTACGACAGTTGGGAGCAATCGCCCTGGCACGCGAAGGTGACGCGGGAAATGTTTTTCAACGACATGCTGCCGTATGCGTGCTTGAACGAGGCGCGGGATCCGTGGCGGGCCAAGTTGCGCGCCGTGTGTCTGCCGTTCGTGGCGTCGTGCAAAACGCCGGGCGAGGCCGCGCAGGCGCTGAACCGGAAAATTTTCCCGCACTTCAACGTCCGCTACAACACCAGCCGCCATCGCCCCGACCAAAGTCCGGACGAAACGATCCAAAGCGGTGTCGCCACCTGCACCGGACTTTCGATCCTGCTCGTGGACGCGTGCCGCTCCGTCGGGATTCCGGCGCGCGTGGCCGGAACACCGATGTGGTCGAACATGCGCGGCAACCATACCTGGGTGGAAATCTGGGATGACGGCTGGCATTTCGCAGGCGCCGCCGAGCCGGACGCCGCCGGCTTGGATCATGGCTGGTTCGTGGAGGATGCGGCGAAAGCGCAGCGCGACGTGCCGCAACACGCGATCTACGCCACGAGCTTTCGCCGGACGGACACTTATTTTCCGCTGGTCTGGCTGCCGGGCGACAAGTCGGTGCCCGCCGTCAATGTGACGGATCGTTACCTGGCCAAAGGAACAACGGCGACAACGGAAACGGCGACGGCGCGCCTGGCCGTCAAGGTGATCAATGCCCAGGGTCAGCGCGTGGCGGCCGACATCGTGGTGACGGATCTCGCAAATCCCGTGAACAAATGCAGCGCGCCCAGTCGAAACGAAACCGCGGACCTGAACGATTTTGCTTCGTTCAAGTTGAACCCCGGCGGCAAGTATCGGGTCGTCGCCCAACTCGACGGCCATTCCTCCCAAACCGAGATCACGCTGCCGGAGAGCGGTGAGAAACTGGTGACGCTGACGCTGGCGGAAAACTCGACCGCCGCCGCATCGTCGAAATCGCCCGTCGCGGGAGCTGCGAAGCCGTTGTCGGCCCGGCAAGCGGCCAGTCTGGCCAAGGAGTTGGGCAAATACTTCGTAGCTGATTCGACCCGGCAGGCCGCGTGGAAGTTTCCGGCGCGACTGGAAAAGTTGCTTCGGGAAAACGAACCGGCCGTACGCACCGTGGCGTGGGAGGCCTATCGCAGCGCGCCGATCCACACGAACCTGCAGGCCAATTTTGCGGCGCACCTGGTGAAGTCGGGGCAATACACCAGCCCGTACACGTTGAAGGCGGTCGGCACACGTCCGGCGAAGGGCTGGCCGTTGTTCATTGCCATGCACGGCGGGGGCGGCGTGCCCAAGGAAGTCAACGACAGCCAGTGGCGGCACATGCAGATTTATTACAAGGATCATCCGGAGGTGGGCGGTTATCTCTACCTGGCGCTGCGCGCGCCGAACGACACCTGGAACGGATTTTACGACGATTACGTTTATCCGCTGATAGACACGTTGATTCTCCAGTTCCGGTTGTTGGGCGACATCAATCCCGACAAGGTTTTCCTCATGGGTTATTCGCACGGCGGCTACGGCGCGTATGCCATCGGGCCGAAGATGCCGGATCGGTTCGCGGCCATCCACGCCAGCGCGGCGGCGGCGACGGATGGTGAAACCACCGCCGAAACGCTGCGCACCACACCGTTCACCGTGATGGTGGGCGAACTTGATACCGCGTACGGCCGTTACGAACGCAACCTCAAGTTCGAGCAGCAGGTCGAGCAACTGCGCGGCGGGCGGACGGATATTTATCCCGTGACGGTGACGGTGATCAAGGGCAACGGCCACACCGGGCTGCCGGATCGCGACTTGATCCCCGAGATGTATCCCACCGTGCGGAATCCCGTGCCGCGCGAAATTTCATGGCTGATGACGGACGACGTGGTGCGGGATTTTTTCTGGCTGCGGGTGCCGCACCCGGGCAAGGGCCAGGAGATTCTGGCCAGTTGCCAGAACAACCGCTGCGTCATCACGGCCAACGAAAAGGTGACCGCCGCGACGGTCTGGCTCGATGCGCGCCTCGTGGACTTCAGCCGGCCGGTGGACATCGAGTTGAACGGTTCGACCACGACGCGCAAGTTCACTCCCAGTTTGAAAACATTTTGTGAGACCCTCGCGCGCCGCGGAGATCCGGCGTACGCGTTCAGCGCGGGATTCACCGTCGCCCGGGAGGCGAACGGGCGACTGGCGGTGAGCTTGCCGGCAAAATAATTTCTGGCGCGTGAAAACCCTTTCCATCCTGGCCCTCGTGGTTTGTGTCCAGGCCACGGTCCTGGCGCAAGCGGACGGCTGGAAATTTCCGTGTCCGCAGAACGACATCGCCCGCTACACCGCGCAGCGCGCCGCCGGGCCGATCACCGTGGATGGCCGGCTGGACGAGCCAAGCTGGCAATCCGCCACGTACTCGCCGCGTTTCACCGATATTCTCACCGGCGCGCCGGTGATTCATGACACGCGCGCTGCCGTGTTGTGGGATGACCAGTATTTGTATGTGGCCTACCGCGTGGAAGAGCCGTTCGTTCACGCGAAGTTCACCAATCACAACGATTTCATCTATCAGGACAACGATGTCGAGTGCTTCATCGCCGGTCCGGATGCCTACTACGAATTCGAGATCAATGCCTTCAACACCTGTTACGAGGTGTTCTTTGCCTGGGATGACACGTTTGCGAAATCGGGTCTGGCCCGGGAGCCGGAATTCGCCGGCGCCAAGCTCGTTCCGTTCAACGGCGTCGGTTTCACCAATCATCCTCGCGGCGGCCGCGTGGGAAATTTCGACTTCACGTTTCCGGGCCTGCAGAAGGCGGTGCACATTGATGGCACGGTGAACGATGACACGGATCGCGATCGCGGCTGGACGGTGGAACTCGCCTTTCCCTGGCGGAGCATGAAATGGCTGGCCACCGATGGGCGGGCCTTGCCGCCCAAGGATGGCGACCTGTGGCGGATGGATTTCTCGCGCTTCAACACCTACAAGGAAGCGCCGCCGGCCCGGGATTCGGGCGGCTGGTTCTGGACGCGCCATGGCGTCTGGGATTCGCACATCCCCGAGTGCTTCGTCTTCGTCACGTTTTCGACGAACACCGTGCCCGTCGCGAAGTCCGCGAGCCACCGGCCTTGAGGGGAATGAAGGACGCGCGGACCCAGTTGCAACGCAGCCCGCGCGATCTCGCCCGCTGGCAGAAGGCCCAGGAACAACTCTTGAGCGGACGGCTCGGACCCGCCCTCGCCGGCTACCGGCAACTGGTGGCGCGCTATGCGACCATTCCGGAACTGTGGTTCGAGCTGGGTAACGCCGCCGCCGGCGAATTGGATTTCAAGCAAGCCAACCTGGCTTACCGCCGCGCCCTGGAATTGGCCCCACAGAATGCCGCACTGCTCGGCATGATCGGTCACCAGTATCTCGGGTTGCGACAACTCGATGAAGCCCGCGCCTGTTTCGAGCGCGCCGTCATCGCCGATCCGGATCTCGTGGACGCCCGCATCAACCTGGCCGTCTGGTTTGAAAAGGAGCGGCGACTCGAAGAGGCATGGGAATGTGTCGAAGCCTGCCGGGTGAAGCATCCGCGTGATGATCAAGTGCGGTACTTCCGCGCGTTTCTGTTGCAGCGGAAGAAGCGGTTTTCGGAAGCGGAAACGGAGCTGCGGGATTTGATTCAGGACGGACCGCAATATCCCTACGTGAAGTATGCCAGCCGCCATCTGCTCGGCGTGGTGCTGGATCAACTCGGTCAATATGACGAAGCCATGCGGTGGCTGATCGAGGCCAAGGCGCAGGTGCGGACCATCACCGACACGTCGCGGTTGGAGCAGGCTTACGACGAAGGCGATCGGCGTCGGCGGGCGCTGCTCGCGCAACTGACGCCCGGGATGATCCGGCGGTGGCGCGCGGAAGCGCCGGTGACGCGGGAGCGGTATCAACTGGCATTTCTGGGCGGCCACCCGCGCAGCGGCACGACCTTGCTGGAGCAGATTCTCGACGCCCATCCGGAGGCGCTGGCCTTTGACGAACCGCAATCGTTCACCCAGGAAATTGTCAATCACATCGTCACTCCGGAGGGCGGATCTCCGGTGCCGCAGTTGGATTTCCTCCCGGCTGCCCGGCGCGCGGAGATGCGGCAACGCTATGTCAAAAGCCTGTTGCGCGAAATCCCGGATGAGCCTACCGCGCGCGTGTTGTTGGACAAGAATCCTTCGCCCACCATGTCGCTTCCGGTCTGGCTGCGGGTGTTTCCCGAGTTGAAAGTCATCATCGCCCTGCGGGATCCGCGGGATGTGATCATCAGTTGTTTCTTTCTGAACATCATGCTCAACGCCACGAACGTGAATTTCCTCAGCCTGGAGCGCACGGCCAAACACTATGCGGACCTCATGGACGTGTGGTCGCGGATGCGGGAACTGGGCGGCTTCGACTGGATTGAATCGCGCTACGAGGACGTGGTGGAAAACCTGGAGGCCGAGGGGCGCAAAGTGACGGAGTTTCTTGGGCTGGCCTGGCATCCAGACCAGGCGCGCTACCATGAAACCGCGCGCCGCAAGGTGCTTTACGCTCCGACGTATCACGACGTCACCCAGCCGGTGTATCGTCGGGCCGTGGGGCGTTGGGAGCGTTATGCCAGCGCACTTGAACCGCTTCAGGTGAAATTGGCCTCGTACTGTGGCGCGTTCGGCTATCGCGGCTGATCCGGAATTCAGCGAACCAATGCCAATTGGCAAAAAGGCTCGCTGACGAATTCGAGGGGTGTCGTTTGTGGAAAGAAATGGTGACACGTCCGCCCTCCGCATGAATCTTTCCCCCGTAGCCGCCGAGGTAACGAGGCGGACTTTCTTGAGCCACAGCGCATTCCGCCTCCTCACGTCGGCGGCTACGAATTTTGAAACCCCTTCTATCCTGTTGCCCCCATCCTTCCGCCAAAGTCGCGGGGAAACTGGTCAATCCCTCGAAGCCGGCCGAACCAGCGAGAGTGAGGTAGTGGTTTTCGCGCTGCGAAAACCCGCACCGCGTTCAGCGGTGCGCTGTTTGGCTACCTCGCGCCGCTGTCCGCCGCCTTCCGCCCGCAACCGGCAACTTGAAACTTCCAACTTGAATCTTGAAACTCTTTTTCCGGCGGGGCGAGCGTCGTCACGAGTCGTATCTGGGAGCGCCGTCATCTCGACGGCAAGTTGCCTGGCCGTTTTCGTCACGCCGGCGAGACGCCGGCGCTCCCGGAGGGACGCGTTCCACCCGCGTCCCATTCTCCTGCCGATGAATCCGAAATCCGAATCCCCGAAAGAAGCCCGAAATCCGAACTCCGAAACAATTCACACGGGCGAAAGAAGAAGCGCGACGATGTCCCGGCCATCGGCAATTCTTCGGACTTCGTCCATCGGACTTCGGATTTCTTTCGAGCCTCGGATTTCGGTCTTCGGAATTTGCGTATCGGTGGGGCGAGCGTCCCCACGAGCCGGAACAACTTCGTCATCACAATCATGGGGTCAGAATGATGAGGCTCGGAGCGGGTGCAAAATTTCCGTTTCCCGATAGCCGCCGACGTGAGGCGGCGGAAACCCGCGAACGTGCAAAACCTTCCGCCTTGTTACCTCGGCGGCTACGAAGCGCGCGGCGCGGGCGGGGGAGAAGCGATCACAGCCATGGCGCACACTTGAGCGGCTTGGGAAGCCGCGAAAGGAATTCGACTGAACGGAGAAGGCCCGCAGGGCCGAGCGAGCGGGCGCGAGCGAGTCCACTTGGCGTGCATCCTCTGGCATCTGTTCAAGCATCGGCAGGCGTTCAACCCGGAAGTGTTCAAGCGAGAGAAAGAAAAAATGCAGCGCAAGAAACTCGTGCGCCCCCACAATACCGCCGCCGCCCTCGGCCTCAAACTCGTCCCAGCCCAATGACTTACACCGTCAGCTTATTGGGAGCACTCCAACCGCCTGACGGCGGCCCCTCGCGCAACAGAAACATGCACGCTTGCCAGCGCCGACGCGTTTTGGCCTGCTCGTGCGCGAACCGGAAGGGAA
>CAZLOH010000053.1:0-36892 GCA_964561105.1 uncultured Bifidobacterium sp. | reverse complement strand
GCCCGCTGCCTCGCCCTCCTCTCCCAATCATGAACTCATACCAAAAGACCCTGCAGCGAGGGTAGCGCCGACGCGCAAAGAATGGACGGCGCTGACGGGTTCAGGTAATCCTGCTCGACCTTGAACGCACTTGGCATCGAAATCGGCGGCACGAAATTGCAACTCGTGCGCGGCAATCTCAACGGCGACATCCACGCACGACGGCGACTCACGGTTGAGTCCGGACGCGGCGCGGCGGGGATCCGCGAGCAGATCCAGCGCGCGCTGCCGGAGCTTTGTGCAGGAACGACCATTGACGCCGTCGGGGTCGGCTTCGGCGGCCCGGCGGATTGGCGCACGGGCACGATTTGCCGCTCGCATCAAGTGGCCGGTTGGTCCGATTTCGATCTGGCCGGATGGTTGCGACGCGAAACCGGCGCGCCCACAGTCGTGGAAAACGATGCCAATGTAGCGGCGCTCGCGGAAGCCAGCTTGGGCGCGGGCGTCAAGCTGGACCCGGTGTTTTACGTGACGTTGGGCAGCGGCGTGGGCGGTGGCCTGGTCACTGCGGGAAAGATTTATCACGGCGCAATCCCCGGCGAATCGGAGATTGGCCACGTACGGCTGGATCGGAATGGCACTACCGTGGAATCGCGCTGCTCGGGCTGGGCCGTGGATGAAAAAGTCCGGGCCAGCGTGTCCACCGCGCCCACCAGCCGGCTCGCGCAACTCGCCGTGAACGATCCGGGAACGGAAGCGCGGCATCTAACCCCCGCACTCGAGCAGGATGATCCGGTGGCACGTCGAATTGTCACCGAAACGGCAACCGACCTGGCGTTCGGGCTTTCGCACGTCGTCCATTTATTTCATCCACAAGTCATCGTCCTGGGAGGCGGGCTGACCCGGATTGGAGAAACGCTGCGCGCTGAAGTCGAGCGGGCGTTGCGCGGCTTTACAATGTCCGCCTTTGCTCCCGGACCATTGGTCCGGCTGGCGGCCTTGGGCGAGGACGTCGTTCCAGTGGGCGCGCTGCTCCTGGCCGGCGAAGGCAAACGGCCGGGCTGACCCGCGGCCGCAATGGCTGCCAGAAACTGCCAGTTCTCGCGATTGGGAAGGCGACACCCGGCCGGGAATGTGATTCGCAGATTAGCTTCGACAGAATCGAACCGTCACCACATCCTCTCCGCCGACATGAATCAATGGATTACTGATTATTTGCAGGCGCAGAAGGCGGCGCTGGATTCCATCCCCACGGACGCGGTGGCGCTGGTGATTCAAAAACTGCGCGCGGCGCTGCGCGAGGACCGCCAGGTGTTTGTCTTTGGCAACGGCGGCAGCGCGGCGAACGCTTCGCACTTCGCCACCGATCTCGGCAAGGGCGCTTCGGACAAACTAGGCAAATCCTTCCGGGTGCTCTCGCTCAACGACAACGTGAGCTGGCTGACGGCGCTGGGAAATGATTACGCCTACGACGACGTCTTCGTGCGCCAGTTGCGGAACTATGGCCGGCCCGGTGATCTGGTGTTGAGCCTCAGTGTGAGCGGTAATTCGCCGAACTGCGTGAAGGCGTTGGAATGGGCCAAAGCCAACGGCCTGCACACAGTCGCGCTGGTCGGCGACAAACGCGGACGGATGGCGGAGATCGCCGCGCAGGTGATTGTGATCAAAGACACGCACTATGGCCGGGTCGAGGACGCGCAGATGGGCATCTGCCATGTGCTGTGTTACGCCTTCATGGAACATCCGGAGTGGGGTCAATGAGCGCAACACGTTCCGCCGGATTCGCCGGGTTGATCGAGTTTGGCCGCGACTTCAAGCCGCGCGCCCGCATCAGCCATGTGTTGTTTGATTTTGATGGCACCCTGTCGCTGCTCCGGGAAGGCTGGCCGCAGGTGATGGTGCCGATGTTTGTCGAGTATTTGCCCGCCCGATCGGGCGAGACGGAGGAGGCGCGCCGTCAGCTCTGCTTCGAGGACATCATGCGGCTCAACGGCAAGCAGACGATCTATCAGATGATCCAGCTTGCCGAGCGCATTCGCGAGCGCGGCGGCACCCCCCGCGAACCGCTTTGGTACAAGCACGAATACCTGCGCCGGCTCGACGAACGAATCCGGCATCGGGTGGAAAGCCTGGGCAATCGCAGCCGGAAGCCGGAGGATTTTCTGGTGCATGGCACGCGACCGTTGCTGGATGCCTTGCAACAACGGGGCGTGGCGCTTTATCTCGCCAGCGGAACGGATGAGAAATTTGTGAAGGACGAAGCCGCGGCGCTCGAAGTGGCCCGGTATTTTGGCGAACACATTTACGGGGCGCAGGATGATTACCGGCAGTTTTCCAAGAAGATGGTCATCGAACGCATCCTGCGCGAACATCAGATTCCCGGCGCGCAATTGCTGTCGTTCGGCGACGGTTACGTGGAAATCCAAAACACGAAGGAGGTCGGCGGCCTGGCGGTGGCCGTGGCGAGCGACGAGGCGAACAACGGTTCGGGCCGTTTCGACGAATGGAAACGCCAGCGTCTGCTGGGCGTGGGCGCGGACGTGGTGATCCCGGATTATCGCGATGCCGGGCCGTTGCTGGAATCGCTGTTCCAGGGTTGAAGCCATGAAGGCGGATCGTTTCGAGGCCATCACCGGGCAGTACGCGTGCCTGCGCGTCGGCGTGGTGGGCGATTTTTGCCTGGATCGGTATTTGGAGATTGATCCCGCGAAAGACGAAACTTCGATTGAAACCGGGTTGCCGGTGTTCAATGTCATCCGCACCCGCGCCCAACCGGGCGGCGCCGGCACCGTGATGAATAATCTGGTCGCGCTGGGCGTGCGCACCGTGTTTCCCGTCGGATTCGCCGGTGAAGATGGCGAGGGCTACGAACTCCGCCGGGCGCTCGCAGCGCTGCCCGGGGTGAAAATGGATTACTTTCTCCAGACGCCGGACCGTCAGACCTTCACCTATTGCAAACCGTTGGTTTGTGCGCCGGGCAAACCGCCGCGCGAGTTGAATCGGCTGGACAAAAAGAACTGGAGTCCAACACCGCCCGCGGTTGCCGCGCAACTTGCGGCCAGCCTGGACTCCCTGGCGAAACAAGTGGACGCGCTCATTCTGCTCGAACAGGTGGACCAACCGGAAACCGGTGTGCTCTCGGACGCCGTCCTGGCAGTCGTCGGGCGGCTGGCCGCGTCCCATCCGCAACTGCTGATTCTGGCCGACAGCCGCTGCAGCCTGCGCCGATTCCCGCCGGTGATCTTCAAAATGAACGCGGCGGAACTGGCGGCACTGGCGGGCACCGCCGTCGCCTTGGATGACGCAGTCGTTTCGCAGGCGGCGCTGGCCTTGGCCACGAAAAATAATCGTCCGGTCATCGTGACCCGGGCCGAACGTGGGATGTTGGGCGCACGACCATCCGGCGAAGTGACCCGGATTCCCGCGCTGCCGGTGCGAGGTGAAATTGATGTGGTGGGCGCGGGAGACGCGGTGACGGCGAATCTGACACTGGCGCTGGCGGCGGGGGCGACCCTGCCCGAGGCCCTCGAACTGGCAAATACCGCTGGCTCGATTGTCATTCATCAACTCGGCACAACGGGCGCGGCGTCGGTGGCGCAGTTGCGGTCGCGATTGATGGCAGACGAAAACATTCCCGCTGGCAGCACGCGCTGAACGCAGCGTTCGTTACAATGCTGCCAGCACTTCGGCGGCGTGCTCCGCAGGTTTGACCTTGGGCCAGATTTTCTTGATGCGCCCGTCCGGGCCAATCAAAAAAGTGACCCGATGGATGCCCTGATATTTCCGACCCATGAAACTTTTTTGCCCCCACACGCCGTAAGCCTGGACGATCTGTTTGTCCGTGTCCGCCAGCAGCGGGAAGGGCAGTTGATATTTCTCCACAAATTTGTCGTGAGCTTTCACCGGGTCAACGCTGACTCCGAGCACGACCGCGCCCTGCTGCTTGAAGGCGGCAAACTGATCCCGGAACGCGCACGCCTCCCTGGTGCAGCCGGGCGTGTCGTCCTTGGGATAAAAGTAGAGGATGACATTTTTCCCGCGTAGTTCGGCGAGCGAGAGGTAGCCGCCGCCGTTGGTGGGCGCGGAGAAATCCGGCGCCGGATCGCCTTCCTTCAGTTTGAGCACAAGTTCGGTTGCCATGACATTTGGTGTTTCCCGCGAGTTGAGGTTAGCGCAATCCCGGCATTCGTCGAATCTGGAAATGAATTTTTCGGGAGAATGATTTTGACTTGGCGGCGCGTCAGCCGGTAGATTTTCGCCGCTTTGGTTGGGGTCGTAGCTCAGTTGGTAGAGCACCACAATGGCATTGTGGGGGTCATGGGTTCGAATCCCTTCGGCTCCACCATCCTTCGCACCGCCTGCCGCGCTACCGATTTCCGGGACACGGTTTGGGGAACGCAGTTGCGGGACGGACCCCGAAGCCCTGGCCGATTGGCCGCCAGCCTCCGGTCGTCACCCGAATGAAAATGCCCGGTCGCTTGAACAGCTTTCAGCGAACAATGCTCGATTGGAATGTGCTGCATCCGTACAACGCCATTCACGTCGTCCGGCTCGCGGCAAAGTTCGATTGTCACCGGCTGCGTTCGGTCATTGAAACAACATTGGAATCTTTGGGCCTCGCCAACTTCGCCCTGGATCCAAACCGGCGAACCGGCGGATTCCTGGGCGGGACTGCCCAGAGCGACATCCAGGTCCTGACCACTGGCGGAGACGCCATCGCCGCGGTGGTCACCGAAATCGGGCGTCAGTTGAACACACCTTTCCCCGCTGCCGAGCGCATCAACCCGTTTCGCTTCTTCGTTGCGCCCGAGGCCGAAACGTTTCGGCTCGGCCTGGTTTATTTTCACCCCATCGCCGACGCGGAAGCGGTCGTCCGACTCTTGAAACAACTGGCGGACGCTTATTTGTCGGATGAGCAATCGGTCAGTCTCGTTCCCTTCGTCACGACTCCGGACAGTGCCGGCCGTCGTCCCCGTCTCACCGGCAAACAACTGTTGAGCCTCCCTGCCCTGTTCCGGGCCGCGCGGAGTTTTGTTCGACCGCATTACCACGATCCGCAAGCGCTCGACAACGGGTTTGCACTCTTCTCGTTGGAAGCCAACTCGCTCGACGCCCTTCGCGCGACGGCGAAGTCGTGGGGCGCGACATTCAACGATCTCTTCCTCGCGCTGCTCATGCACACCCTGCTGCCGCTCGCCGCGACCAAATGTAATTCGTCGCGCGACAAAATTGCGCTGGGTTGCATCGTCAACATCCGGAAGGAACTCGGCGTGGACCGCCGGGCCTTCGGACTTTTCCTGGGTTCGTTCATGGTCGCACACCCGATTCGAGATGGCCTCGGCATCGAGGAACTCACCCGGGCCATCGCGCACCAGACCGGTCGTATCAAGGCGGCGCGGCTTTACCTCGCGACCCCGCTGCAACTCGCGAGCGTTCGCCTGGCCTGGCGATTTTTCTCGACGAAACGGACGCGGAGCTTTTATCAAAAGCAGTGCCCGCTCTGGGGCGGCATCACCAATATGAACATCAATCCACTCTGGGAACAAACCACGCCGGGCGAGCCGCCCGATTATTTTCGAGCTGTCTCCACCGGTCCCGCCACGCCGCTGGTGCTCTCGGTCACCACGGCGGCTCGCCGCCTCCACCTCGGTCTCAGCTACCGGACCACCGTCTTTTCACCCGACGAAATCCGCCAGGCACAAAGCCGGCTGGTCGCCGCCGTATCACAACTGGAGGCAACCGCGTGAAGGGGCAACTCGTCTGGGTTTGGTTGTTGACGGTGAGTCTGGTCTCCGGTTGCGCCACGTACCACCGGCGCGGGGTGAGCGCGGAAAAGGCGCGCGAATTGTTGCCCGCGTTTACTGCGGAGCGCAACCAACTCACCCCCGAATTGAAGGCGCAGATTCTGGCGCTGGACCCCGCGCACGTGACGGATCGCCAGGTTCGCGACGTGTTGTCGCACGCGCCCGCGCCGCGGATCATCAACATCCATGGCGGGATTTTCCCCGTGCATACGCGGATGATCTCGTTCTCGAAATTCCTGGTCGGGATGGGCTATCCCGAGTTCGCCATCACGAATGCGGCGGACGGTACCTACACGTTCAGTTGCTATGAGAGCAGCGCGAAGATCGCGGGCATGATCGCCTGGTATTACGAAAAAGAGGGACTCCGGCCCATGATCGTCGGCCACAGCCAGGGCGGCATGCAGGCGGTCAAAATCCTCGACAAACTGGCCGGCCTGACCGCCAAGAAGCTCAAGGTCTGGAGTCCGTTGACCTGGGAGCCGGAAGACCGCTACGAAATCACCGATCCGCTGACCGGGAAAGCGCGCCCCGTGGTCGGCCTCACCCTGCCCTTTGCCACCGGCGTGGGCGCGGGCGGATTGACTCGCATCCTGCCGAATCAATGGGACATGAACGGCCGCCTGCGCGACATTCCCAACTCCGTGGAGGAATTCACGGGCTTCTTCAAACACTGGGATCTGCTCGGCGGCGACTGGCTGGGGTTTGGTTCCGCCAACTACTTCAAATCCATGGGCACGGCGGCGGTGCGCACCGTGCAACTGCCGGCTTATTATCACCACGGAAAAATTCCCGACACCCGCCACCTGCTGGCGGATCAGGCGATGATGGACTGGATCAATAATTACGTGCCGCCACCGGGTCCTGTCGTCGTGGCGCACTTGGATCAAAAATTTGCCGGGGACGACCGGCACATCCTGTGGGCCGCCGAAGTGTGGTACAGCATCAAGAAACATTGGGTGCTCGAATTGCAACGGCTGATCCGCGCGGAAAACACCCGCTCCGATGGCCATTGACGAACTCTGGCTGCGCCGCGCCGTGGTGACCGGCTCCGCCGTGGTGTATTGGGTGGGCGTGTGGGTACAGGCGCGCCGCGTGCGCCGGCACGTCGGCCGCTCGCCCAACCTGAAACCGCGCACCGCCAAGGAACGCTTGCTGTGGCTCGGCTGGTTGATCGTAGTGTTGGGCTGGCTCCTTCAGCCATTCGTGGCGGGTGATGCGTCGGCGATCGCGGCCGCGCGTTGCGTGTCGTTGCCGTGGCCGCCCGCCGCCCTCATCCTTGGCCTTGGCCTGGTGATCGCGGGCTATGCGGGAACCCTCTGGTGCTATTCGGCCATGGGCGATGCCTGGCGCATTGGCGTGAACCCCAAGGAAAAAACCTCGCTCGTCTTCGTCGGCCCGTATCGCTTCGTGCGTCACCCGATTTACGGATTTCAAATCGTCATGCTGACCGGCGCGTTGCTGCTGTTACCCACGGCCGTTTCCCTGGCCATGCTCGGGTTGCACCTGATCTGCACGCTCCTCAAAGCCACGGACGAAGAGCATTATCTTCAAACCGTTCACGGCTCGGCCTACACCGACTACCTGGCCCGGACTGGACGCCTCCTTCCCAAGTTCTTCCCTCCCAAATCGCCCTGATCCGCCCCCAACAATAATCAGATTCGATGTCGAGCAGTCGTCGCTGTTGATCGGAGTGGGGAGCACACGCGCCTTCGCGTGTGGCGGTGGACGCCCTCGTCCACCGCACCCGAGCGCGCCATCGCGCGATGAGGTCCAACGCGCGATGGCAAAGTGGAGTGGTGCGTTCCAGGATCATTCAGACCATCAACCGTCACCCAACCGCCCGCTCTGCGCGGGCGGAGTTCTCGCAGTGCGAGAACTGCCACCAGATGCGTTCCCCCGCAGTGCGAGAACTACCACCCAGTACGGGGAAAATTTCCAAAGCCATACCGATCGCCTGGGCGCGTCCGACTTGGTTGCGGATGAGTACACGCGCCCCATCGCGTGTGGCGAGACGTACCGCGCGTCCCGCAGTTCAGGTGACGGGGGCCGGGCTCCGACCCGGCGCGGTCCTGATGATTCCAACCTGTTTTCTGAGCGGCAAGGGAATGAACGGCAGCAGAACACTCTCGTCGGATATGTTGGTTCTCCCATCGGGTGTGGGACAAAATTCTTCCTCTGGCTGCTAGCCACTAAGCATATAACTCCAAAATGCCAGCCAAAAAAACTCCACGTGAGGAATGTTGCCTCACGCCCAGTACAACCACGTCGGGCCGAGCCGCTGGATTCCAGAGACTTTCCGTGATTTCAGCGGAATCATGGCCAGTCGCACCTCCGTCAGGTCGTCAATCGGATGACAGATTCGCGCACGTTTCGCACGGCCACTCCTTGCCGCCCTTCTCATCACACCACCACCACCGGATTTTGCAACGACCCGATGCCGATGATTTCAATGTGAATCTCGTCGCGCTCCGCCAGGGTGAAGTCGTTGGGCGGAATAATACCGGTTCCGGTCAGGAGCACGGCCCCGTGCGAGAACACCTGGCAGCGAAACAAAAAGTCGGCCAGTTCCGCGAAGCTCCGCTGGATTTGCCCAACGGTAGTTTCGCCCGCAAACACGTTCTGCCCGGCCCGCCCGATGCTGATTTTGATCTGCCATTGGCGCGCAGCCACTTCCGGCTCGCCCAAAGTAATCCACGGCCCGAGCGAACAAGAGCGGTGGTAAGTTTTCGCCTGCGGCAGATACAAAAGATTCTCGCCCTCGATGTCGCGCGAACTCATGTCGTTACCGATGGTGTAACCGACGATTCGGCCGCGCGAGTTCAGCACCAGCGCCAGTTCCGGCTCGGGCACATTCCACTTCGCGTCCCGGCGGATGCCCACGGGTTCGCCGGTGGGGACGACTTTTTCCGCCAGCGATTTGAAGAAAATTTCCGGTCGCTCGGCCGCATAGACGCGGTCGTAGGCGCTCGCGCTGAAATCCGATTCCTCCATTCGCGCGGTCTTGCTCCGGCGATAGGTCACGCCCGCCGCCCAGACTTCCTGCCGTTCCACCGGCGCGCAGAGTTTCACTTCCGCGAGCCGGAGCCGCGGCAGTTTGGCCACGTTCACGCCCTCGAGCATGGCCACCGGGTCGTCGCTTTCCAGCAACGGCTCCAAACTGGTAATGCCGGCGGGCGACAACGCGCGGATCGTCGCGTTCCCATCCATCAGTCCCACGTGGATTGCGTCGTTCCCGCTCCGGAATCGGCAAATGTTCATGCGCAACGCTAACAATGCCGGCCGCACTTGGTAAAGGTTTCCACGTTCGCCCTGCTTCGCCGGTCTCACGGCGAGCAGTTTGAATTCACCGCTGCCCTTCCCCGGTCATGGGCACAAATCGAACCGGCATCACGAACTGCCGCTCCACTTCGTTGCCGCGCTTGCGCAGCAGAATGAGTTCTTGCTCGAACAACGGCCCTGACTTCCCCAACGGAGCGACGATCCGGCCGCCATCCTTGAGTTGCGCGATGAGCGGCGACGGCACTTTTTCCGGTGCGCACGTTACTATGATAACATCAAACGGCGCCGCCTCCGGCCAACCTCCATGGCCGTCGCCCCAACGAACAAACACGTTGGAGTAACCGAGCCGTTTCAGGTCAGCTTCCGCACGTCGAGCCAGGGAGTCCACGATCTCAATCGTGAAAACCTCCCGCACCAGTTCCGCGAGCACCGCCGCCTGATAACCAGAGCCGGTGCCGATTTCCAAAACCCGGTCCGTCGGCTGCGGATCCAGCCGCTCGGTCATCAACGCGACGATGTATGGCTGCGAGATCGTTTGATCCTGGCCGATGGGCAGCGCTCGATTCTGGTAAGCCAGGGCGCGCTGGGCTTCCGGGATAAATTCGTGACGCGGGACTTTCTCCAGCGCTGCCAGCACGCGAGGGTTGGCAATGTCCCGCCCCGGAGCGGCGAGTTGTTCCCGGATCATGCGCCGACGCTCGGTTGCAAAATCGTTTCGCTCGCCCGGCGGAGTAAATCGCGGCAGTTTGTTGCTCACGAATTCAACCTATTTCTTCCTCCGCGCTCCGGCTACCCAAATTTCGCCCAACGACGACTCACAACGCCAAGCCGACAACAATCGTTTCCGCCAAAGTCGTCGTGATCCGTGCTTGCAAACTTTCGCGAGATCGCTTTACTCGACGCACTACAATCATTGCTATGACCCGTCATTTATCCAAAACACTGTGCGTACTCACCGCGCTGGCTGCTGTCGTCGCGCACGCGGAACAGACCAACAAGTTTCCCACCCAAACTTTTATCCTGCCCGATGACTTTGAAGTCACCTTGGTTGCCGGCACCAACCTGATTCAACGACCGGTCAGCGCCAGCTTCGATGACCAAGGCCGGCTTTTTGTGACCGATTCGTCCGGCTCAAACGACAAGCCGGAGGACCAGCTCAAGAATCCGACTGCCCGCATCCTCCGGCTCGAGGATACCGATGGCGACGGGCGATTCGACCGGACGGTCATCTTCGCCCAGCAAGTCATGTTTCCCCAAGGCTGTCTCTGGCATGACGGCTGGGTCTATGTCGCCGCGCCTCCGAGCATCTGGCGATTCAAGGACACGAACGGCGACGGCGTGGCGGACGTGCGCGAAGAATGGTGGAAGGGCGAAACGCTGACCGGTTGCGCCAATGACGTTCACGGCCCCTACCTCGGCCCGGAGGGTTACATCTACTGGACGAAGGGCGCGTTTGCCGAGCAAACCCACAAGCTGGGGAATGGTCGCACGGTGAACGACCGGGCCGCGCACATTTATCGCTCGCGACCGGACGGCTCGGATTTGGAGGTTGTGATGAACGGTGGCATGGACAATCCGGTGGAAGTGGCCTTTACGCCCGAAGGCGAGACGGTCTTCACGAGCACGTTCATTGATTTCAGCCAGCCCGGCTTCCGCGACGGCATCGGTCACGCCGCGTACGGCGTTGTGTTCGGCAAGATTCACGACGTCATCGAAGATGGCCACGTCAAACGCGCCAGCCCCGAGGTCATGCACCCGTTCTATCAAGCGGGACCGGCGGCGGAATGTGCGCTGGCCCGGTATTCGAGCGATGGATTCGGAAGCGGCTTCCGCGACAACTTGTTTGCCACGAGTTTCAATCTGCACAAAGTCACCCGCCACATCCTGCAACCGCACGGCGCCACTTACACCAGCACTGACAGCGATTTCCTGGTGTCGGATGGCGTGGATTTTCACCCGACCGATGTGTTGCCGGATGCCGATGGCAGCCTGCTCGTGGTGGACACGGGCGGTTGGTACAAGCTCTGTTGCCCCAGCTCACAACTCGCCAAGCCCGATGTGCTGGGCGCGATTTATCGCGTGCGAAAAATTGGCGCACCGCGACTGGCCGCAGCCGCCCGCGCCGCAGCCTACGCCCGACTGGTCGCGCCGCCGGGCCTGAATGAAAAAGGCAATGTCGCCGCGCTGAAGCTGGCCGCCCTGTCACCGCAAGCGAATGACCGCTCCCGTTTTGTCAAAGCGTTGGCCGACTACCGTTCCGCGCCCGGAAACACGACCGCAGCGGCGGCACGGAATGCTGCCGAAGGGTTGGCTGGCTTGCGCGATCTGGAGTCGGTGCCGGTGATTTTGGAGACCATCGGCCCGGCCAAGGATGATCTGGTTTTGGAACAGTCCTTGATCCACGCTTTGATTGACATCCAAGCCGCGACCCCAACGCGGGCCGGCCTCAAAGCGAGCAATCCCGCCATCCAGCGCGGCGCGCTCATTGCGCTCGATCAGATGGATGGCAGCGACTTGAAACCGACCGAAGTCGTGCCGTTCGTGAGCGCGACGGATGAACCATTGCGCACGGCGGCAAACTGGATTCTCAGTCATCATCCGGACTGGGGTGGCGCACTGGCCAGTTGGTTTCGCGAACGGCTCACGGCTTCCGATTTGAGCGGGACGGACCTTGCCGCGTTGAACCATCAGCTCCACATCCTCACGGACGCCGCCGCAGGTCAGCAATTGTTGGCGGACGCCATCACCCAATCCGGTTTCCGCACCGAGACCCGCGCCGCCGCGCTGGGCGCCATTGCGGCGGCCGACCGAAAGGGCTCACCCGCCAGTCAGCAGACCGCAGTCCTGTCCGTGCTTCTAGGAAAAGAGTCCGATTTATTGCCCGCGGCCGTTCGCGCGGCCCGCACGATGAATCATAACGCCAAGATCGGCACGGCGCTCCGGGCACTGGGCAGCGACGCCAATCAATCGCCGGCGCTTCGTCTGGCCGCTCTCGACGCGTTGCCGTCGGGCACGGCTCTGAACGTGGAGGAGTTTGATTTCCTGCGCGACAAACTGGCAGCGACGCAACCGCCGATGACCCGCAGCACTGCCGCCGGCGTGTTGGCGCAGGCGAAACTCGACGCGGCCCAACTCACCGCATTGACCGACAATTTGAAAACCGCCGGGCCGCTCGAATTGAACAAGCTGTGTGCCGCGTTCGATGGCGGCGGGGATGCGGTGCTGGGCTCCGCACTGCTCGCGGCGTTGCGCGAATCCAAGAGCGCGCGGGCGCTGCCCCCCAGCCAGCTCAAGCCGCACTTCGCCAAATTTCCCGCAGCCACGCAAACGAGTGCCGACGCCTTTCTTGCTTCGCTAAACATGGACGCCACCAAACAGGCCGCCCACCTCGAAGCCTTGTTGAACGACATCAACGCCCTGCACGGTGACATTCGCCGCGGGCAATTGGTATTCCAGGGCACTAAAGCAGGTTGCGCCACCTGCCATGCAATCGGATACGTCGGCGGGCATCTCGGCCCCAGTCTCTCGGGCGTGGGCAAAGTCCGCACCGAGCGCGATTTGCTCGAGTCGGTCGTCTATCCGAGCGCCAGCTTCGTGCGCAGTTTTGAACCGATGGTGGTTGTCAACAAGGAGGGCGACGACTTCAGTGGCGTGCTGCGCAAGGATGCCGCCGACGAAGTGGTTCTGGCCACCGGACCGGAAACCGAAATCCGGGTCGCGCGGGCGGACATCGCCGAGTTGCGCCCGGGAAAAGTCTCGGTGATGCCGCAAGGACTGGACACGCAATTGAGCAAACAAGAACTGGCCGACCTCATCACGTTCTTGCAGTCCATGAAGTAAGCACATCGTTCGCGCTGCTTGGCGAGCGAGCCCATTGCCCGCAAGCAGGGAGACTGAATCTACGGCAAGACTGCCAGCCGATAGAACCGTTGCGCACTCGCTGCGGTGCCGTCATCCACGGTCAGCGTGCTGCCGCTGGCGACAATCGGTGAACCCAACGGCAGCCAGGTCGCATCGGTCAGGGAATTCTTATATTCCACCTGGTAGGTGTGACCGGTCAAAACCGGAAAAGTCAGGCGCACGGTGTCGCCGTTCACAATTGCGGCGCTGCCGGTCGGCGGAGTGGCGACCGTCAATGTGGCGATGTCGCTTAGCACCGAGCTCACTAGATTCGTCACTTGGACGCGGTAGTTGCCGGCGGAAGCGGCCGACACCGAAGTCAACACGAGGTTGGTCCCGGTCTGGCCCGCGAGCGGAGTGTTGTTGAACAACCATTGGTAGCTCAACGGTGCGTCGCCGGTCGCGGACACGGTGAAAGACACCGATTCGCCGGCGAACACTGAGCGGCTCTGGGGCGGCACCGTGATCAGCGGCGGATGAGCGGTGCTGTTGTTGTCCGCACCGGCGGTGGGTGCAGCGGCCTTCCAGTTCACCGGATCATTGCCGTATTGGGTGGCGACAAGGCGCTGGAGCGAAGCGCCAAGACCATCGGCCGCGCTGGGCCAGGGCGCGGTGTCCGAGTAGCTGACGCGCTCGACGAGCAGTTGCGGGACAAAACCCGCATCCGGGTGCGGCGGAGCTTGGGGGGCATCCGGTCGCCAAAGTTCAATCGCCTCACCGGCGTTGTCGAGCTGGCCCAAAAACGGACCCACGAGTTCGCCATCGGTGCCATAGCGCGCGCGAAACGCATTCACCAACGCAGTATTGGTGGGGTTGAAATTGACCACCAGCAGCCGCGCCCCGGCGGCGAGGGTCTGGTTGGTGGCGAAATCAAAACTCACGGCATTGGCCAGACGCCAGACATTGGTGCGGTGCGCCGGATCGAAGAGCGTCACATTGGTGCTGGCGACATTCAGCAATTCGATGAACTCTTCGTCGCCCGGCGAGTTGGTTCCGTAATCGGGCGGGTGATACATAATTTCGTTGATGACGACCGGGCCTACGAGCGGATAGGCGTTGGCCGCGCCCGAACCGGTGCGAAACTCCGCCACGCTGGAGGGATTGTCTGCGCCAAAAGTGCGAGCAGTGAGCGGAACGAAGTCCACACCAACGCTGGTCTGGTAGCGACCAAAGGAAACACCGTTGGCGGCCGCGTCAAACGATTGACCCAGACGGTAGCCGGTCAGGTTGCCGCCGCCATCCGCTTGCGAAAGATACACGGCATCGCCGTGCGCCGAGTTGAACGTGAACAGCGGCGGAGCATCCGCTTCGCCGTCCGCCGGGCCGAACTGATATTGATAGAACACCTTGAACCCACCGGCGGAGATCGTTGTACCGTCCGGAATGCGATACCGTTTGAGATCACTCTGGCTGTCGCTCAAATACCAGCCACCGAGGTTCACCGGATTCGCGGTCGGATTGAAAAACTCCACGGCATCCTCCATCGGCGGATCGGTGTGGGTGAGAATCTCGTTGATCACCAGACCGGGGATCGGGAGATAGTTCGCGTCGCCCGGAGTGGCCGTGGTCGGGAAACTGACGACATTGGCGACGCCGTCAGGCAGCAAGCCCTGCGAGGCGCCCGGAGTTTGCACCCCGAAATCCACGACATCAATCGCGGCGAGATTCGCATCGTAAAGTCGCAAGGTCTCTCCCAATTGATCGAGGCTGAAGTTGACATGATTGTGTCCCGCGCTGCGATTACCGTCCGCCTGGAACAGCGCCCATTTCTTCCCGTCAACGTAACTGAGGGGAGCGACCGGCGAATTTGTGCTGCCCGTTACCGAAGGATCATCCGTCAGATACAGCCCTCCCATGTCCACCGGCAACGAATCCGAGTTGTAGAGCTCGAACCAGTCGGCACCCGTGGCGGGCGCGGCCATCCATTCATTGAGCCGCAAATTGTACACGCTGCCGAGAACCGCAGCGGCGGCGTTGGCCGCCCCCGGGGTCGCCGAGGAAAGGAGTCGCCACCCGGCACCGGTGCGACCGATCGGTTGATCTTGAATTTGGAAGCCGTAGTTCACCACGTCCACAGCCTGGCCCAGGGTATTAAAGAAATAAACCGCGCCACTGATACCAGAAAGCGAGAAACCAGTGTTGTGTGGACCTCCGGCGCTGGTGGAAGCAGCGCGCGAGTTGTCGCACCAAATCACCAGATAACCGCCGGCCGGAACGTTCGCACCCGCCGAGAATTTCCAGGCTTTGGTGAAATCGCTTGAATCGCCGAGCGCAAGGCCCGACAGATCCACTGCACCGCCACTCGGGTTGAATAGTTCCACGAAATCAGCAGCGTCACCCCACGGACTGATTACGGCGCGATCATTACGCGCCAAAACTTCGTTCAGTACCGGTCCGGTCCCGTTCGCGAGGTAATTGCTGATGCCCGGGCTGGCGCTGCCGGGAAAGTCGGTGATGGTCGGGCCGCCATCAGGCAGTCGCCCTTCGGAGACACCTGAGGTTTGACTGCCATAGGCAATGCTGTCCAGCACCGTCGCGGCGGCGCTATAAAGCGTGATGGCGCCGCCCGCGGCGGGAAGTTTGAATTCCAATTGATCCGCGTCGGCCTGTTCATCGGCGAACAACTGCACATGCCCCAACGGGGGAACGAAGGAAAGCGCTTGGTAAGCGAAAATGGCGTTGCTGGTGCCGAAATGCAATCCGCGCAACGCAACGGGCGCGCTGGCCGAGCGATTGAACAATTCCAACCAATCCTCGCCCCCGGCGGCCGGGCTGGCGAGCCATTCGTTGAGGGCCAGGTTCGCCGGTGCGGCCACGGCCGCAGCAACGTTGGCGGCGCCGGGAGTTGGCGTGGACAACTGCCATGCGCCACCGACGCGACCCACCGTGAGATCCGTGATTTGCAGTCCGTAAGTGAGCGCGTCCGCACGATTCGTGTTCGCGTCGAAGAGCGAAACCGTTTCGCCGCTCTTTCCCAGCGCGAAGCCCGTGTGCAGGCCGGGCGCGTTGGTGGCGCTGTCGCACCAGAGGACCAGGTAGCCGCCCGCGGCGAGGGTCGTGCCAGAGGGAATCACAAACTTCCGCGCGTTGCTGTCATCGGAGAGACTCCAGCCGGCGAGGGCAATGGAACTGCCGCCACGATTGTGCAATTCAATCCAATCCGGGAATGTTCCGCCATTGCCGACGCTCCCGGCGTTATCCGCCATGATTTCGTTGAGGACGATGTCCCCGAGTGCTGGCGCGACAGGCGGCAGACCAGGCGTGCCGTTGACGGCAGCACTGGCGCGCCAGTTGGCGGGCGCGTTCGGGTCGTCGCGTGGATCAATCACTTCGAGCGAATAACCACCGCCATCGGCACCCGCGGGCCAACCCGCTTCGTCATCGTAGTGAACCGCCGTCACGGTCTGACCGTTGGCGTCGAGGAGGGCAATCCGTTCACCGCCATTCGCAAGGCTGCCGTTGTAATAGCCGAACACCACCACGCCCGGATAGCGCGCCGCGAATTGGGCGGGGTTGGCGCTGTTGGCCAACACCAAAATGCCTCCCGGTTGCAGGATGGTGCCCACCGGGAAGACATACGTCAGTCCTTGCAGACTGTATCCGCCCAAATTGACTGGCAACGCCCCGACATTTTGCAGTTCGAGAAATTCATACGCGTCACCACCCACCGGGTTGTACATGATTTCCGTAATCCGCAACGGCACGCCGAGTTCACCCACCGTGAACACCGCCTCGTTCAACGCGCTCCAGGTGCTCCCGTTCAACACGCGCGACTTGAGCGTGACGGTCGAACTGAGCGTCAGGGTGGTGGGATTCGTCAGCACGCCGCCGGCCACGGTGCCGGAGTAATAAACGCGCGGATCGCTGCCATTGGTGGTGCAAAAAATCGTGCCGGCACCGTTGGGATTTTTCAGTGCGACGACGTAACCCGCACCGACCTGGCTGCTGCCAATGATAGTTCCGGCCGAGGTCGTCTCGTGATACTCTGGCGCGTCAATTGCCGGATAAAGTTCCGCCGTGCGGAGCTGGTTCATCACGATGGCCGGGCGGTTCACGAAGTACGAATTCAACATCCGGTCGTTCTCCGTCACCCAATGCGTCTCGCGCGTGTAGAGCGCGTAGAAGCCGTCGGCGTACGGATGCACGTCGCGGCGGTAGTCGCCCCACCGGCAGGATTCGGCCACGATGGGCTTGTCGAGAAGATTGACAAAGGATTGCCAGCGCGCGGACACGCCTGCTTGCGTGAGCGCGCCCCCGGGAGCGATCAGGTGTTTGTGAACGCGGTCGGCGAAGTCGAGCCGGAACTGCGCGTTGTCATCGAGTTTGGTGAACAACCCGCTCGGCACATCGGTGCTGCCGCCGCCATTGGGCACGCGGTTGATGTCTTCGTCGAGCAACACGTTTTCACCATCCCAGACAAAGTATTTGAAGACGCCATCCGGGCCGGAAATGCGCGGGCGGACCGCGTACCAATTCTTATTGTTGCCCCAGTCCTGCGCGCCGACCCAGAAATAGAGCAGCATGAAGTCGGAGAATTCGGGAACATCCAGATACTGCTTCATCAATTCGTAGTTCGAGTTATCGGCAAGCGAATTGATGGAAAGCATCGCGTCGTAGGCCACGCTGTCCCCGCCGGCGCTGGACTTCATCTGGCCCTGTTCATAGATGTCGTAACCGTTGGTCGAGGGCGCGAGATAATTTTCGGCAAACTGCCCTTTGCATTGCTCGGTAAAGTCATAGAGCCCCCAATAAATGCCGTTGATGAAGAGGTGGCAATAAGCGTTGTAGTTCCCGGGGTGGCCCATGTCATGCAGCGATTGCTTCATCCACGCATCACGGAAGCGCGAGGCGCGGCTGCGCTGGTAACTGCCGCCACCGTTGTTTGCGGAATCCGACCAATGCCGCCAACTGACGCCGAAATCCGCGCGCAAAACCAGATCGTCAAACTTGGTCGCGGACGAACCCGGGAACAGCGGATAGTCCAGCGTGGTCGGACCGAACTCCGCGGTGAAATTAAGACTGAAGCCGTGCTTGGGATTTTTTTCCGGCAACCGGCTGGCGTTGCCGTGCGCGCTGATGCCGCAAGTGGTCGTGAACGCGGTGGCCCCATCCGGCAGGATCATTTCGAGCGAGCAGGGTTTGTCGGGAAAATTCCGGTTGTTCACGTTGGGGTAGGAGTAAAGCCCGGTGGCCTCAAACATGTCGGCGTCATTCATCACCAGCGAGACGATCGGGAGTTCATGCAGACCATCCCGCAGCCGCTGCATTTTCACCGGGTCCACCGCCGATGCGGGGTTGTTCGGATCCACGCGGAGCGGATCCAAGTCCATCTTGTAATCGGCGGGCACCAGATTATTGGGAAAGCCGTACCCGGAACGCGTGCCCCAGCTTGCGGGAAAGCCCGGCGGGTTGTTCGGTTGGGCGATGACCTGTTCCGGGAAAATGTAGCTGTGGGTGATCGTCCGCGAAGGCAGATAGTTGGGCGCAAACGCCGCCGCCCGAAGCGTCGTGGTCGCACTGATGGGCAGCGGGCTGGAATAAACAATGCCGGTCGAAGCCGAGGGTTCGGCACCGTTGGTCGTATAGCGGATGGTGGCGCCCGGAAGCGAGGTGGTCAGCAGCAGATTGAACGGGGCGTTGAACAGACCGCGCGCCACGCTGAAGTGCGGTGCGGGTGCGAGGCCGAGGATGGAACTGTTGCCGTTGGCCGCGCCGGGACTGGGGGTCTGGTAGTAGCGCCAGACGCCGGCGGAGTCGAGCCCGTACGAATAATCGTTGCGTTGCTCGGGATACTCGGACGGAAATTCCGACACCGCCACGCGCGGCGACTCGGCATTGAACAGCGCCAGATATTCGCCGAAGGAATCCAGCTTGAAACTGGTGTGCAACGGCGCGCCCGGCACCCGACGATTTTTTTCCGAGGCGAACACCACGAGGAATTGGCCCGGCGCAAGGTTGGTCGCGGGGAAGGTCCATTTGCCGGGCACTTTGGCGTCCTCGGTCAACGACCAGCCCAACAAGTTCACCGTGGTGCTGCCCCGGTTGTAAAGTTCGATCCAGTCCTGCGGTTCGCTGTTTTCATCCAGCAACCCGGACACATTGGCGGCGAGAAACTCATTGATGATCACGTCGCCCACGGCCACGGCGGGATTGAGTGTCACAGACCAGTTGCCGCCGGCAAACGAGTTCGGGACAGCCGCCGCGTCCGTGATGCCATGGCCGGCCGCCCAGGAGAATTGCACCGCGCCAGACGCAGGCGGAGTGAAAGCGAAAACATACGGCCCCACGCCCGAGCCGCTGACCGTTGTGGCCGGCGTGCCATTGATCAAAAGGTCCGAGGCGTTCACGCCTGCGACGGGTTCGCTGAAGCTGATTTCCGTTTGCGTCAACTGGCTGACCTGCGCGCCGGCCACCGGCGTGCGCTCGGCCACCTGCGGCGGCAGCGTGTCCGCAAAGGTGTAGGACCAAGACGCGCCCGGCGCGGTTGCGTCGAAGCGGTTGCCGGACAAATCGCTGATGTCTTCCAATTCATCCCAACTAACCTGCACGGTGCCGGGCAGGGGTTGCGTGAAAGTGAACGTGTAAACATTCGTTCCCGCGCCGCCCAGGACACTGGCCGCCGGCACACCATTGACGAGCAAGTCCGGCGCGTCCACCCCCTGCACGGGTTTGTTGAAGAACACGGTGATCTGCGTGAGCGCACCGACCGCGGCGCCGGCCGCGGGCACGACGTTGGCAATCACCGGGTCGCCGGCGATCCCCTTCGTGATTTGCAGCGTCGTCTCGAACCGCAGGTCCGAGCTGGCAATCTGATTGTTGAACAGTTGCACCGCGAGCACGTTGTTTCCCACCACGAGATAGTCCTGCGGCGAATTCGTGGCCGTCAGTGGCACCGCGGGATCGGCCTCGTGCGCGGTCAGCGCGAAGTTGTTATAGTTTGGCGAATTGGTGGCCATGTTCTGCTGGAGCACGGGCACGCCATTGATCCAGGCGACAAAGCCGTCGTCGTAATATGTGTTGAACGAAACCGATTGGACCTCGGCGACATTGGTGATGACAAACGTATGCCGAAGGAAAATGCACGAGAAATTGTTGATCATGTTGCTGACCACCGTACCGGTAGTCACGCCATCGTCCCGCCCCGAGGCATTGGCCCCGTAACTGAACGGCGCCGGACCGGTCAGCCAGCTTGAATCATTAAAACCATTCGCGCGCCAGCCTTTGGTCGGCGTGGACACTTCATTCGTTCCCGGTCGCCAACGCCAGGTGGAGCCATTCGTAATGACGGTTTCCTGCGCCAAAAGGCAGACCGGGGCGAGCGTCAGCGCGAGCGCGAGCAGGCGAACGATGTCGCCCAAGGCGTGGTGAAATTTTTGGCAGGAGTGAAGGCGGACGACAGGGTGATACATCGTGAGACGGGTGACTTTGTGGCCGGGCATAATGAACGGGGGCAACATAGCAGCCAATCCCGGCGACGTCACCCTCGTTGTTTGCCCGCGTTCACCCGACTCCGAGCGTCGGGCGGACTACCCGGTCACCCGGACGAGAAGCTCTTGGCCGGTTGTTGGCGCAGCTCTGGCCGTTTGGTTGGAATAGCCTACTTCAGAACCACCCACAGCGCGTGCAGGATGCCAGGCACCCAAAAGAAGAGGCACAGGACGACATTGAGCAGGGTGGACTTGCCGGATTTGCTTTTCAGATACACGGCCAGCGGCGGCAGAAGGATGGCGATGATCACGAGCAGCAGCGTATTCATAGTGCGAGCGTGACGGATTTTATCCCGGCAGGCAAACAGTTACTTCGATGAAGCTCCCGCGCACTGGGCACTAAAACAATTTCGGTTGTTCGCCGCCCGCCGCCTTCAAACCGAGTTTTCGGTAGCTCAACTCGGTGGCCACCCGGCCCTGCGAGGTGCGGTTCAGATAGCCTTCCATAATGAGGTACGGCTCATAGACTTCTTCAATCGTATCCGGCTCTTCACCCACCGCGACGGCGAGCGAATTCACCCCGACCGGCCCGCCACCGAACTTCACGATGATGGCTTCGAGGATGCGCTTGTCCATTTCGTCGAGACCGTTTTGATCAATCTCCAGCATGGCCAGCGCACGGTCGGCGATGTCGCCCGAGATGCGGCCGTCGTGTTTCACCTGGGCGTAATCACGCACCCGACGCAGAAGATTGTTCACAATGCGCGGAGTGCCGCGACTGCGCCGGGCGATTTCATGCGCGCCCTGGGCGTCAATCTCCACGTTCAGCAGGCGCGCGGAGCGGAGGACGATTTTCTCCAGATCCTCGGCCGTGTAATAATCCAACCGCTCGCGCATCCCGAACCGCGTCAGCAATGGTGCGGTCAGCAGCCCGCTCCGGGTCGTGGCCCCGATAAGCGTGAAGCGTGGCAGGTTCAACCGCACACTGCGGGCGTTCGGGCCTTGATCAATGATGATGTCCAGTTTGAAATCCTCCATCGCGGGATAAAGATATTCCTCGATGGTTTTCTGGAGCCGATGGATTTCATCAATGAACAGCACGTCGCCCTCCTCGAGATTGGTCAACAAGCCCGCCAGGTCGGCGGCCTTCTCAATGGTCGGACCGCTGGTGGCTTTGAGATTTCCGCCCATCGCCTTCGCGAGAATGTTGGCAATGGTCGTTTTGCCGAGGCCGGGCGGGCCGGAGAGCAGGATGTGATCGAGCGCCTCGTTGCGCTGGCGCGCGGCGGTGACGGCGATTTCGAGCCGCTCCTTGACCTTGGGCTGGCCGGTGAAATCGGAGAAGAGCGACGGACGTAGCGTCAGTTCGAGCGCCACATCGGGTTTGTTGAGTGTGGAAACGGGCCGTTCAGCCATGCCGTGTCAGCATGGGGAAAGCGGAAAAAAGCGGCAAGGAAGAACAGCCGCCTGGTAATGGAGCTGCAACTTTTTTGACCTTCCCCCGTCGAAGCGGCGCCGCCAACCGCTGGCTTCAATTGCGTTCTCGAGGTAGAGCGCAGGGCGTTGGGCGCTGTTCGCGGCAGTGGTGATTGATCACCGAACCATCAGGCGTTGACGGGTTCCGCTCCGTAAGCGATCAGGTTGAGCAATCGGCCGGCGGCCGCATCCCACGGGGCTGGATGCGGGATGATGGATTGAACGCGGAAGGAACGTCGGACAATTTCGTGCCCCTCGTCCAGCGACGAAATGTGCCCCAGCGCGAGCGCCTGCACGATCACGTTGCCGATCGGCGTGGCATCCGGCGAAACCAGCACCGACGGAAGTTGCATCGCGTTGGCGATAAAATTATTCAGGAGCGAATTCTCCTTGGCCCCCAGCAGATACAACCGCGCGAAACTGTTCCCGGTGAGGACTTCAATTTCCTGCAACACTTTCCGGTAGTGCAAGGCGAGGCTTTCGAGCACGCAACGGATGATGGGGCCGGGTTTGCGCGGCACCTCTTGGCCCGTCTCGCGGCAGTAGGCCTGAATCTTCAGCGGCATGTCGCCCGGTTCGGCAAAGCGCGGTTCGGCGGGATTGATCAAGGCCTCGAACGCCGGCGACGTGGTGGCCAGATGCAGTAACACATCGTCCGCCAGTTCGCGATCCTGCGCGAGCCAGAACCGTTTGCACTCGTCGAGAATGAACAGGCCCGGCGCCCGTTTGTGGAAATTGGTCGTGCCGCCAAAACCGAGTTCGTTCCCGTAATTCAATTTGCGCGTCACTTCACTGACCAGCGGGGTGGGCAATTCCGTGCCGATCACCGTTTCGTCACCCACTCGCAGGTAAGCCCAATCGCGTCCGCGTTCCAACGGCAGTCCCGCGAGGGCGGCGGCAAATTCTTGGGAACAGGCGGCCAACACCTGCACGCCCTCCAGCTTGGCATCCTGGGCAATCCCCGGACGCAACGGCCCCAGCTTGGTGCCGGAGCGAACAATCTGCGGGAACAGCGCCCGCCGCAGGTCCAGGTCTCGGATCAGATGGTCGGACCACACACGCGCGACCGGGTTAAACAGCCGGGTCGCGCTGGCCAGGGACATTTCGGCGGCGGCGACGCCACTGAGCAGGAAATTGAAGCCGTCGGCAACCGGCAGTAAACAATGCGCCTTCTTGAGGCGACGCGAATTCTCGGTTGCCAACTGGCAGAGCGTGGAGCCGACCTCGCAGTCACCGCCGGTTTCCGCGTGGATAAAGCCGGGCGCGATCTTCTTCTGCACCTGTGCCAGACCGGCCGCGCCCCGGGGATCGGCGGAATGAAAGGCGGGTGTGAGCAGCGAACCATCCGGGGCAAACAAGAGGTAGTCCGCCGGCCAGGAACTGCAACTGATGCTTTGCACGTTGGCTTCCTGCATGCCCAGGTCGCGCAACGCCAGAATGATCTCCTGGTAAAGCTGGGAGACATCCCAGCACAGGTTGCCCTTTTCCTTGATCGGCGTGTTCGCAAACCGGCGCAATTCACCCGTGGTGAGCGTGCCGTTGTGCAGTGTGCCGAGCACGACGCGGCCACTGCGCGTCCCCAAATCGCAAGCGACGTATAACTTCTCCATATTTGCGGCATCCGTCGCAGATGTCGTGCCCGCGCCACTCAATTGCGCCGCGACAAGCCGGAACAAGTCGGAAGTCCGACCGCGCTGGCCCCCGAATACTTCTCCGGACGCGTCCTGTCCCGAAATCAAGCAACACCGTCTCCTTTCTTGGAAATATCGGGAGCACAACCCGGAGGATTATCGGCACAACTGACTCCGCCACATGACCGCACAATCGCCGATACTGAAAACGCACTGGCCACTCACATCCGGCCTGGTTTCAGTGACCGTCCATGCCGGAGCCGGTCAGCATCCGAACCAGCGTTTGCATATAATACTTCACGTCCTCCCGCGTCAGGGCCGGCAGAAACACCCAGATGACCGCCGCCACCGCGATATACGGACCGTACGGCAGCCGCGAAGACCATTCGCGCCGGCGCAGGACGATCAGCGTAATTCCCACCAGCGAACCGATCATTGAACTGACCATCAAAGAAAAAATCGTCGCGGGCCAGCCCAGGAACGCGCCAATCGCCGCCATGAACTTCACATCGCCAAAGCCCATCGCTTCGCGCGGCAACACGATCTCCGTGCTGACGGCTTCCATGTGCGGCACCGTTTCGGGCGTCAGCATTTCGTCGCCAATCCAGAGCCGCTCGGGCGACAGCCGCACCTGCACGTCGCGGTAACCGCGATCCACCAGCTCCAGCGTGCGGGCCTGCATCGTGATCACATCCGATTTGCGGTAGAACAGTTCTTCGTAGGGAATATCCTTGTCGGGCAGATGAATGGCCGTTTCGGAAAAAACGATCCGCGTGTCCGCCGGCAATTCGACGCGTTGCCGGCCGAACAACAGCTTGCCCAGGCGCAAAATCAAATACACCAACCCACCCCCAATCACCAGCCCGAGCAGACTTTGCTTCAACCCGCCCATGACGCCCGGAACACCATGCAACCGCGGCAACAGGAGCGAACAAAGAAATCCCACCACCATGCCGCCGATGGTGATTTCATCCGGGATGATGAAATGTTCAAAATCAATGAACGTCGCCACGATCAACCCCGAGAGAAAGAGGGCATAAATCAACGCCAGCCACGCCGAGATCGCGCCGAAGCTCAACCAACACGCCAGAAAGGCCACACCCGTCAGCAACTCGACGGCGAAGTAGCGCGGTGCGATCGGCGCGCCGCAGCTTTTGCATTTGCCGCGCAGCGTAACCCACGTCAGCAACGGGATGTTCAGATACCACGGGATGGAATACTTGCAGTGCGGGCAATGCGACGGCGGCGAAACGACACTCAACCCGAGCGGCATCCGGTAGATGCACACGTTGAGAAAACTGCCGACGATGCTACCGAACACGAAGAACATCACCGACCAGAAATGGAACGGCACGCGCGCCCACACCTCGGGATCAAAGATCGGTTCAAGGCCCATAAACATTTTTCTCCAACGCCCGACGCATCACCGCCACGGGGGCGGGCTGGCCCGTCCAGATCTCCAGCGCCCGGGCGCCTTGATGCAGCAACATGCCCAGTCCATTGGCCGACCGGCAACCGGCCGCCCGCGCTGCTTGCAGCAACGGCGTCTCTGCGGGACGATAGATCATGTCGTAAACGGTTCGGGCCTGACTGAGGGAAAACTTGGCGCTATCAAACGGCAATGGATCTCCAGCCTTCAACCCCAGCGAAGTGGCATTTAACAGCAGGTCCACTGCCGACGCCGGATAGCCCACCGCGACTTTGACTCCGGGATTCCGTTCGCGAATCTCGGCGGCCACCGCCGCCGCCTTCGCCTCCGTGCGATTGGCCAGATGCAATTCGCCCACGCCTTCCGCCGCGAGTTTCAGCGCGGCGACCCGGCCGGCGCCGCCGGCGCCGAGCAGCAGCACTTTCGCCCCGCGCAATTCCAGACCCAACTCCTCGCGCACCGAACGCGTGATGGCGTCCGCGTCCGTGTTGAACCCCCGCGCCATGGGCTCCCCGTCCTGGACTTCAAAGCGAATGGTATTCACCGCGCCCCAGGTCCGGGCTGAATCGTCAAGCGCGTCCACCAGTTCCAGCGCCAGCAATTTGTGCGGCACGGTCAAATTAACTCCCACAAACCCCAGACGCTTCGCACCCGTGATCGCTTCCCGCAAGAAGTCCGGGTTCACCTCGCACGCCAGGTAACGCCAGTTCAATCCGAGCGCGGCGATCCCGGCGTTCTGCATCGCAGGCGATGCGGAATGAGTGACCGGCTGCCCGAACACCGCGCAGTAACGCGTGCAGGCATCAATCGGTTGAGAGAACGGCGCGAACACGCGAGGGGTTATACGGGCGAAGGCCGGAAGTTCAAAGCGCAAACTGCCGACGGGTCATCCGCCGTCCGAGTCGTTCATGCGCCAGGTGAGAATTCTCCGAATGTACTTCCGTACATCGAAGCCAGTCACGCTCGCCGCCGACGGGTGGAGACGAACAAGACCGCTGTTCGATGCTGTCGGCCTCGTTACCTCGGCGGCTGCAAAGACTAGATTCGCGCGAAGCGACGTTCCAAACATTTCCTCGTTCCCGCCGCTCTCGGGTCTCCAACTCACGCGCGGCTCGGCACCGTCAGCGGCTTGCCGTTGTCCGCCGCACCGAGTTGCAACAGAAACGGCACCGCCAACTGCGCCCATTCGCCCGGCGACGGATAGCTCGCCGCCGAGCCACCGAAGGAACTGCGCAACATCTCGGTATTGATGACGCCGGGGTTCAGCGCCACGGCCGCCATGCCCGAGGGCAGCTCCTGCGCCAGCGATTGGGTCAACCCCTCCACGGCCCATTTCGTCGCGCAATACGGCGCCACCTCCGCGTCCGCCGAGCGCCCCCAACCGGAGCTGAAGTTCACGATCACGCCGCGTTTGCGCTGCACCATCGCGGGCGCGAAATGCCGGATCACATTGGCCACGCCCGTGAGATTCGTGTCCACCACGTCGGCGAATTCCCGCGCGCTGATTTCCCACAACCGCGCGTTGGCGTTGATGACGCCCGCGTTGTTCAGCAGCAAATCCGGAGCGCCGTGCGTGTTCAACACCAGGCTCGCCCACGTCTTCACCTCGTCATCACTGGCCACGTTGACGGGATAAAAATCATGCGGCGCGCCGACGACCTGCCGCAGTTGTTTGATGTGCCGGGAGGACCGGCCGCATCCCACGACGGTGTGCCCGCGGCTCACGAATTCCTCCGCCATCGCGCGGCCCAGGCCGCGGGTAACGCCCGTGATCAAGATTAGTCTGCCCGGTGACATTTCGGGATTCTGTTTTAACGGGCGACTGATTCAAAGAAGTTTTTCCCACCGTTACGCCCGGGGCCGAAACTTGGATTCCTGACCGAGCTTCTCCCACAACGCCCGCTCCTGGTCGCTGACCTGTGCCGGCACATCCACGCGCGCCACCACGATCAAATCCCCTTTCTCTCCGTCGCGCCCCGGCAGGCCGCGCCCCCGCACCCGCAATTTCTGTCCGTTCTGCGTGCCCGGCGGAATCCGGATGTTCACCCGCCCATCCAGTGTCGGCACGGAGATGTTCGCGCCCAACACCGCCTCCCACGGGGCCACTGACGATTCATAAATCAAGTTGTGCTCCTCGACCTCGAAGTCGGGATGCTTCGCCAGTCGCACGCGCAGAAACAAATCACCCGCCGCGCCACCGTGCGCGCCCGCTTCCCCCCGGCCCGCCACCCGCAGGCGCTGCGCGTCCTTCACACCGGCCGGGATTTTCACCTGATACGTCTCCGATTTGATCACGCGCCCTTCGCCTCCGCAGGCCGGGCAGGCGCGCTGGCCCTGCCGGCCGCGCCCCCCGCAACTGCTGCACTCCACGGCCCGGCGCACGTTCACGGACCGCAACGAACCGCGCATGGCCTCCTCCAACGTGACCATGATGTCGCCCTCGATGTCTCGCCCGCGTTCGGCGAGGTCTTCTTCGAATCGCCCGCCGCCGCGCCGCGCCCCAAACATCTGCTCGAAAAAATCGCTGAAGCCCGTGCCGCCAAATTGAAAATCAAAATCCGTGCTCCCCGCCCGGCCGCCGGTCGAACGACGCTGGCTGGTAAAACTCTCCCAGCCAGGCGGACGAAACTCCGCGCCGGATTTCCAGTTCGCGCCGAGTTCATCATAGCGCTTGCGCTTGGCCGGATCGCCGAGCACCTCGTAGGCTTCATTGACCTCCTTGAACTTTTCCTCCGCCCGCTTCTTGTCCTTGGCCACATCGGGATGGTATTCGCGCGCGAGCTTGCGGAACGCCTTCTTGATGTCGGCATCGCTGGCCGTGCGCGGCACCCCGAGCGTCACGTAGTAATCTTTGTATTGGACAGACATTTGCGTCGGGCCATCCCGGATGGGCCGCCCGGGGAAAAATCATGCCTGCCGCGCGCCGATTGTCAAAGCTGCGTTGCGAATGTCAGTCAGAAACGGGCTGCGCGTTCATTCTTGCCACGAATCTTTTCGGAAGCCCTGGTTTGCACTTGACGAAAATGGCCGCGCTCGTTTGCGTTCGTTCGTCACCGCGTTACGTGGCGCGTCATACGGTTGCTCCGGCCGTTGCTGCCAGCGCAGTTTTTCTCCCGATCGGCGGTCGCGCTCATGCCGCCCACTCAAAATTCAGGTAGCGCCACAGCAGCCAAGCCTGGCAACCGGCCGACAGCGCGACCACGGACCATAACCAGGATCGCCGATCCTTGCCCGTCAACCACTCCGCCAGCACGACAAAAATGGGAAAACACATCATTACGTTCCGCGTGTAGGACAGAAACCACGAAGACGCCGCCGGCACAAGCCCGACGAAGCAGGCATAAACGAAATAGACTTTGTTCAACCGCCAGATCGGATACAGGCAGGCCACCAGCAGCAGGAACATCCCGCGGTCCAATGCCGAATCCACCATGCCGTGCCACTGCAGCGGCATAATCAAGTGCGCGAAAAATCCGGGCACGTCAAAAATGTGTCCGACGGAGGGTTGGTTGGGATAGAACTGTTGCGCGTCGAATCCTTCCAGCGCATTGCCCGTCGTGCCATACATGATGCCAAAGTATGTGGCATAACCAAGGATCGGCCCGTAATACGCCAGGTACGCCTTTCCTCGTTCCCGCCTCAACCAGAGGTGAAGCAGCAGGGGGAAAACACAAAACAGGCCGACGGCCTTTGTCAGCGGCAGGAAGAATCCGATCCCGGCCACCCAGCCGTAGCGTTGTTGAAACAGAAACAGGAAGAACAAGGTCACGAGCAGAAAAAACAGCGATTCGGTGTAGATGAGCGAAAAGAACATCGCACCGGGATACGCGAGTAACAACGCCACGGACGCATTGGCGGTGGACAACCCATGATGCTGCTCCACGAATAGGTGAAAAACCAGGAAAGCAGCCACGGACAACGCATTGGCCAGCAAAAGTCCGGCAAGAAAATGATTGCCAAACGTCAGCCCGGAGCCTGCCCGGATGAGATACGGCCAGAGCGGATAAAACGCGCAGGACGCGCTTCCCGCCTGGTAGCCCGTTTCGCTCAGCAACAGATAGTGGGCTCCATCCCAGGTGGAAAAATGCGTCGCCAACGTCGGCGCACCTTCGCGCGGCCAGTGAAGGTCGTTTTGATACTCGCGCTCATTGAAATTTGGGAAGCAGGTGAGTGCAACCAACGCGCTGACGAAGGTCGCCACTTTGAGCCCCAGGATGACCAGAAGCCAATTGCGCCGTGCGGGAGACCAGAAGTGAGGCTGCATGATCAAGGCCGCGGTGGTCGCCACGTCGCGTGCTGTTCAAGCCACAACACATCCGGATTTCCAGCCATCACCGCGTCATCGCGCGGGGCGTTAAGGGTGCGCGGGTCCTGCCAGCGCCGGGTTTCCAGATGGCCGTCCGCGAAGCTCACATTGCCGCTGCCCCCGTGCAACACTTCCGGTTTGTCGCGCAAGGTCCAGTCGCCTTTGGCTTGCTCGTCAAAGTCCCACTGGAGGGCGAACGCGCCGTCGTTGATTGTTTCCACCTGCTCTTCCACGAACGTGAGGGCCTGTGCCGACGCGGGCTGGATGATTTCGCCCAGCCGCAGATACGTGGTCGCCGTCGGACTTTTCACCGGCGAACCCATGAACCCATTCAACGATACCGTGCGCACCCGGGGTTGCGTGGCGCCGCCCAGGGTGACGGGTTTGGCGGAAGGACAACGCCACAGCGCGACCTTCCCGCCCAGATAACCCGCCATCAGACTGCGCTGGAGGTAGGCCGTGTTGGTGCAATCCGGCCCCGGCAACCCCAGCCAACCCTCGACCCATGTCCGACCCAACGGGACGTTTTGACCATCCCGGTTTGGCGGCAGGTGATCACCAAAATCCCCGGCGTATAAGTGCAGGGCCACGGCAAACTGTTTCAGATTCCCAACACATTGAATCCGTTGTGCGCGCAGTTTGGCCCGGCCCAACACCGGCAACAATAGCGCCGCCAGAATCCCGATGATTGCCACGACCACCAGCAGTTCCAGCAGGGTAAAGGCCCGATGCCGCCCGGGTGGGTCGCCGGGTCCCCGCGGCCGTCTTGCGCTACGCGTATTCATGGTCTTGTTTCGACAACTCTACGGGGCACGAATCACGTTTCCTGTTGCTCGCGATTCGCCGGCTCGCGAACTGCGAACTGTGGACTGCGCAATGAACTCCCGTGCCGCTTGGCCTGCGCTTAACTCGCCCGGCCAATGCCGCCATTTCCAGAGCGTTCGGACGGCAGCCAAACCATCCACCCACCGGATTTTCTTACCTTCAGCCTTGTTCCGCGAGTCATAGCAGACCGGCACTTCGCGAATGTTCAATCCGAGACGACACGCTTTCGCGGTCAGTTCTGGACAGAACTCAAACCGGTCGCATTGCAAATCCATGGAACGCAAAAGGCCGGTGAATGTCGCTTTATAGCAGGTGGCTTCGTCGGTCAACCGCGTGCCATAGAGCAACCAAACGCAAAGGTTCAATCCACCAACGCCCCACCGGAAGAGCCGGGGAGCGCCGCGCACGGATTTTTTCAGATACCGCGAGCCATAAACAACCAATGTTTCCCCTTGCAGCAACGGCTCAATGATTCGCCCAAAGTCCCGGGGATTGTACTCCAGGTCCGCGTCTTGAACGATCACCAAGGGCGACTGGATGCGCGCCAACCCGGTGCGAACGGCCGCACCTTTGCCACGATTAACCGGGTGGCTGACAACTTGCACGCGCGAGTCGCGGCCGGGCCACTCGCGCAGCGCCACCGCCGTGCCATCAGTTGAACCATCATTTATCGCAATCACTTCCTGCACGCACGGCTGGGCCAGCACGCGTTTCAAGATCTCGCCCACCGTGGTTGCTTCGTTGAACACTGGCATTACGACGCCCAAGCAGGGCAGCGGAAGCGGCCATGACCTCCCTTCCGGCGGAAGCGCATCGCGGACTCCCAGTTCTGGTGCTCGTTCGGACATAACCGATCAACGGTTCACGGCAGCCTCAGCCGCGCTCCCCTCGGACTTGAGTGCGCCTCGTTTCCACGAGATGCGATACAATTTCCAAGGAGCCCATTCATCCGCCAGTCGCGCCTTCGGCACCCAGGCCACAAACACCGGCTGGATGCCCTGCCGATAAGCGGGATTCCGCGGGGCCAGAAACCGGAGGCGCAAGCGGTTCCCGGCCAACGATGCAACGCTCTCCCGCACCAGTTCTTCGAGGCCCACTTTCACCCGTATCAATTCTGGCGTTGGCCTCGGAGACCCTGCTTCCGCGATCGGTTCAACCTCCAATTCCAGGTATTCCATGTCCCGCACAAAGTGCGTCGTGCAAACCGATACCCGGCCTCCGAGATTGGGTGACCATCCGGCCCCTTCAAAGGGGATTCCTAAACGTCCAGTGAATTCGCCCGTTTTCAACTCGACACCCGTGCTCTGGGGCACCGGCAAAGATGGACTTTCGCCGGATTTCCAGGTCCGCTTCAGTAGTTGTTGGTATGCTTCCCGTGTGCAGGACACTGCATCCACTTCCCGGCAACGAGCCGTCTGCGCCCGGTGGCAGAGATACCCGCACAAACAGGCACCCGCGATGGCAGCGACCACGCCGGCCACCAGCCGCTTGGTCACGGCCCACCTCGCGAGGCACCACCAGGCCGTGGCGGCCGCGACGGCGAACGCGCCGGAGAAATCGTAATAGTAGCGTGATGAAATCACGGGGCATCGCAGATAAAAGAGCGTCAGTCCCGCCGCTGCGAGCATCGCGTAGCCAATCAATGCCAGAACGACGGATTTTGTCGTCGAATCCTCCGTCCGAACCTTGAACCAGGCGAGCATGCTTCCCAAGGCGGCAAATCCGATGATCGGCCAGCCAATCGCGGGCAAATAGTTGTCCCGCCACCGCAACGTGTCCGACTGCCAATGAAACACGCCCTTTTGAAACCAGCCACCATAGTTGAACGGAGCATCAAACAGCAGTCCGCCCATGACCTCGCGCAGCGCCGGGATCAGGGGTTCGGATTCGTACGGGGAAGCAAATCGCGTTGAATAGAGCGAGTCAAAGTGGTGGCTGACATTCAAGCTGTGACCGAACTCCAATGGCGCGCCGAAGCGCACGGCGTTGGTCCACAACAACAGGCCAATCAACCCCACGTAACCTACTGCACCGCACGCCAGCTTCCAGACCGGCAGTCTGGTCCGAATGGCAAACCATGTCCCCACCAGAACCGCCGCGCCACCATAGATGCCCATTGTCGGTCGCACAAACGGCGACACCCCAGCCAGCACAAAGAGCAGCCCAAGCCGTGTACCCGAAGGCTTGGCGCAAAACCACACCAGCAGCACTCCCAGTAACATCGCGCACAAATAACTGTAGGCAGAGACTTCTTCGTAAACCCGGAACACCGACTTCAACGTTGCCGTGAACGACGGAAAGAACCAGAGGATGGCCACGGTCGGCACGACCACGGTGGAGAATTGCCAATCCCACGCCCTGGCTGTGCTCAAACAAGCTTTCGCCACCCGCACAATTACCAGTAGCAACAACCAACTTACCAGGAGCAGCGCGATGCCAAACGCAACGCGGCTCGGAAACAGCAAGGGGTCGCGCAGCCCGCCCGCGACCGACACGGCCAGAATCCAACCGGGCACCCCTAATCCCCACACTTGTTGCACCCCGCCTTCCGCCCAAGCCAGGTCGAAAGCGAGGTTGTCCGTCTTGTGGCTCAAGGCCAAGCACCCTTCGGCAAGCGCTTCCGCCTGCAGGCCGAGATACGGATCGCTGCCGGGGTAGGTCTCCTCAATACCGCTGATGACACCAAGACTCAAGAGGATGCCGACCGTGTACAAGGCGGCAATCAGGAGCAGACAAAACTTTTCAACACCGCGCTTGAGCAACGAGTTGGCCATTACTTCGCTCGCCAATGATTCGTTTATTGTGTCCGCATCCAATCGAGTTAAACCTCCCAGCACATCGTTCGCTTCCTTGACGCCGGTTGCTGTCTCCTCACGGACATAGCACCGAAGTGGCGCCCGTTGTTGTGGGCACATCGTTTACTCCGGGATTTGGGCAAGTACATTCATTTTGTCTCCAGTAATGAGACGTAAACCCGCAATTGAAACTGTAAACCGCGTAAGGCACCCCGGGATTTGTCGGCGGGTTGTTAGTGCACCAAATGTCTGCCTCCACGGGGATGCAGAATTTGACGGGCGAAGTCCACACCCAGGTTTCGCAAGGGATAGCGATGCAATCCGCTTTGAGGGTCCCGTTTATGCAGCCGAACTTGTCATTCTGATGCGTCGTGCATTTGTAGCGTCTTATTCCAGTTTGGCTAAGGGCCACAAACGTGATTCCGAAGATTGCGAGTAGGGCCACCGGTGTTCCGATTCTTGTTTTCAAAGTTTCAGTTGGTTGGATACTGATTTTTGTGTTGTTCTTTTTCGCCACGCTAGAGCGGCGAGGATTACGGGCGGGACGACCAACACGGCGGCCAGTCCGTAAATTCCAAATCTTGCCTTAACGACCGGGTCCAATCTCGCTGCCGACACCTCCGCACGATAAATAGCGCGAAGGGCCGGATCGAAGGTAGGAGGCACGATTCCGTTGGTTATCGTGTATTGGATGTCGTCCACCAGCTTGAATGGATGGCGAAACCGATAGTCAATGACCCCAAATCGTTTGCCAGGAGTAACAAGCGGCTGTGGTTGGGCAACTGCTCGCAGGCTCGTAACCCTGCCCCACGCTTCGCCCCTGAGCAGCGGCTGCTTGTTCGATCCCGGGTCAAAGAAATCGAATCGGAAAACAATGGGGATGTTTATGCCTCCAATATTGGTTGCGTCGAGCACTTCGTACCGAGCGGCTAAAAAACCTTCCGGAGTAATCGGAACCGGGTTGAGAGCTACGCTGATTGCGCCAGGGTCACGTACGCTACGCAGCAGAGCTGAATTGCGGGCGGATTTTTTCAGCAATTTTGCTGAGATGAAAAATTCCACGCGTTGCGGAAGGCCTAAACGATCTGGAAACAGCAGGGTTCGATCCTCAAACCCGAACGATTCGAGCGAATGTCGCATATCTGCTCCCAAAGGGATGAGACGGCCAGGTTCTTTCAGGTAATCCGCAGAACGAAAAGCCAGCCATGGGAAAGTTCCCCCAAAGTCACCCAAAGGATGTTTGCCTGGGCTGATCCGCAAAGAGATCCATCCTGAAGCCTTGAGTTCCTCAGCCGTGGGCGGGCGAGTTCCATAGTGCTTTTGGTACGCATCTGCCCATTTGGGATCATCGGCGGTCTGCTCACATGTCGTGTACACGTTGGTGCCATCATGAAAAAAGGTCTCCACCGCGTTCCGGGCAAAATGCGTCACGATCAGCCATTTCCCGAATCCAAACACACATCGAGTCGCATAGGAATAAATTCTTTGATCGATGACCGAGGCAGCCTGCCCTGCATTGGCGTCACCGCGGCGCATAAAATAATTCGTCTGCGAGATTTGCAGTTCAACCTGGTAATAGACCGGGCTTTGTCCTCTTCCCGCCAAGGGAGTGAAGAGCAGGAGCCAACACACCGTCATGAAACCGGGTCGCTGGCGCAGTCGGCCCTTCTTAGTTTGTTTTGCTAGTTTTGTGATATAACACCAAACCATTGCGATCACCGGAACTCCGGCCAGCGCTAAAAACAACCCGTAGATTCTAAGCCGCGCCCTGACAACGGGGTCTATTGGGGCACGACTTACGGCAGTCTCATAGAGCTTCTGTAGTCGCGGCGTGTGCTCGTCCAGCAATAGTCCGTTGGTGATTGCATAGTGTATTGCATCCACGAGCTTTCGTTTATGCCGGAAGCGATAGTCCACAACTGAATATCGTTGCGTGGTTGAAAGACTAAAATCCGGCGCTTCCACCGGAGCGATCCGCGTCACCTGCCCCAAAACGGTAAGGGTGCGAAAATGCTCGCCATTGGGACGAGGTATAAACTGCTCATAAGAGAATCCCGTGGGAACATTCCAGTCATTGAGGTTGGTGTGCGAGATCACCCGGTACCGGGCAGTCAGGAATCCATCCGGGTAGCTGACCTGAGGTTGGAGGGCAATTTTCAATTCACTCGGCGTACGTCCTCCACGAAGCAGGCTTTCGTGCAAAGGCGATTTCCGGAGTAAGTTCGCGGAAGCCGCGAGTTCAAGTTCTCGGGGCAGCCCCAGAGGATCGGGAAAAGTCGTCGTGTGGTCGCGGAAACCAAAGGAAGCGGCGACATGTCTTATCTCCGCGCCAGGCAAGGGGACCAAGCGGTCAGGGGAGCGCAGATATGGCCCCGAACAGAATGCCAGCCAAGGCAGGCTGGCGCCAAAATCCGACAACGGATGGCTGCCGCGCGTGATGGTTAAAGACTCCCATTCCGGTGCGTCCGCCTCCCGCGCTTTCGTATGAACCGGAAGCAAGCTGTCCAGTTGCTTTTGGATTTTGAGGTACTCTGGGGAGTTGTTCGGCACCAGTTTGATAAGGTGGTAAACGGTGGCGCCATTAAAGTAGTACGTATGTACTGCGCTTCGAGAAAAGTGGGTCTCGATCAACCATTTCTCAGCACCGAACACACATCGAGTCGCATAGGAATAAATTCTTTGATCGATGACCGAGGCAGCCTGCCCTGCATTGGCGTCACCGCGGCGCATAAAATAATTCGTCTGCGAGATTTGCAGTTCAACCTGGTAATAGACCGGGCTTTGTCCTGCGCCAATGAACGGCGTGGCGATTAACATGCCGCACACCCCAATGCACATGAGACTACGGCAAATACTTGTGCGCTGAATCAGCCGTTTGCCTGTTTCCGAGTGGCCTGCGGCATCCGTAGTCGCTCGGGCGCGCCGACTCGCGATGACAGTTGCCAATAAGCCCAGCCAGCCAATAGCACCAAGGACCCCCAGCAGGAGGCCAGCCACCAGATCGCCAGTCGCCTGATGATTCCCATTCCACACCCCGGCACAGTTGCACGCGGCGGTCCCGTCTGCCGCATGCAGCACGGAGCGGTAGAGGAGGCAGGCGACTGAAAACCAAGCCAGCGTCCCAAAGCGCAAAGCCGCGCTCCTCGAACGCAAAATGACTGCGGCCAACAGGCACTCGGCCAGCGCCGCAACGAGCAGCATCCAGCCCTCCGACAGCCATGGAACCACCAGGTTTGGCTGACCCAACGAGCCAGTTGTTGGGCCGCCGAGCCTCCATACAGAGATAACTTTTGCACTCGCGGTAGCCACCAAAATGATCGCCGCCAGAATCAACGACACCGACCGAATGCGTTGGTATACTTTGGTCATCCATGCCTCCCGCGTACTTGCCAGTTAAACCTGGCATTCATCCCGAAATTCCAAAGCGTAACCAAGGCGATGGTCAGCAGATTCGAGAGATACAGGTTCCAACCGAACCAGCCATGAAATAATTCCAGCAGCCCGATGGCGAAAAGAATTCCAATCCCGCAGATGGCATTGAAGAAAGTGAAACGACGGAGGCGCGGGAATCGAACACGCGGCACGTCCGCTTTCAGCGCGCCGCTCCTTCCGCCCGCCCCGCACTCCCGGAACGTCCAAAACTCGTTCCAGAGGAAATTGTTGGTCAGGGCAATCTCCGCCGCCAACAGTTTGCTCACGGCCACATTCAGGCCCAGTGACCGTGGATCCGCCAGCGCGTACAGCATGGCCATGTCCACCAGCACTCCGCTGCCGCCCACCAGGCAGAACTTCACGAACTGGCGCACCCGCCCGGTATGGGTCAACGTGCCACTGGTGCCGGCCGCACCCGGAACGGGGAGTTTGATTTGTGCCATCGTTGCATTCACAAACTACCAACTGATTTTCGCCAATGCGCCCGGCCAGTTTCCCGCTTCCAACACGCCGCGTCTCACGCTCGCCGGCTTGGACGGCTTGGACGGCTTGGACGGCTTGGACGGCTTGGACGGCTTGGACGGCTTGGACGGCTTGGACGGCTTGGAC
>CAZLOH010000052.1:0-38321 GCA_964561105.1 uncultured Bifidobacterium sp. | reverse complement strand
ACCAGCGACGCCCGCGCCGTCTTCAAGTGCGCCGTCCAAGCCTACCTCGACGCCGACGTGAGGAGGCGGAATAGACCGCTGTTCAACAGCATCCGCTTTGTTACCTCGGGGGCTACGGCGGGAAGGTTCATGAGGAGGGCGAGCACAACCCCAACTGACAAAATTGCCCCAGCCCCACTACCCGCTGAAAATATCAGAGAACCAACTTCTTGATCCTCCTCGCCGGCTCCAATCTTTCCCTCACCACTTACCGCTTTAACTGATTCCTTCGGTGCGTGTGACCCGCTCTCGCCGCCATCCACATCAAGCATCCGGATTTTGTTCCAGCTTCTGACGATAGAGAAACCGGATGGTCTCCATGGAAAGCCCGACCCCGGCCGACTTGCCGGTTCCAGCAACCGCCTTGTCCGCGCGAATCTTTTCGAGTTCGCCCGCGTCGAGCCAGTAACCGGCGCATTGCGGGCAATGATCCACCTCCACGCGCACCTGCGGATTGAAGCGCTGACGTTTGAGCTTGATGCCGGCACAGCGCGGACACTCGCGCTTGCGCTGGAAATCCACCGTCAGGTCCGGGTCTCGTTGCAAGTGCAAGACCTGGTCGCCGGCGACTTCGCGTTGTTCATCCACGCGCTGGAGTTCAAAGGCATCGAACCAGATTCCGGCGCAACCACCATCGCAGGCGTCCAACGTCACCCCGCCGATGGTGATCTCGGTCAACTCGTTGAAGCAGGCCGGGCATTTCATTGACGACGAAATAACACGGCCAGCCCGGAATGGCAAAACTGGATTTCGCGCGCCCCGGATGCGAGGGAGGACCCGTTTTGGCAATTTTCTCGTAACGACCCGCTTGTCGCTGCACGCCCGGCTCCGTATTCTGCGCGCATGGGACGTCAATGGTTACACGCCAAGCGGCTGGTCGCGGGCCTCAAGAAGGGCCGCACGACCGGCAAACTGGTCCGGGAAATTTCCGTCGCCGCCAAAATGGGTGGAGCGGATCCGACCATGAACGCGCGCCTCTTCACCGCCGTCGAGAAGGCGAAGAAGGAGAGCGTCACCAAGGACGCCATTCAGCGCGCCATCAACAAGGGCGCGGGTGTCGGTGGCGAAAAACTTGTCATGGACCACGTGGTCTTCGAGGGCTACGCGCCGCACAAAGTCCCCGTCCTCGTCGAAGTCTATACCGACAATGTGAACCGCACCGCGCCCGAAGTGCGCGTGTTGTTCAAAAAAGGCCAGCTCGGCACGACCGGCAGCAACAAATTCCTCTTTGATCACGTGGGCCTGGTTGAAGCACACCACGCGGATGCCGCCACCGATCGCGAAGGCGCGGCCATCGAAGCGGGCGCCAACGAAGTCGAACCCATCACGCACGAACAGAATGATGACATCCCGGAAGGCACGGTGGGAGCGCGGTTCATTTGTGACCGCACGGCGGTTCATGCCGCAGTCCAGTGGCTCGCTCAAAATGGCTGGACGGTGGTGACTTCGGAACTCGGCTACGTGCCCAAGCAGTTTCCCGAGTTGACCGACGCGCAGAAGGCGGAGGTGGGTGAATTTCTGCAAACTCTCGACGACCACGACGACGTTCATCGGGTTTGGGCCGCGATGAAATGAGACTCCGGCCCATCGTCTCCGTCCTCTTGCTGACGACTCTTCACGCTGGGGCGCAGTTCACCGGCCCGGGTTCGCTGGGCGTGAGCGCCACGTTGATCCGGATGTTCGGGACGAATCTCGCCTTCACCGCTCGCGTGGAATATCAGGCGTTGGACGCGCGCAACCAGGAACGCGTGGGGTTGCCGCTTTCGTTTGCCCGGCGCGGAAATAATATCCGCGTGGCGGTGGACCTGGCGCGCCTGCGCAACCGCGAACGACCGGATGCGCTCGCCCAGCTCAAACCCCTGGGCATGGACGAGGTCGTGAGCATCATTCGACCGGATCAGACCGCCGCCTGGGTGCTCTTTCCCAAACTCCGCTCCGCCGTGAAACTCCCCATGCCCGACAGCGAGGCCGAGGCCTTCCTCAAGCCGGGCAAGATGACCCGTACCCGGCTGGGCGCGGAACCAATGGAAGGACATCCGTGTCTGAAATATCGCGTGCTGGCCACGGACACCCAGGGCAAACGCCACGAAGCCACCGTCTGGAACGCGACCGACCTACGTGATTTCCCGGTGTGTGTGATTACGCGCGACGGCGAAGACACCGTGGTCATGCGCTTTCGTCAGGTGCAGTTCGTGACTCCGGACGCCGCCGCGTTCGAGCCGCCGCTTGGTTACACCCAATGCGCGGACATGCAGGTGCTCATGGCTGGGCCGGTGGTGAAATACATGCAAACCCACAAGACCGCCGTGAATTCAAAGGCAGCGCCACCAGCCACCAAATCCCGGCACAGCAAATCAAAGCGGAAGTAGGCCAACCCCACACGACGGGAAGTGCCACGGGTTGAACCTGAGCGTCGGCGTTGATTGGCGGTTCGGGTCGCCCTGCGAGCTTTGCATCAGTCGCTTTGTTCCGCCTTTCCAAGTGGGTTCTTCGCCGTTTTCGGTGGAGCCGGCACTCAATCTCGGAATCCAGGACGACTCGTCCCGAAGGGACCACCGGACCTTGGCCGGACACGAAGTGTCTGGTCGAAGGGCAACCCGTCTCTTCAAGAGCGGCGATCCCCAAAGCATTTTTTACGGTCGTGCCATTGCGAAGCTCGAAGACGGCAAGTTTGTTCTGTGGGTCGAGTCAGGATCGGCTGTCCCGCCAAATGGTGAGAAGGGAAACAGCTCGCCCCAGGCTGGCGTTGGTCGGCCGCCCTCCCACGCTGCTCTTGAGTGCAGATGCAAAATCTCAGATTGCAGAAGCAGCGAAGGCCACCGGGCAACTCCGGGCGCTGCGGTGTTCCCGACAGTTCCTGACAGTAAATGCTTCGCGATGGTGGGTAGTGCGTTCGCAAGTCGCGCCGGCCCAAAGTGGAGAATGACGAAGCTCTTTCAAAACGCCCACCGGCTGAGGGCAGCCTACCTACAAGTCTGGTGTTTTAGGCCGATGCCTGTAGGCCGCGTGCCCTCACGCGGCGTTGAGGTGAGTTTTGAAAGTGCTCAAACAATAGAGACGGCACGATGATGCGTTGGTTGCAAAAATAGGAACACAGTCGTTTCCGATTCGAATACTGTCGTTCCTACCGGTTTCTTCAGGAGACTGCAACGATTTGCTATCTCCCAACCCATCCCCCACCCACTACCACTGCGATGGCGATGGCAACATCACGGCGTTGGCTGGCGGTGAAGTCACGGGCGGCGGCGATAGCGCTGAATCGTGAACTCGGGCGTGTCACGAATTTCCGCGACCAGTTCAAATTGATCTTCAAACTTGGGGAAGAAGGTGTCGCCGGGGACCTCGCGCTTCACCAGCGTGAGATATAACTCCGAGCAAAGCGGGAGGGTCTGTTCATAAATCTGCGCGCCGCCACAGATGAACACACGTTTGTCGCCATCGGACGGAGCTATTTCTTCCAGGCTGGAAATCGTCCGCACGCCCGGGTGCGCGAAAGCGGTTCGACTCAGCACGATGGTTTCCCGATTGGGCAGCGGCGCGCCGATGGACTCAAAGGTCTTCCGCCCCATCACGATGACGTGGCCCGTCGTCGTGGCTTTGAACCACTTGAAATCCTCCGGCAGATGCCAGGGGATTTTGTTGCCGTTGCCGATCACGCGATTGAGCGACATGGCGGCGATGGCGACGAATGGCCTGGTCACAACTCCGCCTCCGATCCGGTCTCGCGCCAAAGCACCCGGACGAATGGGATCGTCGCCGAATCGTCAATCATCATGGTTAAGTCTGCACAGTTCACACTCAGCTTGGAATGTTGACACTCCGCCGCGTGGGGGCACACGGCCTACAAGCCTCGCTTGCCCTGTCCGGTAGGCCGGGTTCCCCAACCCGGCGTTACGAGTGTGAAGTGTCCGGGCTAAGGTTTTCCCTTGTCTTTTCAGGACTAAACCCTTGGTGGCTCGGCAACCAGCCTCTCCGCGGCTGGCTGATAGCCATGGTCGCTTCGCGACAGCTCCCAAGCCCAGACTCGACCCGGCAGGAGATCTGGCGATGGGATGGGTGACTGCCCTGTTTGCTCCGTAAACAGCGAAGAACTGCGGGACGTGGTTCGCGCCATTCGCACACCGGCGGATCCGTGCGCGCTTCCGCTGGCGATTCGCCGTCACAGATTGGTGGAGATGTTTGCCGGCCGGTAAAACAGGACCCAACCCGAGGTGCTCGATCCGACGTCCACCGTGCCGCGGGCGTTCGACAGCTTGAAGCCGTACCACTCCACATGCCCGTCCTCAAACAAAAACTCGCCACCCTGCGGCACGCCGCCTTGGGTGCGATGGCTGGCCGACGGAGCGGTGACTCCATTGTAGGTGGCTGACCACGTCAGACTGCCGCTGTTCGCGGCGGAACTCCAACTGCCATAACCCTGCATGCGGTCGCTCATGATCGGCGCGTTGCGATACTGCCCGCCGAGCTTCTTGCGGAAAGCCCAGCCGCCCAGACCGACGGAATTGTAATTCCAGTTGTTGTTGGCATTGTTGACGCGCCCGGGCAGGTAGAAGTAGCCGATCAATTGCGGCGTGTTGTCCGAGGAGATTCCCGTCTCCGCCAGCCGATGCCACTCGTCGGTGGGACAATACAACACGTCGTTTTGATTGCGGTGCTGTTTCGAGGTGCCGCGGTGGTTGGGGAACAGATATTTTTTGTAAAACTCATTCAGGTCCGGCGACATCCAGCTCAGGTCCGAGCCTTTGGAGTTGTCGGGGAAAAAGTCGTTGCAATCCCCGGCGTACATCTGGATGGCGATGCCCCACTGTTTGAGATTGTTGCTGCACTGGGCGCGAATGGCGGTGGCTTTGGCCTTGCTGAGCGCGGGCAGCAGCATCGCGGCCAGAATGGCAATGATGGCAATGACCACCAGCAACTCAATCAGCGTGAAGGCGGTCAATCGTTGACTGCGCTTTGCAATTCGGTTCATCGGGTTTCCTTTCTCAAGGTCCGCACTCGGCCGTGGAATTTGACCTAACCTTGAACTGCGTCCGGACGGATGTCAACGCCGGTTCGGAACCGCTTCGCCGCCGACTGACGCCCTACCGGTAACTTTCCCACTCCGGCTCGTTGGCAAAGATCCAACGATAGTATTCCTGCTCCTTCAACTTCGCGGCGGCGGCTTCGTCCACGATGACGGTGGCCTGGGGGTGCAGTTGCAGCGCGCTGGCCGTGACCATGCTGGTGATTGGACCTTCGACGGCCCGCGCGATGATGTCGGCCTTGGCTTCGCCGGTGGCAAGCAGCAGACAACGGCGGGCGTCGAGAATGGTCCCGACGCCCATAGTGAGGGCGCGGCGCGGCATCTTGTCCGCTCCTCCAAAGAACGGCGCGTTTTGTCTGATGGTCGTGGGCGTGAGCGCCTTTTCGCGCGTGCGCGAACGCAAAGCCGAGAGCGGTTCGTTGAAGCCGATGTGGCCGGACTTGCCGATGCCCAGCAGTTGAAGGTCAATGCCGCCTGCGTCAGCAATCCGCCGCTCATAGTGGCGACATTCCGCGCCGAGGTCTGCGGCCCGGCCATCGGGCAGGTGCGTGTTCCGCAGGTCAATGTTCACCTGGTGAAACAGGTGCGCGTTCATGAAGTGGCGGTAGGAATTGGCGTCTTCCGGGGCAAGCCCGACGTATTCATCGAGATTGAAAGTCCGCACGCCGGAGAAATCCAGCTTCGACTCCCGGTGCATCCGGACGAGATGCCGATAGACCGCTTCCATGGTGCTGCCGGTCGCCAGGCCCAGCACGGCACGCGGGTTGGCGCGCACCTCTTGCGCAACGATGCGGGCCACCAGGTGCGCGGCAGCGTCCAGGTCCGGCCGGATGATAAGTTCCATGGCGGGGAGTTAAGCAAACGGCGGCCCGTTTGGACATGAAGAATTGGAATCAGGTGAAGCTCACTTACTTGCAGCGTTGGATTAACACCGGGCTTCAGCCCGGTGGGAACGCGAGACGAGAAACCAAGCCGTTTCAACGGCTTGAAGTGGTTTGCTGGCGGGAAACGGTTGAAACCGTTTTCCGCGTGTGCTCCAACTGGCACCCGGCTGAAGCCGGGTGTTAATGAGAGTACTCTCGCAAGGATTACTCCCACGCTTGCAAAAAACTGAGATGCGCATCGAAATCCCCGCCCGGCAAAATTTATTCGCGGCGCGCCGGCTGCAACGCTAATCTCCCGCCATGCATGTTGCGCCCGGTCCGATGGAACGCTCTGGTTACCGGAGTCGGGCGCAACTTTTGTCCGGTTCGGTTGTTTCAGTTCTCCAAGGCTAACATGATGAATCCACAAGCCGCTCGCGAAGTTTTTCAGAAGCTCGCCACCAATATCAGCCGCGTCATGGAAGGTCAGGCCGGCGCGACCCGCAAGCTCCTCGCCGCCCTGGCCAGCGGCGGCCACGTCTTGCTCGAGGATTTTCCCGGCACGGGCAAGACCACGCTGGCCAAGGCGCTGGCGCGTTCGATTGACGCGCGGTTCAAGCGGGTGCAATTCACGCCCGACCTGCTGCCCTCGGACATTCTGGGGGTTTCGATTTTCGACCAGCGCGACCAGTTGTTTCATTTTCACGAAGGCCCGATTTTCACCAACATCCTGCTGGCCGATGAAATCAATCGCGCCTCGCCGCGCACCCAATCCGCCCTGCTCGAAGCGATGGGCGAGGGCCAGGTGAGCGTGGACGGCGAGCGGCGCAATCTGGCCGAGCTGTTCTTCGTCATCGCCACGCAGAACCCGGTGGAGTTTCGCGGCACGTATCCGCTGCCGGAGGCGCAGATGGACCGGTTTGCGATGCAGTTCACGCTGGGTTACGTGCGACCCGGCGAGGAAGTCGCCGTGCTCACCGCCCAGGCAAACAACCATCCGCTGGACGACCTCAAACCCTGCACGACGTTTGCCGAAGTGACCGCGCTCAAGCAAGCCGCGCAGAGCGTCCGCATCAGCGAGGAACTCAAGCGTTACATCGTGGACCTCGTGAGCGCGACGCGCCAGGGGAACGGTGTGCAACTCGGCGCGAGTCCGCGCGCCTCGATCGCCTTGATGAAGGCGGCCCAGGCGCTGGCGTTGTTCGACGGACTGGATTTTGTCACCCCTGAACAGGTGCAGGAGCTCGCCGGGCCTGTCATCGCGCACCGGCTGGTGATGCAACCGCAGGCGCGGTTCTCCGGCCTGACCGCGCGCGGTGTGGTGGAGGAGGTGGTGAAGAAAATCAAGGTGCCGGCGTGAACCGGACGCGATCATGAAACGGAGATTCATTCCCCGCGCCAACTCCACGCTCACACGACTCCGGCCGCGCGCGTTGGCGGAGGATTCGACGTTGACTCGTGAAGGCCCGGGGTGCGACGTTGCCCCATGAATCTCGCGCTGCGCCTGCTCTACCGCGCCTACCGGATCATCAGTTGGTCCACCTACTGGGCGAAACGGCGTTACACCCTGGTGGGGCAGGCGATGTTGGGTGGCATGCTGGTGGCCCTGTTCGCCGGCCTGGATGTGGAGAACGCCGTGGGTTATCAGGCGTTCACCATCCTGGTCGCACTCCTGTTGCTGGCGCATCTGTTCAGTCTGCGCTTTCGCGGAGCGTTCGCCGCCGAACGATCCCTGCCGCGCGTGGCCACCGCCGGCCAGCCATTCACCTACCACATCACCGTCAGCAATCTCACGGACCGACCCCAGGCGGGGCTGGTGCTCATCGAAGACCTGGCCGATCCGCGGCCCTCGTTCCCGGAATGGAAACACTACAAGCTGGATGAGCACCGGCACGTCCGTCCTTTTCGACTCAACCAACGCCGACCGCGCAATCCTTTCAAGCTGGCAGTCGTGAAGGAAGCTCCCCTCCCGGCGCTCGCCCCGCGCCAACACGGTGATGCGGCCCTGGAGCTGACTCCCCTCCGCCGGGGCGTCGTGCGTTTTGCCGGCGTCACCGTCGCGCGCGCGGACCCGTTTGGGTTGTATCGGGCGTTGAAGAAAACTCCCCTGCCGCAAACCGTCCTCATCCTGCCCAAGCGCTATCCGTTGCCGCCCATCGCGCTGCCCGGAGCGATGAAGTATCAGCAAGGCGGCGTGGCGCTGGCGGCGAACATCGGCCAGAGCGACGAGTTTGTCTCCTTGCGCGATTATCGGCGGGGCGATCCACCGCGGCACATTCACTGGCGCAGTTGGGCGAAGGTGGGCCGGCCGATCGTGAAAGAGTTCGAGGATGAATTCCATGTTCGCCACGCGCTGGTGCTGGACACGTTCACCGAACGTCCGCACAGCGAACTCTTCGAGGAGGCGGTGTCCGTCGCCGCGTCGTTCGCCTGCACGGTGCTCACGCAGGAATCGTTGCTCGACCTGTTGTTCGTCGGACCGGAGGCGTATTGTTTCACGGCGGGCCGCGGCCTGGCGCATGCGGATCAGATGCTCGAGATCCTGGCGTCGGTGCAACCGTGCCGCCAGCAACCGTTCGCGGTCCTCGAGCAGGTGGTGCTGGAACATGCCAACGTCGTGAGCGGTTGCATCTGCGTGCTGCTGGCGTGGGATGAACTGCGCCAGCGTTTCGTGGAAAAACTCAAGGCCCTGGGCCTGCCCGTGCTGGTGTTCGTCCTCCGCCCGCCGGGGGCCGCCCGACCACTCGCGCCCGGCCCCATGGTGGATGCGCCGGAGAGTCTGCATTCGTTGGAGATCGGGCGGATCGAGGAACAACTGGCGAGGCTCGCATGAGTTACCGATTGAAAGTTGAATGGCGCGCGTGCGGAGCACGCAACCCGGGTTGCCGGTGGCCCGCCCGCAACCGGCAACCTGTCACTCGTCACCTTGTCCGCCCATGAAACCGCCTCCGCTGCTGCTCGGCCTGACGCTGCTCTTCTGGGGCTGGCAGACGGACCTGCTGCTGCCGGGCGCGTTGATGGCCGTCATCCTCGAAAGCGCCTGGGTGGTCAAAGCGCGCTGGGAATTCTCCGACGCCGACTTTCGCCGGGTCTGGACGTTTTGCGCCCTGGCGTTGCTGGCCGCTTCGCTCTACGCCTTCACCGCCCACGAAGGTCCGGCCAACTTTGCCGGCTTGTTTCAAGACGCGAATCTGGTCGCGCAACGCAACGCGAGCATTTCAAGCGGCCAGACGGTCATGTCCGTGTTGCGCTGGCTGCCGATGATTTTCTTCCCGTTCCTCGCGGCGCAAACCTTCAGCACGCGCGAGGCCATCCCGCTCACCATCATCTCGCTCATCCTGCAACGCCGTTGGAAGCTGGCCAAGCGGCACGGCCAGCCGTTGCCGCCCCAGCGCAACGTGAACATCGGCTACGTCTATTTTTCCGGCGTGCTGTTCTCGGCCAGTTTTCATCCCTCCGAAACGCAGTCCTTCTACTGGGGTTTGAGCGGACTGCTCACCTGGGCGCTGTGGTCGTATCGTTCGCGCCGGTTTGCCCTGCCGGTCTGGCTGGGCGCGATGGCGGTGGCCGTGGCGCTCGGCTATTTCGGCCAGCTTGGCGTGGCCAGATTGCAACGCTACGTCGCGATGATCAATCCGCAGTGGATCGCCAACATGCTGCGCCGACCGACCGATCCTTCGCAGTCCCAGACCGCGTTGGGTCAGGTGGGGCGGATCAAACTGTCGGAAGCCATCGTCATTCGCGTGGAGCCGCGCGACAAGCACCCGGTGCCGGCGTATTTGCGCGAGGCCAGCTATCGCCTGATCAAACGGCAGACCTGGTACGCGGGTTCGTCACGCAATGACTACCAACAAGTGACCGAAGATCCGCCGTTGGAAAGCGCGCGGTGGACGCTGTTGCCGGGAAAAACCAACCTCGCCCGCGTCCGCATTGCGAGTTATCTCGACGGCTACGAGGATGGTTCCCCCGCCGGTCTGCTCCCCTTGCCCACGGGCACCGCGCGCTTGGAACAACTGCAAGCTTACCTACTCAGGAAAAACAGCGCGGGCGCGGTGCTCGCGCAAGGGCCGGGCCTGCTGATCTTCGACGCCTTGTACGGATCGGAGGCCACCATTGATTCGCCGCCGGACTCGGAGCCGGACACCACGCGACCGCCCGGTTTTAACGAGCGGCTCGCGGAGTCCAGCTCTCCGACCAACAATCCACCGCCGCGCGCCGGCAAAATCCCCCCGCTCCGTTTCGGCGAGCACGAAGATCTCCAGGTACCGGACATCGAGAAGCCGGCGTTGGATCAGGTGATTGCCGAGTTGCAGTTGAACGGACGCAGTCAAGCGGAGGTGTTGCGGACGCTAACCGGATTTTTCAACGATAAATTCACCTATCGGATGTGGCAGCCGAGACGGCGGGATGCCGCCGCCACCGAAACGCCGTTGACGCGGTTTCTGCTGCATGACCGCGCCGGTCATTGCGAATACTTCGCCACCGCAACGGTGCTCCTGCTGCGCCAGCTCGGCATCCCGGCGCGCTACGCCACCGGCTACGCGGTGCATGAAGAATCCGGCAGCGGCTACGTGGTGCGGCTGAGTGATGCGCACGCGTGGACGCTGGTCTGGGATCCGGCAGCGCGCACCTGGTTCGATTTTGACACCACGCCCGCGTCGTGGGTCAAAGTGGAAGGGAGCAAATCTAACTGGCGCTGGCTCTCAGATGCGTTGGCACGCATCCGGTTCGAGTTCGCGCGGTTTCGCTGGGGTCAAAGTCATGTGCGGGAGTATCTCCTGTGGATCATGATCCCGGGCCTGGCGGTGTTGCTCTACCAGATTCTGTTCCGCCGCGGCCGCCGCCGACACGCCGGCTCGAAGTCCGATGAAGATTTCTTCGCCAATTATCCCGGGCTGGACTCGGATTTCTACGAGCTGGAAAAAGAGATTGCCCGACGTGGTGTGCCACGCAGTCCGAGCGAACCGTTAAACGAATGGTTGCGGCGCGTGGCCGAAACGCCTGATTTCACCGGCTGGAGCGGACCGTTACGGGAGTTGTTGCGCTTGCACTACCGATACCGATTTGACCCGTTGGGTCTGGATGAGGCGGATCGAAAGGCATTGCACGAACAGACACGCGCGTGTCTGGCAAGTTTGTCGCAGAACGAGCGCGCGATGGTTGTCGCCGGGGAATGATCCACAGTGAAGTGGGCCAGGGTGTTGCAAAGACGGCTCAACAAATCCGGGCTAATTCTGGCGACGCACGCGATGGCAGAAGGCGAGGGCACCGAGGCCCAGCAAGGCGAGCGTAGCCGGCTCGGGCACGGGTTGGAAGGCGATGGCATCAAGCTGATTGATGGACTGACCGAGATCGGTCACCGTTCCGTCCTCGGGGTTAATCGTGACGAGATGCGATGGAGGCGGTGTTCCGGCGCCATTGTTCAGGCCGAAGAGAACGCCATTCTCATCGAAGCTCAATGCACCATAGGCGCCACCCGCTGGTTTGACCGGGTTGGCGATGTTGACAAATGTGCCGGTCGAATCGTAGGTGCCGAAGCGGCCGGAGGTGGGTGTGCCGAAGATGGTGCCGGCCGGGCTGATGGCCAGGCCGCCGCCCCCAGTGGATGTCAGTCCCGTGCTGCCAATCACGGTGGCCTGGCCGGTGAGCAGGTTGATGGAATAAAGCTGCGGACCGCCAATGGAGCCGATCCCAAACAAGTTTCCCGCCGAGTCAAAGGCGATGTCCGCCATCGTGGCCGGCGTGCCCGAGGTGTTGATGGGGCCGGCATTGAACGCGCCGATGACGGTGACTTGCGCCGTCGCCGGATTGATGGTGATCAACTTCGCGGCCGTGGCGAGGGGATTGTTGCCGGTCGAACCGTAGAGCAGTCCGGTAATCGGGTTGAAGGCAAGGCCCGTCACAGGATAGTTGAGGCCGAAGGTATCAGACAATGGCCCAATATCCTGAATCATGCTGCCGTTGGCGGGGTCGAGGAGATACAACTCGCCCGGGCCGCCGGCGGCTGAGGAGGCAAAGAGATTTCCGGCGCGCGCTTGTGGCGCGAGCGACAATGCGGTGAGCGTGCAAGCAAGGGCGCAAAGGTATTTCATAGGAGTCCGGGTTGATGCGGAGTTACGAACTGGTTCTGCGATGAATCATAGCAACCCGACGTTGCGAAATTCAAGGAAAAACCGGCGGTTCGGGTCAATTACGGTGACGGCGAATGTCGCACGCGCCAAGTCAGTGGATTCCGGTTCGTTCACGCGATTGGGCGCGTCTTCCCGTCAGGTTAGTTGTTCGCGGGCGTCGTGGATTCCACGCGGTAGAGGTGCGTCTTGGTTCGCAGGTAGAGCGATTTGCCGTCCACGGCGGGCGAAGCCATGAAGCCGTCGTCCAGTTTGTTCGTCGCCAGCACTTGAAAGGTGCGCCCCGGTTTGAGGACGGTGGTGGTGCCGTCCTGACTGAAGAAATACAGCCGGTCATCGGCGTAAATCGGCGAGGCGGCGTACCGACCTCCAATGCGTTCACTCCAGACGACCTTGCCGGTGGCGGCTTCGATGCAGGTTACAAAACTCTCCTCGGCGGCGGTGTAGATCAAGCCATCCACGAGCAACGGCGACGCGTACTTGCCGATGTGGTTGCTCAGTTTCCACACGACGTTTGAAGCGGTGACATTGCCGTGGCCGTCCGCTTTCACGGCCCACATTTCCCGTTTCATCAGACCGGTGACGATGAAGGCCAGCCCTTGGTCATACAACGGCCGCGGCGCGCTCGACCAGTCGTTGTACTCCACCCGCCAGAGTTCATCGCCGGTGCGCGGGTTGTAGCCGTAGGCCGCCTTGGCGCCGACGCTGATCAATTGCGGCTGGCCGGCGACCTTCGCAATCAACGGCACGCCGTGGGATTTGCGATGGTCGCCGTCCCGGACCATGGGGTCCTGCGACGCTTCGTCGTTCCATGCCACCGAGCGGTTGGTTTGCCAGAGCGTCGCCCCGGTTTGCTTGTCCAGACCGGCGGTGTATTGCAAGTCCGCGCCATCAAAGGTCAGGATGAGCAGGTTCTCGAACAACACCGGTGACGCCGAGGCGCCGCGATAGTGGCGGCAGGGCAGATCGTTTCGTTTCCAAATGGTTTTGCCCGTTTGCGTGTCGAGGCACGCCGTGCCCGCGCTCCCGTAGTGGACGTACACCCGACCCGGCTCGATCACACACGAGGGCGTGGCGTAAGAATTCATGGAAGCGCCGTTGCCGAGCGGCTCCGGATGGTCGGTGTGAAACACTTTCTCGTCGAAGAGGATTTTGCCGCTCGGCTCGTCGAGGCCAATGGCGTAGTAATCATTCCCCTCCACCGTCGCGGTGGTGATCCAAATCTGACCGTCCATAATCACCGGGGTGGACCAGCCGCGATACGGGATTTTAGTTTTCCATTTGATATTGTTCGTCTCGCTCCAGTGCAAGGGCAGGCCGCGGAGCGCGGTATCGCCGGGAGCCGCGACATGGCCGTCCCCACGCGGACCGCGAAAGTCCGGCCAATCCGCGCGGGCGCTTTCCATGCCCAAGGTTAAACAGGCCAGGGGCAGCAACGGGAGAATCCGGCCGGACAGGCGATGGCAATGCTCGGAGGTCATGGCCGGAGAGTGACAAGACCGGTGGAGCGAGTCAACCATCGGAACTCGCCAAGAAAGGTGATTGTTGCCAGATTTCGCCGTGCCTTTTCCTAGGCGGAAAGCAACCATGCGAACCAATCCTCGAGTCAGGGTGGAGTCGTTGATCGGTGCTGCGCGCGAGCTGTCCGCGCGCGTGGCGCGACTGCGATTCCGACCTCCCGTCTCGCATACCTATAACCCGCTGGCCTACGCGTGGCCGGCGCACCAGGAGTATTTACGGCGCTTTGGTCGCGGCCGGAAGCGAGTGGTTTTTCTCGGGATGAATCCGGGACCCTTCGGCATGGCGCAAATCGGAGTCCCGTTCGGCGAAATCGCGGCTGTGCGCGACTGGATGGGCATCTGCGCACCGGTCGGAAAACCGGTCCGGGAACATCCGCGCCGCCCGATCCTGGGCTTTGCCTGTCTGCGGTCGGAGGTCAGCGGCTACCGGTTTTGGAAACTGTGTGCCGACCGGTTTGGTCCGCCCGGGAAGTTTTTCGCCGATCATTTTGTGGTGAACTATTGTCCGCTGGTTTTTCTGGAAGCGAGCGGGCGCAATCTCACCCCCAACAAACTGTCACGCCCCGAACGCGAGCGGTTGTTCCGGATTTGCGATGAGCATTTGCGTTGCGTCTTGCGAATTCTCCAGCCGGAATGGTTGATCGGGATTGGTGGCTTCGCGCGGGAGCGGGCGGAGTTGGTGGCAACGGGCGGGAATATCCGCCTCGGCCAAATTCTGCATCCGAGTCCGGCCAGCCCCAAGGCCAATCGCCATGACTGGACAAAAACCGCGACGCAAGAACTGATTCAATTGGGCGTCTGGCATTGAGCCTGGCTCGACGAGCCACCTCCCCGGCGACTGAAAAACATTCGTCCGCCAACCGCTGGCGTGCGGTCCGGTCTCAATCACGGAACAACGCCGACACGGTAAAACCGGGCGGCATTGGTTTTGGCCCCCGGATCGGTGAAGTTAAACTGTGTTGAGGAGGCGGTGAAATTGGTGAGTGTCGTCCACACGGGATCGGTGAGTTTGTTTTTGTATTCCACGCGGTAATCCAGGTTGGGCACCGTGGCAAAGCCCAGATTAAACCCGCTGCCATCCTCATAACTGAATTCCGTGATGACGGGCGCGCTGGCAAAGATCCCCGGTGAGCCGATGTCGCCGTTCACCGCGGCCACGAACGCGCCGTTCTGGCCGGCCACGCTCAAACCCCCGAACGTGCCGGAGGCAAAGTCGTACCCGAAGGAAACGCCCTTGGTGGCGGTCGCGAACATCACGCTGGTAATGGTGTCCGTCTCGACGCCGGCGGCGGCGTTCCACAGGTAGATGGCGTCGCCGCTGGAACCAAACCCAATGTCGGCATAGGGAATGATTTGCAAACCGGCCGACAGATTCTGCGTTCCCCACCAGGCGCGAAAGTCCGCCGGCGTCATGTCGCTGACCAGAATAATGGATTCGCCCGCAGCAATCGTGGTTGCGTTGGTAATGGTGGCGGCGCCGGCAAATGTATCGTGGTCGTCATTGAACCGGTAACCTTGCAGGTTCACGGCGGAGTTTCCAAAGTTGCTCAACTCCCACCAGTCCTCGGTGGAGAGCGTGACGCCGGGCGCGTTTTTTGCCGGATTGGACATCACTTCCGTGATGACGAGATTGGGCTTGGGGGCGATCGTCAGCACGAAGGCGGCGCTGGTGCCGCCGGCCACGTTGGTGACGCCCACCGAATAGGTGCCCGCCTGGTTTGCTTGCAGGCTGGGCAGGGTCAACTGGGCACCCGTCTCCCCGGAAAGTTTCGCGCCGTTAAATTTCCATTGGTAGGTGGGCGACGGATTGCCTGTGGCCTGCACGGTAAAGGTCGGGTTCTGGCCAAGGTAAGCCTCAAGGTTGCCCGGGAATTGCGTGATCACGGGCGCGGATGCCGCCACGAAATCCTCGGAGGTCAGGCCCGACCAGGGGCTGGACAGCGGCGGATTGTTCGGGCCGGTTAGATTGTGATGCGCGGTGTTGTAAGCCCGCGCCCTGACGGTGCCGGCAGCGGTCAGTGAAATGGGCGAACTATAAACCAACGCGCCCGGCGCAATGCCGCCGCCGGAGAGGCGCGGGTCCGAACCGTTGGTGGTGTAATAAATCGTCGCCCCGGACGGCCCGGTCATGGCGAGGGTAAATCCGGGGGTGATGACGCCGGAGTTGTTGCCGAAGACCGGTCGCGCGAGCAGGTTGGTATCCATGAAAAGCAGGCGGTCGGCGTACCACTTTTTCAAGAAGTTAATTTCGCCCTGGTAAGTGCCGGGGAAGTTGTAGCTGTAACCGGAAATGCTGATCGTGCCGGAACGAGGCCGGGTCAGGGACGACCACCGCGCCACTTCGCGTGGTTGTTGCTGCTTCACCTGGGCCGTGAGCGCGTCAATGTCGGCATAGATGTTGGTGGTGGAGAGTGCGCCGTCCCGCAAGACCTGATAACGATCAATCCAAGCCTGCCAGAAATTGATGTCGGTGAACATCCGCCCCCACCAGGGATAGTTGAAGAAATCCGTGCCGCCATCGCCGTTGGGAGCCCGCCAGTAGAACGGGCTGAAATCGCGGCCGTCGGTCGAGCCTTGCGTGCGGTCAAAATCCCAGACCGGCCCGAAGGACAGCTTGCCGTTCCGCTCCTTGTAAAAGTAGGCGCTCAGGCGCAACGCATCCACGTTGAACGACATCACGTTGAGGATGTGATGATCGAGCCAGGCGGTCTCTTCAATGTAGGCGCGAAAACCGGTGGTGGGGTTGGCGTAATTGACTCCGTTCAAGGCCGAGCCGAAAGCGTTCATGTAAGTCTGAATGTACTGCTTCTGCGGGGCGCGTTGTGGCGTGTTGATGTCGTCCTCGCCGGGATTCACATACGCGATGGTCTGCCCGGCGGCGTTGAAACCAGATTCACCGGGCCCGAGGCGGTCAACCTTCATCAGATAACCACCCGTGACATTGGTGCCCGAGTTGTCCTGCGGATGCAGTTCATCCACCGAACGCACCTTGTCAATGGCCACGCGGTCCTTGCCCCATTTGATTTTTTCCTCCAGCACGTAAATGCCGTTGTAATTGGCTGACGTGACCGGACCGCCGGTTGTATTCAGATAAACTTCGACGAACCGGGTCCGCGGCGCATAACGGCCAATCTCATTACTCAACTGGTAAACCAACGGGTTGTGGATCAACACCGGCTCAAAATTATTGGGCGCGTACAGAACCCAGTCCGATTCGGACGGCATGCCGAGCACGGAATAGTCCTTGTCATTGTCCAGGTCGTCGCGGAATTCGACCGCAAAACTTTGCTTGGGCAGGCCCGCCGTGCTGGAGCCGCGAACCTCAAACCCGGCGCGGGCAGTCAACGTCGCCCCATTCGTCAGCGAAGTGATGCCGTTCGTCGGCTCGTAGAGCGAAATGTTGGCAAACTGCTTGTCGTCCTGCGGCACACCGCCCGCGCCAAAGTTGTAAATGACGATGGCCGGCAAATCCGACGTGGTATTCACCAGACTTGAATCCAGCTTGAGATAGGTCTCACTGCGCAACGCGCCCGGCATCAACCCGGCCGCGAACGAGCGCGCCCGCACCTGCGCGGAACCAGTAATGGAAATCGGCCCGGTATAAACGGTCGAACTGCTGTCCGGCGGACTGCCATCCAGGGTGTAATAGATGATGGCGTTCGGGTTCGCGGTGGTCAGTTGCAGGCTGAACGACGTCACGAACGTGCTGCCCTTCCGGGAAAAACTGACCGAGGATGAAAAATTGGTCCCGCTGGTGGAATTGGGGTCGGCCGGCGTGGGCTTGGTAAAGAAACCGGTCAGGTTCGGGCTGACCATGTCCCGCCCGTAGGAAACATCCGGCAACTGGGCGGGATACGCGCTGAACGAGGAAACGGTGGTGCCGCTGGAATTGACCAGCGCCAGGTAGCCGCCGTTGACCGGCAACCGGAAATTCGTGTGGAGTTCGTTGATGTTGACCGCCCGGTTCTTACCCGAAGCGAACACGACGATGAAGCTCGCCGGTTCGATGGTGACGTTCGGAAAGCGCCAGAGGGTCGGATTGTTGACATCATCCGTGAGCGACCAGTTGTTCAAATTGACTGCGCTCGTGGTGGGATTGCAGATCTCAATCCACGGCGAATTCGTTCCATCAGCGTCCACCACGGTCGCGACGTTGGTGGCCATAAACTCGGAGATGCCCACGCCGCCCCACGCCACGCTGGTCAAGGTGTCCAGGGCGGCCTGAATCACAAAATCGCTGCTGGCCCCGATCGAGGAATTGAAGGCCTGGATCGCCATCACGTTCGTGCCTTCGTGCAAAAAGCTCGCCGGGTTGTTGATGCCGATTTTTTGGAGCGGCACGGGTTCTCCCAGCGCACTGGACGACGTGCCATTATAGGGAATGTTGCCGCCCGGCATGTTAAAACGCGCCACCTCCGTCCCGTTGATCCAGGCGATGAATCCGTCGTCGCTCCAGGCGGTGAGTTGCAACTGCGGAATCTGCGCGACATTCGTCAGCACAAACGTCTGCCGCATGAAAATGCAGGAGTAATTCCCGAACATGTCCGTCAGTTCAGTATTGCCGGTATAGGCGTTGGCACTGCCGGGATTGTCATCAAAAAAGAACGGCGCCTCACCGGTCAGCCAGGTGCCGTCGGCGAAACCCAGGTTCCGCCACGCCGTCGTGTCCGGAGTGGATGCTTCGGAAAGACCCTTGAAATACCGCCAGGTTGAGTTCACGGGAAAGATGGAGGCGCTTCGGGCCGAAAGAACCATCGTGGCAAAAACCACGCTCAGAAGGACATTTCTCATTTGTGCGGCCATGCTAACCTCACTTGCGCCAAAGTTCAATTTGGGAACGCATCAGGGCGAAAGGATTCTGATGCACGCTGCGTTGCTCCGGGTCGGAGTTGGTGGTTTCACCGGGCAAAACTCCAATGCCATTTCCTGGTGAATTTTTTCTCACCGCGACTCCCGGAAACGAACGGAACGAGAATTGATTCGTGGGAGGACCACCGCCGCTCCGATCCTTCGCAAAGTTTTTTCTACCCGAGGCGATGTCCGCTTCTGCGACGACTCACCACAGTGCGGCGGTGACAAGTTGCGTTGCAACTGGCCAATGCAATCCTGGCCGGGATCGCCCGACACCGATTCAGTAAACTGCGCCAACCCATGGGCGGCGCGCTCAGTTTCACTGTGCCATTGCGTCGCTTCTGGCACAGATGCGTGATCGGGCTGGATTCTCAATAAGTCCGGATTTGCTCAGTAAAATCGCGATTATTACCCGTTTCGCTAGCGTGGCACGGGCATGGCTTGATAGACATCGTCGCGCGTGACGCGACAACCCAACAGATTTTATTTTATGGCAAAAGTATTAGGCATTGATTTAGGAACAACGAACTCCTGCATGTCGGTGATGGAAGCCGGCGAACCGCTCGTACTGGAAAATTCCGAGGGCAAACGCACCACTCCGTCCGTAGTCGCGTTCACGAAGAGCGGCGAACGCATCGTCGGTGACGCCGCCAAGCGGCAGGCTGTCACCAACTCGCGCAACACGGTCTATTCCATCAAGCGCTTCATGGGGCGCAAATTTGATGAAGTGGCCGAGGAGGTCAAACGCATGCCCTACAAGGTCGTGAAAGCTGCCAACGGCGATTGCGCGGTCGAAGTGGAAGTGGACGGCAAGCCCAAGCAATTTTCGCCGCCGGAAGTTTCCGCGATGATTCTGGCGAAACTCAAATCCGACGCCGAAACGCGCCTCGGCGAAAAAGTCACACAGGCTGTCATCACTGTTCCCGCCTACTTCAACGACTCGCAACGCCAGGCCACCAAGGACGCCGGCAAGATCGCCGGGTTGGAAGTGCTCCGCATCATCAATGAACCGACGGCCGCCTCCCTCGCCTACGGGCTCGACAAGAAGAAGGACGAGAAGATCGCCGTCTATGACCTGGGTGGCGGCACCTTCGATATTTCCGTGTTGGAAATCGGCGATGGCGTGTTCGAGGTCAAAGCCACCAACGGTGACACTCACCTGGGCGGCGATGACTGGGACAACAAGCTGATGGATTGGATTCTCGACGAGTTCAAGAAAGATTCCGGCATGGACTTGCGCAAGCAACCGGACGCGCTCCAACGCATCAAGGAGGAGGCGGAAAAAGCCAAGATCGCTCTCTCCAGCTCGACCACCTACGACTTGAACCTGCCCTTCATCACGGCCGATGCCAGCGGCCCGAAACACATTCAAAAGACGCTGACTCGCGCCAAGATGGAGCAGCTTACCGACGACTTGTTCGAGCGCACCATCAAGCCGGTGCAGGCCTGCCTGAAGGACGCCGACATCGCCGCCGACAAAATTGACGAGCTCGTCCTCGTCGGAGGCATGACCCGGATGCCGCGTGTGGTTGAGACCGCGCACAAGCTGGTCAACAAGCCGCCGCATCAGGGTGTGAACCCGGACGAAGTCGTCGCCGTTGGCGCCGGCATCCAGGGCGGCGTGCTCAAGGGCGACGTGAAGGACGTGCTGTTGCTCGACGTAACTCCACTCTCGCTCGGCATCGAGACGCTGGGCGGCGTCTTCACCAAGTTGATCGAACGCAACACCACGATCCCGTCCCGCAAATCGGAAATCTTTTCCACCGCCAGCGACAATCAGCCGGGCGTGGAGATTCATGTCCTCCAAGGCGAACGCCAGTTCTCCAAGGACAACAAAACCATCGGTAAATTTCATCTCACCGATGTCCCGCCCGCCCCGCGCGGCATGCCGCAGATCGAGGTGACGTTCGACATTGATGCCAACGGCATTCTACACGTCGCCGCAAAAGACCTCGGCACGGGCAAGGAACAGAAGATCACCATCACGGCCAGCAGCGGTCTCTCGAAGGAAGAAATCGAGAAGATGCGCCAGGACGCCGAGGCGCACGCCGACGAGGACAAGGCCCGGCGCGAGGAGGTGGAAACCCGCAACGAGGCGGACAACTCCGTGTATCGCTCCGAGAAGATGCTCAAGGACAACGCCGACAAGATTTCCGGCGCCGACAAGAGCAAGATCGAGAGCGCCATCGCCGCGGCGAAGGACGCGCTCAAGGGCAGCAACACCGCCGCCATCAAGGCGGCCAATGACAAGCTCAACGAGATCTCGCAGAGCGTGGGCGCGGAACTTTACAAGGCCGCCGCCGCGCAAGCGCAGTCCGACAAGACGCAATCCGGCAGCACCGGCGGCGCGGGTGGCGGCCCCAAACCCGACGAAAAATCGGAGACCAAGGACGAAGGCCCGATCATTGACGCCGAGGTGGTGGACGAGAAGAAGTAACTTCCGCCAAACCCGCGTGAGAATTTTCCCGCCGCTTGGGCGGCGGGATTTGATTACAGTCAAACAACCAAACAAACAAAGAAACGAAACTATGGCACTTAACGTCAAACCCCTCGGCGACCGCGTTCTCGTGGAAGCAGTCGAAGAGAAGGAAACCAAAAAGGGCGGCATCATCATTCCCGATTCCGCCAAGGAAAAACCCACGGAAAGCATCATCATCGCCCTCGGCACGGGCAAAACCGACGACGACGGAAAGAAAGTTCCGTTTGAAGTCAAGAAAGGCGACCGGGTGCTCACCAGCAAATACGGCGGCACCGACATCAAACTCGACGGCAAGGAATACAAGATCCTCAACACGGACGACATCCTCGCCGTCATCGGTTAATTCCCTCAACCATTAACACATAACCATTCACCAAGACTATGGCAGCAAAACAATTATTGTTCGATGAAGGCGCCCGGCAGGCCATCCTGCGCGGCGTCAGCAAACTCTCGCGCGCGGTCGTCGCCACGCTCGGCCCGAAAGGCCGCAACGTCGTGCTCGACAAAAAATTCGGCTCACCCACCGTCACCAAGGACGGCGTGACGGTCGCAAAGGAAATTGAACTGGAAGACCCCTACGAAAACATGGGCGCCCAGATGGTTCGCGAAGTCGCGAGTAAGACCAGCGACAACGCGGGCGACGGTACCACCACCGCCACGGTGCTGGCTGAGTCCATCTATCGCGAAGGGCTTAAGTTCGTCACCTCCGGCGCAAATCCCATCGGCATTCAACGCGGCATCAACAAGGCCGTCGAAGCCGCCGTCGGCCAGCTCGACAAGATCGCCAAGAAGGTCAAGGACAAGGAAGAAATCAAACAGGTCGCCACGGTTTCCGCCAACTGGGACGCCACCATCGGCGACATCATCGCCGAGGCGATGGACAAGGTCGGCAAGGATGGCACCATCACCGTCGAAGAAGCCAAGTCCATCGAAACCACGCTCGACGTCGTCGAAGGCATGCAGTTCGACAAGGGCTATCTCTCGCCCTACTTCGTCACGAACGCCGAGACGATGGAGTGCAAACTGGAAGACGCCTACATCCTGAACTTCGAGAAAAAGATCAGCTCCCTCAAGGACCTGCTCCCCATCCTCGAAAAGGTGGCCAAGCTCGGCAAGCCGCTCTTGATCATCGCCGAAGACGTCGAAGGCGAAGCCCTCGCGACACTCGTCGTGAACAAGCTGCGTGGCACCATCAACGTGGCTGCGGTCAAAGCGCCCGGCTTCGGTGATCGCCGCAAGGCCATGTGCGAAGACATCGCCATCCTCACCGGCGGCAAGTTCATCAGCGAGGACCTCGGCGTGAAGCTCGAGAGCATCACGCTCGAAGACCTCGGCCGCGCGAAGAGCGTCGTCATTGACAAGGAAAACACCACCATCGTCGAAGGCAATGGCAAGTCCTCCGAGATCCAGGGTCGCGTGAATCAAATCCGCCGCCAGATCGAAGAGACCACCAGCGACTACGACCGGGAAAAACTCCAGGAACGCCTGGCGAAACTCGCCGGCGGCGTGGCCGTCATCAATGTCGGCGCGGCGACCGAGTCCGAGATGAAGGAAAAGAAGGCGCGCGTCGAAGACGCGTTGCACGCGACCCGCGCGGCCGTGGAAGAAGGCATCGTGGCCGGCGGCGGCGTGGCGTTGATTCGCTGCATCGCGGCCATTGACGCCACCAAGGGCGGCAACGAAGACGAGACCATCGGCATCAGCATCATCAAGCGCGCCGTGGAATCCCCGCTCCGGGCGCTGGCGGCCAACGCCGGCGTGGAAGGCAGCGTCATCGTCGAACAGGTCAAGAAAGCCAAGGGCAACGAAGGTTACAACGTCGCCACCGGCGAATTTGAAGACCTCGTGAAGGCCGGTGTGGTGGATCCCAAGAAGGTCACCCGCTCCGCGCTCCAACATGCCGCGTCCATCGCGGGACTGTTGCTCACCACCGAGTGCCTCGTGACGGAACTCCCGGAAAAGGAGAAACCCGCTCCGGCCGGTCACGGTGCGCCCGACATGGGCGGCATGGGCGGCTACTAAGCCACTCGTTTCGAATCATAAACTCATCACAAGCGCGGCCGGGAAACTGGCCGCGCTTTTTCCGTGTTACGCGCTGGAAACACGGTTGGCAAAACCTTCACCTGCGTGGATTGAGTGAAGTGCGTGCGGCCGGATTCGCCCTCCCCGGGCGATTTGACTGGCCCTGCACCTGCTAACTCTGACTCCGGTGTTTGATGCCTGATGGAACCAGCGAACATGAATCGGAGAGCCGCGATTTCCACGGAAAATTCCGCGCTGCCCCGGCATGAAATGGTCGCGGACTGTCCCAAAGCGACGCACCGTGCCTTCAATTATTCCACCATCGTACGGCTCGCGTTGTTTCTTATTCTCCTGCTGGTGATCAGCGCATTTGTGCGGAGCAACATTGGCACCCTGTCCGTGGTGGAAGGTCCGAGCATGTGGCCGACCTTCAAACCCGACGACATTGTCCAGGCCCGGACACTCTACTTGGAGCCTGAACGCGGCACGGTGGTCATCATCGCCACTGACCCCCACGAGCGCGTGATCAAACGCGTCATCGGCTTGCCGGGCGAATCCGTGACGTTGTATCGCGGTTTCGTTTACATCAACCACCAACGGTTGCTGGAGCCCTATCTGCCCGATCATACCTACACGTTCAAATGCAATCAACGCGACGAGCAAGCCATCACCTGGCATTTGGGCGACCAGCAATACTTCGTGATGGGTGACAACCGGCTTGAAAGTTTTGACAGTCGGAATTTTGGCCCGGTGGAGCGTCATCAAATCAACCGGATCGTCAACCTGCCCGCGAACGAAGCGAAGCCCAAATTCGGCGACGTGAAACTTTCCGATTCGGGCCAACCCATCAAGGTCGCTCCGCACGATCCGGAGCTTCACCACCCGCGCAGCAACTTGGGCAACGCCAACCCGCGCCCCTGAGCGTCCGGGGCGTTGATCGTCCGCCCGGGTACGGCGCACCAAACTTCCGCTTGCCGCCGCAAATTGCCACGCGCTAACGTGAGCCAATGAATTTGGAAGATCATCTGGGCGACATCATCCGGAAAGCGCGCGCGATGACCGGTGTGACTCCGGCCCGGGCTGCGCAGGCGGCCAACTTGACCGACGCGGAACTGTCCGCCCTGGAAGACTCCGGTAAATTTTCCCGCCGCCCCGACTTTGCGGCGTTGGCTGGCGCAATCGGGTTGAACGCGGCCAAGCTGGAAGGCATCGCCAACGGCTGGTCGCCGACGGAAAAGAAGCTGGCGGCGTGGCGCGAGCTGCGCGTGTTCACCACGGCTGGCGAAGGCATGACCGTGAATTGTTACCTCGTCTGGGATGAGTCCACCCGGGACGCGGCCTTGTTCGACACGGGCTTCGACGCCCAACCCATTCTCGCCACCCTCACCGCCGGGCAACTACATTTGCGCCATCTCTGCATCACGCACTCGCACCACGATCATGTCGCCGCGTTGGACGCCGTTCGCGCCGCGCATCCCCAGGCAAAAATCCACAGCAGCTCGAAACACGCGCCGGCGGACAAGCGCAACCAGCCCAACGAGACCATCGTTGTCGGCGGATTGCGCGTAACCTTTCGCGAAACGCCCGGTCACGCGGCGGACGGCGTCACCTACCTGATCGGCAACTGGCCGGCGGAGACGCCGCCCGTGGCCATCGTCGGTGATGCGATCTTTGCGGGGTCCATGGGCCGGGGGAATGACTCGTGGGCTTTGGCTCGCGAGAAAGTGCGCGAGCAAATCCTCACGCTGCCGCCGGAAACCTTGATCTGTCCCGGCCACGGCCCCCTGACGACCGTGGCGGAGGAGCAGGCGCACAACCCGTTCTTCTGATTTGTAATTTGACCCGCGTCCACTCGCCCGATACCCTTCGTGCCCCTGCCAGCAGGGTCTTTATGCGACACACCATTTCAGTCCTGGTCGAGAACAAGTTCGGCGTGCTCACGCGCGTGGCGGGCCTGTTCAGCGGGCGCGGCTACAACATTGACTCGCTCAACGTCGCGCCCACGCACGACAGCACGGCGTCGCGCATGACCATCGCCACGCACGGAGACGAGGCCACGCTCGAGCAGATCGTCAAGCAGCTCAACAAGCTTCCGGACGTGCTCAAGGTGCAGAACTTCCGTGAGGGCGAGTACGTGGATCGCGAACTCGTGCTGGTGAAAGTCGGTGTGGACTCCAAGTCGCGCGCCGAGGTCATGCAGATCACCGACATCTTCCGCGCCAAGATTGTGGACGTCCAGCCCAAGACGCTCACCATCGAGATCACCGGCGACGAGAGCAAGGTGGGCAAGTTCATTGACCTGATGAAAACCTTTGGCGTCATCGAACTGACCCGCACCGGCAAGGCCGCGATGCCGCGGAAGTAGGGATTAAGATTAAGCGCCGCTCCGACTGTCAACCATCAACACAGAACCAAGTAATGCCCGCCAAAGTTTATACTGACAAAGACGCGAATCTCGCCGTCCTGAAAAACAAAACTCTCGCCGTGCTGGGCTTCGGCTCGCAAGGCCATGCCCATGCGCTCAACCTCAAGGAGAGCGGACTCAACGTCATCATCGGCCTCTACGAGGGCAGCAAGTCCATTCCCGTCGCGCGGGAAAAGGGTTTCAAGGTTTACTCCACGGCCGAAGCCGTGAAACGCGCGGATGTCATCATGGTGGCGTTGCCGGACACCAAGCAGCCCGCCGCCTATGCGAAGGACATCCAGCCCAACCTTACCGTGGGCAAGACGCTCGTGTTCAGCCACGGGTTCTCGATTCATTTCAAGACCATCGTGCCGCCGAAGAACGTGAACGTGATCATGGTCGCGCCGAAAGGCCCGGGCCACATCGTCCGCCGTCAATACACCGAAGGCAAAGGCGTGCCGAGCTTGATCGCGGTCTATCAGGGCGGCAAGGCGGCGAAGGCCATCGCGCTGGCCTGGGCCAAAGGCATCGGCGGCACGCGCGCCGGCGTCATCGAAACGAATTTCAAGGAGGAGACTGAAACCGATCTGTTCGGCGAACAAACCGTGCTTTGCGGCGGCGCGAGTGCGTTGGTGCAGGCTGGATTTGAAACGCTGGTTGAAGCCGGGTACTCGCCCGAGATGGCCTACTTCGAGTGCCTGCACGAATTGAAGCTCATCGTGGACCTGATGAACGAAGCCGGCATCAGCGGGATGCGCTTCTCGATTTCTGAAACCGCCAAGTGGGGCGATGTGTCCGTTGGTCCGAAGATCATTGACTCCAGCGTGAAGCAGCGGATGAAGGCCGCGCTCAAAGACATCCAATCCGGCAAGTTCGCTCGAAACTGGGTTAAAGAGTACAAGGGTGGCTACAAGCGCTACAACGCGCTGCTCAAGAAAGGCGCCCAGCATCCAATCGAGAAAACCGGCGAGCGCCTGCGCGCGATGATGCCGTGGATGAAGAAGCGCCAGATCAAGGGCGCTCAGGCGGCTTACTAAGCCCATCGCTTAAACTTCAAAAACCGTCGCGGTGAAAACAGCGGCGGTTTTTTCCTTTCCAAGCCTGGCCGCCAATCGCCGGTGAGCGATCAACTCACCGTCCACTTCAAGATTGCCTTCTGTGCGTGGAGACGATTTTCGGCCTGCGTGAAGATCGTGTTCGCGTTGGCCTCGAAGGTCGCATCGTCAATCTCCTTGCCGCGGTAGGCGGGCAGGCAGTGCATGACGAGCGCCCCGGGTTTGGCGAGTTTTACCAGGGCCTGATTGATTTGATAATTCTTCAGCGCCTTGAGACGCGCGGCGGCCTCGGCCTCCTTACCCATGGAAACCCACACGTCGGTGTAGAGCACATCCGCACCCTTGGCAGCGGCTTTCAGATCTTCGGTGCAGATGATGTGGCCTCCGGCCCGTTTCAGAATCGCGGCGCTGGGCTGGAATTTTTTCGGCGCAGCGATGCGGAGTTCAAAGCCGAGTTTGGCAGCGGCAAAAATCCACGAGATCGGCACGTTGCACGCGCCATCGCCGACGAACGTGACGACGAGGCCGTCCAGCGATTTGCGTGTTTCCAGAATGGTCTGGAGGTCGGCGAGAATCTGGCAGGGATGCTCGGCGTCGGTGAGCGCGTTGATGGTCGGGATGTTCGAGTAGTGCGCGAATTCCTCGACGTCGCTCTGGGCGAACGTGCGGAAGATGGCGCCGTGAATCATCCGGCCCATGACGCGCGCAGTGTCCTTGATGGGTTCGCCGCGCCCGAGCTGGATGTCGCCCGCGTTGAGAAACAGCGGCCGCCCTCCCAGCTCACTCACGCCCACCTCGAACGACAACCGGGTGCGCGTGGAGGACTTGGTGAAGATCAAGGCCCAGGTCTGGCCCGTCAGCGGTTGCGTCCGGTGCCGACCCCGTTCGCGCTTCATCACCACCGCGTCGGCCAGGATGGTTTCCACGTCCACACGCGACAGTTTTTCGAGGCTTAAAAGATGTTTCATCGCCGGATGCGAATGGTTCAAAGGGAATGAAATACAGTTACGCGCCGACCTGTGCAACCACCGACTCGATGAGCTTCAATCCCGCTTCGGCTTCGCCACGGGTGAGATTGAGCGCGGGCAACAGGCGGAGCGTGTTCGCTCCGGCCGGAATGAGCAAGACGCCCGCCGCCTGAAGCCGGTTGGCGAGACGGATGGCCTGGGTTTTACTTGCGTCGCCGCCCAGGTTCGGGAGGTTGGCAACCAGCTCCAGGCCCAGCATCATTCCCAGACCGCGCACGGTTTTGATTACGCCGAGATATTTCCGCGCGAGCTGTTCCAGCCCGGTCTTGAGCAACTCACCAGTGGCGCGGGCGTTGGCGGCCAGTTGCTCGTGCTCGATGACTTCGAGAATCTTCAACGCCACGGCGCAGCCCAACGGCGAACCGCCATAGGTCGTCCCATGCGTGCCGGCGCTCAACAAGTCGGCGAACGGCGCGCGCACCCAAAACGCCCCCAGCGGAAAGCCGCCCCCGAGTGATTTGGCCATCGAGATGCCGTCGGGGAGAAACGCTTCACCGCCGGGAACGCCTTCGAGGATGCGTTGAAAACTTTGAAATCGTCCGGTGCGGAAATGGCCGCATTGCACGCCGTCCAGCAGGAGCAGCAGTTTCTTCTCGTTGCACAACGCGCGCAAGCCCAGCAGATATTCGGGCGCGGCGGGCGTCACGCCGCCTTCGCCCTGAATCCCCTCAATCAGAATCGCAACCGTGGCGGGCGAGAGCGCGTGGCGCATCGCCTCGAGGTCGTTGAACGGCACATGGCGGAAACCGGGCGTCATCGGTCCGAACCCTTGCTTGACCTTGGTCTGGCCGGTGGCGGCGATGCCCGCGAGCGTCCGGCCATGAAACGAGTTGAGCGCGGTGAGGATTTCGAATCGCCCTTCGTCGAAACCAAACTTGCGCGCGACTTTGAACAGGCCTTCGTTGGCCTCGGCCCCGCTGTTGCAGAAAAAACACTTGCCCGGTCCGAGGAGCTGGACGAGCGCCTGCGCCAGCCGGCCTTGGGGCTCGTGATAGTAGAGGTTCGATACGTGGATGAGCTTGCGCGACTGCGCGACGAGCGCCTCGGTGATGGCCGGATGCGCATGACCGAGCGCGCAGACGGCGATGCCACCGCCCAGATCGAGGTAACGTCGCCCGTTGACATCGTGCAGGTAACTCCCCGAGCCGTGACTCAGCGCGAGATCAAATCGCCCGTAACTGGGCACGACATTCCGGGTGAACAGCTCGCGGATCGTCTCGAACTCATTGCGGACGAGCGGCGGCGGTGGTGGCACAATATCTTTCATCGGTTGTTTAACGAAACCGGCGGAATGTTTAGAGGCGGCAAGCCAGCCTGCAAAGCGAAATGTTCAAACCCGGCGCCCCTGCCCACCCGCCAACCGGCCAGACGGGGTGCCCGGTCGTGAATAAAGAGGGCTTCCCTCGCGTCCGGGCTTCGTATTTAATTCGCCCATGAAACGCATCACTGCTTTGACTGCGGCCATTTGCCTGGCCCTGATTTCAACCCCCACCCACGGCGCAGACCGTTCGCATCCGGTCGGCACCGGCAAGAGTTTCAAAGGCCCGCTCGGCCTCCAGCTTTACAGCCTGCGCGACTCCTTCAACAAGGATGTGCCCGGCACGCTCGCCAAGGTGCATGACTTTGGGTTTCGTTACGTGGAGCTGGCCGGCACCTACGGCAAGTCGCCCAAGGAATTCAACGCCCTGCTCAAGGCGAATAAGTTGAAGGCGGTTTCGGCGCACTTCAGCTACGAACGCTTCCGGGACGATCCCGAGGGTGTGGCCAAGGAAGCGAAGGCGCTGGGGCTGAAGTATGCCGGCACGGCGTGGGTGCCGCATGACGGACAAATCACGGAAGCCTGGGTCCATGAAACGGCCAAGGTTTTCAATCACGCCGGTGAAGTGCTGGCGAAACACGGCATCAAGTTTTTTGACCACAATCACGGCTACGAATTCGTGCCGCACGGCGACGGGACACTGTTCGATCTGCTCGTGCAGGAGACGAACCCCAAGTACGTGAGCTTTGAAATGGACGTGATGTGGGTGGTGTTTCCGGGTCAGGATCCGGTGGCGTTGATGAAGAAACATGGCAGCCGCTGGGCGTTGATGCACGTGAAGGATTTGAAGAAGGGCGTGGCCACCGGAGCATTGACCGGCGGCACGGACACGAAGAATGACGTGGCGGTCGGCACCGGCCAGACCGATTGGCCGGCGCTGTTGCGCGAGGCGAAGAAGGCCGGCGTGAAGTATTATTTCATCGAAGACGAGTCGCCCTCGGTGCTCACCCAAATCCCGCAGACCTTGGAATACCTGGCGAACGTGAAGTTCTGACGGATCACGACTTCCGCGGCGCTGGCTGCGGTCACGGATCATGCAAATGCCCCGGCGCTTTTCCCGCCTCAAACCGACCTGCCTCAGTCTCGTCGCGGGGGCGGCGGTGTTGTCCTCCCTGACCGGCTGGGCGGCTGAAGTTCCCGGCAAAGCGCCGACCGATGCGATGTTGCCCGGCCAGGGCCCGGCGCAAAAGGGCGAATGGTTCGACCGGGTGTGGACGGAGCGGCGCGCGGAATTCCGCAAGACGGCGGCGGCGGACCAGGGCGCGGTGGTGTTCCTCGGAGATTCCATCACGCAAGGCTGGAGCGATCTGGCAGCGCAGTTTCCGAAGTATCATTGCGCCAATCGCGGCATCTCGGGCGACACGACGCGCGGCGTGCTGTTCCGGCTGCGGGGCGATGTGCTGGAATTGAAACCCGCCGCCGTGGTGCTGTTGATCGGGACGAATGACCTCGGGCTGGGCGCGACCCCGGAGGAAACGGCGGAGAACGTCCGGGCCATCCTGGCGGCGCTCAAAGCGGCGAACCCCACGACGCTGGTGATCGTGTGCAAGGTGATGCCGAGTTCGGCCAGCAAGCAGCGGCCCGCCGACAAGATTCAGAAACTCAATGCGCTAGTGGATGAGCTGGTCAAGGCGGACGTGCATTGTGTCCGGTGCGACACCTACAGCATTTTTGCCAACGAGCACGGCGACGCGAAGCCGGAGGAGTTTCCCGATCTCTTGCATCCCATTGCGTCGGGTTATGCCAAATGGGCGGCGGCGATGCGGCCGATGCTGGGCATGATCAAGCCGGTGGATGCGCCCGTGGTGCCGGCCGGCGCGAACCAACGCTAAAAGAGCTTTCTCACCCCGGCGGTCTGGTGTTGAATCAGACCATGAGTCAAACGCATTCGCTCACTTCCACGGCCTTTGAGTTGCCCGGTTATCGCGTGACCCAATCCCACGGCGTGGTGCGCGGCATTGTGGTCCGGTCGCGCTCGATCATCGGCAACCTCGGCGCCAGCCTGCAAAGTCTCTTCGGCGGAAACATCACGCTGTACACCGAATTGTGCGAGCGGGCGCGGGAGGACGCCTTCAATCAAATGCTGGCCCACGCGGGCCAGGCCGGGGCCAATGCCGTTGTGGGCGTGCGCTACGACGCCACGGAAATTGGCAACGGCATCACCGAAGTGTTGTGTTACGGAACGGCGGTGTCGGTCGCCCCCGCCACGAAGGACTGAGCGTGCCGGAGCAGCCTGATTTGATGAGCCACCAGACCGTCCAACGCGCGGAAGGAGTAATTTGGCCGCACCAGCGCGCGGCGCAATCCGGACGCCCGCCGGGTCAGGGTGAATCGCCAACGCCAGCATGAGCGACTCCAGCGCCGATACTTATTTTGCGCGGGCGCTTGGCTGGCTGGCCCGGATGGTCATCGGGCATCGGCGCTGGTTCTTCTGGCCGCAGGTCGTGCTGTTCGTCCTCAGCATTGTTTACACAGTTGGCTTCCTCAAATTTGATACGACGCGCAGCAGTCTGGTCGGCGCCAAGAAACGGTATCATCAACTATTTCAGCAGTTCAAAAAGGAGTTTCCCACGCAGGATGATCTGGTGGTGGTGGTGGAAAGTGAGGACTCCGAAAAGAACCGGCAGTTCGTCGAACGCCTGGGGGCCAAGCTGGAAGCGGCCCGCATCCGCGTTCCGGTGCGACCGGGCGCCAAGGAGACGGTGGAAACCAATCTGTTCGCGCGGGTGTTCTACAAGGGGGACTTGAAGATGCTGGGCTCGAAGGCGCTGTTATTTGTGCCCGAGCCGAAGCTCGTGGCGCTGAAACAGCGCTTGGAGGATTACCAGCCCTTCATCAAGCCGTTCACGCGGACAACAAATCTGGTGTCGTTGTTTGACATGATCAACACCCAGTTCCGCACGTCGTCGCGGGAGCAAAGCCCGCAGACCGATTCGCTGGTCCGCGCGCTTCCCGCGCTCGAACGCATCATTTCGCAGGCCACGGCCAGCCTCAAGCGCAGCGGCACGCCGCCGTCGCCGGGTATTTTCGCGCTGTTCGACGCCGGCAAGGATGCGGGTGAGAGCGTGTATATCACGTTCGGCGACGGACGCATTTATCTGGCCACGGCGCAGGCCCTGACGGCGGATTTGAACCGGACGGCGATGGAGCGGATGCGCAAACTGGTGGAGGAGACGCGGGCGGAAGTGACCGGGGTCAATGCCGGCTTGACGGGCGAGCCGGTGCTGGAGCTTGATGAAATGCAGCAGTCGCAGCGGGACACCTCCGTGGCGAGTGTCGTGGCGCTGATCATCTGTGCGTTGCTTTTCATCTACGGCTACAACGAAACCGGACGGCCGCTCAAAGCCACGGTGTGCCTCGTGGTGGGCATTGCTTACACCCTCGCGTTCGCCACCGCCGTGGTCGGACATTTGAACATTCTGACGATCACGTTTGTGCCAATCTTGATCGGGTTGGCAATAGATTTTGGAGTTCATCTGGTGAGCCGTTATGAAGAGGAGTTGCGGCATGGCCGGACCGAGGAGGAGTCCATGACCAAGGCGCTGGTGTTCACGGGGCAGGGCATTTTTACCGGGGCGTTCACGACGGCCGGCGCGTTTCTGGCGATGATGTTCACGGATTTCCGGGGCATTCAGGAGATGGGGGTCATCTGTGGCGGCGGCTTGCTGGTCTGCCTGGTGCCGATGATGACCTTGCTGCCGGTGTTGCTGTTGCGCGGGCGACAGAATGTAATTGATCACCAGCAAGCCCGGCCGGTGGACATCCGGGAGCGCATTGAAAAGCTGTGGTTGCAGCGTCCCAGGCTGGTGATCACGCTGACGTTGCTGTCGTGCGCCGCGTGCGTCACCCAGTTTCACAAGGTGTATTTCGACTACAACCTGCTCGACATGCAAAGCGCCGGCCTGCCGGCTGTGGAATTCGAGGAGAAACTCATCAACGCAACGACGCTGCCCACGTCGGAGACCGACACCAATGCGCACGGGCGTTCGATCCTGTTCGCGGCGGTGGTCGCCGACTCAGTCACGCAGGCGGTGGCGCTGGAGCCGGAGTTGAAAAAATTACCGGCCGTGGCGGAGGTGGATTCGATCGCGCAGTTTTTGGCGGAGAATCCGACCAACAAGCTCGCCCTGATTGGTGGCATCAAATCAGACCTGGCCGCGTTGCATTTCGCCGCCGTGGATCCCCGCCCGGTGAACGTCCCCGAGTTGAGCCAAAGCCTGTATTCCTTGCGCGGCTACACCGGACTGGCCCAGCAAGAAACCGAAAAGGAGCATCCGGAAATCGCGGCCCGGCTGGATTCCCTCAAACGCGCCATTGACACACTGCGCAAGGAGCTGTTCCGGCTCGGCCCGGAGGGACAGGAACTGGTGGCGCGCAAGCTGGGCGCTTATCAACGCGCCTTGTTCGGGGATTTTCAGGAAACCTTCGAGGCCCTGCAACAACAGGACAATCGCGGACGATTGCGGATCGAGGATCTGCCCCCGGCCCTGCGGGAGCGGTTCGTCGGGGTGACGGGCAAACATCTGCTGCAGGTTTATCCCAGGAAAAATGTCTGGGAGCGGAAGAATCAGGAGGAGTTCGTGACGCAATTGCGCACGGTGGATCCCAACGTGACCGGCACTCCGGTGCAACTGCTGGAGTACACTTCCCTGCTCAAACGGAGCTACGAGCAGGCGGCCGGGTACGCGCTCATTGCGATTGCGTTTCTGGTGTTCCTCCATTTTCGGCGGCTCAGTCAGGTGGCGCTGGCCTTGGTGCCCGTGTTCATCGGTTCGGTGTGGCTGGCGGGAATCATGGGCGCCAGCAATCTGCCATTCAACCCGGCCAACATCATGACGCTGCCGCTGGTGCTCGGCATCGGAGTGACCAACGGGATTCACATCCTCAATCGTTTTGCCGAGGAACATTCGCCGAGCATCCTCGCCAAGAGCACCGGCAAGGCGGTATTGATTTCCGGGCTGACAACCATCGCCGGGTTCGGCAGTCTGGTGCTGGCCAAGCATCGCGGCATCGAGAGTTTGGGCCTGCTGATGTCCACCGGGGTGGCCACGTGCATGTTCGCCGGGTTGACGTTCCTGCCGGCGCTCTTGAGTTTGCCGGCGCGCCAGCGGCCGCCGGGAAAAAAGCAACCCAGTGCCGACAATGCACAATCGACACTGGGTCGGGAGGAACCGAGGTGAAAACCTCACACTGAGACAATACCTCGAGTGCGTGTCCGATGCTAAATGAGTCACAATCGAAGTCAATTACTATGTTCGCATCGGCTCGCAGCGGGCACATTCTGACACTGCCCTCGAATGGGAATGGCGCGGAGCGCGGCTGTGTCGTCCTCGACCAGCCGCAGCGGGTGCCGCCCTTCATCCGCCTGGTGAATCACCGCGCGGCTCATGTTTTCGCGCTGCCGCGGCTGGTTTTCAACCCAGCCGCGCTCCGGGGCCGTGTCAAGCTGCGTCGGCTCGCGGCACCCGCGTCCGCCGCGCTGCCGTTATGGGCCTCCCGCCCGCCGCAACCGTCATCCCTGGTCGTGGCGCGCCCGACGTGGTTTTTTTTCTGTCTTGCTGTCGCAGCCGTCAGCCTGCTTTTCCCGGTCAATGCTTTCAGCGTTGAAGACGTCCACGCTGGCTTCGCCTTCGACCGGCATGAACTGGTCTTGGAACCGGGTGAACGGACCGAGGCGGTTGGGCCGTTCTTTTACGAGACGAAGACCGAGTTTGAAAATATCTTCGCGCTGCCACCGGTCTTTTCGCACTCGACGATTCCCGCGACCGACTCCGAGGAGTATGACTTTGCCTATCCGCTGTTGACCTATGACCGGTTTGGCCAGGAGTATCGCTGGCAACTGGGCCAGTTGCTCAGTTTCTCTGGCGGCCAAAACCAGGCGGAAGCGGGGATTCATCGGTTCACCGTTTTTCCCTTTTACTTTCAACAGCGCTCCGAGGTGGACCCCACGCAGGACTACACGGCCGTGTTTCCATTCTACGGCAAGATGCGCAATCACGTTTTCCGCAGTCGGACTGAATGGCTGCTGTGGCCGCTTTACCTGAAGACGGTCAAGCGCGGGCGGGCCAGCCCGCTGCCGGACGACCCGTTTGTCGCGATCAAGTATCGGTATTTGAGTTCACGCCGGGGCGAGGTCACCACCTACAATTATTTCTATCCCTTCTTTCACATCCGTTCCGGCGACGGTCTGGCAGGGTGGCAATTCTGGCCGGTCGTGGGCCACGAACACCAGGATGTGACCACGAAAACCAATGAGTGGGGCGACCTCCAGACCACTCCGGGGGCTGACAGTCGGTTCGTCGTGTGGCCGTTCTACCACCGGCAGGAGCGCGAGATCGGCACGACGAACCAGGAGAGCGATCTCCTGGTGTTCCCGTTCTACAACGAGTTCCGCTCGCCCCAACGCGATTCCACGAGCTACCTGACTCCGTTTGGTCTGACCATCACCGACGATCGCGCCCGCAAATACCATGAAGTCGGCGCGCCGTGGCCGTTCATTGTCTTTGCGCATGGCGAAGGGAAGACCACCAAACGCGTCTGGCCGTTCTTCAGCCAGGCGCACAGCGATTCCCTCGAGAGCAATTTCTACTTGTGGCCGCTCTACAAGTTCAACGGCATTCACGCCAGCAGCCTGGACCGGGGACGGACCCGCATCGCCCTCTTTCTCTATCAGTACACCCGGGACCAGAACCTGGAAACCGGCAAATACCGTTCGCGCACGGATCTCTGGCCGTTCTTCGTGCATCGGCACAACCTGGACGGCACCTCCCGGTTCCAGGTCCTCGCCCCGCTGGAGACCTTTCTGCCCATGAGCAAGAGTATCGAGCGCAACTATTCGCCGCTCTGGACGGTCTGGCGCGACGAACAAAACCCCACTACCGGCCACCGCAGCCAGTCTCTGTTGTGGAATTTGTATCGTCGGGAAAGCTCGCCCACGGCCAAAAAAAGCTCGCTTCTGTTCGGCCTCTTCCAGTATGAATCGGGCGCTGAGACCAAACGCTGGCGGTTGTTTTACCTCCCGCTGAACAAATCACAAGACCACTCTGACCATGTTCCAGAACGTCGGTGAAATCGTGCTGCTTTTCTGGCGGACCGTGCTTGCGTTCCCGCAGACCTGGCGGCAACGGAGCAAGATCCTGGACCAGCTTTTCGAGATCGGCAACGCCAGCCTGCTCATGGTCTGCGTGCTCTCTTTTTTCATCGGAGGCGTGATCGCCTTGCAGACCGGGCCGGTCCTGGTCGAGCGCGGGTTGCACAGTGCCGTCGGCGGCCTCGTCGGCTTCGCCATGGCCCGGGAACTTTCCCCGATCATGATGGCCATTCTCATTGCCGGACGCATTGGTTCGGCCATGGCGGCGGAAATCGGCTCCATGCAGGTGTACCAGGAGGTGGACGCGTTGCGCACCATGAACATCAACCCGGTGAACTATCTGGTGCTGCCGCGCCTGGTGGCCATCATGATCGCGCTGCCCATGCTGGTCATTTTTTCCATCCTGGTCGGCTGGCTCGGTGGCGCGGTGGTGGCGACCGTTACCACTCAGATTGACATCCCGTTCCGTTCCTTCTTCGAGGCCATGAAGGACGTGGTGGACCTGCAGGATGTCTTCAACGGCGTGTTCAAGAGTTTCTGTTTCGCCGCCATCGTCGGCATTGTGTCCTGCCATCAGGGACTCGCCACCCGCGGCGGGCCGCGCGGCATCGGCCGGTCCGTGACCAAGGCCGTGGTCAACTCCATCGTGCTGATCGTCATGTTTGACTACGTGCTGACCCGCATCCTGTTGAAATAATGAGCGCCGCTCCGAACTCCAACGCCGGCGTCAGCGTCCAGGTCCGCGGCCTGTCGCGCAAATTCGGCGAACAGGAGGTGCTCAAGAACATTGACCTCGAAATCCGCCCGGGCGAAATCTTCGTCATCATGGGCCTGAGCGGCAGCGGCAAAAGCGTCCTGCTCCGGCACATCATCGGCCTCGAAACACCCGACGCGGGCGAAATTCTCATCGACGGCGCGTCCGTTCACTCGGGCGACATCGGCAGCCAGTATCGCCTGGCTCTGGTCTTTCAATCGGGCGCCCTGCTCAATTCCCTGACCGTCGGCGAGAACGTGGGCCTCTACCTGAGCGAACATCAGCTCAAGTCGCCGGAGGACATCCAGCGCATCGTGGCGGACAAGCTGGAAAACGTCGGACTCAAGGGCACGGCCGACAAACTGCCCGGCGAACTCTCCGGCGGCATGAAGAAGCGCGCCGCCATCGCCCGCGCCCTGGTGATCGAGCCGCAATTGATCCTCTACGACGAACCGACGAGCGAGCTGGACCCGGTTTCCTCGGTGCTCATTGGCCGGGAGATTCTCAAGTTAAACCAGCGCACGGGTGTCACCTCGCTCGTCGTCACCCATGATCGCGACCTGGCCTTTGGCATTGCGCACCGGATGGCCGTGCTGCACGAAGGACAAATCATCGCCCTGGGCCTGCCGGATGAAGTCCGGCGCAGTCATCATCCCGTCATCCGTGAATTGCTCAATGCCGACTTCAACCGCGAACCCTCCAGCCTATGAAAAACACCCTCGAAACCCGGCTCGGCCTCTTTGTGGCGCTCATCGTCATGGCCGCCTTCTTCATCACCTTCATCCTCGGCGGCTTTGAGCGCTTCCAACACGGCCTCCGCGTGGATGCCCTGTTCAAATCCGCGCAGGAATTGAAACTGGGCGACCGCGTCAAACTCGCCGGCGTGGAGGTGGGCAAGGTCGAAAAGATCGAGCTTGATCCCCGCGAGAAGAAGGTGCGCGTGAGCATGAAACTGCTCGCCGGCGCCCCGGTGCGCACCGACACCATCGCTTCGATCAAGTTCGCGGGCCTGATGGGGCAGAATTTCGTGTCGCTGGACTTCGGCTCGGCCCAGGCGCCGATCGCCACCGACGGCACCACGCTCAACTCGGTCGAGCAGGCGGACCTGAGCGTCATCATGCAGAAGCTCGACAACGTGGCCACCGGCGTGGAGAACCTGACCAAGAGCTTCACCGGCGACACGATTGACAATCTCGTTGGGCCGCTCACGGATTTTGTCAAACAGAACACGAAACCGCTCACCGCCACCATCGCCAATCTGCACGCCTTGTCCGTCCAGATTGCCGAGGGCAGGGGCACCGTCGGCAAGTTGATCTTTGACGAAACCTTCTACAACACCGCCCTGATCACGGTGTCCAACCTGCAAGCCACGAGCGATCAAATCAAACTCGCCATCGGAGATGCGCGGAAGATCATTGACGACGTCAATTCCGGCCAGGGTTCGCTGGGCAAACTGGTCAAGGACGACGCACTCTACGCGGAAACCACGGCCTCGATGAAGAATCTCAAGGAAATCCTGGAGAAGCTGAACCAGGGACAGGGCACGATTGGCAAGCTCATCAACGACCAGGAATTCTACAAGAACGCCAAGCTCACGTTGCAGAAGGTGGACAAGGCCACGGAAGGACTCGAAGACCAGGGCCCGTTGAGTGTGCTGGGAATTCTGGCGAACAACCTGTTCTGAGCACAGGCTCAAATCGGGTAGGAGGCGGAGGTTGCCCTCCGCCGTCCTCCCACACCACCGGAC
>CAZLOH010000051.1:0-42190 GCA_964561105.1 uncultured Bifidobacterium sp. | reverse complement strand
GTCCGGTGGTGTGGGAGGACGGCGGAGGGCAACCTCCGCCTCCTACCCGATTTGACGGCGGCGGAAAACAGTTTTTGCCTTTCGCCCTTCGACGGTGTTCAATCCTCGATAGTGAAAACGTCGGCAAACATCCAGGATCGTTTCGTCATCATCATGGCCGGAGGACGCGGCGAACGCTTCTGGCCGGTGAGCCGCGAGCGAACGCCCAAGCAATTGATCAAACTGCTGGGCGACCGTTCGTTCCTCCAGGAAGCCGTGGACCGCGTGCTGCCCTTGGTGCCGGTGAAGAACATTTTCATCATCACGAACGCAACCCAGGTGGCGGAGGTGCGGAAGCAATTGCCCAAACTGCCCAAGGACAATGTGGTGGCCGAACCCGTCGGGCGCGACACTTGCGCGGCGGTCACGCTGGGCGCGGCACTGGTTGGGGCGCGCTCCACGACGGGCGTCATGGCGGTGCTGCCGGCCGACCATGTCATTCCCGAAACGAAAAAGTTCCAACAGGTTTTGGCCGACGCCTTCGACCTCGCGGCGCGGGGACAAGCGATCGTGACGATTGGCATCCCGCCGACCGAGCCGGCGACGGGTTATGGCTATCTGCGCGTGGGCGAGCCGCTGCCGCCGCCGGCGGGTGGGAAGAAGTATAAGACTGTATTTCATCGCGCCGAACAATTTGTCGAGAAGCCCAACTATGACACCGCGTTGAGCTATCTCCAGAGCGGGCAGTATCGCTGGAACGCCGGGATGTTCATCTGGAGTTTTGTCACCGTTACCGAGGGCTTGCAGAAGCATCAGCCCGAAATGTATGAAGCGTGCCAGCGCTGGTTCAAGGTGGCCGGCCAACCGGCTAAACTCGCGAAGGTGCTGGCGAAGGAATATCCGGACATCAAGAAGATCTCGATTGATTACGCTCTGATGGAGAAGGCGCATAATGTCGTCTGCGCTGATGGCGCGTTCGCGTGGGATGACCTTGGCTCGTGGACGGCGCTGGGGCGGCATCTCAAACATGATCCTGAGGGCAATGCCACCCAGGCGGATTTCATCCACGTGGATGGCGCGCGGAATATCATCTACGACGCGCGCACCAAAGATCGCCGCACTCCCATCGCCGTCGTGGGGTTGCGCGATTCGATTTTGGTTCAGACCGACGATGCGGTGCTCCTCGCGCACAAGAGCCAGGCGCAAAAGGTGAAGGAACTAGTCAAGAAGCTGGCGGCGGACGCCAAATGGAAGCGCTTGGTCTGAGCCGGATCCGAATCGGAAAATCGTTCGCGGACGCTGGCTGCGGCGTGGTCTGGCTCAGGCCGGCCGTTCGACCTGCTTGACCCGCGCCGCGAGGTCATCCACTTCAGCGGCCGATTCGCAGCCGACGTTCAACACGTCCACGCAGCCGAGGTCCAGTGCATATTTGATCGAGGCCTGTCGTTTTTCCGCGTCATTGCGCAACCGTCCTTCACCGATGATCTTCATGCCGACCACTCCTTTGCCGGCGGCGTGAATCTTCTTGAGCACCGGCACCACTTTCTCGGGCGGGCCGTCCATGCTCATGCCGTACGGGTTGATACGCGTGTGAACCGAATCCACCCACGGCTCGGTCGCCGCGGCTTCCAGTGCTTCGATGGAATGACAGGAGACCCCGACGGCGCGGATCGTGCCCTTCGCCTTGAGTTCGGACAGCAAGTCCATTTGCCGGCGCAATTCTGTGGGCCATTTTCCCGAAGTGACACAATGCAGCAACACCAGATCGAGGTAGTCGGTATGAATCTCGCGCAAGAATCGTTCGACGACGACGTTGGCATCCGGTCGTTCCGGTTCCGGCAGTCCGCCGGGCCGAAACCAGATTTTCGTGATGATCTGAAATTTATCCCGGGGAATGCCATTGAGCGCCGGGATCAGGAACGGGTGGGTGCCATACAGATCAGCCAGGTCAAACGTGTTGATCCCGCGGTCGTGCGCTTCCCGGAGGAGGGTTTCAAATTTTTGCCGCCCCATGCGCGTTGCATCGGACTGGCGGTCGCCGCCCTTGACGCCCGTGCCGAGGATGACGCGCGAGCACTTGAGCGGTGTCCGGCCCAGCGTGACGGGCGCGTAAGGATCAAAATATCGGGGCGCCGGCTTGGTGTCCGCCAGGAGTTGCGGCGCGAGCCAGACACCGCCCAGCCCAAGCGCAGTGCGGTTGAGGAATTGTCGGCGTGGAAGTTTCATGGCGCCAGCCTAACGCCGGGCGGGACGGCGTGCAACCCGGACTTTGCCCAGACTTTGCTGGAGCGGAATCGAGGCGGGTCGTCAGGAGGATTTTTTCTTGGCCGCCTCGAGCGCTGCCTTGGTTTCGCTCTGGAGCGCGTCGAGCTCGTCGCGCAGTTCGCTTTTGGTTTTTCGGTCCATGCGATCTATGAACAAGATCCCGTTCAGATGATCGGCTTCGTGTTGCACCGCGCGAGCCAGCAGGCCGCCGGCGCGAAATTCAACCGGCTGGCCTTTGGCGTTCAGGGCGCGGACGCCGACGGCTTCCGGGCGGGAAATGTCCGCATACATTTCCGGGAAACTCAGGCAACCTTCCGGGCCGGTCACCGCATCCGCCAGCGGTTTGATTTCCGGATTGATGAGCACCAGCGGCATGATTTCCTCAAGTTCTGCCGGTTTGCCTTTGAGTTCCAAAGTGGACGGACGATCGGTGACGGCGCGCAAATCAAGCACGGTCAATTGCAACGCCCGGCCCACCTGTTGGGCGGCGAGGCCGATGCCTTTGCTGGCGTACATGGTCTCGAACATGTCGGCGATGAGCTGCTTGAGCTCGGCCGTGACCGATTCAATCCGCGCACCTTTCTGACGCAGGGCCGGATGGCCGTATTTGACGACAGGTAGGATCATAACCAGGGTGACGGGTGACGTGCGACAAGGGTCATGAGGACCGCTGGGGATTCGGACGGTTCTCGATCGTGTTAATGGTTTTCGTAAGCCCGCCAATGATTCTGGCCAAGGGTTCCGTTCGTTGAGCAATGGTTTCAGCCGGTAGCAAACGCGAACACCGCTCATAACGTCCGCGGCTTTCGCGGGCTTCGCCTCGAGCAATCTTCAAATGCTGTGGAAGTTCCCGGCCAAAGCCCCGACCGTAGCCCTCCTCAATGTTGGCGCAAATTGAATCCAGACTTCGCACCTGCTGTTTGACCAATTCTCGGCCGCGGAAATCTTTTCCCAAAATATCCGAATCATCCCAGAACGCGTCGAATGCCTGTCGAGCCAGACGGTAAATGCCGAAAGCTTCCAGCCGGTCGGAGGAATCGGCACAATTCTGAGCAGGCTTACTGCCGGGATTCATGGCACTCGTCACTCGTCACTTGACACAGTTGCTCACGTCTTCGCCGGCCAGTCTTTCAGCAGCCCCGCCAGGTCCGCCACGTTCGGACTCTTGGCCGTACGGACGTAGAATCCGCTCGTGGTGACACCGGTCAATACGGAGCAGGCGATGTCGAGGCGAAGCAGTTTTCCCAGACAGAAGCCGGCGTTGAAATGATCGCCCGCGCCGGTGGTGATGAGAGGTTTGGGGGTGAACGGGCCTTCCACGATCGCCGAGTCGCCGGCGCTCACGGCCAGCGCGAAAGCGACCGGATGCACGACCACGGTGTTCACGGCGATGCGGTCCCGGATTTGTGTGGCCAGTTTCAACAAGCCGGCGGGCGAACGATCGTTGGTGGTGAGGCCCAGGTGACCGCCAACTTCGCAGGCTTCTTTCTCATTCAAACCGAGGATGGCATCGAAATGTTTCTCAAACTCAGTGATGAGCGACAGGGCTTTGAGTATGTCCTCGCGCGTGCGCTTTTCAGGATCGCATAGATCGAAGAAAATGGTGCGCCGGTCGCCGGTCACCTTGGGGCAAACCGCTTTAAGAATCGCCGACCACGTGTCATTCATGCTGGTGAGCATCGTCCAGTTGACGAATCCAACAAATTGCGATTCCTGAACCTTGGCCGTGAATCTGTCCGCGCCAAATCGCGCCTCGATATTGGCCCAATTGATCTCGCGCAACGATTTGTGTTTGCCGCACAGGATTTTGCCGTCCTCGAATTCCAGCGCATCGGTGTAACCCGGTTCGGCGATGGAATGGACCTCGGCGATCCTGGCGAAGTCCGTGAACACCGGATGCAGATTGGGATAGCCGAGACTGCCCAGGTAACAAACTTTCAGGCCGAAGCTGGCCAGGGCGTTGGCCATGATGGGGCCATTGCCGCCGAGCTTCGTCAACTGGCTGACCAACTCGATATTCGTGCTCTTGCCGGCGGCACCCGCCAGTCGCTCGGCGTACTTCCTGATTGTTGCGAGCCGTTGATACTTGTCCACGCTCTCGCGCTTGTCCACGACGTGCAGGATTTCGTCCACGAAGCCGTCGAGGCCGATGAAGGCATGGAGGCGGCCGACCTGGGCGGCGTGAGCTTGGAGTTGTTGAGCGCAGCGGGCGCGCAGTTCGGGTGTGTTCATGATTTTGTTCAGGGAGCCGGTTTGCCGCGACGGAGTTATTCGGCGGGGACGCCGAAAATCTGCAGTAGCCGTTCGAGTTCCGCGTCGCTGTAGAAGGAAACCTCAAGCGAACCCTTGCCCAGCGCGTAGCGCAACTGGACTTTCGTGCCGAGCCGTTCGCGGATTTTGTTTTCCAGATTTGTCACGTGCGCGTCAGTGGCTAGTGGTGTCCGGGCAGACCTGGAGCGTGTGCCATCGCGTGTTTGCAGTTTCGCGATCAAGCCTTCCGTCTGGCGGACGTTCAGGGCTTCCTTGATGACCCGTTCGGCGGTGGCGCGTTGTTGTTTCGCGTCCGTCAGCCCAAGAATGACCTTGGCGTGACCGACGGACAGCCGGCCGTCGCGGATGAATCCCTGCAACTCGGACGGCAGCTTGAGCAGGCGCAGGGCATTGGCGACCACCGCACGGCTTTTGCCAACCTTGGCCGCGACCAGTTCCTGGGTCAGTTCAAACTGGCTGATCAGTTGCGCGTAACCGAGCGCCTCCTCGATGGCATTGAGATTTTCGCGCTGCAGATTTTCGATCAGGGCCATCTCCAACACGGCCCGATCATCGGCTTCCCGGACGATGGCCGGCACTTCCGTCAGCCCGGCCAGTTGCGCGGCCCGCCAGCGCCGTTCGCCGGCGATGAGTTCAAACTGATTCCCCTGCGGCCGGACGATGAGTGGTTGAACGATCCCCTGTTCCCGGATCGAGTCGGCGAGTTCGCGGAGGGATTCGGCGGAAAAATCCTTTCGGGGTTGCAGGACGCAGGCGCGGATCTGAGTCACGGCCAGCCGGCGCACCAGGTCTCGGGCCGCGGTCGTGGGTGCAATGGTGTGAATGATGGACGGCGCTGGGACCACATGCGTAACGTGGGCAGGAGCGGGCGCGGCGATCACTGGGTTGGAGATGACCGGAGTGCCACCCAACAGCGCGCCCAAGCCACGTCCCAAAGCCGGTTTTGACATGCGGGCAGAGTGACGGAGCAATGTCGGGTTGTCAATTTCTAGTCTGGCGAGCGCGCGGCATTTTTCCGCCCAAAACACCCAACCCACCGGCCGAATCCGCTACTTCGTCTCTCGCGGAGCAGCAATCGAGGCCACCGTCGCCGGCCTCGATCGGAATGAAATTTTGCGTTGCAATTTTTGTCGCGGAAAAAACTTGCCCTCACTTTGGATTCGCGCCAAAACTGGAACTCGCAGTTAACCTATATCACTTCTGAAAATTATGGGCCGCATCTACAACAACATCGTCGAAACCGTGGGCCACACGCCGCTGGTCAAATTGAACAAAGTCACCGCCGGCCTCGAAGCCACCATCCTGCTCAAGTGCGAGTTTTTCAATCCGTTGGGCAGCGTCAAGGATCGCATCGGCATGGCGATGATCGAAGACGCGGAGAAGCGCGGCGTGCTCAAGCAGGATACCGTGATCATCGAACCAACCAGCGGCAACACCGGCATTGCGCTCGCGTTCGTGTCGGCGGCCAAGGGCTATCAACTCATTTTGACCATGCCAGACACCATGTCGCTCGAACGGCGCACGCTGCTCGCGATGCTCGGAGCCAAACTGGTGTTGACTCCCGGGGCGGACGGCATGAAGGGCGCCATTGCCCGCGCGGAACAACTGGCGAAGGAAACCCCGAACTCCTGGATTCCGCAGCAGTTTGAAAATCCGGCCAATGTGGCCATTCACCAGAAGACCACGGCGGAGGAAATCTGGGCTGATACCGATGGCAAGGTGGACATCGTCGTGGCGGGAGTCGGCACGGGCGGGACCATCACCGGCTGTGTGGAAGTCATCAAGCCGCGAAAACCCTCGTTCCAGGCCATTGCCGTGGATCCGAAAGGTTCACCCGTGATCGCGCAAACCCTGGCCGGCCAGCCGCTCAAACCCGGCCCGCACAAGATCCAAGGGTTGGGTGGTGGCTTTATTCCAAAGAATCTGCATTTGAAGGATGCGAGCGGAAAACTGCAAATCACCGACTGCATCGAGGTCACCAACGAAGATGCGTTCGCCATGGCCCGGCGACTGGCGAAAGAGGAGGGAATTTTGTGCGGCATCTCGTCGGGGGCCAATGTGGTGGCCGCCATCGAAGTGGCCCGGCGTCCGGAGAACAAGGGCAAGTTGATCGTCACCGTTGCGCCTTCCACGGGCGAGCGCTACCTCAGCACCGCCTTGGCGGCGGAAGCTCGCGCGGCTGTGGGTGCCTGAAGTTCGCCCAAATTTTTCGACAGATTCGTATTCGGCGCATCTCGCTTTGTGCAAAGCGCGCCAACTTCGAGCGGTGGAACTTCTCGCGCTGCGAGGAGTCGCGTCGCGCGAAGCGGCGCGTCGGAACCTCCCGCTCAGCCGACTCCGTCCCTCCGGCGAGGACGGGCTGGTCGCCGCGCGACCAGCACTACCTGCCAGTAACGGAAATGCGCCGGTCCGCATCCTGCCACCCGGCGGCGCTTGTTTCGCCGCGGCCGGACGCCTATGCTCCGCGCATGAATAATCATGGCACGGTCTTCATCAAGGAAGATCCCTGGCGCATCCTCCGCATCATGGGCGAATTTGTGGAATCCTTCGAGGCGATGTCGCGCGTCGGGCCGGCCGTCACCGTGTTCGGTTCGGCACGCACCCGCCCGGGCGATCGCTACTACCGGGCCACCGTCCAATTGGGCCGCAAGCTGGCGCAACACCAAATCCCGGTCGTCACCGGCGGCGGCCCGGGCATCATGGCCGCCGCGAATCAGGGCGCGGCGCAGGCCCGGGGAACTTCGGTGGGCCTGAACATTGAACTGCCGCACGAGCAACACGGCAACGCCTTCGCGAATCTGCCGATTCACTTCCACTATTTTTTCTCGCGCAAAGTCTGCTTCGTGAAATACAGCTTCGCCTTTGTCTTCCTGCCGGGCGGGTTCGGCACGCTCGATGAATTGTTCGAAGTGCTGACCCTGGTGCAGACCGAGCGCATCCCCAAGTATCCGCTCATCCTCTTTGGCAAGCGACACTGGAGCGGGTTGCTGCGCTGGCTCAAAACCGAGCTGCGCGACGGCGGCCGTTTCATCGGACCAAACGATATGAAATTACTCACGCTGACCGATGACGTGGACGAAGCGGTCGGCCTGGTGCTGGAATATCTCAAGCGCGTCGGTCCGCCGGAAACCGTGCCCATGGCGTTTAGCTGAATGGTTCCCGCATGCCCGCCACCCAATATGCCATCCTGCAAAAGGACGGCGTTCACCCGGGCGCCGAACAGATTCGCCGGGCCTTCCGGTCCTTTGCCAATCTCACGGACGCCGATGCCGTGCGCCTGGCCGCCAATGCCCAAGGCATCTTGTTGCGGCATTTGAATTCGGACGAGGCGCGCGCCTTTCATCGGGCGCTCCAGGCCGAGGGCGTCGCGGCGGCCCTCGTGCCGGAAAGCGAGCTGCGCCTGCTCCCGGACAGCCGCACGCTCCATCGCCTGGCGCTGACGGAACACGGACTGGAAGTCTATGATCTGCTCGGGCGATCCAAGCCCGTGCCCTGGAGGGAACTTACGCTGGTGGCCGCCGGCGCGGTCAGTTACGCGGCGCTCAGCCTTCCGTCAGCCGAGCGCGCGACCGTCACGTTTCAACCGGCCATGGGCGTCTGGCCCAAAAAAATCGTCGAGTCCGTGCGCAAGCTGGAAGCCGGGTCGGAGTTGTTGCTGGAGATTTTCCTGACCGACGGCGCGACGCGTTACGAAGTCAACGCCGCGCAGTTCCCGTTCAAATACGTGGTGGACCGACCGGAGTTTTCCACCCTGGAAAAATTTGTCTGGCTGGTGCGCGAGATTGCGCGTCATGCCACCAGCGCCCTGTTGAATCGCGGCGCCCGCGAAGTCCGGGACGGCATCGCGTTGGTGCGTGGTTATGCGAGCCGGCAGGCTTTCGCTGATGAAATGCTCTGGTTGTTGTGGAATCGTGCGCAGGCGGGACGAACCGCCGGTTGACCCAATCGCGCCCGCTGCCTAGTTTGCCACCATGAGTTCTCGAAACCGCATCACGATCGAGTCGGGGCAACGCTGCGACACCACCGAGGACATCCGCAGATTCGGGGGCGAAGCCCGGAATCGGGGTTGAAGCATTCTTGATTTTGGTCATGCGCCCGCTCCTCCATGAAATTGTCGCGTCGCAATCGCCCGAGTCGCTCGTCGCCCGGCTCGGCGCGGCCGACGGCGTGATGCTGCTGCGCAGCGCGGGCTTCGACTCGGCGCAAGCCCGGTACTCCTTCGTCGTCGCCCATCCGTTTCTGACGTTCCGTTCCTTCGGCTCGCGTTGCGAAATCTCGCGACCGCAGACCTCGGACTCCAGTCCGCAGACCCAATTCGGCAACCCCTGGCATTTGCTCGATGCCCTGATGGCGCGCTGCGAACTGCTCGACGAGATTGACCTGCCGTTTCCCCTGGGCGGCTGTTTCGGCTACTGGGGTTACGAGCTCAAGAATTTCACCGAACCCAAACTGCCGCGTCGCGCCGTGAACGATCTGGAATTGCCGGCCTGCCACGTGGGATTTTACGACAGCCTCGTGGTCTTTGATCATCGGCTGGGAAAATCCTGTGTGGTCTCCACGGGACTCGCGCCGGATGGCTCTCGCAGTGAAGCCCGCGCGCACGAACGGTTGGAGTTTTGGAAATCGCTTTTGCTCGACGCCCCCGATCAGCCTCTGGCCGCGGCCAGCACCCTGGCCGAAAGCAGGATGGCAAATCGGTTGCCGGAAACGGCCAGTTTAGCCGCCACCCGAGTTCCCGACACCGCTCGCTCGCCCAGCTCGCTCTGGAAGGGCAGGGCAATGGTCAGGGAGGGCATTACGTCGAATCTTACCGCTGGCGAATTCATTGCCGCCGTCGAACGCGCCCAGCGCTACATTCGTGCCGGTGACATTTATCAAGTCAACCTTTCGCAACGGCTCGCCGCCCCGTGCGGGTTTTCTGGCTGGGAACTGTTCGCCCGCCTGCTCGCCGTTTCGCCCGCGCCGTTCGCCGCCTATTTGGATTGCGGTGATTTTCAAATCGTTTCGTCCTCGCCGGAACAATTCCTTCGGCTGAGTGGGCCGCACATTACCACCCGGCCGATCAAGGGCACGCGTCCGCGCTCGAGCGACGCCACCCGCGAGGCGCAGCTTGCGTACGAGCTCCAGACCAGCCCCAAAGAACTGGCCGAACTGGTGATGATCACCGACCTCCTGCGCAATGATCTGGGGCGCGTTTGCGAGTATGGCAGCGTGCAGGTGCCGGAACTGGCCAAGCTCGAGCGATTCGCGCAGGTGCAGCATCTGGTCTCGACGGTCGAAGGGCGGCTGCGCCCGGATGTGACGCATTTCGCCGCGCTCGCTTCCGTGTTCCCCGGCGGCAGCATCACCGGCGCGCCGAAATTTCGCGCCATGGAAATCATTGATGAACTGGAGACAATTGCGCGCGGGCCGTACTGCGGTTGTCATGGCTATCTGGGATTCAACCGCGAGAGTCAGTTGAGCATCAGCATCCGCACCGCGATTCGCCAGGCCGGAGTCGCCTATTTTCAAGTGGGCGCGGGCATCGTGGCGGATTCAATTCCGGAGGCGGAGTACGAAGAAACGCTGACGAAAGCCGCCGGCTTTTGCGCGGCGCTCCCAGGGAAACCGCGGTCCGAACCGGTACCGCGTTCCGCCTGACTCGCGGAAGCTTTCCCCACGCTGTCGCTGAAGATTATTTTCGTTTCGCCTGCGCGACCGCCAAAGACTCGAACGTCGCCGGATCCGCGCCACCGGCCCAGGCGATGCCACGCAACACCAGCAGCCGATAGAGCGGATCATTCAGCGTCCACGTGTAATGGCCCACGATGCTTGCGAAGACGCGACCAGGTCCGTTTTGATAAGTCCACAGCAATGGCCGCGCGACGCCATCCACGTTGGCCGTGGCGAGCACCTGCACTTTTCGCGCGTCTCCGGTTAACGGCCAGTACAGTTCATCGAGCAGCCGGATAGGCGATGGTAATCCCTGAGTGATGGGATTGCCGTTCGCCGCGACGAGGTTTAGTTCGAGCGGTGTATGCCGATATTTCGTGCGCGGCGAGGAATAGGAGGCCAGGCCGGTTCGTTCGGCGAGTTGATCCGCCTGGTCGTTGCCAATGGCGGCGGAGTGCAACAACACCAGGCCGCCGCCCCGGGCCAAAAAGTGATCGAGTTGGGCCAGTCGCTCGGAACTCCAGTCATGATTCCAAAAATAGCAGACCAGCACCCGGGCGGATTGGAATTGTTCCGGCGAGGGCCAGTTCCAGGCCTCGCTGACGTTGGCATCGGATGCGAGCAAAGCGCGCCAGCGCTTTTGCCACGAAGGATAATCGTGTTGCCCGGGTCCGTGATCTTGTTTTCCCGCCACCAACACAATGTTCAAGCGGGAGGTATGTTGGGCCGGGGTCGCCGCGAGGAGTTTTGCAACCTCGGCACGCGAATGTTCGGGAGGCGCGTTCAGCAAGAATGTCAGCAGATCGCGGACGGAATGTTCCGGCAACGGATCGAGCAGGCCAGTGGGCATGAGTGAGACGGAACTCGGGCGCATCTCGCGCACGTCGGTCGGCCGCACGCGGACTTCTTTGTCATCGGCTGTCATGAGTTTGATGGTTGTGTCATCGCGTGCGTGGATGAAGCCGGTCAGTTCGGTGCCGTCGTTCAACGTGACGTTGTAGGCCACGTAATCCGGGTTTATGGATGCGCTCGGCTCACGGATGTCACGCAACACGCTGGCCGCGTCACGGGAAATCAGGTTGCTCAAGTCCGGCCCAATCATCCCACCTTCCCCGCGCAGCCGATGACAGGTGGCGCATTTCAACTGGTCGCCAAAAAACAAGTCGCGCCCGCTCTCGTAGTCGCCGCCCGCCAGCAATGGTGCGGGCAAAGGAGTCGGGGCGACTGGCGCGTTGGTGGGCGACCAGTCGAGCAGAAACTGTTGCCGTGTCATCGCGCGCTGGGTGATGTCACCGTTGACCGTGTAAGTGAAGCGCAGCCCCGCGTGGGCGCTTTTGGTTTGCACCAGGAACTTCGAGTCGCGCCGCACCTGGTCGAGGTTCAGCTCCGCAATGAATTGGCCGTCGTTGGCCTGAGTCGCTTGCTGGAAGGAATTTGGCGCTTCCAAGCCAAACGACGTGCTGCCACTGACTCGAAATGTGGCAGCGTCTGCGGGTAAATTGAGCCGTGCCTTGAGTCGTACCAAACCCGGCGTGCCGTTGCCGGAATCGAACCGCGATTGCAGTTTGCGTCCAAGCGGCTCCAGCCAGTTCTCGGCAATTGCGAGATCCGGATGCGGTATCCAGTCTGAGTCAATTCCGGGCGCCGCCGGGACGGAAGTGCCAGGCTGATTTGCCAGTTGGCCGAGTGGCGGATCCCGTTGAATGGAGAGATCCGCGCCGAACAGATCAAAGTCCAGGTCCACCGTGGCTCCGTCACCCGGTTGCCCGGGAGCTTTGACACCCGGGATGGTCAGCGCGTGTGGCACGGCGCGGACAATTGGGTCGGTGTCGAGCACAAGCAATTGGCCCTCGTTCTCCAGTCTGGCCGCGCGCACTTTCAGGAACTCGCGCGAGGCCGTCTCCTGTTGATTGACGGCGGCATACGGCGGTTTGAGCAGCTCAAACCGGTCGCCAGCCCGAACGTAGTCGCCATACTCCACGCGCATGTCCGCCGCGCGATTGGTGATCGAAGAGTCCAACGGCGACGCGAAAGCCACGCGCACCTCGGTGAGGTTGCTGCGATTGCGGGAGGTGACTTGCTGCGGCCACGCAGTGACCGGCTGCGGTGCTTGTGGGGCCGTGTAGGAAATCTGAAAAATCCTACCCTTGCCTTTCGGGCCGGTGCCCCAATCGGGCAATCCGCTGTGGCAGCAAACGTAGAGATCGCCTTTCGGGGAGATTGCGACATCGGTGGTCAACATGGCGAGGCGGGCAATCAGGTGGGCCTGGCCGACGTAGCCGGATGGGGTTTTGACGAGCCGCACACGCCAGATTTTGCCGCGCGATTCGCCGGCCACGAAGGCGTCCCTGTCCCACCATTGCGGTCCGAACCGGCCCTGGCCGGCGTTCGGTTCATTGAAGACCAGGCCACAACTGGACTGGTGCTGCGGACCAAACGCCACCACCGGCGGATCGCTCACCAGCTTGGGCAGCCACTGGGCGTGACGCGGCGGAAAGCCGTAGTTGTGCCCGGGGATGATCTGGTTCAGTTCATCGAGCGGATTGCCATTGGGACACCAGGTCGCTCCCTCCTGATCGGTGACAAACAAATCGTCCGCCCGGTTGAAGGCGAGTGTGTACGGGACCCGGATGCCGGTGGCAATGGTCTCGAGCTTTTTGGTGCGCGGTGACCATTTTTGAATCGTACCGCGCGGCGAGTGAATGTCGTAAAGGGAAACTTCCTCCTCGGGATCGCCTTTCGCCGACTGGCCGTGCGCCGTCAGCCAGGCCTTCTCGTCCGGTCGCAACTCCTTTCGCTTGCGGATGCGATACGGGTTGGAGTAATCCGCCACGAGCAATCCAAAATAAATGTTCCCTTCCGCGTCCAGCGTCACGGCGGTGGCGTCCACACCACCGCTGCCGGCGTCGGTGGGCGGCCAGCCGCTGGCGATGATGTCTTCCGTATCCGCCCGGCCATCGCTGTTGGTGTCGCGCAGGCGGGAAATTTTTCCCTGCGACGAGACATAGACGCCGGCGGGCGTAAGCGCCAGGCCGACCGGCACGGAGAGCGTTGGTTGATCCCAGAAAAGTTCGTCCGTGTCTTCGAGGCCATCGCGGTTCGTGTCGCGGAGGACATGCACGCGGCCATCGTAGGCGAGGGCAAAGAGCCGACCATCCGGCGCGAAGCGGAGGTTGTTAAGGTTCGGAAGCCGGACGGGCAACTCGCGCACCGTAAACCCGGGCACGAGCAGGTGAACCAAGGTGGGAGCGTTGGACGCGGCCACGGAAACGCCACCGGCCAGGGCCAACGTCACAATCGCACACGGGCAACGCATGGAGTTATTGATGCGCCATTCCGCTACCGGACACAATCCTGCATTTGTCAGCGAACCCGGGTGTGGATTTTTGCTCGTCGTACGGAGCGCCTTCGCCTAATCCATCGGCATGATCGTCTTTCTCAACGGCGAGTTTGTCCCGGAAGAACGCGCGCTGGTGTCAGTGTTCGACCGCTCGTTTCTCTATGGCGACGGCCTGTTTGAAACGATGCGTGTGACCCGCGGCAAACCGTTTCGCTGGACGCAACATCTGGCGCGATTGCGCGGCGGCGCGGACTTTCTCGGCCTGAAGCTTCCGTTCGGGGACGAGGCGCTGGAGAAGGGCGCGGCCGAACTCATCGCGCGAAACCAAGCGCCGGAGGCATCGTTACGGCTGACAGTCTCGCGCGGAGTTGGTGTGCGTGGCTATTCTCCGAAAGGCGCGAACAAACCGCTCGTCGTGATGACGTTGCATCCGCTGGCCGAAGTCCCGACCGCGAGTCCGGCTTGCTGGAAGCTGGTCACGGCCTCGTTTCGTCTTCCGGCAGGCGAGAAGCTGGCGCAGTTCAAGACCGCGAACAAACTCACCCAGGTGCTGGCCCGCGCGGAGGCGGAGGCGGCGGGCGCGGACGAGGCGCTGTTGCTGAACACCGACGGATTCGTGGTGGAAGGCGCGAGCAGCAATTTGTTCTGGATTCAAGCGGGTGTGGTTTGCACGTTGCCGCTGGAAAGCGGCGTGCTGGCGGGGGTGACCCGCGCGGCGGTGATTGAGCTTTGCCATGCACGCGGCTGGCGCGTGTCGGAGACGTCAATGCCGCCGGGCGAGTTGCGCCAGACGGCGGGAGTGTTCGTCACGCTGAGCACCTTGGGTGTGGTCGAAGCCGGGGAATTGGACGGGCAAATGTTGCCGCGATCTCCGCTGGTGGAACAATTGCGCCGGGCCTACGATGAATTGCTCGCGCGGGAATAAGTTATGAAAGCAACGATGCTGCCAAAACAACTGGGGTTGGTTTTGATGGTGGGTTCAATGTTTTTCCGGTCGGCCCTGGCGGCGGAGCACGAGATTCCGCCGGCCTACGGCCCGTACGTCAATCCGACGGAGAAGGATTTTGCCGCGAGCACGAGCTTCACGGCTCACGACAAAATCGTCGGCACGTATTTCTTCTACTGGTACGACAGCTACTCGAAGTCACACCTCGTGGACGGCGATGGCACAGACGCGTTGACCACGCATCCGGCTTCGCTCGACGATTTCAGCTACACCTCGGTGCGCTGGTTCAAGCAGCAGTTGACGGACATGGCGGCGGCGGGGATTGACGTGGCGCTGATGGTCTTCTGGGGTTCGCCCGCCGAACACGCGCCCGACACCGGGCTGCACTGGAGCTTTGCCGGACTGTCCAAACTGGTGCAGGCACGCGACGAACTGGTGCGCGAAGACCGGCAGCCGCCGCGCCTGGGAATGTTTTATGACACCAGCACGCTGGCAAACAACCACTGGCATTATCATGCGGACCTCACCACGGACTTCGGCCGGCGGTTTTTTTATGCCACGGTGCGCGATTTCTATTCCTGCATCCCCGCGCGCCATTGGGCGATGATGGACGGCAAACCCATCGTGCTGCTCTATTCGCCGGCCTTCGCGAAGAAGTGGGATCAAAGCGTCCTGGATTTCACCAAGACGGAATTTCCGAAAGAATTCGCCGGACGCGTGCCGTGGATTGCTCCGCAGGATGCCTGGCAACTGAAGGGCGACGGCACTTGCGCATGGGGCGGGGCGCTGGCGTTTCGGAATCCCGGGATCGGCGAGTTGGGGCCGGGCTATGATCACTCCGCCGTGCCCGGCCGCAAGCCGCTGGTGCGCGACCGGGAAGGCGGCAAGTTCTACGAGGAGAGCTGGCGGAAATTTCTTCGCCGCCCGACGAACTTTGTGATGATCGAAACGTGGAACGAATTTCACGAGGGGACGGACATCGCCGAGTCGAGGGAATATGGCCGTCAGTACATCGAGTTGACGCGCAAATACGCCGACCGGTTCAAGGCGGGCTGGAAACCACCGCGCCCGACCGGGCCGTATCAGGCGGCACATTCGGTGACGGCGGATTTCGGCGCGAAGAATGGCCAATCAGGGTTGCGCCAGATTGAGTGTGAAGATGGAGCCACGACCGCTGTGACGGTGGCGGGCCGGGCCGCGCGCCAGGTCAAGCCGTTCCGCAACAGTTCCCGCTACCTCTATTTCCTCGCGGACGATTCATTCAAATGGGCTGACTTGATGAACCTCACTTTGTCGGTGGAATACTTCGACGGCCAGCGCGGCCGGTTGAGCGTGGAATTTGATGGCAGCGATACGAATGCGCCGATGGCCGGAGCTTACTCCCGCTCGAAAAACTCGATCGCACTGGTCGGAGACAACCGGTGGCACGTGGCGCAGTTTGAACTTCCCGCCGCGCGCCTGCTCAATTCCCAGAACGGCGGCGCGGATTTTCGCCTGGTGGCCGAGGGTGCGGAACTGGTGGTGAACCGTGTGACGTTGAGCCGGCGGTGAGGGAATCAGCTTTTGGGCGCGAGCACGCAGCGGAAACCGGTCGCATTGCTGTGGGTTTCCGGGCTGCCGTACCACCGAAAATCGCGGCGCAGGTTGATGTCAATCCACGAATTCCACGCCCCGCCCCGGGCCACGCGCGCGGCCGGGTTCTGTGAATCCAAACACCACTCCCACACGTTTCCACGGATGTCATACAGGCCCGGTGGCGTTGCGCCAAGACTGCCGACCGGGGCCGTGCTGGAGCGCGTGCCGTTGAGACTGGTGACGGCGTCCTTGAGTTCCGCCGACTGCGCGAAGCCTTCCCACTGCGCCTGAGTTTGCAACGTGTAGGCCAGGCCGTCCGGCAGCATTTTTGCCTTGGCTTCGGCGGCATTCAACTGGCCGCAAAACGCCATGGCTTCCGCCCAACTGACCGAGTCCACCGGATGGCGTGCGCCGGCAAACTGGCTCGGGTTGCTGCCCGTGACCTTTTGATATTCGTTCTGCGTGACTTCGTAAACACCAACCCAGAGCGTGTCCGAAATCTTCAACATCACCATCCCGGTGTCGTTGGTGAAGCTCGGCAGCTTCATCAATTCCTTGATGTCCACCGCGTTCGTGTCGCCGGTGGTGGCCGCCGGCGCGTTGGTGATTTCCTGCGCGGTCAGCGAACCAACCGCCAGAGCCAGACAGCCCACGAGGGCCAAAATTGTTTTCATTCCCGCAGAGAAAAGCGGAACTCGTGCCTTGGCAAGCGTCCGACGGCTTTCCGTCACAATTCGCCAACCAGCCGCAACGGAACAGGACAATGCCGATAGAATTCAGGACATTCGACGCGAGCGGTTTTGCCCCGGAAGAGGCGGGTGGAAACCCGTTCGTGGGGTTCGATCTTGAACCACGCGCTCCGGCGGAACACGCCGTCCGCTCCGAGTTCCGACGCGCGAGCACACCCGCTTCAAACGGGGAAACCCTCCAGGTTCAATGACCGGCACGCCCGGTGTTACTGACGAGGTAGTCATCCACTGCCTGCGCCAGAGCCGTGAGGTAATCGTCCCCCCGGGGATGGCGGGTGAGCGCGACGAGGATGTAATGGCGTCCGCCACCGGTGACGATGGCTGCGTCGTGGTGCCAGTCCTCCCAGTCGCCCCACTTTCGGATGATCTGGACGTGGCGGCCGGCGAGCGCCTTGACGAATTTGATGTCGTCATGCGGAATGTCCGGCGAGGCAAAAATCTCCCGCATGATTCGCGAGGCGGCGGGGGAGACCAGCCGGCCTTGCTCCAGCAGCAGGAAATAGCGCAGAAGCTGTCGCACCGTGGCGGCGTGGGAATTGTCGCCCACGGGCGAGCCGTAGCGCTCATCGCTCTGGCCGTAATGTTTCCCGACCCAGAGTCCGCCGCCGTGGTTCGTGTCGTAAAAATGGTACGAGTCGAGCACGGCTTGGATTTGCTTCAGCCCCAGTTCGCGCGAAAACTTTGCCGCCAGCTCGTTGTTGGACGCCTTGGCCATCAGCCCGAGTTCGCGGCGGGTCTGGGAATTCAGGTTCGTGGCCGCTTCGGGGTGGAGTTGAAAGTAAGCGAGCAGGATGCCGATCTTGGGAATGCTGGCGGCGTATTCTTCACGATCGGGATGGATCATCGCCAACCGGAGCGACTGCAAATCCAGCACGCCCACGGCGGTTTGCGCGGGGGTCAGGCCATAGGTCGCGCGCAGCGTGGCGTCAATTTTCTCCAACTGCGCCTGCAACGCGGGATCCACCGGCGTGTCGTAGTCCAAAGTGTAATGGGTGAAAGCGGGTGTCGTTTGCGCGCCCGCCACGACACAAGTCAGCAACCAGAAAGCGATCAAAGCCGCAGCCAGCAGTGCGAGTTGATTTGTCATGGCATCGCGAGGCGCTTCGCGCCGGGACACATCCTGAGCTTCATGGCTTCGCGGCCGCGAGATCAGCGGCGACCTGCGTCATGATCTCGGCCAGGGCTTGATTCCAGCCCGCGACCACGGCGGCGGCGGAGTTCCTGGCCAGCGGAAGGTGGCGCGTGTAACTTTGATCGAGCACAACCTCATTCGGAGCGCCGGCTTTGGCCCGAAAGAAAACAAAGCGCAGCGACAGCACGGCGGCCGGCTGTTTGGGGTTTTGGAAATCGCCGTAGAGTTCAGAGATGTAAACTTCAACCCAGCGATCCGCTTCCAGCAGACTGCCAGGCTCGGTCACAACCCGAAACACGCCGCTGCTCCGGAGCTGGCTGCGCACCTCAAGCGCCACGGTGTCATTGGGGTTTACGAGAAATCCCGCGTACGGATCCTGTTCGTAGGTCTCGGGACCGAGACGATAGACCAGCGCGCGGCCTGCGAACAACGGCGAGACGGTGCAGGATCGCAGCGCCAGCACGCCGACGCCGGTTGTCGCCTTCGTATCGGAGGGTGTCGGGCTGCTTAAGGCAAATGTCTGTCGCACGAGCGCCGGGCGGGAGAGGCAGCCGCTCATCAACAGTGGCATCGCTCCGCACAGACCCGCGAGCAGGAGACCGAACGCGAAGCGCGACGGAACAGGGGAGGAACAACGTCCGCAGAGTGTAGTCATAGGCTGATTGAATTGGGGTGGTTATTTCATCGGCGTCGTCACGCTGCGAGCCGGCGGTGGTGGTTGACCGAAGATGAAGCCGGACGGGTATTGTTTGAGTTCGAGCAACACTTGATTGAGCGTTCCAAAGCTGACCTGCACTTCGTCCAGCGTTTGCTGCAACGGCAACGCGTCGGCTTTGTCCAGCACCCGTTGCAGTTTGTCATTCGTTTCCTGCAACCCGAGCAGCAGTTTGTCCGCGTTGGGACCCACGCTGTCGAGCTTCATTCCCGCAATCGTCCGGTGGATTTCGTCCAGGGTGTCCTGAAGCTTGGTATTGGTGACCTTGACGTCCGCGATGAGGGAATTGGCGTTGTCCCCGATCCGCGTCAGATTGATCTGGTCCAGCTTCTCCGCCAGTTTGCTTGCGGCGCCGAGCGCATTCGTGACGCTCGCGCCGATGGCCGCCAGATCGAGCTGGTCAAAGTTGCGCAAGGCGCGTTCGATGCCTTCGAGCAGCCGCGTGAACTGGCCGGGGGCGGAAGGGACGTAGTAGTAGCGCGGGGTGAAATCAAGGGCGGGCACGGGATTGTGCGCCGGGTCGAGATACTCCATCGCCAGCGTGCTGGAGCCGGTGATGGTCTGCGCCTTCACCATCGCGCGCAGTCCGCGGGCCGAGGATGATTTCAAGGCGGCGGCAATGTCCTTTTCTCCTTCAGCCGAAAAAATGGGTTTGGTGACCTGGAACTCGACGATCACATAGCCCCGCTTCGATTCCGGGTGTTCCGCCCAACTGAACGCGATCCGGGTCACCTGACCAATGGGCACGCCGCGCAGTTCAACCGGTGAGCCAACGGACAATCCATACACGTCGCCCACCACGGCGGTTTCGAACATGGTCTTCGCTTGAAAAAAACTCCGCGCGCCAAAGGCCAGCAGGCCAAAGATGAGCAGGGCGAGGGCGGCCAGCACGAAGACGCCGATTTTGAAATGGTTGGCTTTGGTGCTCATAATCAAGTTTGGGTGACGGCGGTGGCGGTGGCGGTGGGGGCGGCATCGCGATTGAAAAATTGCCGCACCCACGAGTTTGTTGAATGGTCCCGCAATTCGGCAGGCCGGCCTTCGGCGAGGATCGTCTTGGTCACCGCATCAAGCATGATGACCCGGTCCGCGATGGCGAAGATGCTCGCCAGTTCGTGCGTGACGATGACGAAGGTGATGCCCAGGCTGCGCGCCAGGTCCTTGATCAGCGCATCCAGGCCGGCCGAGGTGATCGGGTCCAAACCCGCGGAAGGTTCGTCGAGAAACAGGATGCCCGGATCCAGCGCCATGGCCCGGGCGATGGCGGCGCGCTTCTGCATGCCGCCGCTCAAGTCGGCCGGCATCTGATTGGCGGCGCTTTCGAGCGAGACCAGTTTGAGTTTGGTCAGGGCGATGATTTCCCGGGCGACCAGTGGCAGTGTGGTGAATTCATCCAACGCCAGGCGCACATTTTCCAGCACGGTCATCGAGCCAAAGAGCGCCCCGCTTTGGTAGGTGACTCCGAATTTCCGCAGCACCCGCGCGCGTTCCGCCTCGGACGCCGTGACCAGATTGTCCGGGCCAAACCAGACTTCTCCCGCCATCGGCGGATACAGTCCAATCAGATGTTTGAGCAAAGTACTCTTGCCACAGCCGGACCCGCCCAGGATGACAAACACCTCGCCGCGCCGGACTTGAAAGTTGATGTCGTTCAAAACCACCCGCCCGTCATAGCCGAGCGTGAGGTGTTTGGCTTCAATCACGATGTCGCCGGCGGCGTTCATATCTTCAGGGCATAAAGCACCACGGCCACAACTGCGTCCGCGATGATGACCAGCAGGATGCCGCTGACCACCGCGCGCGTGGCGGACAGGCCCACCGCGCTCGGTCCCTTTTTTGTCTGGAGACCGCGCAAACAACCGACGCCGGCGACCAGCGCGCCAAAGATCACGCCTTTGCCCGCTCCGATCAAAATATCCTGGTAACTCAACGATTCCGCCATTTGTTGGTAAATCGTTTCGATCGGAAATCCCATGGTCAGCATCACCAACACGCCGCCGACGATGCCGACGAAGATGGCATAGATGGACAAGAGCGGCGTGAGGAGCACACCGGCCAACAGACGTTGGACCACCAGGAACCGCATGGGGCTAAGCCCCATGGTTTCCAGCGCGTTCAATTCCTCATTCACCTTCATCGTGCCCAACTCGGCGGCAAACGCGGACCCGGAACGGCCCGCGAGAATGATGGCGGTCATCAACGGGCCCAGTTCCCGCGCCATGATGATGCCAATCATGTTGGCAATGAAAATTTGCGCCCCGAACAACTCGAACGGGCCGGCGGCCTCAAACGCGATGATCAATCCCACCAGTAGGCTGATCAACGAAATGATCGGCAGGGCATTGACGCCGGCGGTTTCAAAAACGCGGCCGACTTCGCCCCAGCGCATTCGTCGGGGTTGCGCGAGGTTCGCCGCCAGACTGACGGTGGCGTCGCCGATGAAGGTGATTTCTTCGCGGAGGTCGTGCGCCAGTTCCACCGAGATGCGTCCGGCATCCTCCACCACATGACTCTTTTGCGGCGGTTGGGGACGGTTCTGGTGATAGTCCGTTGCGGAAAACCGCTGGAAAAGATTTTCAAACTCCGGCCGCAGACCGCGGATGGTGACCGTCCCATTCGGTGCCGACATGCCGCCCATGCCCAGGAAATGCAAGAGCGCAAAGCCCGCGCCGTCGCAATACTCCACGGCGGATGCGTCCACTTCCAGTTTGGTCGCGGTCGTGCGCTGGAGTTGGGCGTCCAGTTCACGCCATAATCCGGCGGTGGAATCAGCGTCGAGCCGACCGCGTAAAGTCAGCGTGGTGGCTCCACCGCTGCCGGGCAGCAGCTCGAACTGGGCGGGGGAACTGCTCGAAGTCGCGGGCATGCCGGTCGAAAGGCTTCGCTACGCGCGTTGGCGGTTCTCGAGTTGGATCGGGCCGCGCAGTTGTTCGGTCGCGCGCGATCTCTCTGCTGCCCGCACTTGCTTCTTCGCGAAGGCAGCGTTGCTCAACGTGCCCAAAATCCGGCCGGTAAAGAGGCCGCCGAAGGAGTCGAGGATTTCATAACTCATGATGCCGTCATTGTTGCGGAGGAGTCGGAGGCAGGCAAGCGCTTTGGCCCGGTTGTGGCCGGAGGGCGCAACTTGACACCCGCGCGGCTGGGTTGTGAAAACCAGCCGCAGCAGCACGAAGACATGAGGCCCGGTGATTCGGCAAACGGGTTGAGGTTGCACCCTCGGCGGCTGGTCAAGGACGACACAGCCGCACTCCGCGCCCATTCCAGTTCGCAGGCAGTTTCAAGCTGCGCCCGACTGGCCGCGAGCCGAACTCCGAATTGACAGATGTAACTATCGAGGTTACTTAATATCCGACGCATGAGAACAAGTTGTCGTTTTGCCATGGCGGTTCATGTGCTGGCGGTTCTGGCTTACAAGGAAGGTGACCGGGTCACGTCGGCCAGTCTGGCTGGCAGCATCAACACCAATCCGGTCGTCGTCCGGCGGTTGCTGCTGGCTTTGCAACGGGCGCGGCTGGTTGAAACCGGCAAGGGCGCCGGCTCGGGTTCGCGTTTGAGCCGCGCGCCCAGCCGCATCAATATGGCTGAAGTTTATCGGGCGGTTGAGGAAGTCGAGGCGTTTGCCACACCGTCGCGCAAACCTAATGCGTCGTGCCCGGTGGGGAATTGCATTCGCGACACTCTGGCGAGAATCTTCGCGTCCGCGCAACTGGCCCTCGAGCGCGATTTGGAAAAGACCACGCTGGCCGGCTTGATTGCTACGGTTAAAGCCTCGGGAAACTGCGACTCCAAAAAAAACTGTTGACGCAAATTTTTTTTGGGCCAAACTGTAACCGGTGATATTACATAATATGAGTCCGGTGACGAATATGAAACAGCGATCAAATTGTGAAGTCAGTGCGGCGGCGGTTCGCGGCGATGGCTGGAAAGACTTCTGCGCGGCGGTTCGCCAAAGACTGGTGAACCGGATGGCCGCCGTCAAAGCCGCGATCTTCGCGGAAGCCTGCGGCCGGTTGGGAACGCAGGAACGGCTGCTGCGCCTGGCATTGAACGAAGCCGAGGCCGTGGCGTGGGCCAGCAATTACCCGCAGTTGATCTTTCCGACCTTGGCCAGTGAGAAAGTGCAGGCGGTGCTGGCTTGGAACAATCAACAGCAGTCGCTGCGGCGATCGCACGGGCTCTTCGCGCCGGCCGTCTGAAAAACGAACGTCAGCAAGGAACAAGATGAAGATGAATATGAAATACAAGCCCATCACTCGTGGACGAAGAAATAAACTCGTGCCATCGCGCGCCCGAACGGCTGCGCCGGTCCGTGCTCGAAGTTGCCGCTCGCAACGACTTTCTTCGAGGACAAAGCGACCGTTGGAAAGCGCGCCGGTTACCGAAAGCCAGGCCGCGCCTCCGCGCCGCGAGGATTCGTCCGGCGGCGATGCGCTGCACCTGTATCTTCGCGAAATTGGCCAGGTCAAGCTGTTGACGCCGCAGGAGGAAATCACCCTCGCCCGGCGGATCAGGCGAGGCGACGCGGCCGCGCGCGAACTCATGATCAAGGCGAATTTGCGACTCGTTGTGAAAATCGCTCGTGACTACGAGGGACTCGGACTGCCGCTGCTCGATCTCATCAATGAAGGCAATCTGGGGCTGATGAAGGGCGTGGAACGGTTTGATCCCCGGAAAGGCGCCAAGCTCTCCACCTACGCTTCCTGGTGGATCAAACAAAACATCAAACGCGCGCTCGCCAATCAATCCAAGACGATTCGCCTGCCGATTCATGTCGTGGACCGGCTCGCGCATTTGCGCCGCGCGGAAACGCGGTTGCACGAGGCCTTGCAGCGCGATCCCACGGATGAAGAGCTGGCCGACGAGTTGCAACTCCCGGTGCGCCGCATTTCTCAATACCGGCTGGCGGCCCGCGCACCGGTTTCGCTCGACGCTCCGTTGAATGAGGATGATTCAAATCCGGTGGCGGAAGTGGTGGCCGACCCGAACGCGGAAGCGCCGTTCGCCCGATTGTCGCAGACGACCGACACCGACCTGGCGCGTGAAGTTCTGGCGACCCTGACCGAACGCGAACGCGTCGTTCTCTCTCTTCGGTTTGGGCTGGAGAGCGGGGAGCAGATGACCCTGGAAGAGATTGGAGCACGCTTCAATCTGACGCGCGAACGGATTCGCCAAATCCAGGAGCAAGCGCTGAAGACGTTGCGGACTCGGATGGAAGAGCGCGATCAACCAGTCGAGGAGGAAGCTGTCGGTTTTGCGTTGGCTGCCTGAACGCCGGCCAAAGTTTCAATCACCTGCAGTCCATTGGGGCTGCAGGTGATTTGAATTTAGTGGTCCACACCACGAACCATTCGTCCGTGCAGGGTCAGCAATTGAGCTTGCGCCCGCTGCCGTCGTCCTGGTTTTTTGACCCGATTTCCCGCCAGCCGCGGCCTGAAGCCGTTCCGTGATTGCCAAGCTGGACGATCCTTTCCAACATGGAATCGCAAATTGGCTGTCCGTTTGCGCAAAGTGGCGTTGCGGCTGTCGGCTTTGGAGGCATAAGCTTTCGAGGCGGTGAGAAGTCGCAACCAGTTTGCTTCCGACCAGACAATGAACCTGTCGTTCCTTAACTTGATTCGTGCGCGCCCGATGCGTTCGGCATCGGGTGTCGCTGGCCGTGCTGGCCAGCGCTGCGCCGGATCTGGCTCCTCAGCAACCATTGGCAATCAACCGCCCCAACCCTCAACGTGAAATCATCATTCCCCCAAATCCACCGGATCAACTACGAAGGCCCGGCTTCCAAAAACCCGCTCGCGTTCAAACATTACGACGCCATTGAAATGATCGCCGGCAAATCCATGCTCGACCACTTGCGCTTTGCCGTCGTCTATTGGCACACCTTCCGGGGAACGGGCAGCGATCCGTTCGGCCCGGGCACCATGCAACGACCGTGGGATGATGGTTCGAACTCCGTCGCCAACGCCCAGAAGCGCGCCCGTGTCGCCTTTGAGTTCTTCGAGAAACTCGGCGCGCCGTTTTATGCCTTCCATGATCGCGACATTGCGCCCGAGGGTCGGACGCTGCGCGAAACCAACAAAAACCTGGACGCCGTCGTCAAGGTGCTCAAGGAGGAGCAAGCGCGTACGGGCATCCAGTTGCTCTGGGGCACGGCCAACCTGTTTTCCAATCCGCGCTTTGTCCACGGCGCGGGGACGAGTTGCAATGCGGACGCGTTTGCGTTTGCCGCCGCGCAAATCAAGAAGGCTCTGGAAGTCACCCACGAACTCGGGGGCGCGGGCTACACGTTCTGGGGCGGCCGCGAAGGCTACATGACCTTGTTGAACACGGACATGAAGCGCGAACTGGATCACCTCGCCCGACTGTTGCACCTGGCCGTGGCCTACAAGAAGCAGATCGGTTTCAAAGGCCAGTTTTACATCGAGCCGAAACCCAAGGAACCGACCAAGCACCAATACGATTCCGACGCCGCCGCGTGTCTGAACTTTCTGCGCGAATACGATCTGTTGCCGCACTTCAAGCTCAACCTGGAGACGAACCACGCGACCCTCGCGGGCCACACGATGCAGCATGAATTGGAAGTCGCCGGTGCGGCCGGGGCGCTCGGCTCCATTGACGCGAACACCGGCGACGAATTGCTGGGCTGGGACACCGATCAATTCCCGACCAGCGTTTACCTCACCACCTACACGATGTTGTCGGTGCTCAAGTACGGCGGATTCCAGACGGGCGGCGTGAACTTTGACGCGAAGGTCCGCCGTGAAAGTTTCGAGCCGGTGGATTTGTTCCACGCGCACATCGGCGGCATGGACGCTTTCGCCCGCGGGCTCAAGATCGCGGTGGCCATCCGGAAGGACGGGCGGCTCGAGGAGTTTCTCAAAAACCGGTATGCGTCCTGGGATTCCGGCATCGGCGCGCGGATCGAGTCCGGCAAGGCCACGCTGAAGGAGCTCGAAGCCTACATGCTCAAGCGGGGCGACGTGACCCCAAACGTTAGTGGCCGCCAGGAATTTCTGGAAAACCTCATCAACGAGTTCATCTGACCGGCTGGCCGGCGCGTTCCCACGGTCATACTTCCGATGCGGATCAACCTCAAGCAATTCGAAGTCTGGTTCGTCACCGGCAGCCAGCATCTCTACGGACCGGCCACGCTCCAGGCCGTGGCCAGCCATTCGCAGACCATCGCCCAGGCGCTGAATCTGGCGTCGGCCATTCCGGTAAAGGTCGTGTTCAAGCCGGTGCTGGTTTCCGCGGAGGCCATCACCGAGCTTTGTCAGCAGGCGAACAATGACCTGAATTGCATCGGCCTCATCACCTGGTGTCACACGTTTTCGCCGTCGAAGATGTGGATCAACGGTCTCAAGCAACTGCGCAAACCCATCTGCCATCTCCATACGCAATACCATCGTGACCTGCCGTGGCGCACGATTGACATGGATTTCATGAACCTGAACCAGGCGGCGCACGGCGATCGCGAGCACGGCTTCATCATGAGCCGCCTGCGGATCAACCGCAAAGTCGTCGTCGGTTTCTGGCAGGAGGAGTCCGTGCAGGAAAAACTCGGTGCGTGGGCGCGCGCCGCGGCGGCCTGGCATGACTGGCAGGACGCGAAATTCGTCCGCTTCGGCGACAACATGCGCGAGGTGGCCGTGACCGAAGGCGACAAGGTGGCCGCCCAGAGCAAGTTTGGTTTCTCGGTCAACACCCACGGCGTTGGCGACCTCGTGGAACTCGTCAATGCCGCCACCGATCGCGACGTGGCCGCGCTGTGCAAAACCTATGCGGCGACTTACGAAATGCCCGCCGATCTCCGCCCGGGCGGCAAGCGGCACCCATCCGTTCGCGAAGCCGCGCGGATCGAACTGGGACTGCGCGCCTTTCTCACCCAGGGTGGGTTCAAAGGTTTCACGACGACGTTCGAGGATTTGCATGGATTGGCGCAACTACCCGGGCTGGCGCCGCAACGACTCATGGCGGACGGTTTCGGCTTCGCTGCGGAAGGGGACTGGAAGACCGCCGCGCTCGTTCGCGCCTTGAAAGTGATGGCGAGCGGCCTCACCGGTGGCACGTCGTTCATGGAGGATTACACCTACCATTTGCATCCCGACGGTCCGTGCGTGCTCGGTTCCCACATGCTGGAAATCTGCCCCAGCATTGCTGACGGCAAACCGTCGCTGCAAGTGCATCCGCTTGGCATCGGCGGCAAGGCGGACCCGGCGCGGCTCGTTTTCAACACCCCCTCCGGCCCGGCCATCAACGTCGCGCTCATGGACCTGGGCAATCGCTTTCGCCTCCTGCTCAGTGAAGTGGACGTCGTCGCGCCCGAACACGCCATGCCGCAACTGCCGGTCGCGCAAGCCGTGTGGCGCTGCCGTCCGGACTTCGCCGAGGCCTGCGCGTGCTGGATTCACGCCGGCGGCGCGCATCACACGGCCTTCAGCCAGGCCGTCACCACCGAGATGATCGAGGACTTTGCCACCCTGGCCGGGATCGAACTCGCGATCATTGACGCGCAAACCACCACGCGCGAATTCCAACAAACCTTGCGCACCAACGAGGTCTATTACGCGCTGCGATGTGGATTGACCGCGTGATGCCGGGCTGGGAATCCGCCCGCGCCGCGCGCGCCGCACGGGAACGAACATTTATGTCAGCCAAGTACACCATCGGTCTGGATTACGGCACGAACTCGGTGCGCGCCCTCGTTGTCAACGTCGCTAACGGAGCGGAAATCGCCGCCGCCGTCTGGACGTACGCGCACGGCGCGGCCGGCGTGATTCTCGCGCGCGATCCGCATCTCGCGCGCCAGCACCCGGCGGATTACGCCCGGGGCGCGGCCATCACCCTCTGGCAGGCGCTGGCGGCGGCGCGGAAAGCCGTGCCGGGTTTCCGCCCGGACCAGGTCATCGGCATCGGGGTGGACACCACCGGCAGCACGCCGTTGCCGGTGGATGCGAACGGGCAGCCGCTCGCCCTCCAGAAAAGATTCGCGGACCACCCCGCCGCGATGGCGTGGTTGTGGAAGGATCACACCGGCGTCAATGAGGCCGCCGAGATCACCGCGTTGGCCCGCAAGCTCCGCCCACAATATCTGGCCAAGTGCGGCGGCATTTATTCGAGCGAATGGTTCTGGAGCAAGATCCTCAAATGCCGGCGCGCCGCCCCGGAGGTTTTCAACGCCGCCCATTCGTGGATCGAACTGGCCGATTATGTTCCCGCGTTGCTGACCGGCACCGAACACCCGAGCCGGTTCATTGCGGGCGTGTGCGCGGCTGGACACAAGGCGATGTGGAATGGGCGCTGGGGCGGCTATCCCGATGAAAAATTCCTGGCCCGGCTCGATCCCAAACTCGCGCAACTGCGCCGGCGGCTGACAACGCGGGTTTACTCCATTGACCGGGCGGTGGGCGGACTCACGCCGGCGTGGGCCCGCCAGACGGGTTTGACCGCGGGCATTCCGGTGGCGGTCGGCGCGCTCGATGCGCATCTGGGCGCGGTGGGTTCGGGCGTGGCGCCGGGAACGCTGGTCAAAATCATCGGCACGAGCACTTGCGACATCGCGATTGCCGCGAACAACCGGAAACTCGCGGACGTTCCCGGGCTGTGCGGCATCGTGGACGGCAGTGTGTTGCCCGGTTACTTCGGTCTCGAAGCGGGCCAATCCGCGGTGGGCGATTTGTTCAATTGGCTCGTGAACTACATCCAGCCGGGAGCGCCGGCCGCCCCCACGGCCCGGGGCCGGGGAGTCGCCGCGAGCGGGCCGGGCGTCTGGCGCGCCGCTTCGCACGAAAACCTGACCGCTGCGGCGCTGACCTTGCAACCCGGTGAAAGCGGTTTGCTCGCGCTGGACTGGAACAACGGCAATCGCACCGTTCTCGTGGATCAACGGCTCACCGGTTTGTTGCTGGGCCAGACGCTTTACACCACGCCCGCGGAGATTTACCGCGCACTCATCGAAGCGACAGCGTTCGGGGCGCTGACCATCATCCAGCGCTTCGAGGAATACGGCGTGAAGATTTCATCGGTGGTCAACTGCGGCGGCATCGCCGAGAAGAGTCCGCTGGTGATGCAAATTTATGCGGACGTGACGGGGCGGCCGATGAAGCTCAGTCGCTCGGCGCAGACCTGCGCGCTCGGTTCGGCCATTGCGGCGGCGGTCGTCGCGGGCGCGCATCGGGATTACGCCACGGCCCAGCGGCGGATGACGGGCTTGAAGCCGAAGGTGTACAAACCGAACGCCCGTGCCCATGCGGTTTACCAGGAACTGTATGTTCTCTACCGCAAACTCCACGACGCGTTCGGCACGAAGACGGCCGGCGGCAACCTGTATGACGTGATGAAAAAGTTGATCGAGATTCGCGGCCGACAGAGCCGGGCGGGCTGAGGTGGCGCGGAAGCATTCAGCCTAAGTACTACAATTGGAATCCGTGGTTGAGCTGCGGATTTGGCATGAAGGCACAAGCTACCGGGAAGGCGTGACAAGCCGGCGGGATGTGACATGCTGCCGGTGAATTTTGGATGCCAACCGAGGTCAACAAAAACCCTGACGGGAAAGCGCGACGCTGGTTTCATCGGTGGTTCCGATGGGCGATGTGGGCGACGGTCGTTGTCGCGGCGCTGGTGGTATTCTGGCTGCGCGGCGCGCTCTACAATCGGTTCGTCCGCTTCCCGCGCGAGGAGGCCGCCTGGCAGGCCGTTCGCGCGCAGTGGCAGGCGGTGACCAACAACGCCGGCTGGACCGAATATCGGGGCATCCTGCACTCGCACTCCACGCTGTCCCACGATTCGGAAGTGCCCTTCGAGGAAATCCTCCAGGCCATGAACACAGTCGGGCTGGATTTCATCTGCCTGAGCGACCATTGCGAGAACGACCGTGCCGATTTCAGTCTGCAATGGCGCGGCCTGCACGGCGGCAAGTTGTTCATTCCGGGCTTCGAGATGAAGGATGGGTTCATGCCCTTTGGCGTGGCCTCCAACGTGGTGCTGGGCAAGCAGACCGATCCGGCGGTGCTGGCGCAACAGATTGTGACCAATGGCGGCGTCTTGTTTTTCGCGCACCCGGAAGAACCTCGGGACTGGGCACGGCCGGAACTCACCGGCATGGAGATTTACAACCTCCACAGTGACTTGAAACGCCATCGGGGCGGGCTGCGCGCGATGCTGCCGGACATGATCGTCAATCTGGGTCGGTACCCCGATCACATCTACCGCGAGTTGTTCCACCGGCCCACGGATTTTTTGCGACGCTGGGATGAACTGAACCTGACCCGCCACCTCACCGGCATCGCCGGAAACGATTGCCACCAGAACGTCGGCTTGCGCGTGGTGTACACGGCGGCCGACACCATTCGGATCGAGGACACCAGCCCGAAAATCCTGACCGAATTCAAACTCAACTGGCTCACGCGACCACTCGCGCGGCTCTGTGGCGGCAAACTTGAACCGGGAAGGAAACTTTTCCATGTGCAGTTGGATCCGTATGAACGCTCGGCGCGCTTTGTGAACACGCATCTGCTGGGCCGCGAATTGAGCGAGCCCGCCATCCTCGATGCCCTGCGGGCGGGACGCGCCTTCATTGGGTTTGACATGATCGCCGACAGCAGCGGCTTTCGCTGGTTCGCGGAAAACCCCTCCGGCCTGGCCGTCATGGGAGAATCGTTGCCCTACGATCGCTCCACGAAATTTCATGCGTTGTCGCCCGAGCCGGTCCGCTTCACGATTCTTCGGAATGGCGGGGTGGTACACCAACAGGAAGGCCGCCAACTGGAATGGACGCCCTCCCGCCCCGGCAAGTACCGGGTTGAAGCGGAACTCAAACTGAACGGAGCATGGGTGCCGTGGGTTTACGTGAACCCCGTTGAGTTGAAGTGAGCCTGGCTTGGCTTGAAGATCGCGATTACCTGGCGGACTGATACCGCGCAGTGGAGCAGCGTCCAGGGCTGTGTGACGGCCGTCGCCGATTCTGCAATCTGAGCTTTTGTATCCGCGTCAAGCACAGCGTGGTGGGTTGCCGACCCTCTCCGGCGCGGGCGCTAGATTCCTTCTCACCTCTTGGCGGGACACCGAGCCGTGAACGTCATGGCGATTTCCGCTTTTAACGCTCAGTCCACCATTCCGACATGTTTGGAGTGACGCCAACGCCGACCCTGTAGTCCAAATAATAGAGCAACCGCCTTCCATCTGTGGGGCGATTAGGGATTGGCTCTCTCTTAATCTGAAATGTAACGCTGTCGCTGCGGACGATTGGCTCGACTGAAATGACAACACTCGGCCACCAGCTTTGCTCTCTCGGCCCAAAATCGTGGTCGATGAGCACGAATTTGTCGTGCAAAGTTTTGTCTTCCTTTCTGTTGATTCGGTAAATCTCCAAGCAGCGAGCTTGGCTTAAGGTCGTGTCACCGAAGCGAGCAATCATGAATTCCCCGTGCGGTGCAAGATTTGTGATGGTTGCACTCAGGAAACGAAGGGCTACGCCGTCAGGGTCAACCCATGTCCGTGAGCGAATCTCAGGTTCAAAAAAGCTTGGTCGTTCAGATGGCGCATACTGCTTTTGCAGAGAACCGCAGCCAGACCAAATCAGCGGAGAAGCCACTGACAGCACGCAGAGCGCGAGTTGGCGCAAATTCAAGCTCATGGGCTACTTCTTTTTGGGCGGCTGGGGTGGGCCTTTCCACTTCTCGCTGTCGCTGATTTTGATGTGCTTCGCATCAGTGACCTCTGTGCCATCGCTGCTGCGACACTTATACTGCTGTGTCATGTCCACCTTGATTTTGTATTTTCCGACGCCCGCGTTGACTGGTATTCCGAGAGGGTCGAGGAACACTTGCCCAACTTCCACCCAATTACCAAAAGTTCCATCCAAGGGTGAGACTTTGCCCTTCGGTGTCTCGCCGGTCACACCTCCCGACGGTTCGTTCACGAAGTATTTGCAATCCTTGGGCGGCCCATCAACTGTCCACTCAATCTTTATGATAAATCCGTATCGGTAGAAAGTTCCGAGCGGATCTTGCAGAGGGTAGAACTCTACTTTCGGCTTTTTTCCGCCTGGGATGAATGTCACTGACACAGACTTGCAGGTGCAGCCGCAAAGCCCCAACCAATCCCAATCATCGCCGGGTGCGTTCTGAACAAACCCGTAAAGATTTAGCCCGCCTTCCTCTTCGATGGGGTCTCTACTTGGCCAATCTCCGACGCGGACTTGGTCGCGCCTCCGGCAGGAGGGGTGACGGCGGGGCGGTGTAACTGTAATTCGCCCGGCCCGATGGGCGTTTCCGCAGCCGGGGCTGATTTCATCGCGTCGTTGTAGTTGTATTCGCATCGCGCTCACGCCTTCCTTCCACCAAGTGAACGGTGGGACTTAATCACGCCGCGACCAGGGTTTCAAACGCAAAGTCAGCGGACACTCCCTGGCGAAGGCGCAGCGACCCGGGTTGTCCGGCCGACGTGGATGTCCGCGCGTTACGACTCCAGTATGGTTGCATCTGGGCCATTTGCCGCGATGGCCGGTTCGGTGGCCAGGTAGTCTCGACGAAATCGCCTCCCACTCAGACTGCCGCACTGGCGGACGCAGCTTCCAGGCGGGTCAGGTAATCGTCCACGTCCGCCTGAAGTTTGCGGATTTCGTCCATCGGGCCCTCGGCGAGGATGGCGAAATTGCGAGGGTTCTTGGGGAACACGTCCGCCCGCAACGACTGGAGCGCATGACACAGGTTTTCGATTTGCTCGAGGGCTTGCTGCAACTGGGCCTCGTGTTGAATCATAATTTTAGCCTCAATATGCCTTTGGCGTCTCCGGGAGCAAATCGAATCTGCTGAAAAAATCCCACGTACCGGTGGTATGCGTCGGAATCATCACACGCCACGAGTAAATCAAAGCCGTACCGCCGATGCACGCGGCGTCGGGAGAGGACGCGATATTCCAGCGGTGACAAATCCGCGCCAAAAATGTGATTGGGAGCCACAACCAGTATCAAATCAATGTCGTTTGGCGCCGGCTTGCTGGTGACGAAACTGCCGTCCACCAACACGCCGACGATCAGTCCGGTGGCTCGGGCCTCGGACAAAAACGCTTCCAATCGCGCGATCAATTGTGGGCGCCGGTCGCTGCTTTGGAACGAGCCGAACCGTGCTTTGAGTTCATCGAACGAGCAATCATGGACCCCGGCGGGTAGAAACCCCTGCTGGTCAAACGCGGGAATCGCCATCGCCGCGCATCCTACTGATTCGGTATGCAAACGACAAGCGCCGCGCCGAATCTCGTTCCCGCGCGGTTGGCCGGAACGGTGACGTTGGCATGGGCGGCGCGTTCGCCCCGGGCGCAGTGGAGCGCCCCCTCGCGAACCACGCAGGCTGCGCGCTACTCATCCGTGGCGTGTTGCGTCCGGTTGCCGCGGTGTTCGGCATGGGGCCGGCTTGTTCGGCGGCTGTCCGCAAATTTTCGTGGAGAGGATTGAACTCATTGACACCTCAACTGGGCGACGGCGACGCGTTGAAACTGTAATTCGCCCGGCCCGATGGGCGTTTCCGCAGCCGGGGCTGATTTCATCGCGTCGGTGTCGTTGTATTCGCATCGCGCTCACGCCTTCCTTTCACCAAGTGAACGGTGGGACTTAATCACGCTCCAAACTTCCCGGCAACCTCAAGCGAACATGGATTTCCGAAGCCGCCGGTGGATGGGGCGCACGTACTCGCGAGCTGAATTCGGCCGCGATTTCAACCCTCGGCGGCTCGTCAGTAGCCTCGCCCCACCTTCTGAAGCCAGTTCCCGCATGATCTGCAGAAGACCCTGCGTCCCCCGGCGATACGGCCAGCCCTTGTCGCATCTGCGATCTGCAATTTTGCATCCGCCCTCAAGCGCAGCATTGTAGGTAGCAGACCGAAGTAGCGGAGGGAGCGCCAGGTGGTGCGTCGGCCTTCGCCGCATCTTCGATCTGAGATTTTGTATTCGCCATCAAGCGAAGCGTGGTGGGTGGCCGACAATCTCCGGCGCGGCTTGCCCGTCCGCCATAGCTTGCGACGGCGGAAGCGCCGCTAGATTCCTTCTCACCGCTTGGCGGAATCGCCGTAATTCACTTTGGGATCGGCAAGTTTGCTTCCGGGTGTTTGCCTGCAAATGCCTTCAGCAACTTGGCGTCACTATCCCAAATTAAAGTGCCGTCAACGCACACGACATTGATCCCGATTCGGTGGTTCTGCAATTGAGCGTCGTAAATTAGCGGGAAGTTGCCCGGCGGCTCCTTAACTCCACGCTTCGGCCAATCTATGTAAAAAAAGCCCAATGCTTCGGAAGCGTTGGTTGCTGATAGAGACTTTTGCGAGGTCGCAGGGCATTGCAGCAAATTGATGTTCCCGGCGTCAATGTTCGTCAATGCTTCTCTCAAAGAAGGCGGAAAATTCCCATCGTGGTCGTCGCGATACTGCTCGACGCTGATCCTCAATGCCTTCAAGTTGCGTCCGCACTGCACTTGATTGTCCGTCGCTTGCTGATTCGATTTGCACGCGGTCGCGACAGCAAGGATTGCAACCACTGCGAATGCGGCCATCAGAGTATCGCCATTCCTGGTCTTCATGGAATATGCGTTCCATCGGGGAAATTCTGCACCCAGTGACTGTGTGCCCACGTGTAAGTCAAACCCGCTCCCTTCTGCTTCTTTTTCACCCATTTGCCCCCTTCACATGGCAAATAGCGAATCCTGACGTGAGTCAAATACGGCCCAGCAGTTGCCCCGTAGTCGTGCGTTGCGAACGAACAAGTGGTGGAGTTTAAGCACCAAGAAATTATGCCGCTGTCTTGATTCCCTTCTCTCCGGCATGTCCACCATAAGACTGCCAAGTCCTTGTAACAGCCCTCGAGTTGAATGTTCACTGACAGATTGATTGTCCACGCCTGATAACCGGTTGAATCAACCTTCCCCTTGGTAGGTGGCGGATCGGTTCTCCGGAATTTCGTCAGCTTTGCCGAAGGGGTGCAGCAACAAGGCTTGCCTTCATCAGACGGATTGTCGAACCAAGGAGGAACGGGATGCATTCTGTCCGTATCTCCTGGCTTTGGAGGTGCAGGAGGACCTGCCGGGCACATATCCAGCGGATCGCTAAGTTCGTGAGGTTCTTTCGGCCCACAACGGTCTTCGTTGCCGAGAGGGTTTATCCGACTGATCGAATCATTGCGAAGGAAGCCGTAGATGTTCAATCCTCCTCGCTCTTCGATGGGATCGCGGCTTGGCCAATCTCCGATACGAACTTGGTCGCGCCTCCGGCAGGAGGGGTGACGGCGGCGCGATGTAACTGTAATTCGCCCGGCTCGATGGGCGTTTCCGCAGCCGGGGCTGATTTCATCGCGTCGGTGTAGTTGTATTCGCATCGCGCTCACACCTTTATTCCACCAAGTGAACGGTGGGACTTAATCACGCCGCGACCTGGGTTTCAAACGCAAAGTCAGCGGACACTCCCTGGCGAAGGCGCAGCGCCCAAGGCTGTGCGCCAGCTTTCGCCGCAACTGCGATTTGAGATTTTGTATCAGCCCTCAAACGCAACGTGGCGGGTGGCCGACCTGAGGCGAGCCAGATTCCTTACACCATTTGTGCGGGACAGCCGGCGGTCATTCGTCATACGCAGGGCCGATGATGCGCCATTGTCCGCCTATCTCAGCAACGGCAAACTCCAACTTGATACTCGTGCTGAGTCGCCCGCCAACAGCTTGGGATGGAGGTTGGAGGCTGGTCTCAAGAACAAGCCAATGGGTTGGCATTACAGCCCATCGGAGTTTCTTGCCTTCATGAACGCCGGGAACTCCTGTGGTCGGCTTGTATTCTGAAACCGGGAAAACCCTGCTGCTATTCACTTCTACTTTCCCCAAACCGACAGGCAGCAACAGCGATTGCTTCATTGCTTCAAGCAGAACAGGCGGAACGCCACTGGTTGAAACCTGAGCGACCAACGCGTTGGTGTCTCCACGTTCGTAGAACACCTTCAAGTCTTGGGAGAGGCCTTCCAACCCGCCTGATGCTGGAGCTTGGGCACGTCCACATCCACTGCAGGCCAATGCGACCACAATCGCACAAACTTGAATCGCTCCCCGGTATTTGTCGGCGGTATTCAAAGAACCACGCCGGAGGCGGCGCACAAACCACAGCAAGGCGACGGCTACCAGCGGACCAAAAAAGCAAGCAGCCGACACGGCCACCTTGCGCCCCACAACCGAATAGTCGTCAAGGGTGATGGCCCGCAAACTTCGCCCTGCGAAAACAACAGTCGCTCCGTCTGGGTTGTAGCGAACTTGAAGCAAATCACTTTCGGCGAATGGCGGTTGATTACCACCGTTCAGCGGAATGACAAGTCGCTCGCTTCGACCTTCGACAAGTCCATTCAAAATCCAGAATCGCTTGAAGCGACGTTGCGGATTGGAAAGTGAAGCATCCTGCACTTGAAAGGCTGCAACGCGATAGTTGCTGCTCTTCACCCAAACCGTGGCCCAAAACAGAACGGTTGGAGTTCCCATGAGAGCCACGGCAATGGATGCCCCAGTGACAATCACAAGCACGGCTTTCATCGGATCGGCGACCAACACGAATCCGGCGGGTCGTCGGCGGGGACTACGGCGATTCCTTGAGTTGGATGTGTCGGTATTCCATCTGGCCGCGGTCGGCTTCCAGGCCGATAGGGCCGGTGGCCGGCACTTTCATCGCGGCCTCCAGGACTTCCCCATTGCAGGTGCAATGCGCCACGCCATCTTTCACCGTCACCACGATTTTATTCCACTCCTGCGGTTTGTAATGCTTGAGCTGCTTGTAGGGACCGGCCACGAGATAATCCCGACACTGAAGCTGCGGATCGCGGATGAAGATGCCGCTGTCGGCATTGACGGCGGCGCGGAATTCGAGCTGGAGCGTGAAGTCTTTCGGGAATTGCCGGGTGGTCCACAGGATTTGCATCAGCCGGGGCGTGCGCGGATGCACGATGAGCACTCCGTTGGCGGCGGAATACCGGCCGTCGTCGCTGACGGCCTTGCCGTCGAAGTTGTTCGTCTGGTAGCCCCAACCGGTGAGGTCTTTGCCGTTGAACAAGCTGAGGTAGCCGGGGTCGGGTTTGAAATCGTCAGCGCGCGTCGCGGCCGGCGTGACGAACAGGCAGCCGGCGGCGAGCAACGGAGTGAGCAGGGCGTGGATGGTTTTCATGGTTGTCAGCGATTCGATGCAGGCGGAACTCTGTGCAAAGGCAAAGTTGGTGGCAAGCGCGAATGAGCATCAGCGTCAGGGCTGGTTGCAAATTTGGTACTGCCTCCGATGGGGGGTGGTGCTGCACTCTCTCGCCCTCCCAAAACGAACCGGCGATTCGCCGACTCGCCAGAACCGCCGACCGAATCGAATCGAGTTCACGTTGCCCGCCGCGTTGGGCGCGGCTTGAAGCAGGAATGATTCTCTGGTTTGGGGTGAAGGGCGCACGACGAGTTTTCCCGCTTTCTTGCGCTGCCGTTTTTGCCCAGACTCGGTGGATGAATTATTGGCTGGTGAAATCGGAGCCGGAGTCCTACGCGTGGGCGCAACTGGTCAGGGACGGCAAGACGGCGTGGACGGGCATCCGCAATTATCAGGCGCGAAACAATCTTCGCGCCATGAAGCGGGGCGACCAGGTGTTCTTTTATCATAGCGTGACGGACAAACAAGTCGTGGGCATTGCGCGCGTCCTCAAGGAAGCGTATCCGGACCCGACGGCCACGGAAGGGGATTGGTCGTGCGTGGATTTGGCGCCGGCTGCGGCGCTGACCCAACCCATCAGCCTCGACACGATCAAGACGGACAAGATTTTGCGTGATCTGCCGATGATCCGGTTGTCGCGCATCTCGGTCACGGCCGTGCCCGGTCCGCACGCGCGCAGATTGCTGGCCTTGGGGAAGCCCGAACCGGAGTGACGGCGCGATGGGCGCGGGGGCAAGGGCGCAACTTGCCAACGGGCGTTTCCGCTTCTATTGTCCCGGCAACTGAGAGCATCGCGATATGAAACGACGTTTGATCTACGGACTGGTGACGGGCGTACTCCTGCTGAATCTGGCGCTGGGCGCGCGGCTTTATTATTCCACCGCCGCCGCCGCCGAGAAGGATTCGGCCTACCAGAATCTGGAATTGTTTTCCTACGTGATGGAGAAGGTGCGCAAGGATTACGTGGACGGCACGAACCTGACCTATCAGGACCTGGTGTATGGCGCGCTCAAGGGGATGGTGGACACGCTCGATCCGCACAGCGAGTTTCTCGATCCCGAACGCTTTCAGGAATTGACCAGCGACACCGAGGGTCGCTTCGGCGGACTGGGGATTGTGGTGCAACAACGGGATGGCTTGGTGACAGTGGTCACGCCGATTGAGGACACGCCGGGATTTCGGGCGGGCATCCTGGCCGGCGACCGGCTTGTGCGGATTGATGGCGAAGATGCGCGGAAGATGTCCGTGGAGGATGCGGTGAAGCTGTTGCGCGGCGAACCGGGCACGGACGTGACGCTGACGATTGAACGTCCGCCCACGGGCGAGACCAAGGAATTCAAACTCACGCGCGCGAACATCAAGGTGGACATGGTCAAGGATGTGAACGGCCGGAAGAAGTTCCCGCTGCTGGAGAACAAGGTCGGTTACGTGCGCCTCACCCAGTTCGGCGAACACACCAGCGACGAACTGGACGTCGCGCTCCGCAAGCTCAAGTCGGAGGGCATGGCGGCCTTGATCCTGGACTTGCGCGACAACCCCGGCGGTCTGCTCGATCAGGCGGTCGAGGTGTGTGAGAAATTTCTGCCGCGCGGCCAGCTCGTCGTCAGCACCGAAGGCCGCAATCCCGCCCGGAGCACGGTGCGCAACGTGACCAGCCGCAACGGCGAATATCGCGACCTGCCGCTGGTGGTGCTGGTGAATCCAAACAGCGCCAGCGCCTCGGAAATCGTGGCCGGCTGTTTGCAGGATTGTGCCGCGCTCGGCAAATGCAAGGCCATCATCGTCGGCGAACGGACCTTTGGCAAAGGGTCGGTGCAGGAGATCATGCCGTTGAAGGGCGGTTCGGCGTTGCGCCTGACCACGGCCAAATACTACACGCCCAGCCACAAGGTGATTCATGAGCACGGCATCACGCCGGACATCATCGTGCCGATGTCGGACGAAGAGGCCATGTTGGCGCGGCTGCGCGTGGCGCCCGGCGGCGTGGAGTCGCTGGACGAAAAAGACCGCGCCCGCGTCCGGGCGGTCCACGATCCGCAACTGGATCGCGCGCTGGATGTGCTCAAGGGAATCATGATTTACACCGACCGCGCCCCGGCGACGGAATCGCCCAAGGCCCGGACCGGCAAGGTGGCGGCGGCGAAATGACGTTGCTCGCGCTCGAATCGTCGTGCGACGAAACCAGCGCCGCAGTCGTGCGCGACGGCGAGGTATTGGCGAGCGCGGTTTCCTCCCAGATCAAACTGCACGCGGAATACGGCGGCGTCGTCCCGGAACTCGCGGCGCGCGAGCATTTGCGAAATCTGATTCCGGTGACGGAGGAAGCGCTGCGGGCGGCGGCGGTTTCGGTGGCACAACTGGACGCTTTCGCCGCCACACAAGGTCCCGGGCTGGCCAGCGCTCTGATGGTGGGATGCAAAGCCGCGCAGGCGATGGCTTTTGCCCGACGCAAACCGTTCGTCGGGATTCATCATCACGAGGCGCATCTTTATTCGCCGTGGATTTATGGCAACCCGTTGCGGGCGCACTTTGGCGAGTTCGAACCGAATGTTTCGCTCATCGTCAGCGGGGGGCATACGATGCTGGTCCACGTGGCAGCGGAATTGAAACATCGCGTGCTGGGCGGAACAATTGATGATGCGGCGGGCGAGTGTTTCGACAAGACCGGCAAGCTGATGGGACTGGCGTATCCCGCCGGCGCGGAGATTGACCGGCTGGCTGAGCAGGGGAATCCGCAGGCGTATGACTTCCCGCGACCGCTGCTGAACGACCCGAACGATGACTTCAGTTTCAGCGGCTTGAAGACCTCGGTGCGCTACTTTCTGCGCGACCATCCGAAACTCATGGAGAACGAGCAATCCGTCCGTGATCTGTGCGCCAGCGTGCAGGCGGCCATCGTGGAGGTACTCGTCACGAAAACCATCCGCGCGGCGAAGCGATTGGGTGTGACCTGTGTGACGGCCTCGGGTGGCGTGACGTGTAATCGAGCCTTGCGTCGGGCCTTGGGCGAAGCGTGCCAGCGGCGAGGGTTTACGTTGCGATTGGCGGAGCAGTCCCTGTGTACGGACAACGCGGCGATGGTAGGCATTCTGGCGGAACGGAAGCTGAGGCAGAATCCGGAGTCACGGAGCTACGACGAAGACATTCAACCCGGCTGGGTTCTGGCATAGTTCCATCCCCGCAAATTCAGAATCCGGAATTCAATTTCCATTGGCCGCCAATGAGTTTGAACCTGAGTTCTTGCGGCTTCTCTCCGGGTGCGTGCCCGTCAGGTACGACTTCCACATGCAGGACCACTTCATCTGCGGCTGCCGTTGCTTCCGGTTGTCCCAAGACCTGCAAGCCGGGTACGCCGTCAGCACCTTTGAAGAATTCGTCCGATGAGCCTGCCTTCTGAATTTCGGCGACAACCTCCCGGGCATACTTAGGGCTTAATACTTGCAACAAATCCTCCACGCTCTGCTTTTGAACCGCCCATAGCATGGTTTGCAAAGTGGCTTCCGGCGTATCATAGCCGACGAACTTCGCATCAACCATACGCAGGTAGCCTGCCGGAAAGGCAAGCCCGCCCGCTGAATTCGTCCCCTTGTTCGCCAGTTGAACCCGCAGCTTTTCATTTTCCGCCCGCACACCGGCCAGTTCGCGACGGCGTCGCTCCAGTTGCCCAACCTGACCGCGCAGGCGGAGCAGTTCCAGTGAGGGGGAGTGTTGCTCGACCACGACCGCACTCGCGTCGTTGGAAACCGATGCTGAAATTGTCGGTGACGACTCCGTTCGTGCCTGAAGTTTATCGTCGTGCCCGGCGGTCAGTTGGCGTTGCTGAATCCAAACCAGCGTGAGCGTGGCCACACACACGGCGAGGCTGATGAATGTAAGCAGTGGTCGGAGCATCGGGCATCGGGAGTTCGCGATTAATTAGCGGCGGGGGGAGGCTTCAGATACAGCTTTCCCCCGCTCGAGATCAACCGCTCCGGGTGTCTCGTGGCAACAGAGCTTTGCACACTCCCGTCACATAGGCCGATATGACCATGGATCGGACAGCGCACGAGAACGCGGTACGGTTCGGCCTCTCCATTGGTGGCCCCTGCCGCCAGGTATTCATAGGAAAGATTGGCGCTGGTGAAGGCGGCCCAGTTGACGGCGACAGGGCGATTTGTGTCCGCCGGGCAGACGAGGATTTTTGGTGTGTTCAACTCGTTGCTCATCGCAAGGATGGTGGTTGGGAAGACGTCGTTGTTGTCCAAGGCCCACAGGCGCACGGCCAATCCGAACTGTTTCAGGTTATTGATGCAGTGGATGGATAAGGCCCGGTCTTTGGCCTTGCTCAATTCCTCCAGGTCCGCTTGCGACAATGTGGGTGGCGCAGCGAGCTGGCTTCGCAGCGATTCATTTTCTTTTTGGGTTTGCTCCAATTGCGCAATGTCAGCGGTAAGCTGTTGGGCGCGTTCCGCCAGTCGCGCAATCTCCTTTTGTTCCGCGATCGCTGGGTCAATCGGGTGGAGTGTCGAGCTTTCATCGGCGGTTGGCTGAAGTAACGGGCCGGATTCAGTCGGAGTTGGCCTGGCCGAGGTTTGCATTGTTCGCTCCCGCCGGTGGATTTGTGCTTGCTGAACGGCCAGCACCACGACACCTGCCAGGGAAACGGCGGCGGGTGCCAGCGCCGGCCACCAACGTCGCCACCATGAATGAACTGGTTGTTTGGCAAAAGGCGTCGGCGGCACACGAGGAGTCGAAGCCGGCGTCATCTGTTTGAAAAGCTCCTGTTTCAATCCCGGTGGCGGTGCGGGTTTGGGGGCGTGGTGCAGGCGGCTTTCAATGTCCGGTTCGCTGGGGTTCATGCGCGTTTCGTGCTGGAGGAAGTTTCATTGTGTGGCGATCTTCGTTGAGCTGCTTCCGCAATTCGGCCATCGCCTGGCGGAGACGGTATTTGACCGTGCTGGTGGCGACTCCCAGCGCGTCGGCGGTTTCTTGCAGGGTGAGTTCCTGATAGTAGTGCAGGTGGATGGTGTCGCGCAGGTCCGGATCGAGTTTGTCAACGGAAGCAAAGAGCCGGGTGGCAAGCTCGTCGCGGGCCACGGCCTCGGCGGGTGTCGGGCCGCTGGCCACGCAGGCGTCCCACCACTCCGGGGAGCGCGATTCAAGCCGATGAGGGACGCGTCGCCAGTCCACCGCGACGTGGTGGGCAATACCGTGAATCCAGGAGCTGAATGAGGAACGACCGGCAAACGTGGGCAACGCCTGCCAGACGCGACTGAACGTGCGTTGCGTGAGATCGGCGGCCTCGGCGTCGTTGCCGGTGAGCCGGCGGACAAAGGCATAGATAGGGCTTGTCCGCAGAGCGGAAGGCGCAAATCGGGACGGGGATGGGAGTTGAAA